>JBLHLW010000142.1:0-3387 GCA_047621345.1 Minisyncoccia bacterium | reverse complement strand
GCTTGCGCAAGCAGTTACATAAACGGTCCGGACAAATCGCCGTGCAACGTGAGCGTCAGGCCGCCGCTGCGGCATCAACGCCGCCCGCAGAAGACGCGGCGACGCTGGCGCAACGGGTGCACTTTGCGCTGCAGGCCTACAACGACAGCGTGCAGCATTACAACGCCGCGTTAGGCCAATTTCCCGGTTCGCTGATGGCGCGGCTGTTTGGTTTTAAGGCGGCCGACTTACTGCCCTCAGATCCGGTTTGATTATTTTCAAGGAGAACGCAGATGCGACGTCAATGGTTAATCGCGACTCTGTCACTGGCAGGAGCGCTGGTAACAGGAGCAGTATCCGCTGCTGCCGCCGACGAGCCGGTGAAGGTCGTCTATCACCTCAGTGATGGCTCGGCACAGGCCGCCCGTGCCTTGGCCAATATTCGCAACCATCTGCGTGCCGCGCCAGATACCCGCATCGTGGTGGTGGCGCTTGCCGATGGCATCAAGCTGTTGCTCAAAGACGCGACCGATCCATCCGGTACGCGCTTTGAACCAGCGGTGGTGGCGCTGGCGCAGCAGGGGGTGCAATTCCGGATTTGCGGCAACACGATGGCGGCGTATGGTATTGCGCCAACCGATGTGATTGCGACCGCCATCGTGGTGCCTTCGGGCGTCGCCGAAGTCGCACGATTGCAGGCACGCGAGGGCTATGCGTACCTGCGACCATGAGTGACGACTACCCGTCTTGCGCGCACATTTCCCCCGCTGCACGCCTCTTGGTTTGCCGGAAAATACAAGGAAAAGGAACCCTAAAAACGGTCGCCATGACAGGCATGCCTATAATGGGGTACTGAGATCAACACGATAGGCAGGTCTGTCATGCAAGAATCAACCCCTTCCACCTCGCGCAAAAGTCTGTATCTGAAACTGTTGGGCGCTGCCGTGGTCATTATTCTCGGCGTCGTTGGCACCCTGTCGATGTCGTCCACCAAGTCTGCACCAGATGTCACTTTCACCGATTTGCAGGGCAAGCAAATTCCGTTGTCGAGCTTGCGCGGCAAAGTCGTGATGGTCAATTTCTGGGCGACCAGTTGTGTGACCTGTGTCAAGGAAATGCCGCAAATGGTCGACACCTATGAGCGTTACAACGCGCGCGGTCTGGACTTCGTCGCCGTGGCGATGAGCTACGACCCACCAAACTACGTCCTCAACTTTACCGAGACCCGCAAACTGCCATTCACGGTCGCCCTTGATCCGCAGGACAAATTGGCCAAGGCTTTCGGCGACGTCAAGCTGACACCGACCACCTTCCTGATCAACAAGGAAGGCAAGATCATCAAGCGGTATGTGGGCGAGCCGGATTTTGCGGCGTTGCATCAGTTACTGGAGACGGCACTGGCGGGGTAGAGGAGATGTGCGGGTTGGGCTAGCATTACACTGGCAATTGTGTGAAGGACCCGGCGACTCTGCCGCGATATCAGACAACAGGAGGACTTCATGACGAGTCGCATGGCAGAAGCTTTGTTGTTGCAGCGATGCGTTGCCGTGGCGCAAACCGGAAGCGATGCCCTGACTTCTGACGAAGCCAACCTTTTCCGCCTTGCTGCACAACTTGTGCGCACGAATTATCCGGGCGCTTCTGCTGCACTGGAGCAGTCCGAAGCGCGCTATGCCAGCAGGCATTCTGCTGTTACCCGCCCAAGTTTTGCAGCAATGCTCGCGACCGGACTGGTCACCGACCTGCCTCGTTTGCGTAGCATGTTGGAGCAATTGCTCTCGAGGCCGGTAACATGACCGTGCACATCGATTTCCACACCGAAACGGAGCTTGCCCACGCACTGATGCGGCTGGTCGGGGAGTTACAATCACGGTTGCAGCTTTAAAAGCCGATTCAAATGTTTATTGCCGGTGGAGTGGCCGCACATCTTTATACGGCCAGCCGTGTCACTTGCGATGTAGATGCCGAATTTTCTCATCGCTCTGTTGTGCCATCGGATTTGCTGGTTGAGACCGACTCTGGCCAGATGCTCTACATCGACACCAATTACAACAGTACTTTCGCGCTCATGCATGAAAACTATCTGGATGACGCTATTCGGTTACCGGTCAGTTCCGGCCTGATCGAGGTGTTCGTCTTGTCGCCAGTCGATTTGATTGTGAGCAAAATCGCGCGGCTTTCCGGACCCGATTTATCTGACATAGAAAACATTATCCGAACACAAAAAGTCGGTGCCGGAGAAATCGAGCAACGTGCTACCGAAGCGCTGGGCGGCTGTGTCGGTAATTTGCGTAACGTTGAGCTCAATCTTGCTGATGTCTTGGCACTGGCGCGCCGTTGTCAGCAAGACTGATCGTGCAGGTTAGGATTGGCTACTCAGCGGGCATTCATCGTCACACCCGCCCCCAGCGCCTGTTCATCAGCATGGTACGAACTGCGTACCATCGCACCGACCGCCGCGTGCACGAAACCCATCTTGTAGGCTTCAGCCTCGAACATCTTGAATACATCCGGATGCACGTAGCGGCGTACCGGCAAATGATCACCGCTCGGTGACAGATACTGGCCAATGGTCAGCATGTCGACGTTGTGCTCGCGCAGGTCACGCATGACCTGCAGAATTTCTTCGTCGGTTTCGCCGAGGCCAACCATGATGCCGGATTTGGTCGGCGTGTTCGGATGCAAGTCCTTGAAGCGCTTGAGCAGGTTCAGCGAGTACGCATAGTCGGAACCGGGACGCGCTTCCTTGTACAGGCGTGGCGCGGTTTCGAGATTGTGGTTCATCACGTCCGGCGGTGCCAGATTGAGAATTTCCAGCGCGCGGTCCATGCGGCCACGGAAGTCGGGCACCAGAATTTCGATGCGGGTCGATGGCGATAATTCGCGGATGCGGCGTATGCATTGGGCGAAGTGGCCGGCACCGCCGTCGCGCAGGTCGTCGCGATCAACCGACGTGATGACGACGTAATTGAGGCGCAGGGCGGCGATCGTCTTGGCCAGGTTTTCTGGTTCATCGGCATCGAGCGGATCGGGACGGCCATGGCCAACATCGCAGAACGGGCAGCGTCGGGTGCATTTGTCACCCATGATCATGAAGGTCGCGGTGCCCTTGCCGAAGCATTCACCGATGTTCGGGCAGCTGGCTTCTTCGCAGACGGTGACGAGCTTGTTGGCACGCAGGATGTCCTTGATTTCAAAGAAGCGACTCGATGGCAGCGCTGACTTGACGCGGATCCAGTCGGGTTTCGGCAAGCGCTCGGCCTGCACGATCTTGATCGGAATGCGCGCCGTCTTGCCGGCACCTTTTTGCTTGTCGAGCGGATTGTAGTAAAGCGGTGTCGCCAGTTCGGTCGGATCGTTTGCCATGATGTCTGACTCCTGCGTCAAGCCGCTGCAGGAGCGTGTCCT
>JBLHLW010000141.1:0-3416 GCA_047621345.1 Minisyncoccia bacterium | reverse complement strand
TGTTCTATGACTACGATGAAATCGAATACATCACCGATTGCGTGTTCCGTACGATCCCGCTACCGCGCAATGAAGAAGATGAAATGTCGGCAGAGCCGTGGTACCCGATCGGTCGCCACGACGTTTTTCCGGAGCAGTTCGGCACCTTCTTGCTGGGCAATCCGACGGTGCGCAAATACTTCATGAAGCACCACGCCGACCTGCTCAATGCCGCGTACTGGCAAGGTTACAAGCAACGCATCCTCGATGGCCATTTCGATGATGTGTTTCCGTACCCGCAGGAATGCCGCTTCAGCTACAGACCGAATCATGTGCAACTGAATCACGAACAATCCAATCACGCCATCCCCGCAGCAACCGCTGCTTGAACAGGAGAATGCATATGTCCAACGTACTGTTAGATCCCATCGTCATCGTCGGCGCCGCCCGCACCCCACTGGGGGCGTTCCAGGGCGATTTCTCGGCACTGTCTGCCAGCGAACTGGGTGCCGTTGCGATCCGCGCCGCCGTCGAGCGCGCCGGTATCGATCCGGCTTTGGTCAACGACGTCCTTTTCGGCAATTGCCTGATGGCTGGTCAGGGCCAGGCGCCGGCACGGCAAGCGGCGATCAAGGCCGGTATCCCGGTCTCGGCCGGTGCGGTCACGCTGTCGAAAATGTGCGGCTCGGCGATGCAAGCCACCATGTTCGGCGTCGATTCGCTGCTGGTCGGGACCAATGATGTGGTCGTCAGCGGTGGCATGGAATCGATGACCAACGCGCCATATTTAATTCCGAAAGCCCGCGGCGGTTACCGCATCGGTCACGGCATGATGTACGACCACATGATGCTCGACGGCCTCGAAGACGCCTACGAAAAAGGCCGCTCCATGGGCACCTTTGCCGAAGAATGCGTCGACAAGTATCAGTTCAGTCGCGAAGAGCAGGACGCCTTCGCGATCGATTCGGTAACACGTGCGCAGGCTGCTGCTGCCGATGGCGCGTTCGATTGGGAAATTGCCCCGGTCACCGTCTCGGGCCGCAACGGCGATGTCGTCATCGACAAGGATGAAGGTCCGCAAAAAGCCAAGCTCGACAAGATTCCGAAACTCAAGGCCGCCTTCAAGAAAGACGGCACCATCACGGCCGCGTCGTCGTCGTCGATCAACGATGGCGCTGCTGCGCTGGTCATGATGCGCGAATCGATGGCCAAGAAACTCGGTTGCACACCGATTGCCCGCATCATCGGTCACAGCCGTCATTCGCAAGCGCCGAACTGGTTCACCACGGCGCCGGTTGGCGCAATTGAAAAACTGCTGGTCAAGACCGGCTGGGAACTGGCCGATGTCGATCTGTTCGAAATCAACGAAGCCTTTGCTGTCGTGCCGATGGCCGCGATGCGCGAACTCGATATCCCGCACAGCAAGATCAATATCCACGGTGGTGCCTGCGCACTGGGTCATCCGATCGGCGCCTCGGGCGCGCGCATCATCGTCACGTTGATGGGGGCGCTGAAAAAAACCGGCGGCAAACGTGGCATCGCCACCTTGTGCATTGGTGGTGGTGAAGGCACGGCCGTCGCCATCGAGATGGTATGAGCGCGCACACTGCACTGATCATCGGTGCCTCGCGCGGCATCGGTTTCGAACTGGCGCGCCAGTACCGTGCCGATGGCTGGCGTGTGCTGGCCAGCGTGCGCCAGCCCGCCGATGCGGCGGCGCTGGAAGCGCTCGGTTGCGAGGTCCTGCAGCTCGACCTCGACAACGCCGCGCAATGCAGTGCGCTCGGCAAACAGCTGGAGGCAGAGCGGCTGGACATCGCGCTGCTCAACGCCGGTGTCTACGGCCCGCACACCAGCGCGCCGACCACGCCGAGTGCCGACGAATTTGACGCGGTCATGCATGCCAACGTACTCGGAGCGATGCGTCTGTTGCCGCTGCTCGGTCCGCTGGTGGCCCGTTCCGGCGGACGGCTGGCCGTAACCTCGTCGTCGATGGGATCGATCAGCCTGCGCACCAACACCAGCGGCTGGCTGTATCGCGCCAGCAAGGCGGCACTCAATTCGTTGCTGGTCGATGCGTCACTGAGCTATGCCCCGGCGATTTGCGTGGCACTGCATCCGGGCTGGGTGCGTACGGCGATGGGTGGCGACGGTGCCGACCTCGATGTGTCCGAGAGCGCGGCCGGGATTCGCAGCACGCTCGCTGGCTTGACGGCTGCTAGCAACGGACATTTTTTCAACTACAACGGTGCGCCACTGACCTGGTAGCACCGGACCGGAGACCCCATGCAACTGAGTCCTGAACACGCCATGATCCGCGATGCCTTGCGCAGTTTTGCGCAGGAGCGTCTAGTCCCCAACGCGGCGCGCTGGGACAAGGAGCACCATTTTCCGCAAGATGAATTGCGTGGTCTCGCCGCGCTGGGCGCCTACGGTGTCGCCGTGCCGGAAGCGCTCGGTGGTGCGGGTCTGGATTACCTTGCGCTGGCGTTGGTGATCGAAGAAATCGCCGCCGGTGATGGCGGTACGTCGACCGTCATCTCGGTCAACAATTGCCCGGTTTGCAGCATCGCGATGATGTACGCGAATCCGGCGCAACAGGAGCAATGGCTGCGGCCGCTGGCGCAGGGAACCATGCTCGGAGCGTTTTGCCTGACCGAGCCGCATGCCGGCAGCGATGCGTCCAGTTTGCTGACTACGGCGGTGCGCGATGGCGACACGTACGTGCTCAACGGCGTCAAGCAATTCATCACTAGCGGCAAGCATGCCGATGTCGCCATCGTGTTGGCAGTCACCGACAAGGCGGCCGGCAAACGTGGCATCAGCGCGTTCTGGGTCCCGACCACCGCGCCGGGTTATGTCGTCACCCGGCTCGAAGACAAGCTCGGTCAGCACTCGTCCGATACCGCCGCCATCCTGTTCGAGAACTGCCGCATTCCTGCCGCCAACCTGATCGGCGACGCAGGGCAGGGCTACCGGATTGCGTTGTCCGGCCTCGAAGGCGGACGCATCGGCATTGCCGCGCAAGCCGTCGGCATGGCGCGCGCCGCATTCGATGCGGCGCTGGCGTATGCAAAGGACCGCAGCAGTTTTGGCAAGACGATTTACGAACATCAAGCGGTGCAATTCAAGCTCGCCGACATGGCCACCCAGATCGAAGCAGCGCGCCAACTAACCTGGCACGCCGCCAGCCTGAAAGACGCCGGTGTGCCGTGCCTGAAAGAGGCCGCGATGGCCAAGCTGTTCGCTAGCGAAATGGCCGAGCGGGTCTGTTCGGATGCGATCCAGATTCATGGCGGCTACGGGTATGTCAGCGATTTTCCGGTCGAGCGGATTTATCGCGACGTGCGGGTCTGCCAGATTTACGAAGGCACCAGCGATATCCAGAAGATATTGATTGGACGGGCGTTGGCGTAGCGCACGCGTGGGCACGATGA
>JBLHLW010000140.1:0-3529 GCA_047621345.1 Minisyncoccia bacterium | reverse complement strand
GACCGGCGTCATTTGTTCATCGGCACGGGGTGGCTGGTACTGGCCGCCGGCCTAGAAGTGATCGGCCCGCTGCTGGGCAAATCGCTGATCGACAATCATCTGTTGCCGCACCAGCTTGACTGGCCGCGCATGATTGCGCTGCTTGTCGGCATTCTCGTCACCGGTTGGGTCGCCAGCATCGTGCGCTATTTTCAGTTGGCCCGCTTGTCGGGACTGGCGATGCGTTCGGTACGCCGTTTGCGCGAATCGGTGTATGGCCATGTGCTGCGCTTGCCGATGGCGTTTTTTGACAAGGCCATCACTGGCCAATTGGTCAGTCGCGTGACCAACGATACCGAGGCCGTCAAGAATCTGTACATTCAGGTGTTGTTCGTGATCCTCGACAGCAGTATCGTGCTGACCGGCGCGATGCTGGCGATGGCCTGGCTTGACTGGCGCTTGATGCTGGTGGTGCTGATGTTGTTCCCGGCGGTGATCGTGATTGTCTGGTTTTACCAGCGCATGAGTGCGCCGGCCGTAACCCGGGCGCGCGAACTGCGCAGCGAAATCAATGCGCAGGTGGCCGAATCGATTGGCGGCATGCCAGTGCTGCAGGCCAGCAATGCGGCGCTGCGTTTTGGCGAGCGCTTCCGCGCCACCAATCAATTGCAATATCACGCCCGCGTGGCCGAACTGCGCGCCAATGCATGGTTGCTGCGTCCGGCGCTGGATTTACTCAATGTACTGTTGCTGGTCGGCGTGATCTACAGCTTTGGCCAGCGAGAGTTCAGCGGGCTCGAAGTCGGCGTGCTGTATGCGTTTGTCAGCTACATCGCCCGCGTGGTCGATCCATTGATCCAGATCACGCTGCAGTTCAGCCAGTTGCAGCAATCGGTGGTGGCGGCAGCGCGGGTCAATACGCTGCTCAATGAACACAAGGTTATTCCCAGTCGCAGTAATGAGCGCATCAGTGCGGGAGCGGTCTCGATTCGCAACCTGCGCTTTGGCTACGCGCCGGGGCAGGACGTGTTGCACGATCTCACTCTGGATGTTCCGGCGGGCGCGTTTTATGGCGTGGTCGGACACACCGGCAGCGGCAAATCGACGCTGCTCAGTTTGCTGCTGCGTTTTTATACCGCACAACACGGCAGCATTGCTATCGACCGGATTCCGTTGGGTGCGATCGGCGACGAGGCGTTCCGGGCCGATGTCGGACTGGTCCCGCAAGAGCCGTTTCTGCTGGCTGCCAGCGCGCGTGAAAACATCGACATGGGTCGCGGCTACAGTCAGGAGCAGATCGAAACCGCTGCCCGTGCTGCCAAGGCACACGACTTCATTCTCGCGCTCGAAGAGGGCTACGACACCTCGCTCGGTGAAGGCGGTGCGCGTTTGTCGACCGGGCAGAAGCAACTGATCGCCGTCGCTCGCGCGCTGGCCGGCCAGCCGCGCATCCTGTTTCTGGACGAAGCCACCTCGCACATCGACAGTGAAACCGAGCAAGTAGTGCAAGCCGCGCTTGACGAGTTGCGCGGCAGTGTCACGTTGATCGCGATCGCCCACCGGCTTTCGACCATCCGCGACGCCGACCGCATCATCGTGCTGAACCACGGTTGCATCGACGAGCAGGGCACGCACGACGAGCTGATGGCGATCGAGGACGGGATTTACCAGAAGCTGTATCTGCTGCAGCAATTGACGGAATAAGCTGGCGCAACGAAGGCCCGCAGCGCTCGCTGCAGGTTTGTATTTTTACAACCGAATCGGTTAATGGTTGACCGAATTCAAAAATATCACCCCTCCCGAAACACTTTTTTTGCGGTATTGCCGGGCTTCGCTACGATGGCACGATTGGTTTCAAAAAAGCCAATTTCCTTTGTTGTCACCCCCTTTCAATCAGCCGGAGCATCCATGTACCGAGGCAGTCAGTTCCAGCGCGGACAAGCGCTGATCTATGGCATTTTTGTTCTGATGGGTGGACTGACGGCGCTGTACTTCTTGTTTAATACCGGCCAGCTCAGCAGCGAAAAAACCAAGCTCGTCAATACGGCCGACGCGGTCGCCTACAGTGCCGGCGTGATGCAGGCGAGGGCACTTAATTTTGATGCTTACAGTAATCGGGCGCTAGTCGCCAATGAGGTGCTGGTGGCGCAGATGGTGAGTTTGTCTTCTTGGGGGCAGTATGTATCGACGCATGCGAACAATCTGACACAAGTGTTTCCTGAATGTCTGGATTTCAACTCTGCGGCTGCTGCAGCAGTCTTCAACTATGACCCGGTCTACGGTCTTTTCTGCTTTCTGACAACGACGACCTACGGCGTCGACATCATGGATCTCGGAGGTCGGGCTGTGACGTCGGGCGCAGTTGCTGCGATCACCCCGATTGAAGCCAGCAAAAGAGCCATCCTGTCCGCTCAGGCACTGTTGCATGCGCCGGCCTATTTCCAGACTGTCAGCCTGCGCGTGATGCAGGAAGTCGCTGATCGTAACTATGCAGGCGATGGTGCGGTGACTGTTGCCGCATTCGCTGGGGCACCTTCGGTTGCTAAACCCGGAGCGACAGATGTGCTCAACGATTTTACGAGCCTGTACGCCGATGCGGCGCGAGTGCGGTTTGCTGAAGTCGCCAGGCTTGCTGCCTATTCGGATGGTTTTGTGCGTGAGCGTAGCTGGACTTCGGAGGCAGCGTTGCTACCCCCTACAGAATGGAAGTGTTTCGGGAAGAAACTGAAAAATTCCGTCAAGCGACGCGGCGGCACGGAACTGATCAACTTGGACGAATGGAAGGCAGAAGATACAGAATCGTTTTGGCGGCTTACCAATGCCGGTGGAATTAATTTAAAGTGCAATATCAGAGAGCATGTCATCGGCTACGGCGAACAACAAGCCCATTCCTCCGACCAAGATCAGGATGAGTCCTTGGCCTCGCTGGGAGGGTCACCTAAAACTAACCCGAGAGCCAGCGGGCAAGCCTCCACAGATGCTTGGACTGAATACACCGGGTTGCCTTCTTTTTACGATCTGTCTGATCTTGATCCCGCTAAGAATCCGGTGATGCAATTTCGTGTGCGCCTGACCCGCAATGCAGCCAGCACGCGGACTTCAGCAGGTACTTCAGCCATCGCCAGCACACCGCGACTAAACAATTTTCAGAACAATTTTGCCGATGGTGTGATGACGGCGGTAGCCGGTGGTGAAGTTTTTTTCGAGCGCCCATTGACGGCTCCCAATGAGCCGGCGCAAGGCAATTACAACCAATACGCTGAAAAAAATGGCAGTCCCGACAGGCGTGAAATCGGTAGCTTGTTCAATCCTTACTGGCAGGTACGACTCATACAAAGCTCGCCATAGCTGCGTGCAATCAACCTAGTTGGAGATGGCATTTGTAGGGTGGGCGAGGGGTATCGTGCCCACGCGGATGCACTGGTGCATGGCCGGAAATAGCGAACGTTGTCAGCGCGCGCGCGTGGGCACAACAGGCCGTGCCCACCCTACCAAAATGGCGTGACGCAGATTTGGTAGGGTGGGCACGAGGGGTATCGTGCCCACGCGA
>JBLHLW010000139.1:0-3578 GCA_047621345.1 Minisyncoccia bacterium | reverse complement strand
GGTGGCGGCCTGGATCGTACTGGCGCGACCACCTGAAACGACGTCGGCCGATCTCGACAGCTGCCGGCGCTATACATCCACCCTCTCGCGCGCCGCCATGCTGGCACTGGCGGGCATTGTGCTAACCGGTATCTTCAATGCCTGGCGCGCCATGGGAGGAATCAGTCAGCTTGTCACGACTAGCTGGGGTCTGGTACTTTCAGCCAAACTGGCGCTGGTCGGAGTCGCCGTCGCGCTCGGTGCAGTCAACCGCTGGCGACTGGTGCCGGCCTTGCTCGATGAGCCGTATGACGACAAAGCGCGGCGACAATTTGTCATGAGTTTGCGCCTTGAAAGCGGGGTGCTAATGCTCGCATTGATCGCCGCCGCGCTGCTCAGCGCCGACTCGCCTCCGGGCGATTGAACGACCCTTTTTTTCTGCGGAAAGACACCATGAACCAGAATGCAACCAGTTCCTGCTGTAGCAATCACACCAGTCCGGCACCTGCCGACAAGCCATACACCGATCCGGTCTGCGGCATGAAGGTCGCTGCCAATCCGGAAAAAACCGTCACCCATGACGGCACCGATTACCATTTTTGTAGTCAGGGTTGCGTCACCAAATTCAAGGCTGACCCGCAAAAATACCTGACCCCGCAAGCCCCCGTGGCAATGCCCGCTGGCACGGTGTTCACCTGCCCGATGCATCTGGAAATCCGCCAGACCGGCCCCGGCACGTGTCCGCTGTGCGGCATGGCGCTCGAACCGCTGGAAGCCAGCGCCGAAGAGGACACCACCGAACTCGATGACATGACGCGCCGGCTCTGGATCAGCACCGTACTCACGGTGCCGCTGCTATTGCTGACCATGGGCGACAACTTGTTCGGCACGCCACTGCATGAGCGCTTCGGCATGTTGGTGTTCAACTGGTTGCAAGCGGTGCTGGCAACCCCGGTCGTGCTGTGGGCCGGTTGGCCATTTTTCACGCGGGCCGTCGCCTCGTTCCGCACCTGGAACCTCAACATGTTCAGCCTGATCGGGCTGGGCACTGGCGCGGCGTTTGCGTTTAGCGTGGTGGCGCTGCTCTTTCCGGATTTGCTGCCGGCAGCGTTCTTGATGGATGGCATGGCACCGTTATATTTTGAAGCCGCCGCCGTCATCGTAACGCTGGTACTGGTCGGGCAAGTACTGGAATTGCGCGCCCGTGCACGCACCAACAGCGCCATCAAGGAATTGCTGGCACTCACACCGGCGACGGCCGTCAGGCTACGCACTGATGGCAGCGACGAAGAGGTCGCGCTCGATCAGGTGGTGCCGGGCGACCGCTTGCGCGTCAAGCCGGGTGCGCGCGTTCCGGTCGACGGCGAAGTGACCGAAGGCCGTTCGAATGTGGATGAATCGATGATCAGCGGCGAACCGGTGGCGGTCGGAAAAACGGTCGGCGATCAGGTCGTCGCCGGCACCGTCAACCAGACTGGCTCGTTCGTCTTCACGGCTAAAAAAGTCGGTGCCGACACACTTCTGGCGCACATCATCACCTTGGTCAATTCAGCCAGCCGCTCGCGCGCACCGATCCAGAAATTGGCCGACACGGTGGCTGGCTGGTTCGTGCCCGCCGTGATGCTGACATCACTGCTCACGTTTGCGCTGTGGAGCTGGCTCGGACCGGCTCCCTCGCTGGCCAATGCGTTGGTGGCGGCGGTGTCGGTGCTGATCATTGCGTGCCCGTGCGCGCTCGGGCTGGCCACGCCAATTTCGATCATGGTCGGTATCGGACGCGGTGCGCAGCAAGGCGTCCTGATCAAGGATGCCGAAGCACTGGAACTGATGGAAAAAGTCACCACGCTGGTCGTCGACAAGACCGGCACGCTGACCGAAGGCAAGCCACGTGCGCAAGTCGTCGCCGCCGCCGAGGGCTTCCGCGACGAGCAGGTACTGGCGCTGGCTGCCGCGCTCGAAGCACACAGCGAGCATCCGCTGGCACAAGCGATCGTCGACGAAGCGGCCCAACGCAAGCTGAGCGTCGGTAGCGCCACCGATTTCGAATCGCTGACCGGTCTGGGTATCCGCGGGCAAGTCGATGGCCAGCGCATCGCCATCGGTAATGCCGCACTGATGGCCCAGGAACATGCCGATACCGCGCCACTCAACGCCCGCATCGCGGAACTGCAGGAGATGGCGCATACGGTGATGCTGCTGGCGATTGACGGCCAGTTTGCCGGACTGGTCAGCGTGACGGATCCGGTCAAGCCAACTGCTGCACCGGCGATCGCCGCACTGCAGGCCGCCGGTGTGCGCATCGTCCTGCTGACCGGCGACAATCCGGCCACCGCCAAGGCCGTCGCCGCCAGCCTCGGAATTGCCGAGGTCCATGCTGAAGTGATGCCGGAAGATAAATACCGCCATGTCCAGCGACTGCAGGGCGAGGGCGCGATCGTCGCGATGGCCGGGGACGGCATCAATGACGCACCGGCGCTGGCGCAAGCCGACGTCGGTATCGCCATGGGTACCGGTACCGAAGTGGCGATGCAAAGTGCGCGGATTGTGCTGGTCAAGGGCGACCTGTCCGGTATCGCCGCCGCGCGCTCGCTCAGTCGCGCCACCATGCGTAACATCCGCCAGAACCTGGTGTTTGCGTTTGGCTACAACCTGCTCGGCATTCCGCTGGCAGCCGGCGTGCTGTACCCGTGGTTCGGGTTGCTGCTTAGTCCGATGGTGGCCAGCGCAGCGATGGCGCTGAGTTCGGTGTCGGTGATCACGAACGCCTTGCGGTTAAAGGGTAAGTCATGACGAAAGAGCAGCGCGTACTAGAACGCTCGGATGATTCCGGCCTGATGGATTGCGATGATGACTTTTCGGCGTCACCGCAATGGCAATGGTCGACCTTCGACCAGCTCGGCATCCACGACCTGTATGCGGTACTGGCATTGCGTCAGGACGTCTTCGTTGTGGAACAGAACTGCGTGTTTCAAGACATCGATGGTGCTGATCAGGCGTCATGGCATTTGCTGGGCTGGCAGATAAGCGATGGCAAACGCAGACTGGTGGCCTACCTGCGCTGCGTACCGCCCGGGATCAACTATCCGGAAGCATCGATTGGCCGGGTTGTCAGCGCAGCGGCCGCGCGAGGCACCGGGCTAGGACGGGCATTACTGGCGCAGGGACTGGAGCGCACGTTGCAAGCCTACCCGGGTCAGGCGATTCGGCTGGCGGCACAGCAGCGGCTGGAAAAGTTCTATGCGAGTTTCGGCTTCGTGACCTGTTCGGCCGCCTATCTGGAAGACAATATCTGGCATATCGACATGCGACGCCCCGCCGATATCTAGCTCGTAGGGTGGGCACAGGGGTTTCGTGCCCACGCGGATGCGCCACCGAACGACCAGAATTGGCCAGCGTTCCTGGTATGCGCGCGTGGGCACAAAGTGCCGTGCCCACCCTACGGACACCGTCCTTCGTAAGGTGGGCACAGGGGTTTCGTGCCCACGCGGATGCTCCACCGAATGACCTGAATTGGCCAGCGTTCCTGGTATGCGCGCGTCGGCACAAAGTGCCGTGCCCACCCTACGGACACCGTCCTTCGTAGGGTGGGCACAGGGGTT
>JBLHLW010000138.1:0-3665 GCA_047621345.1 Minisyncoccia bacterium | reverse complement strand
GGTAGATGTATTGAAAGTAGAGACGGCCGTTGGTTTTTCCGCCGTTGTATTCTCCGCCCGAAATATTGACACCCTTGAGCTTGCCCGGCAGCGGTGCCGAAATGGCCGTTGCGGAGGTAAACACGAACAACCCTAACAAGCAAATCGCGGCAAAGCGGGTTGTGACAGTTTGAAGATAACGACCGATTGGGCTGCGCATTATTGGCTCAATAATTAATTTTTATAGGGCAATAATAACGCCATTAAATTTCTGCCGGGCAACTGTTACAACTTAGGATCAGCTTCGCCGATTTTTCAACGACCTTTTAAATCTCAACGATGTCAATGACCTGACATCGCCGGGCTGCGAGCAGCAAGTGCAGTGGTACACTTTCGACAACTATGGTTGAACGTAGCCGTTGCCATGTATTAATTTTCTGCCTTAACAACGCTCGGTCAAAAAACAACACCTTCCAAGGACACAACATGCAACTGATTCCCACCATCCTCTGCGGCGGAGCAGGCTCACGCCTCTGGCCAGTCTCCCGCGAGATGCATCCGAAGCCATTTATCCGCCTCGCCGATGGTCAGAGCCTCTTGCAAAAAGCCTTCTTGCGCGGCGCACAGTTGCCTGATGTCGCCGAAGTCCTGACCGTTACCAACCGCGAACTGCTCTTCAAGACCGAAGACGAATACGGCGAAGTCAATGCCGCCAAGCTCCCTGCCTCGTTCATCCTCGAGCCGTTCGGCCGCAACACCGCCGCCGCGATCGCCGCCGCCGCGCTGCAAGTAGAAAAAAAATACGGCGCCAGCGCCATCATGCTGGTGCTTGCCGCCGATCATCTGATCGCCTACCAGCCAGCCTTCGAACAAGCCGTGATCGCCGCGACCGCGTTGGCCGCTGCCGGCAAACTGGTCACCTTCGGTATCGAGCCCGAATCGCCAGAAACCGGCTATGGCTACATCGAAGCCGATGGCAACACGGTTGTGCGATTTGTCGAGAAGCCATCGCTCGACAAGGCGCAGGAATACCTGGCATCGGGCCGCTTCCTGTGGAACTCCGGCATCTTCTGTTTCGCGGCCGGCACGATGCTCGCCGAGATGGCAAAGCATTGCCCCGACATCCTCGCTGCGACCAAAACCTGTACCGATCAATCCCGTCTGGCCGAAGGCAAGAACTTCACCCAGCTTGACCTCGAAGCGGAGTCCTTCCGCAGCATTCCCGACCTGTCGATCGACTATGCCGTGATGGAAAAGTCCACCCAAGTCGCCGTCATTCCGTGCAGCATCGGCTGGAGCGATATCGGTTCATGGACGGCGCTGGGCGATCTGTCGGCCGCCGACACCGACGGCAACCGCACCACGGGCGACGTGATGCTGCATAACACCAGCAACTGCACGATCCAGACCACTGACCGGCTGATCGGCACCGTCGGCATCGACAATCTGATCATCATCGACACCCCCGACGCTGTCCTCATCGCCGACAAATCCTGCGCGCAAGACGTCAAGCACATCTACGCCGGCCTGAAAGCCAAGGGCCACGAGGCGCACAAGATGCACCGCACCGCGCATCGGCCGTGGGGCACGTACACCGTGCTAGAAGAGGGCAACGGCTTCAAGATCAAGCGCATCGAAGTCAAGCCCGGTGCCAGCCTGAGCCTGCAGATGCACTACCACCGCAGCGAGCACTGGATCGTTGTCAACGGCATGGCCAAGGTCGTCAATGGCGACAAGGAATTTCTGGTCAACACCAATGAATCGACCTACATCCCGGCCGGCCACCGCCACCGCCTGGAAAACCCGGGTAGATTGAATCTGGTGATGATTGAAGTGCAGAGTGGTGGCTATCTGGGCGAGGACGATATCGTGCGGTTTGAGGACAATTACGGACGGGCTTGAAGGGCCCTCGCGGAGATACCTATCGTTTGATTTAGCTTGTCGCCATCCTGTCAAATATTGACAGGATGGCGACATTATTGTCATTATCCTGTCAAAACAATCGAATAATGACAGGATAGATATGGCCAAGCTCGAGCTTCCTACCGCAATACATGACTATCTGGCCAGTCGAACCGCACGCGGTCTCGGTCCGGCCGGCGCGGACGACATCACGCGCCTCGTCGCGGCAAGCCGTTCCACGATCAATCGTTATCTGGCAAAAATGACGGCATCGGGTGAGATCGTCCGAACGGGCACCGGGCGCGGCACAACGTATGGTCTCCCACTGCCGCAGCACGTCGCCATTGACACGATAACAACGCACTCATGGAGTACCGCCGCAAGAATCCTGCGTGCGCAACTCGACGCTCCGCTAGGCAGTCGCCACCCGGTCTCGTACCAGCGCCGCTTTGTCGATCGTTACGTGCCCAACCAATCGTCGCTCCTGCCTCACCAGCTCGCCGACCGCTTGCATGCAAAAGGGCGCGTACAAGGACAGCAACCGGCCGGAACCTACGTACGTAAAGTCCTGGAGCAATTATTAATTGATTTGTCATGGTATTCGTCGCGTCTTGAAGGCAACCGCATCAGCCTGCTTGGTACCCGTGAACTGTTTATCCGGGGCCGCTCTGCAAACGATGATCTAGATGCAACAATGCTACTCAATCACAAAGACACCATCGAATTCATGGTCGATGCCGCTCCCGAATATGGCATGACGGTCGCGGTAGTGCGCAACGTGCAAAGTCTGCTCATGCAGGGTTTGCTAGAGAATCCGCATTCTCTGGGTGCCATCCGCAAGACCGTCGTCAACATCACCGGCTCGGTGTATGTACCTACCCAAGCGCCTTCCTTGCTGGAAGAGATGCTGGAACAGATCGTCGGCAAAGCCCGGCAAATCAACAACCCTCTGGAAGCGGCATTTTTTCTGTGGGTGAATATTGCATATTTGCAGCCGTTTGAGGATGGCAACAAGCGGACCAGCCGGTTGTGCGCAAACCTGCCGCTGATGCTGGCGAACTGTGCGCCACTGTCTTTTCTTGATGTCGATGCCAGCGACTACGCCGTCGCCATGCTAGGGGTTTATGAACGGCTTGATGTCACGCTGGCCATCGAACTGTTTGACTGGACCTACCGCCGCGCGATCGATAAATATCGTGCCATTCTCGATGCCATGGGAGCACCCGATCGGGATCGCGCGCGATTCCGTGAGCAGCTCGGCGAGGCGATCCGGCAGGTGGTTGGATCACGAAGTCCACTGTCGGAAGCGGTCGTGACACAGTCCCTCAATGAAATCGATGAACACCTTTTCAAATCGATGCTGGTGCAAGAGTTGCAGCATCTCGAACCATGGAACTGCGCGCGCTACCGGCTGCCAATTGGCAAGACGGAAGACTGGATCAGGGATGGTCGGCCCATGTAGGTGGTGGCCATAGCGAAACGAAAAGACCGCCAATTTTGCCCGGTCGCCAATGCGCACGCGTGGGCACGATACCCCTGTGCCCACCCTCCCAACGGCATACGACGCATTGATTTCGTAGGGTGGGCACAGCCGTTCGTGCCCACGCGCGCGAATCAGAAACCCCCGCCAATTCAGCCCAGTCGCCAATGCGCACGCGTGGGCACGATACCTCCACGCACACCCTGCCAATTGATCGTAAAAGCTATCTGAATATGGCCAGCACCGAACAGAAAAAATAGCGCGAAAAAAATTTAAAAGATGATCGCAGCTTGCATTATTTAAT
>JBLHLW010000137.1:0-3774 GCA_047621345.1 Minisyncoccia bacterium | reverse complement strand
ACGACACGCCCTGCTTGTTCATCAAATGGTCGAGTGCCGGATCGAGCGCACCACGATTACCGGCACCGATGGTTCCGGTCAAGGTCAGCAAGGTCGGGCCGGTAATCGTCGCGGGTGTTTTCAGTGGTGCGGCGAAGCTGCGCGCGGTGACAAGACCAAGTCCGGCAGCGGCGAGGAAGTGGCGTTTATGTATGGTGAATCTCCGGTAGATGGATGGGGATTGACGAGGTTGATTGTGTCAGGGCAGACGGCTTGTGGCGAGACTGACAGATCATGCGTCACATCAGCACGCTTCCAAAATCCTTGGTCGGTCAACTATCCCGCACAACGCTGAAGCGCCGGAACACATCAATCGGCATGGCGACTTTCAGCCGCCAGATGATCGAAATCGGCCGATCACCTTCGTGCGTTTCCAGCGTGACCGGACCCAGCGCAAGGAAGGCATTTTCCGGACTTTCCCGCACGAATAGCTGGAACTGCCAGCCGTTGGTAGCGCTGTCCAGATAGCGGCGACCGGTCGCATTACCGGGCCCTGCACGATTCTGAGTTTGCCAATGAAATCGCTCCGGACTAATGGCGTAATCGTGATACTGGACACCGTCACCGAAACCCTCGCGCTTGTCGAGCGTGACAAACATCAGCTCGATTTTCTCGGCCTCGCGTGGCAAGCAGCCCTCGCGGAATTGCGGCCGCGCCGTCGCGTTCAAGTGACCGATCGCGCTCTGGATTTCGCGCCGCTGGTAACGCCCGTGCAGCGACAACGGCCACGCTGCCGGCGCGTCCGGCAATGCTCTCCAGGCAGTCGTGGATTCTTCCTGCAAATACTCGGCGATTTCAAGTACCTCGTCGCGCAACGCCGGATGCGCGTTCATCAGCGAGACAAAAGCCCGTGGTGCGATCAGTTGCTTCGCATCCGGCAAGACCTGATAGGCCAACATTTGCAGGCGGACTTGATGGAATTTCTGAGTGGAAAACGCATCAGCCCACGCACCCATCAATGCCGGATCGTTTGCATGCAACAGACTGCCCATCCGCTGCGACAATTCCGCCTCGCGCGGTCCGGCCAGCGGCACCACCAAACCGACTTCGCGTTTGTAACTGGTCCACGAATGTTTGTTGGCATACACATCAGCGAGGACCAGATCGTTGTCACGCACGAAGTCCTTCAACCGGAGCGGTTGCCCGGCATGCAATGCAGCCCATGCACCGAGTTCCGCCCTCAAACGGGTGGCATTGAGTTGTAGCGCTTTGCGCAGGCTTGACAGGACACGCTCGCGCGCGACCCGATCAAACTGGATATGGCACCCGGTCGGCAACATCCCAAAGCCATTTTCAACGGCCACCTTGAGTTGCGATCGGGTCTGCCCAGTGAGTGTGCGCAGCAAGGTATCGAAACGAAATCCCTCTCCGTATGTCCCGACGAAATCAAGCACGAGGCAACTGTCCTTGCCATCAGCCAGTCGCAAGCCGCGGCCGATCTGCTGCTGAAAAATCACGGGACTCTGGGTAGGCCTGAGCAACAGCAGCGTATTAATTTCGGGAATATCGACACCCTCATTGAAGAGGTCGCAAGTATAGATCAGCTGGAGCGTACCGGTACGCAGTGCACGAATCGCGTCATCGCGCTGTGCTGTCGTATTGACGCCAGTCAGGCTGCGAGCCTGCAGACCAGCCTGTTCGAAACATCGCACCATAAACTGGGCATGCGCAACACTCACGCAAAACACGACCGCCTTGAGCTGGCCAAGATGCGCAACATAGCGCTGCAATGCGTCGACCACCAGTCGTGCTCGCACGGTATTACTCGATATCAGCGCATCGAGCTGGCTGGTCTCTTCCGCGCGGTTCCAGTTGATGCGGCTGAGATCGGTGTCGTCAGCGGTGGCGTAGTACTCGAACGGTGCCAGTAATTGCTGGTCGAGCGCATCCCAAAGACGCAGCGATACCGCTGGAGAGCCATCGGGACGACAATCAAAATAGGTATTGAGGCTGCGGCCATCCGCACGCTCGGGCGTCGCTGTCAGGCCCAGCAGTAATTGCGGACGGACCGCGGTAATGAATTGATCGAAGGTGCTGGCGGGAAGGTGATGCGCTTCATCGACGATGATGACGCGCCAGTAATCCGACCCGAGTTGCGCAACCAGTTGGCGCGCATGAACCGTCGCCATCGTTGCAAACAGATGGGTAGTTTGAGTTGGCCTGTTTTCGCCGTCGAGCAGGTCACCAAATGCCGGATCACGCAGTACTTGCCGGAACGTGGCCAGTGCCTGCTTCAATATCTGAATCCGGTGGGCGATGAACAACAGGCGCGGTGGACTGCCATCTTCACTCGCACGACGTTGGTAATCGAACGCGGCAACGACGGTTTTCCCGGTACCGGTGGCAGCAACCACCAGGTTACGCCAGCGCCCTTGGCGGCGCTCTGCCGCGAGACGTTCCAGCATTTCAAGCTGATAGGATTTCGGACGCAAATCGAACCAGGTGTGAATCGCAATCGGCTCGACCGTGTCGACACGGCTGCCCGGTCGACGCTGCTGTTGGCTAAGGGCCTCGGCCAACGCAGCACGCTGTGCTTGATCGCGCGGATCGTAGAGCTGGAATTCAGCATCGTTCCACAAGGTTTCAAAATTGGCACAGGCAGCCTGATACAAATTCGCATCATGCGATTGGGTGAACTTGACAGTCCATTCGATCCCGCCGATCAGCGCTGACTCAGACAGGTTAGCGCTACCAACGAAAGCCGTTCCGAATCCGGTATGACGATGGAATAGCCACGCCTTGGCATGCAGACGCGTACGCCGCCCATCGAGCGAGATACGCAATTGCACGCCGGGTAGTGTTGCCAGTGCATCGACAGCACGCACTTCGGTGGCGCCGATATACGTCGTTGTCAGGATACGAAACTGCGTCCGCGGTGTGCCTGAAGCATCGAGCGCGGTAGCGAGTTTGAGGACATCCAGCAACTTGCGAACGCCGCTCCAGGTGATGAAGCTGACCAGAATATCGACCCGATCGACATTGCCGAGTTCGGCACACAACTCATTGAGCAGCGACGGATCGGACCGTGCCGACGTAAAAATCCACGGATGCCGCAAACCGGTTTGCGGCAGGGCCGGCACGACACCGGGAGGATGCAAGGCGCGTAATACGCGAAGTGGTTCGGCAGGCGCGACATCCTTCGTGGCCTCATCACCGCTGGCCTTGCGCGCAGCCCGTAACAGAGCGGCGATGAGTTGCAGCTCAGCCTTCGATTGATCGACATTGTTCTTGGTGCCGCTGGCAACGATATCGAGCAATTCCGGCAGACGTGACGTAAGCGCATGCACCAGATACTCCCGTCGTTGCGCTTGTGTCGGGGCCGCAATCAGTGCGCCTTTGGCCAATGCCAGTGCATCGAGCATGGCGGCTTCGTCTTGCATGATCAGGCGTTCGTACAAGCCTTGCGGAAGCGTCATCAGGGAGACTCTGGGTTTGGTTGAGTCCTGGATTGTATTTTAGTAACACCCTGCGTGGCACAGAATCGATGCTGACCAAGTCGCGCTTGTCATTGGGCAGCCCAAGGATTCGGCTACCTTGCCGTAAATGCTCGTAGTGCAGGTCGTGTTGGTAAAAGAAGCACCGCAGCGATCAGGTAGTCTAATAGTCGGAATGGATATACAGGTGCGACAAGGTCGGGCAAATCAAGCAGGTCCGGGTGAAAACGCCCGCGCCTAGCGCAACAACACCAGCTGCGGCACCGCATCCGCGCTGCACCAGACGATTGCGTTTTGCGCC
>JBLHLW010000136.1:0-3802 GCA_047621345.1 Minisyncoccia bacterium | reverse complement strand
CTACGGCTGCGTCGTGCGCACCACCGACACCGTGGGGTGGGCACGGCCCGTTGTGCCCACGCGTGCGCACCACCGACACCGTAGGGTGGGCACGGCCTGTTGTGCCCACGCGTGCGCACCACCGAAATTGGCAAAGCAAGGTACGCGTAGACACGACCCAACGGATAAAAAAATGGAGACAACACCATGCAACAACCAGCACCCTGTCCCTGTGGCGGCTCCGACTACGCGACCTGCTGCGGCCCCATTCTGGCCGGCACGCCAGCGTCCAGCGCCGAGCAACTGATGCGCTCGCGTTACACCGCCTATACCCGCAACGATGAGGCATACGTCGCCGCAACGTGGGCCTTGCGCACACGCCCGGCTGCGCTGGATGTCGCCGACGACAACACCAAATGGCTAGGCCTCGACATTCGCCACAGCAGCACCGAGGGCGACTCCGCCATCGTCGAATTTATCGCCCGCTACAAGATCAACGGCCGCGCCCAGCGCCTGCACGAAGTCAGTCGCTTCGTGCGCGAACAGGGATGCTGGTTTTATTTGGATGGCAGTTTTCCGGAAAGTACCCGTACACCATGATCCTCGAATCAAAACTCAATCCCCGCGCCGATGATTTCAAGGCCAACGCCGCCGCCATTCAGGCTGTGGTCGACGACCTCAAACGCACTGTCGAAAAGATTGCTCTGGGCGGCAGCGACGATGCCCGCGCCAAGCACGTCGGGCGCGGCAAATTGTTGCCGCGCGACCGCGTGATGATGCTGCTCGATCCCGGTACGCCGTTCCTCGAATTCTCACAACTGGCCGCGCACAATGTCTATGACAACGTCGCGCCATCAGCCGGCATCATCACCGGCATCGGCCGCGTCTCTGGTCTCGAATGCGTGATCGTCTGTAACGACGCCACCGTCAAGGGTGGCACCTATTACCCGCTGACTGTCAAAAAGCATTTGCGCGCCCAAGAGGTGGCCGACCAGAACAATTTGCCCTGCATTTATCTGGTCGACAGCGGCGGTGCCAATCTGCCGAATCAGGACGACGTCTTTCCCGACCGCGACCATTTCGGCCGCATCTTTTTTAATCAGGCCACGCTGTCGGCCAAGGGGATTCCACAAGTCGCCGTCGTCATGGGGTCGTGTACCGCCGGCGGTGCCTACGTGCCAGCAATGAGCGATGAATCCATCATCGTCAAGAATCAGGGCACGATTTTTCTGGGTGGCCCGCCACTGGTGAAAGCCGCCACCGGCGAAGTCGTCAGTGCCGAAGACCTCGGCGGTGGCGACGTGCATACGCGCCTGTCCGGCGTGGTCGATCATCTCGCGCAAAACGACCTGCACGCGCTGTCGCTGGCGCGCACGATTGTCTCCAACCTCAATCGTCGAAAGCCCGACCAACTGGCCTTGCGGCCTAGCGTCGAACCCAAGTATCCGGCCGAAGAATTGTATGGCGTCATCCCGCTCGACACCCGCAAGCCGTTCGACATCAACGAAGTCATCGCCCGCATTGTTGATGGCAGCGAGTTCGACGAATTCAAGGCCCGCTATGGCACCACGCTGGTGTGCGGTTTCGCGCACATCCACGGCATGCCGGTCGGGATCATTGCCAACAATGGCATCCTGTTTTCGGAGTCGGCACTGAAGGGCGCGCACTTCATTGAACTGTGCTGCCAGCGCAAGATCCCACTGGTCTTCTTGCAGAACATCACCGGCTTCATGGTCGGTCGCAAATATGAAAACGAAGGCATCGCCCGCAATGGAGCGAAGATGGTCACCGCCGTGGCCACGGCCGCCGTGCCGAAGTTCACCGTCATCATCGGCGGCAGTTTTGGCGCCGGTAATTACGGCATGTGCGGGCGTGCTTTTTCGCCGCGCTTTTTGTGGATGTGGCCGAATGCGCGCATCTCGGTGATGGGCGGCGATCAGGCTGCCAGCGTGCTGGCCACCGTCAAGCGCGATGGTATCGAAGGTAAAGGTGGTGCGTGGAGTGCCGCCGAAGAAGACGCCTTCAAGCAACCAATCCGCGACCAGTACGAACAGCAAGGCCACCCGTATTACGCTTCGGCGCGCCTGTGGGATGACGGCGTCATCGACCCGGCGGATACCCGCAAGGTGCTGGCGCTGGGTCTGAGCGCAGCGCTCAATGCGCCGATTGCCGAAACCAAGTTCGGCGTGTTTCGGATGTGATGATGACTACCACCACGCTCACACTCAATCACGCTGGCGGCGTCGCCACGGTCACGCTCAACCGTCCCGAGGTCCGCAATGCCTTCAACGAAACCAGCATCGCCGAACTGACCACGGTGTTCGCCGCGCTCGGGACCGATGACACGGTGCGCGCCATCGTTCTCGCTGCCGCCGGTCCGGCCTTTTGCGCCGGTGCCGACCTGAACTGGATGAAGCAGATGGCTGCGTACAGCGATGCCGAAAATCTCGCCGATGCCGGCCGACTCGCGATCATGTTGCGCACAATTTACTTGTGTCCCAAGCCAGTTGTCGCCAGCGTGCAGGGCGATTGCTATGCCGGTGGCATGGGGCTGGTGGCCGTCTGCGATATCGCGGTGTCTGCGGATCACGCGCAATTCTGTTTGTCCGAAGTAAAGCTTGGTTTGATCCCGGCGACGATTTCTCCGTACGTGATCAAGGCCATGGGCGACAATGCCGCACGGCGTTATTTTTTGACTGCCGAACGGTTCGATGCGGCCGAGGCACTGCGCATCGGTTTTGTTGCACAATCGGTCCCGGCGACGGCGCTCGCAGCGAGCGTCGCCGGCATCGTCAAGGCACTGGTTTCGGCCAGTCCTGATGCGGTGCGCGAAGCCAAGAGACTGGTGCGCGATATTGCCGGTGCACCGATTACTGACGTGCTCATTGCCGATACGGCCGAGCGCATTGCCAGGGTACGCGCATCGACCCAGGGACGCGAAGGCGTCCAGTCCTTCCTCGAGAAACGCAAGCCAGCCTGGCTGACTTGAGCTCACCCATTTACTTATCAGGATTCCCTTCATGACATCACAGACCATCGCCTTTCAAGCCGCTACGCCGGCCATCGTTGCCACTGCGTGGCCGGTCGAAGACGTGCTTGCGCTGTTCAACTTGCCGTTCAACGAACTGCTGTTCCGTGCCCAGCAAGTCCACCGCGAGCATTTCGATCCGACGGAAGTCGAACTGGCCACGCTGCTATCGATCAAGACCGGTGGCTGCCCGGAAGATTGCGGTTACTGCCCGCAAGCGGCGCGCTACGACACCGGCGTGACCGCGCAAAAAATCCTGCCGCTGGCCACTGTGCTGGAAGCCGCCCGTCAGGCCAAAGCCCATGGCGCAACACGTTTCTGCATGGGAGCAGCGTGGCGCGAACCGAAAGATCGCGATCTGGAACAGGTCGAAGAAATGGTCCGCGAAGTCAAGGCACTGGGGTTGGAAACCTGCGCCACGCTGGGCATGCTCGGTGTCGGTCAGGCCGAAAAACTCAAGGAAGCCGGCCTCGATTACTACAACCACAATCTCGACACGGCGCCGGAGTTCTACAGCAACGTGATCTCCACGCGTGATTACCAGCACCGTCTCGACACGCTGGGTCGTGTGCGCGGTGCCGGCATCAAAGTCTGTTGCGGTGGCATCGTCGGCATGGGCGAATCGCGCCTGCAACGCGCCGGACTGGTCGCGCAACTGGCCAACCTGACGCCGTATCCCGAGTCGGTACCGGTCAATCATCTGGTGCAGGTTGAAGGTACGCCGCTCTTCGGTAGCGAGGCATTGGATCCGCTCGAATTCGTCCGCACGATTGCGGTCGCACGGATCACGATGCC
>JBLHLW010000135.1:0-3994 GCA_047621345.1 Minisyncoccia bacterium | reverse complement strand
TGGTTTCATTTATTTCTCGTTATTGATGCCATGCCTTAGGAAAGAGTTGCCCCATGCATCCCAGTACCAGTTCACGTCTCTTGATTTATCTACTTCATCCCAATGCGTTACTAGCCCGGGACACGGCTGTGCAAATGGCGCAGATAGGCTATCCATTGACGGTTTTTGCCACCTTGGATGAGTTGGTCAGTGCTACCAACCGTCGGGCGCCGGCGGTGATACTGGTGGATTTGGGAAAGGCTCCGGCGAGCAAACTTTTGCAGCAAGAGCTGCTGCGTCTACGTCAAACTATGAGTTTTGTATTGATATTGCTGTCATCACGTGGCAATTTTGAGGCGCGACTCAATGCGGTACACGCGGGTGCCGATGCGTATTTCATTCGACCGATTGACCTGCTGATGGTGGGTAAGGAAATCGAAGCACTCACCCGGCGCCGTGAACAGACGCTTTATCGGGTAATGCTGGTGAGCGAGGATGATCGGTACGCAGCGATGCTGCGGCAGGCCGGCATGGATGTTGTCTGTACACACAAACCATCAGAGCTCTTCAATCTAAGTGGGACATATCAACCAGAGCTCATTTTGGTCGCGGCGTCACTTCAGGATTGCAGCGGTATCGACTTGATTCGGTTGATCCGCCAGAACGCTTGTTTTCTGGATATTCCGGTTATCTGCATTGGTGACCAGTCCGGCGAGATGATGCATTTGCCCGCCTTGATTGCCGGGGCCGATGATTTTCTTCCTGGTACGATCGACGCGACACATCTTGGTGTGACGGTGGCAGGGCGGGCAGAACGCTACCGTGCATTGCGGCGACTGATCATGCACGATAGCTTGACCGGGTTATACAACCACGCCGCGATCAAGGAGTATCTGGCACGCGAGATGATGCACATCGAGCGGCATGCTGTTCCGCTATCGATGGCCATGATTGACCTGGATTTTTTCAAGAAAGTCAACGATACCTACGGGCACCCTGCCGGTGATCAAGTGATACGGTCGCTTGCGCGTCTGCTGCAGCAGCGATTGCGGCGCGGCGATATTATCGGACGCTACGGCGGCGAGGAATTCGTGATTGTCATGCCGGCGACGACGCTCGATGCGGCGGTCGCCGTAGTCGTCGATATTTGTGCTGCCTTCGCACAGGTGCGGCAAAGCGCCGATGGCGTCGAGTTCAAGTCGACCTTATCGGCTGGCGTGGCCGAGGCGAGCGGCCATGCCAGTGCGGCGTCGCTGTTGCGCAGTGCGGATGCTGCGCTTTACCAAGCCAAGCACGCCGGACGCAATTGTGTCATTCCCGCGAGCCCTCCTTGAGCAGGGCTGTTACCCTGTCGGCACGACATGCTTTATTTATGTTTTATCACCGCTTGACTAGGAGTGAGTTTTCGCATGACCCAGCTATCCGTGAACATTAACAAGATCGCCCTGTTGCGCAATTCGCGTGGACGCAATTATCCGGATGTGTGCGGGTTTGCCGAGCGTTTTTTGCAACTTGGTGCTGACGGTATTACGCTTCATCCGCGTCCCGATCAGCGCCATGCGCGCTATGCGGATGTGGTCGAATTACATGCCGTAACATCGGCGCACGGCAAGGAGCTCAATGTCGAGGGCTATCCTACGGCCGAGTTTCTCGAGGTGGTGCGGCGCACACGCCCGGCGCAATGCACTCTGGTCCCGGACAGTCCCGATCAGATTACGTCAGACCACGGCTGGGACCTAGTCCGCGATGCCGACTTTCTCCGGCCCGTCATCGCCGCGCTGAACGGCGACGGCATTCGGGTCAGTCTGTTTATTGATGTGAATAATCTGCATCTGCCGCTGGCCCGTGAGTTGGGGGCAGATCGTATCGAGCTCTACACCGAGCCGTATGCCGAAACATTCGGCACAGCGCAATCAGCGCAGGTTCTGGGGCAATTTCGGGAGGCCGCAACACGCGCGGCACTAGCAGGTCTGGGTGTCAATGCCGGGCATGACCTCAGTCTCGAGAATCTGGCGGATTTCCTGACCATCCCCGATATTCTGGAAGTTTCTATCGGGCATGCATTGATCGTTGAATGCCTTGAGCTAGGGTTGCCAGCCGTGCTTGCACGTTATGTCGCACTGGTCGGGGCTCGTTGATTTTACGGACCCCGAGGCGTTATTTCACTCCGCCGGCCGGATTGCGTCGAAGGAAATCCTGGCGGGACAATGTTGCTGACGGCTTTGATAATGGCAGCGGGTCGCCGATAGGTACGGTGATGTAGGGTGAAATACTGCCGGTGACGGAGTCTTCTCTGTCATTTTTATTTTCTATTTTTGGCAAATCATTAAATTCCATTGCGCTGTTCGGGTCCGTTGCGCTCCGGCGCCGGGTTTCGCTGCGCCGCCTTGGCGTGGGCATGACGGTCTTTTTGGTATTGACGGTATAGGGTTTGCGGGTTCGTACGATCGGTTCGGGAGATTCGTCGCTCGCGTAAAGACGCATAAATCTTGCCTGATTGCTTTGTCCTAGCGAGCGAAGGACCAGAGGTGCCGATGCTGCCAGTTTCAGTATGGGCATGCCCGGTCTGCTTGAGTCGGATTTCGTCGCGTGCTGAACTGGTATGGCGTAGCGCTGCCCGCTTTCCCCGTTCCTGATCGCTATTTGTTGAAGCAAGAAGGATTTCATTGGCGATCCATCGTTCATGCGCAGCCCCGGCTGGCGTGCTCCCGGAGCCGAGACCGGCACGACCCGTGCCAGTTGATCTGTCCCGGAAGCTGCTTGGGCAGTATCGATCAGAAGCCTGTTCGATACAGGAACAGGAGAGGTCAGGACGGAGTGAATGGCAGAAATTCTCATGGCAGTCTTCAGTCAATAGGATCGCGGCTTGCACGATGCAAAAGGTTGGGTCCCATTCTGTGGCCCAAACCGGGGAGCTAGTTCCATCAATTCGGTTCAATAATAAAAAACCCGCATGGACATGTTGATGTCGATACGGGTTTATCCGACGGTCGTCGCCACCGGGGTGGCGATGGCTGGATGAATTACTTGGCTGGCTGATCTGCTGCCGGCTCGGCGACTTTTTTGGCGCGGGCTTTATGGACAACAGTTGCTGTTTGCGTGCCGATATTACCTTTGTTCAGCGTACCAGCGTTGATGGCGGCCTTGGTTTCGGCTTTGACTTCCGTGCGGGTTTTTCCGTCAGTCGAGGCGGCCGCTTTCGGCTCTGGTGTTGCCGGTATGACGTTGCTGCTTTTTAGTTCGCCGGCCTGGGCTACGGCTTTGGTGTCTACTTTGACATCAGCACGTGTTTTTGTCAGGACTGTGTCGGCGGCAGGCTTGGTGACACCGATATTGCCTTTGTTTAACTCTCCCGCCTTGATGGCGGCCTTGGTTTCGGCCTTTACTTCAGCCCGTGTCGTTGCGCCATCGACAGGCGCTGTTGTCTGGGCATAAGCTGAAAAAGTGATGCCTTGAACGAGAGCTAACAATAGAAGTGCTTTTTTCATTTTGATTCTCCAAGTAGTAACTTGCAAATGTACAAACAATAAAAAGATGGGCTACCACGACTTCAAGCACGCTCGACCAGTAGAAACCACCCTGTCGGTAGAGCAGTGGGATGTACATCGTATCCACCAGGCTGGTTCTTCATGGTTCGGAGGACCTGACGATACGATAAGTAGTAAATAGTTCACTGCAAACGCATCATGCGTGGATTTGTTGACAGCGTGAGGGCTGATCCGGCATCAGGTAGTGGAAATCCGCTTCGCTATGTTCGACAACTCACATAGCGCTTTGCTGGCGCAATACTCGGAATACCCGTCAGATTTCGGAAAAGTGCGGCGACAAGATATAATCCTCGCCGAAGCAAGCCAGACAGTCGCTGGTCAATGTCGAGATTTCGGTCTAGGCAAAGACGGGAGGAAGGTCCGGACTCCATAGAGCAGGGTGACGGTTAATGGCCGTCCGCCGTGAGGCGAGGAATAGGGCCACAGAGACGAGCGTATTTAGTTACGGTGAAACGCGGTAACCTCCA
>JBLHLW010000134.1:0-4146 GCA_047621345.1 Minisyncoccia bacterium | reverse complement strand
ACTTCGATGGCGCTGGCCACTTGGGCCAGCTGCTCTGCACCCAGAAGACGTGCGCTGCCGGACAATCCGTGCGCCAGTGCAGCCGTGCCAGCGGTATCGCCATCGCGCAGCAGGCGGCCGGCCTGACGGACGTCGTCATTGGAAGACAGCATAAATTGCTGCAATAACGTCGTGAGTTTGTGGTCATCGCCACCAAAGGCACGCAACGCATGGGCGCTATTGAGGATCGCCAGCGCGGCCGTGTCGTTCCCTACGACCGTCGCCGTCGTGGCGAACTGGTCGGGACGCTGCGCCAGAGCATCTAGCATCGTCAGCAAATCACCGACATCGAGTGGTTTTGCAATGATGCCGGACATCCCCGCACGCTGGTAGGGCTCGTGGTCCTGACGCTGCGCCGAGGCGGTCAGCGCAATAATCGGCAAGCGTGCCATGCCGGCTTCGGCACGAATGAATCGGGTGGCTTCAAAGCCATCCATGACCGGCATCCGGATGTCCATCAGCACGGCGGTGAACGGCGCGTCGTGCCGTGTCGTGCTCTGACGCAGTCTCTCTAGTGCCTCTTGGCCGTTCGCTGCCAGCGCCACGCTGGCACCGGCTCCCGTCAGTGTTTGCTCGATCACGAGCTGGTTGATCAGATTGTCTTCTGCTACCAGAAAACGCATTCCCGCAAGACGGCGGTCCGCCGTCGGTGTTGTCAGTGCCGAAAACATCGTACCTAGCTCGCCTAGACAGGCTTGCCGGATCGTCTCGAGTTGTATCGCTGGCAGCAACGGTTTGGCTGCGATGCGATCAACGGACAGATCGACGCTGGCTGCTGCGGCTTGTTCTAGCAGACCCATTGGCGCTAGCAGAATAGTCGCCGGCAAGAGTAGCCCGTCGATGGCGCGGGCTTGCCGCAACATGTCAGCCCCACTCATGACCGGCATATCCCAGTCCAGCAGCATGACATCATAGTCATCGCCGGCGGCGGCACTGCGTTGCAGCTCGGCTAGCCCGCTAGCGCCGCTGTCACAGGTGGTGACGTGCCAGCCGGAGGCAATGCACGGGCGGGCCAGCAATCCGCGTGCGATGGGCTGGTCGTCGACGATCAGCACACGCAAGCCCGCCAGCGGCCGCGTTGTCATGCCCGAAGAGAGACCCCGCTCGAGTTCGACGCCGAAGCAAAACGTACTTCCTTTGCCGGGCGTGCTATCGACATCGATGCTGCCGCCCATCAGGTCGATCAGTCGTTTGCTGATGGCCAAGCCCAGTCCAGAGCCGCCATAGCGGCGCGTCGTCGAGGTGTCAGCCTGTGTGAACGGCTCGAAAATATCGCTCTGCTTTGAGGCCGGAATGCCGATGCCCGTATCGCGAAAGATGAATTCCAAAGCGACCCGATTGGTGCCGCGCGGCTGACAGCGCAACTGCATGACGATGCTACCGGCCTCGGTAAACTTGACCGCATTGCTGGTGAGATTCAGGAGAACCTGTTGCAGTCGCAAGCTGTCCCCAACCAGAATGTCGGGGATGTCAGGGGCAATGTCAAAGCAGGCTTCGACCGGCTTGTCACCTAGTCCGATGCCAATCACCGTCGCTGTGGTGCGCAGGATCGCATCGAGTGAAAAGGCCTGATGTTCAAGCTTCAGCTTGCCAGCTTCGATGCGGGAAAAATCCAGAATATTGTCGATCAGCATCTGCAAGGCTTCGGCCGACAGCAGAATCTTGTCGGCATGGTCGCGCTGGCGCTGGCCCAATGGCGAATCGCCCAGCAGTCGGGTTAACCCGATCACGGCATTGATCGGCGTACGCAATTCGTGGCTCATGGTGGCGAGAAAATCACTCTTGGCCTGGTTGGCTGATTCGGCTGCATCGCGGGCCTGTTCGAGTTCGGCGGTGCGCGATGTCACCAGTGTCTCGAGATCATTGCGGTAGCGGTCGAGTTCGTTCTGTGCCTGCCTGCGCTCAGTGATGTCCTGAATGGTGCCGCGCAATCCGACGATCTGGTTGCTTGCGTCACGGATTGCTTCACAACAGTAATGGGCCCAAAAGGTTTCGCCGGTGATGCGTCGTGCTTGTATTTCCAGGTCGCAAGCCTGGCCGGTCGTGGTGGCCCGGGATAACGCTTGTTCGAGGATAAGCCAATCTTCGGGGGCGAACATCGTGTGTTGTTGTCCCGCAAGTGTGGGAATCGTTGCACGGCCGAACATCCTGCAAATCTCGGCCGAGGCCTCAACTACTGTACTGCCCCGAGCCCAGTTCCAGCTACCCATCCGACTCAGCCGCTGTGCGGTCAACAATTCGATATCTCGTTCCCGCAGCACGCGCTGCCGCTTCGCCAATAGCCGCGCGGTACCTGCCATGGCCAGCGCAACGTCATCGGCCTCGCGAAAATAGACGGGCGAAATCTGCAAGGGTTCACCGGCTTCCAGCGCTAGTGCCGGCGCTGTCAGTGCCTTGACTGAGCGGGCGATTCGGTTGCCCATGACGAAGGCCAGTGCGACACCCGTACCAAACATCAGTAGCAAGATGAGTCCGAACAGCGAAATGCGCTGCCACAAGTCGTTGTCGACGATGGTGCGTGGAATGCCGATGGCGACATACCAACCCGATACCGGAGCGCGACTGAGCACGCCACGCATCGCGATACCGTCCCGCGTTGTGAAGTCGAACAGGTCGCGGCGGTTATCCTGCGCCGCTTGCCAGAGCGTTGTACTGACGTGCTGTCCGGTCAGCCGTTCGCCGTGCGAGCGCGAGACGATGACGCCGTCGCCGTCGAAAATTCTAGCCTCCCAGCTTGGTGGTAGCGCCTGCCGCTGGAGGATGACATCGAACTTGGCGGTGAACATCCCGATACCGAGGTCATAGGCAACCTTGCCATCGATGACCACCGGCACGTCGACGCTCGCCAGTGCCTGTCGTGACAACGCGCCGATATAAATTCCGGAGATCGCAGGTTGACCGCTGGTAAAGACGCGTTTTACCAGTTGTGGGTTGGCATGCATGGGCAGCGCAGACCCATAGGGTCGTAGCGTATTAAGTAGCTGCTGGCCGTCGCTGTTGCTGAGAACGACGTGCGAACCGATTGGTGATTTTTGCAGTATTTCCGCAAACTGCCGATGCAGTGCGGGAAAGTCGTTGCTGGCGAAATGGCCGGATGTCGCCAACGCCTGGGCGACGTTGCGCGCATCAAGTAATTCATTGTCCAGTGCCAGCGCCAGCGTTTTTGCCATCCGTATCGTTTCCCGCTCGAGCTCGAGCTGCTCCTGCCGGTACTGATGAAGAACCAGCGTGGTCACTCCGATGACGCCGGGCACCAGAACTGCGAGGACCAGCAAGAGTAGCAAGGTGCGCACGGACCAGCGCGGGCGTTGGGGTATCGGTGCAGAAGCGGTGTTGTTGCTAGTCGGGTCGGGCGGAATATCGATGACGCACCTTTTTTCAGGGTAATGGGACGGCACTACGATTTATTTTGCGTCACCCATCAATGGTTCCTAATGGTTGCGTGCCGCCATCATTGCATAAGTTGTGCTGGTCGACGCCTCGCTTGTGCTGTTTTATGTAAATACCTCCTCGCCCTTTATTGTTTCCTAGGCCCATCTTTTGCTTTTGTTCGTCGAGCCTGTCGGATATCGCATTAAACTGTTTGCCGGGTATGTCGTGCTGCCAACATTCGTCAGTACTGCCCGTTCTGGACCATCTCAGGGGAAAAATTGAACAATTTACGTCAGCAATTCATCGCCTTCGCTGTCAACAGCGGCGTGCTTCGCTTTGGCGAATTCGTCACCAAGGCCGGACGCACCTCGCCTTATTTTTTCAATGCGGGAGCGTTCAACGATGGCGCCACGCTCGGCACGCTGGCACAGTTTTATGCGCAGTCACTGCTCGATGCCGGAATTGAATTCGATATGCTCTTCGGTCCTGCCTACAAAGGCATCACGCTGGCCTCGGCCACGGCCGTGGCACTGGCCGGCAAGAATCGCAACGTGCCGTTTGCCTTCAACCGCAAGGAGGCCAAGGACCATGGCGAGGGCGGCACCATTGTCGGTGCCGCATTGCAGGGCCGGGTCGTCATCATCGACGATGTCATTTCTGCCGGGACCTCGGTGCGCGAGTCAGTGGATATGATTCGCGCAGCCGGGGCGACACCTTGTGCTGTCCTGATCGCGC
>JBLHLW010000133.1:0-4333 GCA_047621345.1 Minisyncoccia bacterium | reverse complement strand
GCACGGCGGTACCGTCATCGGCAGCGCCGGTCACCGGATTGGCTGACTGGGCCAATGTCGAGTTCGAACATGTGATGACGATCACCCGTATCCACGAAGATCCGCGCGTCACCAAGCCTTATAGCGAGGCGGACTGGCAGCGTATCGACAAGCTAGGCGCCAAGGTCGATGCTGACCTCAAGAAGCAGGATGTGCGCCTCACGCAGGGCGGCGAACCGACTTTCGTGTCGATCGACGACATGGATGGTCCCGAGTGGAATACGCTGGCACATGGCGATCATAAGCGCGCGCTTGCCGGAGAATTGTCGTTGCGTCTGAAAAAGCAGTTCGCTCCCGATGGCATGCTGCATTACGGTCAGGGAAAATGGTATCCGGGCGAACCATTGCCGCGCTGGGCGTTGAATCTATTTTGGCGCATTGATGGTCAGCCGATCTGGCGTAACCAGGCCCTGTTCGCCACCGAAGACCACGACGATGGCTACACCGCAACACATGCTGCTACCTTCGCTCACGCGCTGGCGGAACGCCTCGCGCTGCATCCCGCTGCGCTGATCCCGGCCTACGAAGACGTCTGGCAGCAAGCTCAGTTCGAGCAGCGCTTGCCGGACAACCTCGATCCGCTCAGCGCGGACCTGAAAGCGCCGGAAGGACGGCGCCGGCTGGCCCGTCTGCTCGAAGATGGTCTCGGTGAAATCGTCGGTTACGTGTTGCCGCTGGCACCGGCCAAGCAGGCCGGTCGCAAGCCGCGCGGCAAGACGTTGACGGTCGGCACTGCGGCCTGGCTGACCAGCAAATGGCCGCTGCGGCGTGAGCACCTGTATCTGATTGGCGGCGAATCCCCGCTCGGTCTGCGCCTGCCACTCGACACGCTGCCGTGGGAATTGCCTGACGAGATGGAGCCGGAATTCGATGTCGATCCGTTTGATGTGCGCGCCGATCTCGATGGGATGCCGGCGGTCGATCACACGGCGGCCAAGGTGAAACCGAAAGACAAACCACTTCCGCGTGAAGTGATCCATACCGCGCTGTGCGTGCAGGTACGTACTGGCCGGCTGCATGTGTTCATGCCACCGGTCAAGCGCATTGAAGACTATCTGGCACTGGTGGCCATTGTCGAAGATACCGCCGCCCAGCTCGACATGCGGCTATGGCTCGAAGGCTACACACCGCCGCGCGACCCGCGGGTAAAGATGCTGAGCGTTACGCCAGATCCGGGCGTCATCGAAGTCAATATCGATCCGTCGTCAAGCTGGAAGGAACTGGTCCACAAGACCACGATTCTTTATGCCGAAGCGCGCCAAAGTCGGCTCGGCACTGAAAAGTTCATGCTCGATGGCCGCCACACCGGTACCGGCGGTGGCAACCACGCCACGCTCGGTGGTGCGACCGTCGAAGATAGTCCGATGTTGCGCCGCCCTGATGTACTAAAAAGTCTGATCACGTATTGGCAAAATCATCCCGCGCTGTCCTACCTGTTTTCCGGGACCTTCATTGGGCCGACCAGTCAGGCACCACGCATCGATGAAGCGCGGGACGACAATCTTTACGAACTGACCATTGCATTTCAGCAAATGGAGAAGGTGTTGCCGACGACCGCCGAGAGCGATCGCCCATGGCTAGTTGACCGCTTACTGCGCAATTTGCTGGTCGATTTGACCGGCAACACGCACCGTTCGGAATTCTCGATCGACAAGCTGTATTCACCTGACGGTCCTACCGGCCGGCTCGGGCTCGTCGAATTCCGCGCCTTTGAAATGCCCCCGCACGAACGCATGAGTCTGCTGCAAATGCTGTTGCTGCGCGCACTGGTAGCGCGATTCTGGCGCGAGCCCTACCAAGGCAAGCTGATTCACTGGGGCACGCAATTGCATGATCGTTGGATGTTGCCGCACTTTGTGGCACAGGATATCCGCGACGTGGTGCAGGACTTGCGTGCATCGGGCTATGCGTTCGAAGAACGCTGGTTCGATCCGTTCGTCGAATTCCGCTTTCCGCGCTACGGCACGGTTGCCTACCATGGTATTGAGCTCGAATTGCGTCAGGCTATCGAGCCATGGAATGTGCTTGGCGAAGAAGTCAGCAGCGGCAGCACCGCTCGCTACGTCGACTCGTCGGTCGAGCGTATGCAGTTGCGCGTGCGCGGTATGGTTGACGGCCGGCATGTCGTTACCTGTAATGGTCGGCCATTGCCACTGGCGGCGACCGGTGTGCCGGGCGAGCATGTGGCGGGTATTCGCTTCCGTGCATGGAGTCCGTGGTCGGCGCTGCATCCGTCGATTGGTGTGCAAGCACCGCTGGTGTTTGATCTGGTGGATACCTGGAGCGGCCGCTCGATCGGCGGTTGCCAGTATCACGTCGTGCATCCGGGTGGACGCAATTACGAAGGGTTCCCGGTCAATGGCAACGAAGCGGAAGCCCGTCGTTTTGCGCGCTTTGTCGAACACGGCCACACGCCAGGGCCGATGGCCGTGACGCCGGAAGCGCTCAATCCGGCATTTCCATTTACCTTGGATTTGCGCTGGCAGCCTTAGTCAGGTTGGCTGCAAAGATAGGGCGTCTGGTGTAGGTTGCAAGCAGTGCTTGACGCAGCCAAGATGCGTCACCAAGGATAAGTACGGAGTGCCCAGCTCCGGGTGACGCATGGTGAGCTCGTCCAATGTGCTCCTGAAGTGCGGCGCCATCCATGGTGATTTTTATTGTCATAGACCACGAATAGCCAAGCCGTTCTGCGCTTGCGCCATTTGCGGCCGCAGCGCGTGCTGTGCTGGTTCATCCAGCCTGAAGATGCTAGCCACTTCAACCAAACTGGCCGTTATCGGTATGGACCGGACCAACTGTCCTCTGGAACTAACCGGGAGAGCACAGTCACTGAACTCTATAGGTAGGAGGGGCGACAGCCGTTTTTATGGAGCAGTGCAATGAAATTCTCTTTTCGATCTCTGATTCAAGCGTTCCGGCCAGCAATGCGCACCAAATCGTCCAACGAGCCATCGAACAGTGCGCGCGGCGCGACTGCCACGTTACGTACTTTGTCTGAATTGTCAGCCACAAAGACAGGCAATGAGGGACAGTGCGCAAACGCATGGCAACTGTGGTTGAGCGCCCCGCTCCAGCCCACACCGGGTATTCGGGATGATCGGTCATCAGCCGTGCAATTGTTGCAAGCGAATCAAGGAGAGCATGTGCGAACCCAGATCGATGAGCTAATTGATATCAGAAAGAGCAAACTCAATCAAAACACCATTGCGAGGAACATCTTGCTGGCGGGCCGCGATGATAGAACCGGTACGACCCTGTCCCATCTGTCACCTGCGGAGGTCAGCAGCTATATCCATCTCCTACAGCTCGACCATAAGCTGAAACGGCAGGTCCGGACCTTGGAAAGATGGGCAAAAAACGCGATGTAGTCCTCGTCTGATCGATGGCGACGCTCATGCTCCTTACATGCGTAACAGTAGGGAACCGGGATGGTCCAGCGCGCACACACTACCTAAGCGGTGTGCTCGTTTCCCGCTCGGTCTCTATGTTGAAAGGTTATTGATGACACTGTTATCGCGACTCCAGGGGGTGATGCGTTCTTGCACGAAAATCGGCGCCAAAAAAGACGAGATTGCGCCTCATCGTGAATCGTGGATCGCACCACGGGATGAGCGCCCACCCAATCCGGCATTTCAGGGTGGGCTCAAAAAGATGCGCAAACAAGTCGGGGCAGCCCGGGGTGCCAGCTTGCTCGCGCAGCTTGAACAGCAGCCGCGCTCAGTGGCCAACCCGGCAGCAAACAAAACTTCCGCTATGGCAGGCAACCGACCTCCGCCGAGCGTGACAAAAAAAGAGTCGCTCGGCGCATGGCGGCAGTCGATGGAAAAAAAATTGAACGGGATTAAGGAGCAGGAATTAGCATTACGTCTCGCTGCACTTAACAACCAGAGCAAGCCTGGCGATGCCGCCAAGCTTGTCGCTCTCAGGGGGGATTACAGCAAACAAATGCTATTGGTCAACAAGGCTGTCGAGATAGGGTTAGAAAAGATCGAACGTTATAAAAAACAGCAGGCTAGTGGCGAGGTGCTGAGTCCGGCGCAAAAAAAAGAACTTGCAGACACTGAAGTTGCGGTACTTGAGCTTCGTCAGGCACGGTTGCTGTAGCCTCGTGACCAAACCTGAACCGGTGACGCTATTCTCCTGCCACCAGTAACGCCAGTTCTGTGGCATCGAGATAACACCATTCCCCCTCTTCGAGTCCTAGCCCTTCTAGCGTCAATTGTCCTATCGCCACCCGCTGCAAGGCCGCGCAGTGATTGCCGGCAGCAGCCAGCATGCGCTTGACCTGATGGTA
>JBLHLW010000132.1:0-4338 GCA_047621345.1 Minisyncoccia bacterium | reverse complement strand
CCGACACTTCATTGACTGGCAGAGCGGCATCGCGAATGATCTTCTTGCCGACAAACCGGACATCGGCATCCATGGCTTTCCAGCGCTCGGTGCGAAACGGAGTCACCGGTATCACCCGTCCCGGTGCTGGTTTGGCGTCGGCAGGGGCGACCGCGTTCTTGCCGGCGCCGACCAGCGGGGCCAGGTCGGCAAGCAGCAAACGCTCCGAGCGGACCTCGCCGACCAGTGTTGGCCGCGCTCCTGCCGTGCTGTAGGTCAGGGTGCCGGCCAGATCCGAACCACCGACTTTGCCGCTGAATTTTTCATAGCGGAATACGCTGTCCGATTTGCGCAGCTGACCTGTCAAATGCCCGCTGGTCGAAAATGGCGGTGTGTCGGGCAAGGCCACGCCGGTCAGTTCGTACAGGTGCGCCATGCTGCCTGATGCCAGCTTCAATTGCAGGTCGAGGGCGGCCAGGTTGCCCGGGTCGGTAATGGTGCCAGCGAGCACGATATGGTTGTCGCCGATCCGCAAGTCAGTTTGCAGCGGAAACGGCCGGCTGGCATCCGTCAGCGACAGCACGCCACCAAATTGGCCACTGCCTTTGACGAGTGCTTTGTTGTAGGTGCCGGTGACATCGAAGGCGAAGCCATAAACTGGTTGCGCAGCAGTTGGTGCGCTCTTGTCGAGCAAGGTGCCGACGGCGATCGACTCGCCGACGGGGCGGATCGTGGTGACGGCGTCGATTTTCTTGACCGCATCGGTGAGAGCGAGGGTGCCGGTGGCAAAGCGGATCTGATCGAGCGTGAGTTTCCAGGCCGATGGCGTGTCCGACTGGGGTGTGAAGAGCCAGTTGACGCTGCCGTCGGCGCGTCGTTCCAGATCGATTGCCGGATTCATCAACGCAATCGACGGGATGGCAATTTGCTGGCGCAACAAGGGCAGCAGGGCGATGTCGAAATCGATCTGGTCGAGCGTGGCAAAATGCGGTTGGCGTGCCCAGTCGGGATTCTTGATCACGACATCAGTGGCCGTGAAGCGTGGCCACGGCAGGTAGCTACGCCAACCGGTCTCGCCGGGGGGGCGATGCCAGCTCACATCGAGATGTCCGCGAATCGCAAAGTCGCGTCCGATGGCTTGCGAAACTTTGTCATTGAGCCACGGGCGACTGCGATCCCAATCCCAAGTCAGCAACACGGCGAGCAGCAGCGCCATCACGGCAGCAACGACGGCAGCACCGATCACGGCGATTCTGGCGGGCTTGTTCAATGTGATCATGCGACATTCCTGGCGGTGTTGGGTGAGCGTGTGTCGAGACAAATCAACACGCGGCAGCGGCTTTTATAAACCGGTTTATTTTTCAAGTTCGGTGATGACCGCCTCAAGCATCTTGCGGATATCGGCTTGAACGATGGCGTTGCCAACCAGCGGCGGTATAAAAAAATCAGGTTCGATCGCGCCAGCGTATTCGAGGCGGGTACCACGGATACCAGCCTGTTCGGCCGGACTTATCGACCAACGCGCACTGTAGCGCTTCATGTCGCCTGAGACCAGTGCCACGTCGATTGACGTGGGTGGCGTTTCGGTGACCCTCACCAGCAAACGGATCGCGTGATGGAATACGAAAAATCCGCTTCGACCTTCCTGCTGCAGCAGCACTTCGGCACCGATGCGCGACAAAATACGCGCGCGTAACAAGTTCGGCACATAGTCTGGTTGGCGTTCGTAATCCGTGAGGATTTGCCAGACCCGGTCTGGCGTTGCGTGAGCAAATCCGTTTGCCCGGATGTCAAAGTACGACTGCCCCGAGAGATGGTTGCGCGTGACGTTTATATCGACAGTAGAAGCAGCTTTCACTGGCGACGCCAGCATGGCCACAGTAGCAATTAGCAGGGAACACAGCGCAGCGATGGTCATCGTCGTCATACCCGGTCAACATCGGAACGCCAACCTTATCAGAGAAAGGAATTCGCGCTCGCCGTGTTGCTGTGGTCGAGTGATAATGTCCTTCAGGCTGGAGAGGCGGCGGCGCTAAGCAGTCTGGTTATACAAAAAAGTGCTTGCGCCTGCCAGACCCAGCGCAGCATGATCTCCGTTTATCGCGCTTCATTCTTTGTAGTCGGTATGGTGCGTCGGCAACGACAATGACAATTTTTGCGGGATCACGATCATGAAAAAAAGATTTGCGCTGTTTATGGCCGCGCTGGGTGCGGCGCTCGCCGCATGTACGCCAACCCGTATTCCGGGACCCCGCACCGATACGCTGGGTCAACCAGCGATTGCGCCTGCAGCGATCACGCTGGAAGGTTACAAGGAGGCGTTAGCTCAGCGCATTTCGAATGCCAATGCCAGCTTGGTATATGGCGGCCGGCCTCAAGCATTTTTACGCTCGGTGGTCGTGGTCAAATTCTCCATCGATGCCAGCGGCAAACTACTTCATAGCGATATTATGCGTAGCAATCATGACAGCACAACCGAAGCCACGGCGCTGACGAGCTTGCGCAGTAGCGCACCGTTTCCGCGTCCGGCGGTCCAATTGCTCAAGCACGGTCGGCTCGATATTTCAGAAACCTGGTTGTTCAATGCCGATGGTCGTTTCCAGTTACGAAGTATTGCTCAGCCGCAAATGAGCGAGTAGCTTTTGCCGTGACTTATGTGAAGCGTCTCCATCAGGACATGCAGCGTTCGGCGCACAAGACGGTAGAATCCGACCTTGCGTCGCAGACAGCCCCGGAAAAAGGGCCGTCCGCCAGATGAACCAGATTCAGGAGTTTCATGTCTGCCTCCCCTCGTGTTGAAACAGGTCGTCCGGCCAAACTGTATTTTTACGCCGATCGACATACCGCTGAGCGCGCCTTGGAGGCCGGCGAGTTTCGCCTGCGTCCCAGTGGCCAGACTGAGCCTGTTCCCGGTACCTCGTCAGCCAGTCAAATACGACCATTCGGAACAATAAAGACCATGGCAACTGCTGGATTCCTGACACTGAGCCTGTCAACGGCTTTCAGCGAAAAGTTTTCCCGTAAGGACACGGCAGGATTGTGCTGCGTTGTTATTCATAACACCGAAGAGTTTGGCGAGCGCTTGCACCGGGCTGTGTACAAGGCGCTGCCGCAGTGGGCCGGTATCGACGCGGCGGTAACTTACGGCGCCCCGAGCACATTGGGTACGGCGTTCACTAGAGGGCGCCATCTGTCAGGGCAAAAAGAATGGCTGTTTGCCTGGCGCCCGAGTCAGTTGGCGTTATCGCTCAATCCAATCGTGATCCAGATCGGCAGCATCTCCTCGATCGCCGAATTATGTGAACCTCACTCAGAAAGTACCTCATGAAAATTCTTGATGTCGATGTCGCCGTTATCGGCGCCGGTAGCGCTGGCCTGACGGCCTATCGCGCTGCCAAATCCCATGGTGGCAAGGTATTACTGATCGAGCGCGGCCCGCACGGTACGACCTGCGCGCGGGTAGGTTGCATGCCGAGCAAGCTGCTCATTGCTGCGGCCGATGCGGCCTACCACGCAGCTGATGCCGGTGGTTTTGGCGTGCAGACCGGGCCGGTGCACATTGATGGTCAGGCGGTCATGGAGCGGGTGCGGGCCGAACGCGACCGGTTTGTTGGCTTCGTACTGGAAGGCGTCGAGAAAATCGATCCAATGGATCGTCTGACCGGCAGCGTTGTTTTTCTCGGGCCACAGCAACTACAGGTTGACGAGCACACCACCGTCAATGCGGCGCGCATCGTCATTGCGACCGGATCAAGCCCCCGCATGCCGTCAGAATTACAGTCGTTGGGCGATCGGCTCATCGACAATGAGCAGGTATTCGAGTGGACCAATTTGCCTGATTCCGTCGCCGTGTTGGGCACCGGCGCAATTGGTCTCGAACTGGGGCAAGCGCTGCATCGGCTGGGCGTGCGGGTGGCGTTGTTCGGTCGCGGTGACAAAATTGGTCCGTTGAGCGATCCGGAGGTCATCTCCAGCGCACTTGACTGTATCGGTGGTGAGCTTGATTTGCGTCTTGGTAATCAGCGTTTTGATGCGCAGCGCGACAACAGCGGCGTGCTGGTGCAATCGGCCGGCAAGGATGGCATTGTTCGCAGCGAGCACTTTTCGCTGGTGCTGTCGGCCGCAGGGCGTGTGCCTAATGTGACGCAGCTGCAGCTTGAGCGTGCTGGTCTGGAATGTGACAAGCACGGCGTACCGCACTTCGATCGCACCACCATGCAATGTGGTGACAGCACGATTTTCATTGCTGGCGATGTTGATGCCGAACTGCCATTGCTGCATGAAGCTGTTGATCAGGGGCGTATTGCCGGCAATAACGCCGGTGGTTTTCCGGACGTCCAACCGGGATTGCGCCGCACG
>JBLHLW010000131.1:0-4483 GCA_047621345.1 Minisyncoccia bacterium | reverse complement strand
TCAAGTCTTCCTTGAAAAGCGACGCCGACTTTCGCTCCGAGTATCGTGTAATCTGGAGCGATGGCTCGGTGCACTTTCTCCGTTTCGCTGGCAGTTTCATGCGTGACGCTGCGGGCCAGGCTCTGCGCATGGTGGGCGTGAATTGGGATGTGACGCCACTGCGCGAGCTCGCCAACCAACTGGTCGAACAACACGAGCTCTTGCGCGTGACCCTGCACTCGATTGGCGACGCTGTGATCACCACCGACGCGCACAGCCGGGTGACCTGGTTAAACCCGGTGGCCGAGCGCATGACTGGCTGGCTTTCCGGCGAAGCGCTCGGGCGACCACTGACCCAAGTCTTCCATATCGTCAACGAAGAAAGCCGCCTACCCACTGAGAACCCCGTGACCAATTGCCTGGCACAGGGCAGGATCGTGAGCCTGGCCAACAACACGGTACTCATTTCGCGTAATGGCGACGAATTCGGCATCGAGGATTCCGCTGCGCTGATCCGCAACTCCAGTGGCGACGTGCTTGGCGTCGTGCTGGTCTTTCACGACGTGACCGAACAGCGACGCCTGTCCGGCGAGATGAGCTACCGCGCCACGCACGACGCCCTCACGGGTTTGGTCAACCGTGGCGAGTTCGAGACCCGATTGCTCCGAACGCTGGACAAGGCCCATGAGGAACACAGCGAACACGCCTTACTATACATTGACCTTGACGAGTTCAAGCTCGTGAACGACGCCTGCGGGCATTTTGTGGGCGACCAGCTCCTGCAGCAGATGGCCAAGCTGCTGCGCGAAGCCGTGCGTGTGTGCGACACGCTGGCTCGCCTGGGGGGTGACGAATTTGCAGTCATCCTGGAGCACTGCTCGTCCGACCAGGCCCAGCGCGTGGCACAGCAGATTTGCGACCGCATGGAGCAGTTCAGGTTCCTGCACGGCGAGCGCCGCTTTCGGATCGGCGCCAGCATCGGCTTGGTGCCTGTGGACAACCGCTGGGCCAGCACGGCCGCCGTCATGCAAGCGGCAGACACCTCGTGCTACGCCGCCAAGGAAGCGGGCCGCAACCGCGTGCATCCTTGGTTCGGTTCCGACCAGGCCATGCACGCACGCCATGGCGAAATGCAGTGGGCCACACGGCTGGAGCAAGCGCTGGATGAAGACCGGTTCGTGCTTTATGCGCAGCGTATCGAAGCACTTAGCGAAGGCTCCACGGGGCTGCACGCGGAAGTGCTGATCCGCTTGCTGAACAGCGATGGCAGCCTGATCCAGCCGGGGGCCTTCCTGCCAGCGGCAGAGCGCTTCCACATGGCCACGCGTATCGACCGCTGGGTACTCAAGCGCGCCGTGCAGCAGATCCAGGCCATGCCAGATGTGACTGCCCTCGACACTCTTTGCATAAACCTGTCAGGGCAGTCGGTGGGCGACCGGGCGTTCCACCAGCATGCCATTAGCGCGTTAACCGAAGCCGGCAACGCGGTCTGCCGGCGCATCTGCCTAGAGATAACGGAGACCGCCGCCGTCACCAACATGGCTGATGCCGCGATCTTCATCGAACAGGTCCGCGCTCTTGGGGCCAGAGTGGCGCTCGATGACTTCGGGGCTGGAGCTTCGTCGTTCGGCTACCTGAAGACCCTCAAGATCGATCTGCTGAAGATCGACGGCAGCTTCATACGCGACGTAATCGAGGACCCGCTGGACGCCGCCGCTGTGCGCTGTTTTGTTGACGTGGCACGGGTGGTGGGAGTCAAGACGGTAGCCGAGTTCGTAGACCGGCCTGAAGTTCTGGCGCGCGTGCGCGAGATCGGTATCGACTACGCGCAAGGGTTCTTACTACATGTACCCGAACCGATTGAGAACCTGTTCGGTGCTGCTACGCAACTTGCGCGGGTCTAAATCAACGTAGCGGTTTATCGCCACGGCGTAGTGTTGGTGTACTTCAAAGTTGAAGGCGACAGTCCCCCAGCACCTGCCCGATTATGCTGTTACTTTTTGACAGCGAACGGAGTTTCGACATGCGGCGGACAGCATGCGGTTCATCACCGCGACCCCCACGGCAGCGTAAGTATCCAAGCAAGGCATCTTGCATTACGTGAATTTGATAAGGGAGTTGATACGTAGGACGACAAATAAGTTCCCACTTGTTTTTAAGTGGGAACTTACGCTGATGCGGCAGCGGACTCGTCGGCAGCAACGTGAGCAGCACCAAGCAAGTTCCACGTAAGCAGTTCGTCGACCCGATTCACCGGATGCTCGGCGATCTGTGAGAGCACGTTGCGCAGATACGCTTCAGGATCAAGGCCGTTCAGTTTAGCCGAGCCGATCAGGCTGTACATCGCTGCAGCCCGCTCACCGCCCGCGTCTGAGCCGACGAACATGAAATTTTTTCTGCCTAATGACACTGCGCGCAACGCGCGCTCGACAGCATTGTTGTCGATTTCAACGCGACCGTCCCTGGCGAAGACGTTCAGTGCGCCCCACCGGTTGAAGGCGTATTGAATCGCCCCGGCTAATGCCGCTTTCGCTGACAGCGTTGACAGTAACCCGGTCAACCAGCGATGCATGTCATCAAGCAGTGGTTGGGTCTGCGCTATGCGGATTTCTCATCGCTTATCCGGTGGCTTTCCGCGAATCTGCGCTTCGATTGCATACAGGGCGGCGATGCGCCGGATCACCGTAAGCGTCCGCGAATCCCCATATTGACAAGCCCCGCCTTGCCTTCCCCAGCGAATCAAAGATCGATGATTTTTCGCAATAGCCGCGGCGAGACGCGCCAGCGAACACCATCGCAATCAATCGACAGGGTTTTGCCGTTGATGCGCTGGACGGTGCCGATATGGTCCCGCAGATATTTGTCGGTGAAGCCGACGGTGTCGCCGAGCTGGAAATTGACAGTGGGCCGCGCTGGTGATGGCATCACCGGCTCGTGCGTGTGCTGCTGCGGGTCGGGGGCAATCGCGGCATACGGCAGCCACCATTGCTTGCGCGTGGCATCGTCCTGGATAGCGACCTCGGTTGGACGGAACGCAACCACAGTGCCGGCGGCGAGAGTGTGGGCCTGATGGTGGAAGAACATCACCCGCGCACCGGTGTGCAGTCGGGACCGGATGGCGATGATGCGTTGCGGATCGGAGATTAACTGGTGGGTGGCCAGGCTGATCTGGTACAGGTCAAGGCTAGGGGCAATGCGTAGTAGGTCAAGAAGGCGTGGATCCATACCGGCAGTTTACTGTTTTACGCCGCACTTTGTCTCGTCAGTGGCAACAATTCGTGCACCCGGTTCGACGGTTGTGACGGTAGCCGCGTCAGCGTGTCCTTGAGCCAATCGTAAGGATTGAGTCCGTTGAGCCTGGCTGTCGACAGCAAAGAATACATCGTGGCGGCAACCTGCCCGCCGCGTACCGAGCTGACGAACAAATAATTAATGCGCCCCACTGCGATGGGACGACTGCAGCGCTCCATGGCGTTATTGTCGAGCAGCAGAATACCGCTCTCGGTATAGCGGACCAAGGCGTTCCAGTTACGCAAGGCGTAGCCGAAGGCCAGCGCCAGCGGAGAGCGCGGCAGCACCTTGCTGGCGTGCCCGTCGAGCCAGAGGCGCAAGTCGTTTAGCAAAGGTACGGACTGCTGTTGTCGCAAGCGGTGTTTTTGATCCGGAGGCAGCGGCCTGATGGTCGTCTCAATCGCGTAAAGCCGGGCAATCCAAGCCAGCGCCTGTGCTGCCAGACCGGGTATAGATTGCATTTTGGCGATCTCGAAGAATCGCCGTCGACAATGGGCCCAGCAACCGACCTCGATGACCTTTCCGCTGCGAAATAGCACGTCGTAGCCCGAATACGCATCGACCTGCAAATAGCCTTGGTAATCGCGTAAAAATGTCGCCGGATGAATCGCTTGTCGCGACTCGGCAAAGTCGAAGACCACGGCCGGCGCATGCGCCACCCACGCACCGTTTTCCAGCCGCTCACCGGCCCCCAGATAGCCCCACAGTCATGCCGTTTTTGTGCTGCCGCGGCCGCGATCGAGCAACGGCGTCGTCGTGTCATCCGAATGCACGCGCGGCGCGCGCAGGAGATGTGTTTTTAACGACGGCATCAGCACCGACAGTAATTCGCCCACACCGAGCTTCCAGTCACACAAGGTCGATCGTGACACCGGAAAGCCCTTGCGTTTCCAGATGACCTCCTGCCGATGCAAGGGGAGATGATCGACGAAGGTATTGATGCTCACTTGTGCCAGCCAGCCGGCACTGGCGCTGGATTTGGGTAATGGAGACGGTTGCGCGAAGGCCGTACGAATCGTCGATTCACCGTCCTTGCTGCAGGCATATTTGATGCGGGAGTGTTCGATGACGGTCAACTTGGCCGGCGTGTAGTCGAGGGTCTCGCTGTGCTCGACGCCTATGCGTTGGATACTGTCGAATTCGGCCTTCTCGGCGTCGCTCAGGTCGTACTCGATCCGCACGCGCGGCAGGTCTTTCGGCAGTGCCGGACGCC
>JBLHLW010000130.1:0-4625 GCA_047621345.1 Minisyncoccia bacterium | reverse complement strand
CGGCCTGTCACGCCGGGGGTCGCGGGTTCGAGTCCCGTCCACTCCGCCAATATAAAAAAGCCTGCGCAAGCAGGCTTTTTTTATGCCTCGTTATTCTTGCCCGCTTGCGGGCACACTCTCCGGAGTTGGTAGGGTGGGCACGGGTGTATCGTGCCCACGCGTGCGTATTGGCGACTGGGTGGAATTGACGGACTTGTTCGGTTCGCGCGCGTGGGCACAAACGGCCGTGCCCACGCTACGTTGTTGAGGCGTTTCCGTAAAAAAGAATTATGGATCGCCCTCCTCCAACGTAAACAACGACAACTGTGATACCCGCTCATCCTCTTCACCCAACCGCACTCCCGCTCCAAGCAGTCGCACAGCCTGCTGACGCCGTCGAAACCCGGTCTCCAGTAGCTCATGCAACATGGCCCGATCAATCGTCGTGGCGACGCATTCGACCGTCGTTTGGCGGAAGTCGGCAAAGCGGATTTTGATGGTCAACTTGTGGATATGCCGCTCGGCCTGCGCCCGCTGAACCCGCACGATCAGCATATCGATCAGCAGCTCCAATTCAACCGCACAAGCCGCCAGATCTGGCAGGTCGGTGACGTAGGTTTCCTCGACGCTGACCGATTTGCGTTCGGCGGTTGGATTGACTTCACGCTCGTCGATACCTCGGCACAGACTGTAAAGTCGTTCGCCGAATTTGCCGAATTGCTGTATCAGTTCGGCGCGTGGCCAAGTGCGCAGGTCAGCGCAGACATGTGCGCCAAGCGCATTGAGCCGGGCAGCGGTGACCTTGCCAACACCATGTAATTTTTTGACCGGTAATGCCGCAACAAATGCGTCGATCTCGTGTGGACGCACGACGTACTGGCCATCGGGCTTATTCCAGTCGCTGGCGATCTTGGCGATAAATTTGTTCGATGCAATGCCGGCCGATGCAGTGATACCGACAGTCGCCCTAATACGCGCCCGGATCTCTTGCGCGATCAGCGTGGCGCTGCCGCCATGCTGCTTGGTATCGGTGACATCAAGATAGGCTTCATCCAGCGAGAGGGGTTCGACCAGTTCGGTGTAATCGCGATAAATTGCCAGTATCTGCGCCGAAGCAATGCGGTATTTTTCCATCGCCGGACGCAGCACGACTAGGCCCGGACAACGCTGGATCGCCTGCGCTGTCGCCATCGCCGAATGCACGCCAAAGCGACGGGCTTCGTAATTACAGGTGGCCACCACACCGCGCTGGTCGGCGCGGCCGCCGACGGCCACTGGCAGCAAGCGCAAGGATGGATCGTCGCGCATCTCGACGGCCGCATAAAAACAATCGCAATCGCAGTGAATGATTTTGCGCTGACGAGGTGGCTTCAACTGGATTTGCTTGATAGTAATGGGGATGTCATTCTAGCGGTCGGCCTGTAAAAACGCCGCCACGCGTGTCGAGGCAGCGACTTGCTACGCACAGTGATTTACAGAGTACAAAAAGCCTACGACGCTCGCGGTTTTTGCAACAAGGCCTTCAAGTTCGCCAGCCTGTCCTTCGGTGAAATAATATCGGCTTCCGTTGGTACGGCATCGCCTTCGTCGAGCTTCATTTCCGGGATGAAGCGCGACATTTCGCAATTGATGCTTTCGCGAGCGCGCTTGCGGCGCTTGCACCAGCTCACGTGCAAGGTACGCTGCGCACGCGTAATGCCGACGTACATCAGGCGGCGCTCTTCCTGGATGCGCGCGCCCAGCGTCTCGAACGGCGCATCGGGATCGCCCTTGTGCGGCAAGATGCCTTCCTCGACACCGATCAAAAAGACGTGTGGAAATTCCAGCCCCTTGGAGGCATGCAATGTCGACATGCGCACCGCGTCCGGTTCTTCGTCTTTACCTTCCAGCATCGTCATTAACGCAACCATCTGGGTCAGTTCGAGCAGACTTTTTTCGGGTGCTTCGCCGTCTTTTCCGCCGGTGCATTTCTCTTTCAGCCAGCCCGTGAAGTCGACTACGTTTTCCCATTTGCTCTGCGCCTGGCGATCGTCGAAATTATCGTACAGGTAGTACTCGTAATTGATGGCTTTCATCATGTCATCAAGAATCTCGGCGGCATCGTCGCCGCTGCCGTCCGCGCGTGCTTCGAGCTGCCTGATGAAACTGCCGAATTCGCGCAAGGGCTTGAGCTGGCGATCCGGCAGCTTCGCATCAAGCCCGCCCTTGAAGACCGCCTCGAACAGCGAGCATTGCCATTGACCGGCGAAAGTACCGAGAATTTCGAGCGTCGACTGACCGACGCCGCGCTTGGGCGTGGTCACTGCGCGGATGAAGGCAGGATCATCGGAGCCATTGGCGATGAGCCTCAGGTAGCTGATGATGTCTTTGATCTCCGCGCGATCGAAATAGCTCTGACCGCCCGACATCGTGTATGGAATACGCTCGCGCCTGAGCGCCTTTTCAAGGACACGGGCCTGATGATTGCCACGGTACAGGATCGCGTAATCCGAGAAATTCGCGCGCCGCTCGAAGCGGTGCGCTGACAGCATGATGGCAACCTGATCGGCTTCGATTTCATCGTCTTCCATTGCCATGACCTTGACCGGATCACCAAGACCGTGTTCGGACCAGAGCGACTTCTCGAACAGCTTCGGATTGTTCGAGATGACCGCATTGGCTGCGCTGAGAATGCGCGTGCTGGAGCGGTAATTCTGTTCGAGCTTGATGACCTTCAGGTCCGGGAAATCGACCTGCAATGTCTTCAAGTTTTCGATGGTCGCGCCACGCCATGCGTAGATGGCCTGATCGTCATCTCCCACCGCTGTAAACAGCGGCTTTTTGCCTACGCCAGTGACCATCAGCTTGACCAGTTCGTACTGGCAGGTATTGGTGTCCTGGTACTCATCGACCAGCAGGTAGCGCAAGCGTCGTTGCCACTTGTCACGCACCGCCTCATTGCTGCGAAACAGTTCGACAGGCAATCGGATCAGGTCATCGAAATCGACCGCCTGATACGCTGACAGCGTTGCCACATAACTGCGATAAATGCGCGCAGCGTCGGCCTCCTCTTCATCGACCGCTTGCTTGACGGCGGTATCGGGATCGATCAAGCCGTTCTTCCACAGCGACATCGCGCCCTGAATACGACGAATCAGTTGCTTGTCAGTGGTGATCGCCAGATCCTGCACCAGCGAAAAACAATCGTCGCTGTCCATGATCGAAAAGCGATCCTTTAGCCCGAGCTGACGTGCTTCCTGACGCAAGATTTTTACGCCCAGCGAATGGAAGGTGCTAACAGTCAGTTGCTTGGCCTGGCGTGGTTGTTTGAGAAGTTTGGCGATGCGCTCCTGCATTTCCAACGCGGCCTTGTTGGTAAAAGTCAGCGCTGCAATATGCTTGGGTTCATAACCGCAATCCTCGATCAGATGCGCGATTTTTTGCGTGATCACACGCGTCTTGCCGGAGCCGGCACCGGCCAGCACGAGGCAGGGACCATCGAGGTAATAAACCGCTTCGCGCTGCGGGGCATTGAGGCCAAACGAAGGGGTCGAGGACATGGCAAGGTACGGTGAGGAGGCGAGCGGCATTGTACCGCTGCCAGCCCCCCGTTGCCGCTTACTTCAGCAGCTTGCCATCGGTATCTCGCAACTCGGCTGGCCCTAGTTTGAGCGCATCAAATTGTGAGGCGATGCTGACCTTGTCACCCACGCCGATGACGATCATCTTGGTGGGTTGCAGGTAGCGGGCTGCGACCGCTTGCGCCTGTTTCGCGGTGACGGCGGCATAACGTGCTGGCAGTCCGACGTAGTAATCAAACCCAAGGTCGTAGATAAAAATATTGGCCAGTGAGGCGCCAATGGCCTGGTTGGTTTCGAAGCGTCCCGGTAGCGACAGTATCTGTGAATTGCGCGCGTTGGCCAACTCGGCTGTGCCCATAGGCGCACGGATCATGCCACGGAGTTCCTTGAAAATTTCGGCAACTGCGAGACCAGTGACATCAGTGCGGATACTACCGGCGATCGTAAACGGTCCCGGTGCACGGCGATAGTCGAAGCCGGATTTGGTCCCGTAGGTGTAGCCTTTTTCTTCCCGCAAGTTGCTGTTGATGCGACTGGTGAACAGGCCGCCGAGGGCCGCATTCATGACCTGCAATGCCTCAAAGTCAGGGGTCTTGCGATCGGTGCCGAGGGTGGCCACGCGGATCGCCGTTTGCGGCGCGCCGGGCTTGTCGACCAGAATGAGTCTTGCGCTGGTCGGCTGTACCGGTCCGAGCGCAGCCTGCTCGCCGGGCGCGCCTTTCCACTCTCCGAAGCGGGTTTCGGCCAGTGCCTTCAGGGCCTCGCGTGTGATGTCTCCAGAAACCACCAGCGCAGCGTTGCCGGGGACGTAATGCTGTGTCCAGAATCCCTCGAGGTCGGCACGACCAGTTGCCTTGACGGCGGCCTCGTTACCGAGTTCGGTACTGCCGTACCGATGCACGTCGCCATACAGCGCAGCCAGTTCGACCCGAGCCGCGACCGCTGGCGCATTCTCGCGCTCCTGGCTGAGCGCACCAAGCCGACTGCTGCGGCTGCGTTCAATTTCTTCTGCCGGAAATGTCGGGTGCTGGACCATGTCCGCCAGCACATCAAGCGACTGACTGAAATTGGCTTTGAGCGACATCA
>JBLHLW010000129.1:0-4640 GCA_047621345.1 Minisyncoccia bacterium | reverse complement strand
GCGCGAGCCGCCAGCAGCGTCTCTCGGCGTTATAGAAAATGGCATGATTGCGCACATGGTCATCATCATTGCCGCACACCGCATTAAACACCATGCGCCCAAACAGTTCGATACGGTCTTCAACTGGTCCACCTGCTAACCGCACTTCTTCGGCTAAACGCGGATAGCTCCAGCGGTCTGTCTGGAGAAGCCCCAGATATTTTGCCTGCAGCAAAGAAGCGGCGCTCACGCACAGGTGGCGCTGCCGGCCGGTTCGGTCAAACCGTAGTACCCGTACCGCATTCCTGCCACCTGTGGCAGGGTGAAAGATCGTGTTGGCAAAATTTAATCCACTTGCCGCGCCCCACTGCTGACCCACGTGCTCAAGCAGAGGAATATTGGCAACGTCTGTGGCAATCTCCCGCTTAACCAGCCAAAACTGACCGTTGTCGCCCTGCACCGTGGTTTTCGGCCGCGCACCACCCAAGCTGGCCGTCTTAACCAACTTTGCACGAATTTTTGCGCGTATTGCCGGACGGCGCTCCGCGAGTGCCGCCAATTCTTCAATAACCTCACTGAGTTGAGGCAGGCCAGGGGTACTCACTTTCGCGTAAGGCGGCTTGGCGCTTGGACCTGTGGCAAGCGCACCCCAGCGGTCAAGGTTGCTGGCTTTGGGTAAATATTGCAGCGGTGGAGCATCTTCCGGCGGGTTATGTTCTCGGCGCAGTAAAGCCTGGCCCCATGTGTCCGGGCAGGCATCTCGTAAGACGTCATGCAGGCCTTGATACCTTGGCGCGGTGGTTTCTTTTCCCGGCAAAAATGGCAAGTTTCGTGGGTCAATGGCCCAGGCAAGCCCCGCATCAATGTAAGAAGGGGCGTACTTGAAAAAACCTTCTCCGGTTTGACCCGCCTTGTACCGGCCAACGGTAACCCACTCGCCGCTATCTGGCCGCTGCAGATAGACGTATGTCGGTTTAGAAATACTCAACATCGTCAGCTCCCTTTTCCTGCCGGCTCAACTTGACGCGCTGACCGTAGTTGCCTTGCCAAAGCTCGGCTGGCAGTGCTGGTACCGCTTGGTCGACGATGCCTAGCGCAAGAAGCGCCGTCAAATAGGCGCCTGCACCTGCACCTGGGTCTCCTTTTTCCAGTCGTAGCAGCGTCGTCCGGGAGATACCCAGTCGGGCAGACAAATCAGCGACAGCAATACGCTGTCGCAGGCGCTGCGTGTTGTTGATACATTTACCCCATGCCGTGAGCCGGTCTTGCACCAGTGTTGGCCAATTTTCAGCCTTAGAGAGCTTCTTTGGCATGATTTTCTCCGTTTATAACTAGGCCGTCATAACACGCAGCGCTTTATCTATGAACATCATCGCAGATGAGGCCGCGCCATAGTTAAGGCGTTATGTTGTGTAGCAACGTATCGATGATGCGTGTCAGCAGAGTTGCTAGCTCTGGGAATCTTGCAGCCGAATCCGCACGAAAATCCGGATGTCCCATATTTCGTGGTCAGTTCGGGTTCTTCATGGCATTCCGATGGAATGAATTAACAGCAAAAGCTTGCGCTGAGTTTTTTTGTGTGGCCGTCAGTTAGCTCTACTGCCTTGGTGCGAATTGAGCGCCATGCTAGCCGGTTATGTATTTCATGGAGTGACTTTCCAGCCCAGCAGCTTGACCGAAGTCGCTACCTGGCAGGTGTAGTGCGACGTGGTCAGTTGGTGGTGCAAGACGTTACTGCGTGGCTGTACGCAGCACGCGCTGTACTGATGCATGCGCCAACTTGTCGACTGCTACGGTCAGGGCGCTCAGCACCGGTGATCAGCCCGTCAGACGCGGCATCCGAAGCGAGTCAATACAGGGTAAAAAACATGCGAATTTCTTCCCGCTCTTCGCTAATGTGATCTTGAATGCCGTCAGTCAATCCCTGGTCACGGTCACTTCTTGGCAATGGCATCGCAAGGCCTGTTGCATTCCGTCCTTCTGCACAATGTTCTGAATTATGGCAAAGTTGCACCAGAGAAAATATTGTTTAAATTTGCTGTAATAGCTCAGTTTCGCAGGATGGTTTCGAATGAAAATGCAAAAGAAATCCGACCTTCCCACCAAAGTATGTGTTCGCTGTGGCTTGCCATTTACTTGGCGCAAGAAATGGGAGCGGGTATGGGAAGAGGTCAAATATTGTTCAGAGCGTTGCCGTGACAACAAGGGTGGTAAGGCATGAGTGTCGTTATTTACTGGTTTCGTAATGACTTGCGGCTGCTGGATAACCCGGCTTTTTTGTTGGCTTGTCGGGAAAGCAGCTACGTATTGCCGGTGTTTTTTCATGATCCGGCGGATCGGGCTATGACGCCTTGGGGGTTCGAGCGGGTCGGTGTCCATCGACGCGCCTTTTTGGCGAAGACGTTGACGGATCTGGGTGCGCAGTTGGCCGCACGAGGCAGTGCATTGATTGAACTTACCGGGCAGGCGGAGAATATGTTGCCGTCTCTCGCACGCGATCTGGGTGTTACCCGAATCATCTGCGAGGCAATTGCCGCACCTGACGAACAGGATGCTGTGCAAGCTCTGCGGGCATCGGGTCTGATTGTCGATGCCGTATGGCAATCTAGCTTACTTGATCCAGAGACGCTCCCCTTTTCGGTCAGGCAGTTGCCTGATATGTTCACATCATTCCGGCAAGCCGTTGAAAAAGCTGAAGTGGCTCCCAAGGCACCAGTCGATTCTCCGCAGACGATCCCACCGCTGCCTCCATTGCCTGAGTTGATTGCACTTCGTCGAGATGCAGCTTGCCATCCTGTGCCTGTCGCTGACGCACGATCGTCGTTTCCTTACCAGTTAGCGGCGTGTGCTGGTGGAACGACTGCGGCGCTCGAACATCTGCACCGCTATCTGGATCGCAAACTCGCCCACACCTACAAGGACACCCGCAATGGGTTGACGGGTCTGGATTATTCCAGCAAGTTCTCGCCTTGGCTGGCTACGGGGGCTTTGTCGGCGCGCACGGTCAATACCGCTATTGAGCAGTTCGAAAATGAATTTGGCGCCAACGACAGCACTTACTGGCTCTGGTTCGAGCTGCTGTGGCGCGATTATTTTCGATTTCTGCATCTGAAATATGGCCGTAAGCTGTATCGTCATCACGGCCTCGCCGATGCCGTGATGAGCAGGCCTTCCCATGACGCTGCGCAATTTGCGCGTTGGAGTCACGGATTGACAGGCGAGCCTATCGTCGATGCCGGCATGCATGAACTGTCCACCACGGGGTATTTGTCCAACAGGTTGCGCCAAATCGTAGCGAGTTACCTGATTCATGATCTGGATGGTGATTGGCGCGCCGGTGCCGCATGGTTTGAATCGCAACTGGTCGATTTTGATGTCTATAGCAATCAAGGCAATTGGTTGTACCTGGCCGGTCGCGGCACAGATCCGCGCGGTGGGCGCCGCTTCAATCCGCAGAAGCAAGCCAAGGACTATGATGCCAATGGCCGATATCGGGCATTATGGAGCACCGTCTGACCGGGATCGATTACAAGTGACCGAGTCGGGTGCACATTTTGCTTATGACAGGCAGTCATCGATGCCGCACTTGTACGGTGCAGCGACAACGGCGTGAATCGGGAAATAGTGATTACACAGGGCCGAAGCAATAGGGCATCTGCGCATACACTATCGCCCGGGATGACCGCTCCGTCGTAACGAGGATCGATTTCTCTCCTGCCCCTCTCATCGAAAGGTTTCATCATGGCGATTCGAGTCGCACTACATCACAAGACCAGTTACCGCTATGACCGTCTCGTCAGTTTGTCACCGCATGAAGTCAGGCTGCGCCCCGCTGCGCATGCGCGCACGCCGATCTTGTCTTACTCGCTGAAGATATTGCCCGACGCGCATTTCCTGAACTGGCAGCAAGATCCCTACGGCAATTACATCGCGCGCGTGGTGTTTCCGGAGCGCACTGCTGAGCTATCGTTCACGATTGATTTGGTTGCTGACATGACGGTCATCAATCCGTTCGATTTTTTTGTCGAGCAATACGCGGAAAATTTCCCGTTCGATTACACCGAACAGCTGAGCTTCGAACTTGGCGCTTACCTGAAAGTGGATGAGGCGGGCCCGCTGCTGCTGGCCTGGGTCGCCGATGCCCGCCGCGCTTTAGCCGTCAAGCCGATCGGCATTGCCGATTTTCTGGTTGCCCTGAATCAGCGGTTGCAACGCGATATTGGCTATTTGGTCCGGATGGAGCCGGGCGTGCAATTGCCCGAAGATACGCTGGCACTGCGCTCGGGCTCGTGCCGCGATAGTGGCTGGTTGCTGGTACAGATACTGCGCCATCTCGGACTGGCGGCACGTTTCGTCTCCGGCTATCTGATCCAGCTGACCGCCGATGTGAAATCGCTCGATGGTCCGAGCGGCACCACTGTCGACTTCACTGACTTGCATGCGTGGGCCGAAGTGTACGTGCCTGGTGCTGGTTGGATCGGGCTCGATCCAACCTCGGGCATGTTGACTGGCGAAGGCCATATTCCGCTAGCCTGCACGGCGGTACCGTCATCGGCAGCGCCGGTCACCGGATTGGCTGACTGGGCCAATGTCGAGTTCGAACATGTGATGACGATCACCCGTATCCACGAAGATCCGCGCGTCACCAAGCCTTATAGCGA
>JBLHLW010000128.1:0-4808 GCA_047621345.1 Minisyncoccia bacterium | reverse complement strand
CGCGGGTGCCACCGGTAACGGCGGAAAAATCGCCACCCGATTCGCGAATCACGGGGGCCGATTCGCCGGTGATCGCGCTCTCGTCGACCGAGGCCACGCCTTCGATCGCCTCGCCGTCGACCGGCACGATATCGCCGGCTTCGACCAGCACGATGTCGCCTTTGCGGAGGATGGTTGCGTTGACTTCGGTCCAGGCGCTGCCATATTTCGGCGTGGTCATTTTCTTGGCAGGGACAGTTTGCTTGAGCGCACGCAGTGACGCGGCTTGTGCCTTACTGCGACCTTCCGCGAGCGCTTCGGCAAAGTTCGCGAACAAGACCGTAAACCACAGCCACAAGGCGATCGCGCCGATGAAATTAGCCGATGCTTCTCCGGTACCGATCAATGCCTGCAACCACAACAAGGTCGTGATCACGCTACCGACAAAGACCACGAACATAACCGGACTGCGCCATTGCACGCGTGGGTCGAGCTTCATGAAGGCGTCCAGTACGGCGGAGCCGAACAGGGCGCGGTCGAGCAGGGTCAGGCTAGTGCGTGACATGATTTTTCCTTGAGGATGGAATGGGGGGTGATGCAAGGCGCACGCGTGGGCACATTGATGGCGTGCACGCACAGATTCCGTAGGGTGGGCACAGCTTGATCGTGCCCACGCGCGCACCAGCAACACTCAACGAAACTGCACATGTTCAACCACCGGCCCCAGCGCGAGCGCTGGGACGTAATTGAGTACGCCAATGAGCACAACGGTGCCCACCAGCAGCGCCACAAAGAGCGGACCATGCGTGGGCATCGTGCCGCTAGTGACATCAAGCCGCTTCTTCGCCGCTAGCGATCCGGCGATCGCCAGAATCGGTACGATCATCCCGAAACGTCCACCCCACATCGCCAGCGCCAGCAGGAAGTTGTAGAACGGCGTGTTGGCCGACAGACCGGCGAAAGCGCTGCCATTGTTGTTAGCAGCCGAGGTGAACGCGTACAGGATCTCCGAAAATCCGTGCGCACCGGGATTGGCAATGCCCGCCCTGCCCGGCTCGAGCATGACCGCAATCGCCGTGCCGCCGAGCACCAGTAATGGCGTCACGAGGATAGTCATCGCGGTCATTTTCATTTCGTAGGCCTGGATTTTCTTGCCGAGATATTCGGGCGTACGGCCTATCATCAGGCCGGCAATGAACACGGCCATGATGGCAAACACCAGCATCCCGTACAGGCCGGTACCGACGCCACCAAACACCACTTCACCAAGCTGCATGAAAGCCAGCGGCACCAGTCCGCCCAACGCCGTGGACGCGTCATGCATTGCATTGACCGCACCGCACGATGCGGCGGTGGTGATCGCCGCAAACAGGGCCGAAGCACTGATGCCGAAGCGGGTTTCCTTGCCTTCCATGTTGCCGCCGGACTGGAGCGCACCGAGGCTCTGGTCGATGTGCAGCGCTTGCAGGCCAGGATGGATTTGCTGCTCCGCATAAAGCACGACGCAGGTCAGCGCAACGAAAATCACCGTCATCGCCGCCAGCACGGCCCAACCCTGGCGCATGTCACTGACCAGCCGGCCAAACGCAAAGCAGAACGCTGCCGGGATCACGAACATCGCCAGCATCTGCAGCAGGTTCGAAACCGGAGTCGGGTTTTCATAGGGATGGGCCGAGTTGGCATTGAAGAATCCGCCACCATTGGTGCCAATCATCTTGATCGCTTCCTGCGAAGCGACCGGTCCCATCGGCAGGGTCTGGCTGTGCGCCACCCGCACCTGCGTCAGTGGCACGTCCTGGCCATCCTTGATCAGCTGACCATCACTGCCGATCTGCGCGTCGACATAGGTCAGCGGATCGAGCAGCGTGACCCCCTTGTTCGCTGAAAAATTTTGAATCACCCCTTGTCCCATCAGCGCAATCGCCAGCAGCAGCGATAACGGCAACAGGACATACAGCACCGAGCGCGTCAGGTCGACCCAGAAGTTGCCGATCGATTCCAGCGAGCGATGCGTGAAGCCGCGAATCAAAGCAAACGCGACTGCCATGCCGGTCGCTGCGGAGAAAAAATTTTGTCCGGTCAGGGCGATCATTTGGGTGAAATTGCTCATCGCCGATTCGCCGGTATAGCCTTGCCAGTTCGTGTTGGTGACGAAGCTCACGGCCGTATTGAACGCGGAATCCGGCGACAGGTTAGAGAGTCCTTGCGGGTTCAGCGGCAGCACGCTTTGCAGGCGCTGCACCGCGTAGACGAACAACGTGCCGAGAGCATTGAAGGCCAGCAGCGCCAGCGCGTAAGTTTTCCAGCCCATGCCGACAGCCGGGTCAGTGCCGGCCAAGCCATACAGGACCGCTTCAGCGCGCGCCAGCCAGAGCCGTGTGCCATCGCCAACGCGCGCCAGATACGCGCCGAGCGGATACGACAGCACCAACAGTGTCAGCAGAAATACCAGCAGCAGGGTAAGGGATTGGGTGGACATTTACAGGTCCTCCGCATTGAGCAATGCGTAGACCAGCATCACCATCAGCGCTGCGGCAGCGATCGCGCCCAACCAATAGAACGGATTCATCAGCGCGCTCCGAGCCGGGCACAGCCGGCGACGGCACCGACGGTGACTAACCACAGCACCACGATGGCACTGATACAGAGGATATCCATACGCTATTCCTTGAGTGAAATCGACAAGAACTAGCGTAGGCGTGACGGTCTAAAAACGTTGTAAAGAGTGGGGCAAGCGGTGTAAAAAAAGCATAAAAACCGCCAGCAAGTGCAGCGCGTAGCCCATCTAGTAGGGTGCAATAACCGAAGGGCATTGCACCCTACTAGCTTTACCTCTGCACGATGAACGGCTTGGTCCCGCCCGCATCCTGAATTTTTTGTGCGGCGATGACGGCGTCGGCACGACTCGAAAACGGTCCGCTGTAGAGGCGGTACACGGCGCCGGTTTGCACCACCTCGGTCGACGACAGCGCGTCAGGTACTTCACGCTGGGCGCGTACGCGTGCCGCTTCGGCGTTCGGTGCTTGCGAATACGCGCCCAGTTGCAAATAGTATCCGGCGTTGCTGACCGGAGCGATTGCGGTTGACGCGGCCGGGGCCGGCAATGCCAACGGCAGTGGCACGACCGTTACCGACGGTGGCGGCGCCGGCATGTCGATGGTCAACGCGCTGCCGGAGGTCATGGCCGGCGGAATCACGGCACCGTCTTCAGAGGACACCGCGGCGACGAATGTCTTGACCGGCAATGACTTCACCTCCAGCGCAGCAAGCACAGGCATCGGTGCGCGTGCCGCAGCCGGCTCATCGAGTGGCAACGCTCGCTCCCCCAGCCGATCTTTTTCCATGCGCGCGATTTCTTCTGGCATCAACCGTTCGAACTCAATTTCGCTGCTGCCCTGGTCCAGATAACCGAGCTTCATGGCGGCCGTGTACGACAGATCCATGATGCGACTCGAATGGAACGGGCCACGATCATTGATGCGCACGATGACTTGTCTGTCGTTGGACAGGTTGGTAACACGCACATACGAGGGCAGTGGCAGCGTCGGGTGTGCGCCGGTCATCTTGTACATGTCGTAGAGCTCGCCCGACGAGGTCTTCTGCCCATGGAATTTTTTGCCGTACCAACTGGCGATACCGCGCTGCTTGAGCGGTGCATCGACCGGCATCGGCGTGTAGTTCTCGCCAAACACGACATAAGGCCGGTTGTTACGGGCGAAATTTGCTTCGATCTTCGGCTCTGCGTCCGGGATGGCCAGCAGGTTATCCGGCGGATTCTCTCCGGGACCATCATCGAGGTAATAGCCACCTCGGCCGGAGCCAGCGGCCGGCATCACCGGCGCCCGTTTGGCCTTCGGTAACGTGGCCTCGCGTTTTGCAATCGGTGCCGTGGGTGCTGCCGGCGGTGCCAATGGCACGCTGCCGCACGCCGCCAGCAACAGCGCAGCGGCGCCTGACAGCAGGCGCGTCAGCGCGGAAAATCGGGGTTGATTTTGCATGGGGTTTCCTTAACTTTGGACCAGTGTACGATGCCGCTGGATGCTCATCAAGATGCCGGCGCCAAGGCCGAGCGTGACTAGTGCGGTGCCGCCATAGCTCATTAATGGCAGCGGCACGCCAACCACGGGCAGGATACCACTGACCATTCCCATGTTGACGAACGCGTAGGTGAAGAAAATCATCGTGATCGCACCGGCCAGCAAGCGTGTGAAGACGGTCGGGGCATTCGCAGCGATGACCAGTCCGCGACCAATCAGTAGCATGTAAAGCGTCAGCAGAACGAGGTTGCCGACTAGCCCGAACTCTTCGGAATAGACGGCAAAAATGAAGTCGGTGGTGCGTTCCGGGATGAACTCCAGATGCGCCTGCGTGCCCTTGAGCCACCCCTTGCCGAACAGACCGCCAGAGCCGACAGCAATCGTCGACTGGATGATGTGGAAGCCCTTGCCGAGCGGATCGGACGTCGGATCGATCAGCATCATCACGCGCTGGCGCTGGTAATCGTGCAGCAAAGTCCAGAGTACCGGCAGGCTGGCGGCCACGGTGACAAACAAACCGGCGATCACTTTCCACGACAGCCCGGCCAGAAAAATAACGTAAAACCCGGCCGCCAGCACCAGTAGTGCGGTACCCAGGTCGGGCTGACGCGCAATCAGCGCCACCGGAATCGCCAGCAAGATGGTCGCGACCAGAAACTCGGTCCAGCGGACCATGCCTTCGCGCTTCTGGAAAAACCAGGCCAGCATCAGCGGCATGGCGATCTTCATGATCTCGGACGGCTGGATCACGATACCGAGGTTGATCCAGCGCCGCGCGCCTTTCTTGACCAT
>JBLHLW010000127.1:0-4870 GCA_047621345.1 Minisyncoccia bacterium | reverse complement strand
CCAGACTGGGGATGATGGGCGTGGGATTTCAAGCTAACCTAAACTTTTGATGACTACTCGGGAGTTACCGTGAACAACACCTCCTACACGACGGACGTAGCGGCATGGTCGGTTGAGCAGGCCCATCTGATTCGCTCCGGTCAATTCGACAAGCTTGATCTGGAACACATCGCAGCGGAGATTGAAGAAGTGGGAAAAAGCGAACAGCGCGAGCTGGCCAGTCTTCTTACGGTGCTGTTTGCCCATTTGCTGAAGTGGGAATTTCAAGCCGACTTCCGCAGTTCCAGCTGGTCGGCAACGATCAGGGAATAAAAGCGCCAGGTGACATTCCATCTTGACGATGTGCCCAGCCTGCATACCAAGTTTGATGATGCGCGCTGGATGGGGATGGTATGGGGACGAGCCAAGACATTTGCCAGTAAAGAAACCGGAATTGACTTTGACAAGTTCCCCGAGAACTGTCCTTGGGCAATCGCCGAAGTTCTTGAGTCGACTTGGTTGCCGGCCTGAGGTTACTGGTGTGCCGGTGCAATGCCCTTTGGTTATTGCACCCACCGTTTTGGCGAGCTTTGACGGTTCTTGACGTAGGGTGCAACAACCGCAGGGCATTGCACCGGGCGGCCTGATAACCGTTGCCAACACCACCGCTTGCCCACCTCGCATGAGCGTCAGGCCTGTGCCGGCAACACCGCTGTTAGTACCACTTCGTCGTCCGCAGCGTCCGATGCATTCCACGCCTCGAGTCCACCGACCAGCGGGCGGACCTTGACGAAACCATGGTTGATCAATTTGCGCGCAATGGCCGCAGCCGATGCCTCGTTCGGGCAGCTGCAATAGATGATGATGTCGCGGTCACGCGGGACGCTGGCGAAGGTTGCTGCATGGTCGTCATGGCCATACAGAATGGCACCGGGGATCGCTGCTTCCAGTGCTTGTGCGGTCTTGCTGCGGGCATCAACAATGACCGGTTCGAGTCCGTCATCGATCAACGAGCGCAACTGATGCACTGAAATCCGTGCCATGTACAGCGAGCGCATCAGGCGGCGTCGCTCGATATATTTGTAGAGCATGAACAAGCCCAGCAGCGCCCCGATCACCAGTAGCGCCGTCACACCCATCGTGCTGAGCACGTCGAGAATCTGATCGATGCTCTTGTAAAAAATCGCACCGAGTGCCAATCCGCTGCCGGCCCATAACAGCGTGCCGCTGACACTAAAAAAAAGAAACTTGCCACGCGGCGTGCCCATCGCGCCTGCCAGCGGCGGCGCAATGGTATTGAACCCCGGGATGAATTTGCTCACCAGTAGCGACTTCGGTCCCCATCGCTTGAAAATATCTTCGGTGTGACTGACGCAGTTGTCCGGCGAGAGCGAAATGCGACACAGCAGGCCGAGTATGCGTTTGCCAAAATGCCTGCCGATGGTGTGCCAGCTCAGGTCCGTGATCAGACAGGCGGCGACGCTGACCAGCAGGCAGGCCTGCCAGCTGACGTCGCCCAGCATCGCTAGCGCACCGGCGACAATCAGGATTGGATAAGCCGGGATTGGCAAACCCATCTGTTCGAGCAGGACGTTGGCAAACACCAGCAGCAAGCCATATTGTTGCAGCAGGAGGGTGAAGTTGGACATGGGAATGAGGCTGACCAGACAGGAACGGGACCGGACTATACCAAAATCCGCTCAATCACGAGCGCGCTGCCTGTGGCGTGATCACTACCTCGGGAGCTTGCTCGCGCAACTGCTGCATCAGCCAGCGCGTGGCCTGGCCCGGCGGGTGGTCAGCGCGGTGGATCAGGTAGAGCGGATAGATGGGTGGATGCATTTCGGCCAGTTCGAGCCGGACCAGCTGACCGCTGGCGAGGTCGGCCTCGACCATCGCTTCAGGCATGTGGCCCCAGCCGAGCCCGCCGCGCAGTAGCGCATGCTTGGCGCCGAGGTCACCCAGACGCCAGTCGCGCATCGCGAACACGCCGAAATCCTGGCCGGCTGTCAGCGCACTGCGGTCGGTCAGCACCAGTTGCGTATGCTCGCGTGCCAGCGCGGTCGGGATGGGCGCACGCGCTTGCGCCAGCCGATGTCCGGGTGCGACGACCGCAATGAGTCGCACGCTACCCAGTGCGTGACGTTCGATGGTGTCGGGCGAGCCAACCATCCAGCCCGATACGCCCAGTCGCGCAACACCATCGAGCACCAATTGCGTGACCGCGCCCAGTGCTTCTATGTGCAAGCGCAATGCCACCGTCGGGAAGTGGGCTTGAAAGCAGTCGAGAATACGCACCAGCGTTTCGGTTGGAAACATCACGTCGACGGCTAGCGACACTTCGCCTTCCAGTCCCTCGGACAAGGTCTTGGCGCGCGCCCGCATGGCATCGACTTTCAGTGCCACGGTGCGCGCATCGGCTAACAGCAACTGACCGGCTTCGGTCAGTACCGGTCTACGTTTCGTGCGATCAAATAGCGCGCAATTCAATTGCGCCTCCAGATTGGCGATCGTGTAGCTGACCACTGACTGGGTACGGTGCAGTTCAATGGCGGCACGCGAAAAACTGCCTGCGTCAATGACGGCGACGAAGACACGCAATTGATCCAGAGTCGGGGAGCCAGGTTCTCGCATAGTGATTTTATCGATGCTAATGATGAAGATTCTCGGGGTTTCGTCGATAGTAGTTCTTGCCTATGATGAAGGCCAGTTCAATTTGACAGGAAGCCACCATGTCACTGCCCCTTCGTAAAGTCAGTCGCATCACCCAAGCCCAGCGCGTCATCGAGGGTGCCGGATTCGAAGTCCAGCGCGCGATTCCCGCCACCGGCCTCGATGCCGTCGGCCCGTTCATTTTTGTCGATCATTTCGGTCCGGTCGAGTACGCCCCCGGCAAGGCCATGGGCGCACCGGACCATCCGCATGCCGGGATCGAAACACTCACGTATTTTTTTGGCGGCGGTGGTATGCGTCATCGCGACAGTCTCGGTAATGTGAGCACACTGCAGGCTGGTGGCGCGCAATGGATGCGCGCCGGTCGCGGCATCGTCCATGACGAAAGCCCGGATGAGGCGCTGCTGCGTGATGGCGGTCTGGTGCATGGCACGCAACTCTGGATCAATTTGCCGGCCGATCACAAGATGGACGAGCCGCAATACAAGGCGTTCGATGCCGCACAGATTCCGAACTGGACCGACACCGACGGCCGCGTGCAGTACCGGTTGATCGCCGGCGTGCTCGGCGAGCGCACCGGACCAGTGGCGAGCTTTGGTAATCCATGGCTGATGCATGTGACGCTGCAAGCCGGCGCACGCTGCGAGATTGCGCTCGATGGCGTGGTTGAAGCCGCTGCCTACGTGGTCACCGGCGATGGTGTTTTCGGCAGCGAGCGGCAGGCCGGCGCGCCGGGGCAGCTGATTCAGTTCGACGCGACTGGCAAGGCGTTGCTGGAAGCCGGTGAGGGCGTACTCGATGTGCTGTTGCTGGGCGGCGATCCGCTGGATGCGCCCATCGTGCGCTACGGTCCGTTTGTGATGAACACGCAGCGTCAATTGCAGCAAGCGATGCAAGATTACCAGCAGGGTCGCATGGGTCGTATCGCGCACTGAGTGCGATTGCTTTCCCCCTCATTTCATTTAAAGGAAAATTTCCATGACGACCATTTTGCATATCAATAGCAGCGCTCGTACTACCGGTTCGATTTCACGCGACGTCACGGCTCAATTCATCACCCGCTTGCAAGCTGACGAGCCGACCGCCGTTGTGGTCGAGCGCGATGTCGCCAGCGCGCCGTTGCCCCATTTAACCGGCGAAGTTATCGGCGCATTTTTTATCCCGACCGCCGACCGCAGTCCGCAGCAAATTGCTGATGCCAGTCTGTCGGACACCTTGGTGGCTGAGCTGAAAGCCGCTGACGTCATCGTCATCGGCGCGCCGATGTACAACTTTTCGGTCACCTCGTCACTCAAGGCCTGGATCGATCATGTCGCCCGCGCCGGCCAGACTTTCCAGTACACCGACAAAGGTCCAGTAGGATTGTTGACTGGCAAAAAAGTGTTTGTATTCACTGCGCGCGGCGGGGTCTACAGCAGTGGTCCGGGCAAGGCCATGGATTTTCATGAAACCTATTTGCGCGCCGTGCTGGGTTTCATGGGTCTCGACGACATCACCTTTGTACATAGCGAAGGGTTGGCCATGGGTGAAGAAGCTGTTAGCAAGGCTTTGGCGCAGACGCGCAGCACCATCAAGGAACTGGTTCCAGCCTGATTCTTTTCTATGGACAGAAGTGCCTGCGCAAGCGGCAGCGATGAATCGGATTCATCGCTGCCGCTTTTTTTTGCTCGATAGATGCATGGGAGATACTTATTTTTGGTTGGTAATGTTGTCATCTGGCGGTAACAAGCGGTGGCTATGATCCGCACCAATGTTTCCAGAGTCCAAATTTTGGGGCTGGAAATAAAGCTCCCCGACGTTGTTCGCAACGACCTGATGCATCATTTCTACGAGAGAATCCCGTGGCCCATTCCTTCCGTTTCAAACCGCTGACCCTGATGGTTCTGCAAGCGTTGGCCCTGTCGGCCCATGCACAAGTCGCTGCTCCTGCTCCTGAAGTCATCACCGTATTCGGCCAGGGTCAAACCCGACAGCTGCAAAAGCTGACCAGCGCCGATCTGGCCAAAGCCGTTCCTGGCACGAGCCCGCTCAAGACCCTGGAAAAATTGCCGGGCGTGAGCTTCCAGTCCGCCGATCCGTTCGGTGCCTACGAGTGGTCGACCCGCTTCAGTGTGCGCGGTTTCAACCAGAACCAGATGGGCTTTACGCTCGACGGCATTCCGCTGGGCGACATGAGCTACGGTAACAACAACGGCTTGCACATCAGCCGCGCGATCTC
>JBLHLW010000126.1:0-5083 GCA_047621345.1 Minisyncoccia bacterium | reverse complement strand
ATTGGCTTGGCCAGTGAAGTGTCGAACCGGCTGGTCATCAAGTTGCAACCGGATGAGTCGATCCAGTTGCATTGTCTCGGCAAGCAGCCAGGGGATGGCATGCATCTGCAGCCGGTGGTGCTGGATCTGGCGCTCGACAAGGCATCGAAGCGCCCGCGCGCCGAGGCGTACGAACGTCTGCTGCTGGACGCGATTCGTGGCAATCTGGCCCTGTTCGTGCGTCGGGACGAACAAGAAGCGGCCTGGAAATGGGTCGAACCTTTGCTCACTGCGTGGGACAACAGCAACCAGCCGCCGAAGTCGTATGCGGCCGGTACCTGGGGGCCGGCGTCGTCGAGTGCTTTGCTATATCGTGCTGGCTTCGCCTGGCCGGAGGAACGCTAATGACTGTGCAATTTCATCTGTTTGAGGATGCCGAGGCCGCCGCGCTAGCACTGGCCGAAGCGGTGCGTGGCGACGTGCAACAGGCGCTGGAGACAGCGCCGCGAGCGCTGCTGCTGGTGTCGGGCGGGCGCAGTCCGTTGCCGCTGTTTGCGCTGCTGGCCGCACAAGCATGGCCGTGGTCGCAGATGGATGTCTCGCTGGTTGATGAACGCTGCGTGCCGCTGGCCGATGCCGATTCGAACTCGGCACTGGTGTTGCGACACTTACTGATCGACGCCGCCGCCGCTGCGCGATGGGTGCCGCTGGTCGACGATCAGCTCGCTAGCGCAGCCACCGATGAATGGCCAGTGGCCCAGCAATCTGCCACCGCAGCCAACGACAACCCCGCGCTGGCGCAGGCCGCCGTCGTCATTCTTGGTCTGGGTAACGATGGCCATACTGCATCGCTGTTTGCGGATGCGCCCCAGTGGGACGCGGCGCGCCAGACCAGCGCCCGCTATGTCGCATTGCAACCGTCCACCGCCCCGCATGCCCGCGTGGGTTTATCGCTGTCGGCGCTGATAGCGCAAGGCCACTGTTATGTGTGGTCCTGTGGTGCTGACAAGCTGGCCACGCTCGAACGCCTCGTCGCGCTGGTGCGCGACGTTCCGAATTACCCCGCTACCCCTCTCATCGACGCAGGTCCGCTTGCCCTGCTGATCGCTCATCCGAAAGTGACTCTTCATGTCTTCCACAGTGCCCGCTAACTCCCGTGATTCGCACAATGCGACTTATCTTGATGGCCCACGTTTGCTGGCCGATATCGGCGGCACCAATGCGCGCTTTGCACTTGAACGGGCACCTGGCCAGATCGAGGCGATCCGGGTTTTGCGGTGTGCCGATCATGCCGAATTTGCGCTTGCCGTAGAAGCGTATCTGGTGGAGGTTGGTCAACCGACGGTACGCCATGCTGCCATCGCGATTGCCAATCCGGTTCAGGGTGACGAGATCAAGATGACCAATCACCACTGGGCATTTTCGATCGAGGTAACCCGGCGCCGACTCAATTTCGACACCTTGCTGATTGTCAATGATTTCACTGCGCTGGCGATGTCGCTGCCGCATCTGGAACCTGCACATCTGGCCCAGGTGGGGCAGGGCCAGAGCCGTCCCGGAGGAGTCATTGGTTTGGTTGGCGCTGGCACCGGTCTTGGTGTGGGAGGACTGATTCCGACGGCCGGTCGCTGGATCGCGCTGGGCAGCGAAGGCGGTCATGTGACGTTTTCCCCTGCGGACGAGCGTGAGCTTGCGGTGTTGCAGTACTGCTGGAAGACCATGCCCCATGTGTCTGCCGAGCGGCTGGTTTCTGGTCCCGGCATTGAATTGATTTATCAGGCGCTGGCTGCGCGCAATGGGATTCCGGTCGGGCCGCTCGGCACACCGGACATCATCCAGCGCGCTCTGGCGGGATCGGACGCCTTGTGTCTGGAGGTAGTGGATTGTTTTTGCGGCATGCTCGGCACCGTCGCGTCCAACGTTGCTGTCACGCTTGGCACGTTGGGCGGCATTTATATCGGCGGTGGCGTGGTGCCGCACCTCGGCGAGTACTTTGCACGCTCGTCATTTCGCCGGCGTTTTGAAGACAAGGGCCGTTTCGGCGACTATCTGGGACAGATCCCGACCTTCGTCATTACCGCGCCGTATCCGGCCTTTGTCGGCGTTGCCGCGATTTTGTCCGAGCATCTCGGGGGCGGCAATGCGATCCCTATCCTCGAACGCATTCGCAAGTCGCGCTCGAGCTTTTCGCCTGCCGAGCAAAAAGTCGCCAGCTTGATTCTTGCCCATCCGCGCGCCGTAATGAACGAGCCGATTTCCGAAATCGCCCGACGCGCCGAAGTCAGTCAACCGACCGTGATTCGTTTTTGTCGCTCGCTGGGTTGCCAGGGTCTGGCCGATTTCAAGCTCAAGCTGGCCTCCGGTGTGACTGGTACGGTACCCGTGGCGCACAGTCAGGTGCATGTCGGCGATTCCTCGCTGGACCTCGGCGTGAAGGTCGTCGACAACACGATTACGGCGATGCTCGAAGTGCGCGATAACCTCAACACGGAGGCGCTGACGGCGGTCATCGAAGCACTCAGTCAGGCTAGCCGAATCGAGTTTTACGGCTTTGGCAGTTGCGGGCTGGTGGCCGAGGATGCGCAGCAAAAATTCTTCCGGCTCGGTATTCCGACCTCAGCGTCGACCGATCCGCAAGTTCAGGAAGTGTCGGCCGCGATGCTGCGGCCACGCGATGTGGCAGTGATCATTTCGAACTCGGGGAAATTGCGTCATCTGGCACCAGCGGTCGAGGCTGCGATGGCCAGCGGTGCGACCGTGATTGCGCTGGCGCCGGCCAATACGCAACTGGCGCGGCGGGTCCATCTGACGCTCGCCGTCGAGCATGACGAAGGCAGTGCCGCGCACATCCCGATGGTGTCACGCATCTTGTTGCTGCTGCTCATCGACATGCTGGCCGTCGGGGTGTCACTCAATCGGACTAGTCCGTTTGCTGAATTGCAGCGCCAGGCCAAGCGCGGCATTCTCAACCATATTGCCTCGTCCACCGGTCACGAATCAGATCGCCTCAATGAGGATGGTGGTCCGGTTACGCCAGTGATTTCGCATACGGTGTAAGGGTTAAGTCCGACGCACTCCTAGTGACGCAGGTTGGCGGCATAACCGAGCAGTTGCTCCGGGATGCCGCTGGCCAACGCATGTTCCTGCAACAAGGCCGCCATACGGCCGTCGCCCGTGTTCATTTCATGCGCCAGCGCCATGCTGTACGGCGTTTCACCGCCGAAAATGCCGTCAATGACATTGGCTCCGCCGGCGAGTAACGCTTCCGCCGCTTCGAGGCTATTCGCGTGGGCAGCTAAATGCAGGGCGGTGTGATTGCCCTCACCGGCCTCGTTGATATTGGCGTTGCTATCGGCGAGCAGCAAGCGGATGGCGTCAGGGTGATTGTTGAAAGCGGCCAACATCAATGGCGTCACTCTACCTTGACTGGTCGGCAAGTTCTCCGCCAGTCCGGCAGCGCGCCAACTACGGATCAAGTGCAGGTTGTTGTTGAGGGCAGCGCGATGCAACATGGTCAGCCCGTCGCTGCCTTCCTTGATCGGATTGGCACCGGCGTGGAGCAGTGCGCGGGCAGCTTCGTCGCCTTCAGGGGTGGCATTGTTCCACGCAACTTCCAGTGGCAGTGCGCCGCTGAAATGGGGATGGTCGGGATCGGCGCCGAGCGCCACCATTGTGGCGACGCGCGAACTTACCGAGATGAATTCATTGCCAGGGAAGTCAATCCCGCTGCGGGAGGCACCCGGTTTGTTGATGACTTCCAGCAGCATGCTGGCCCGAGTCGTGGTCAACAGCGGGTTATTCAGATTGATCACCTGATGACGTGCCAGTGTCATGACGGCAGCAAATTTTGTCGCATGTCCATCGATGAGCGCACGGGCAAATAATCGGCCGGTGGTATCGTGATCCTGCGTTGGGGGCCCCAGTCGCGCCAGCGCGTTCTGGATATCGTGGGCGGCGGCGGCGGTGTAGCTGCCGTTGAGCGCCGTGACGGGCAGGCCATAGGCTGCGATGAGTTTGTTGGTCGGGTTTCTCCAGTCGCAGCAGAGCCGGGCCCGCGCTGCGCTCTGTCCCGTTGCCGCTGGTTGAACGCTGGCGGTCGCTATCGCAGGGGCGGGTGTTGCAGTGGTGGTGGTCGTTCTGTTGGCGGTACGTGGAGTGGTGGATTGGGATCGATTAATTTGTGGAAACACACTACGCCTCTTTCAGTGGTAACCGGCCCATGCCGGAACTGATCGTGAGTGCGCTAATCGGGCGAACGGTTCCGTGACGCGAAAAAATACACGGGACACACTACCGAATGGCACAGGCGGTGAAGATGTTTTCCCCAGCAGAAGCTGGGGAGGCGGGAATCAGAAGCGGTAACTGGCGCCGATACGCACTACCGGATAGAGCTTGAGATCATTGGCTCTATCGCGCAAACGGTTGTTCTCGGTATCGAGATCGCTATTGAGCTGGTTGCACAGCGTGCTTGGGGCGGTACAGCCGCTGCTGGTCAGTGACGTGCTGGGCGTCCCTTGGAACAGTACACCGACATCTGCCGAAAATCCCCAGCCGGTTTCTTTTCGCAATGGATTACCCCAGCCTATGCCGAGATAAGGGGCTATTTTGCGGAAGTCGATCTTGCCGTCAAGCTGCCCGGCATCTGCGGCGCTGTAGGTATTGCCGTTGAGGATATACGTCCCGGAGGCATTGGATCTCCCGATTGCAGTGACCTTATTGCCGTTATAGGTGAGGCCGCCGGTAAGGCGAAAACTACCTTCGCTCGGAAAATAATCGACTAGCGCATCCACAGTATTGAGCTTGAGCTTGAAATCATAGTTCACGTCGGTGGTACTGCCGGCGTAAGTGTAATTGAGCGTATTGAAACCAAGCCGCGCATTGAGGTTTTGTCGCAGCGGCAAACTCACATGCAAGCCGACACCGGTGGTGCCGAGGTCGGCTGTCAGGGCCAGGTCAGTGGCGTTGGCGGCGCTGGTGACAAGTAGCGCGGCAATCAGACTAGCCGCGACGAATGCTGGCTTCATCATGAAATTCTCCTGGGGAGGGTTTTTAGTTATGGTCCCATGTCAGTTCGAACGACATTTTGCATGGAATCTTTTGTAGG
>JBLHLW010000125.1:0-5250 GCA_047621345.1 Minisyncoccia bacterium | reverse complement strand
TACGGACCTGTTCGATGGCTTCCTTGAAATCGAAAGCCGCATTGAATTTTTCGGACGAGGCAAAAAATACCTGGCCGATGACGGTGTACTCGCGGGTGCGGCCATCGCCGGACATCAGCGAGGTCGTACTCAGTAATCGTCCCACCTTGGTCGCAAAGAACAGCGCACTGAGCAGCACGCCGACAAAGACGCCTTTGGCCAGATCGTGGGTTGCGACTACCACCACCACGGTTGCCACCATCACGATGCTGGAGCTGAGCGGATTTTTTGGCAGGTTGCGCAGCGAGTCCCAGCTAAACGTACCGATCGACACCATGATCATCACGGCCACCAGCGCTGCCATCGGTATCTTGCCGACCCACGGTCCCATGAAGACCACCATGATCAGCAGGACCACGCCGGCAGTGAGGGTCGACAGTCGTCCGCGTCCGCCGGATTTGATGTTGATCACCGATTGGCCGATCATCGCGCAACCGGCCATGCCGCCGAGCATGCCGGAGGCGATATTGGCCACGCCTTGGCCGGCGCATTCGCGGCTCTTGTTGCTGGGGGTGTCGGTCAGGTCGTCAATAATGGTCGCCGTCATCATCGATTCGAGCAGGCCGACGATGGCAAGTGTCAGCGCATACGGAAAAATAATGGTCAGCGTTTCCAGCGTCAGCGGGACGTCGGGGAACAGGAATAGTGGCAGGCTGTCGGGCAGTTGTCCCATGTCCTTGACGGTGCGGATGTCGAGTCCCAGCCACAGCGACAGCGCCGTCAGCACGACGATGCAGACCAGAGGTGACGGGATCGCTTTGGTGAGGTAGGGGAACAGATAAATCAGGCCGAGTCCGCCGGCCACCATCGCATAGACCACCCAGGTGACATTGATCAGTTCGGGTAATTGCGCCATGAAAATCAGGATCGCCAGCGCGTTGACAAAGCCGGTCACGACCGAGCGCGAGACAAAGCGCATCAGCGTGCCGAGCCGCAGGGCACCAGCGACGATTTGCAGCACGCCGGTCAGCAAGGTGGCGGCCAGCAAATATTGCAAACCGTGGTCCTTGACCAGAGTGACCATCACCAGCGCCATCGCGCCGGTGGCCGCCGAGATCATGCCGGGACGACCACCGACAAAGGCAATCACCACCGCGATGCAGAACGAGGCGTACAGGCCGACCTTGGGATCGACCCCGGCGATGATGGAAAAGGCAATGGCCTCGGGGATGAGGGCCAGCGCGACGACGATGCCGGCGAGTACATCGCCGCGAATATTCGATAGCCAGTCCAGCCGGAGTTGTTTTTGGTGTGACATGGGATTCCGTTTTAAATGAGTAAGGCAACAGGCCTCGAAGGATTCAATACCTGACGGTATCGTTCGATCTTTTGCGGTATTTTACAGGCCTGATTCCGCATTGCTAACTGCAGGTGCTGGCAGGGTGCCTGCGAAGGTGGTTCTCCGGTGTGGCGTGTGCGACACTGCTGGCCCCGCCTCGAATGAAAATTGATTATGTGGAATGGCGTGTTGTGCGGTCTGCTGGCCGGAGCGTTGTGGGGCATTGTGTTCATCGTGCCCGAAATACTGGCGGCGTTTTCGCCGCTGGAACTGGCGGTCGGCCGCTACACCGCCTATGGCGTGATTGCCATCGTGCTGCTGTTGCCGCGCTTGCGCGGCATGTTGCACCGGCTTGAACGCAGCGATTATTCTGCGCTGCTGCGCCAGGCGCTGACCGGCAATATCCTCTATTACATGTTGCTCGCGCTAGGGGTGAAACTGGCCGGCGTGGCGCCGACGTCGCTGATCATCGGCTTGCTGCCGATTTCGGTCACGCTGATCGGGCACAAGGACCAGGGTGCGGTGCCGCTGCGCCGATTGGCACTGCCGTTGCTGGTGGTCGCCGCCGGTATTGCCTGTATCAATATTGATCTGTTCAGTCACACCAGCGCTTCCGGTGTCAATGTCGCCCGCACGCTGCTCGGCGTGCTGGCGGCAACCGGTGCGCTGCTGTGCTGGACCTGGTACGCGATCGATAACGCGCGCTATCTGCGCCGCAATCCGCATTTCAGCAACGCCGAATGGTCGGCGTTGTACGGTATCTCCAGCGGGTTGATTGCGGTATCGGTCGGTGTCGCAGCGTTCGCCATCTGGCATGACGATGTGACCGGCGCTGCCGGCGTACTCAGCGGACGCGACTGGACGTTGTTCTGGATCGCCAACAGCCTGCTCGCGCTGGGTGCGTCGGTGATCGGTAACCAGTTATGGAATATCGCCAGCCGCAGCGTGCCGATGACGCTGTCCGGACAATTGATTCTGTTCGAGACCTTGTTCGCGCTGCTGTACGGATTCATTTATCAACAGCGTTTGCCGCGCACGCTGGAGAGCGCGGCCATCGTGTTGCTGATTGCTGGGGTGCTGTGGTCGGTGCGTGTCCACGCGCTGCAAAAGCAGCCGGTTACTGTTCTTGCTTGAAACGGATGTGAAGTCGGCATGCATGTAGTCGGTTGAGGCGAAAAAAAACAGAGGCACGCCTCTGTTTTTTTCGCGATAGCGTATTGCCAGATAAATCGAAACGCTTATTTCGCCATGCTGTCTTTGGTCATTTCATCTTTTTTCATCATGCCATCCTTTGCCATGTGATCCTTCTTCATCATGCCGTCTTTGGCCATGTGATCCTTCTTCATCATGCCGTCTTTGGCCATGTGATCCTTCTTCATCATGCCGTCTTTGGCCATGTCGTCTTTCTTCATCATGCCGTCCTTGGCCATGTCGTCTTTCTTCATGGTGTCCTGGGCGAATGCAGCACCGGACATCAGCAGGCAGGCGGAGAGAGCGATTGTCGTGAATTTCATGGTGTTTTCCTCTAGTTGGGTTGGGTCGTGCAATGAATCTAAAAAGGGTGAAAGTGGGTGTTGCAATGTCCGTGCGACCGATTTTTAGCGGCCACTCAGCTGCCACCGAACCAGTTGTAGCCCTGGTCTTCCCAGTAGCCGCCGGGATACGTATTCGTGACGAAAATCGCTTGAATATGTTTGGGGTTTTTGTAGCCCAGCTTGGTTGGCATGCGCAGCTTCATCGGAAAGCCGTAACGTGGCGGTAGCTCCTTGCCATCGTAGGTCAGGGCCATCAGGGTTTGCGGATGCAAGGCGGTCGCCATGTCGATACTGGTGAAGTAGTCGTCGCTGCATTTGAAGCCAACATACTTTGCCGTCAGATCGGCACCGACGCGGCGCAGAAACGTGGAGAACGGCACGCCGCCCCACTTGCCGATCGCGCTCCAGCCTTCGACGCAAATATGTCGCGTGACCTGATCGGTTTGCGGCAAGCCGCGCAAGCGCGTCAATGACCAGGGCTGGCGATCGGCGATCAGGCCGCTCAGTTCGAGTCGCCAGGTTGCGCCGTCGACCTGCGTGATCTCGTCTTCAGCATAAAACGCATTGAACGGAAACGGCCGCGTGATCATCGATTCGGGATAGGTCGGTGCCAGCTTGGTCGGATCGAACAACAATCCTTGTACTTTGTCATTGAAGCGCGACATGCCGGCCAAGGCGGTATCGATGCTGCTCGCCTCGCTGGTCGAACAACCGGTCAGCAGCGCCAGTCCACCCAAACTCAGACTACGCTGCAAAAATGCGCGACGTGATGGCGCACTGACCTGACGGATGGCATCGGCCAGCATCGCGGCACCTTCGGTATTGATCACAATGGATTTTATTTTGCTCATGGCTTTCTCCTGGCTCTGGTCTTTGTTATTGGTTAGCGGCCGCGCAGCATGGTCAGCAAGGTGCGCGGCACCAGCGCGACCATTGCCAGATGCACGGCGATAAATCCGGTCAGCGCTGCCATCGCAAAAAAATGGACCCGCCGTGCCGATTCATAACCGCCCAGCAGTTCGCGCAGCACCTCGAACTGGACTGATTTCCACAGCACCAGACCGGACAGCACGATCAGGATAATGTCGAGCATCACGAACAGATACGCGACCCGTTGTACCGTGTTGTAGTGACGCGGGTCGGCATGGGCCAGCTTGCCTTTGAGTGCGGCACCGAGGTCGTACAGAAACTGACGCGGTGACAGCGGGAAGAACTGACGTCGCAAGCGTCCGGAGAACAGGTTGATCGCGAGGTAGACAAGGCCGTTGATTGCCAGCAGCCACATCGCGGCAAAATGCCATTGCAGCGCACCGCCCAGCCATCCGCCCAGCGTCAGCTGCGCCGGAATCCTGAAGTCGAAAAAGGGCGATGCGTTATAAATGCGCAGGCCGCTGGCGATCATCAGCACCACTGCGCCGGCATTGAGCCAGTGCGTCGCGCGTAGCCATAACGGGTGAATGATGTCGGATTTTTTCGTCTCGTTGAGTCGCATGGTAGTCCTCATGAAAGTCCCAGTGCCGGCTTGCATTGCGCCGTGCTGACTGCCTGCAGAACGTCGCCTTGCTCCTGTACAAAGGCAACCGCTTGCAGGTTCTGCCGGTTCCAGCCATCCGGTAAAGTAATTTGCTGGCGCAACTGCGCGCGTCCTTTTTCCAGCGGAATCGGACCGAACCACAGGCGCGCGGTATGGTCGTGTTTGAGCGTCGTACCGCTGTTTTCACCGCGTGTTACTTGCGATACCAGCGCGCTTTCGCTAACCGCCAGGTACAGCGCGCCAGCGAGATGCGGGTCCGGTGCAACGGCATTGGCTTCCAGTGTCACGCTGGCTGTGGTGATCGGTGACGATGTCAGCGTGATGGTCAGCGGCGCTACCTTGGCATTGATTTGTCGAACGGTCGTTGGAAGATCGCTACGCCATCCCCGCAGTTCTTCGCCATTGACAAAAAATTGCGGTGTGTAGGCGACCCGATTTTTCCGGAAGGACAGCAGCGCGGATTGGCGGGCATCGAAGCGGGTTTGTGCGAAGACGTCTTTCCAGCCGATCCGGTCCCAGTAACTGACATGCAGCGCTAGCGGCACGACGACCGCGTTAGCATCGAGCACCTGATGCAACTGGCGCAATTGCAAATCGGCCGGCGGACAGCTCGAACAGCCTTCGCTGGTATACAGTTCGACCAGCGCGGCAGTCGCAACGCCGCTTTTGACGGTACAGGCAGTGCCGGCAGTCGACGGCAGTGTCACGCAGAAGGCACAAATTAAGACAGTCACGATGAGGGGGTTCATGTTGTTATCCCGTTTCAAGGAGGGTGTGCAAGGTAGTTCGCCGCCACGATGGCATTGGTTACAGTGTCCTGAAAATATGTCTGTGCGTGGTGGTTGATGGCGATTTATTTTTCG
>JBLHLW010000124.1:0-5265 GCA_047621345.1 Minisyncoccia bacterium | reverse complement strand
TGTGCCCACCCTACGGTCAGCATCGGACCGGCGCGATGCGGGGATGGTGCAATGCACCCTACGCATTGCGTGGTTTAGTAGGGTGGGCACGGCATCTTGTGCCCACGCGCGCGAACTGGAAATGCTGGTCAATTCGGGTTTTGGTGGTGCATTCGCGTGGGCACGATAACCCTGTGCCCACCCTACGGTCAGCATCGGACCGGCGCGATGCGGTGCAATAACCGCAGGGTATCGCACCGCTTAATTCCATCTCAGGAGGCGTCGACGTCAATCACAGATGCCACAGGCTGCTCGGGTGCCGGAAACACGTCGGTATAAGTAATGTAAAACGAGCTGTACAACACCACGGTCAACAGCATCGACAGCGGCATCATCACCATTACGATCAAACTAGCGCTGTTGAACATCAGTGCCAGCACCAGGCTGACCATGGTTGGCAACACGACGCCAACGCCGACCCAGGCCAGACCGTACACCACGAAGGCGCGAAAATTCTGGCGCACGGCAAAGAAGCTATAGAACACCGCCTTGCTCACACTCATTTTTTGCCAGGCGACCAGTGGTGCGGCGTACCAGAATGCCATCGCGGCAGGCAAATACACCAGCGCGGCAGCGAGAATGGCAAGGCCCATGTTGGATTCCCCGACGACGGCCGGGTCCATGCCGGTTTCGCCGCTCAGGACTTTCCAGAACACGCCGCCATCAACTAGTACCGACACGCCGAGTGCCAGCATGCCGACGACCAGTTGCAATGTACCCAGCATTAGTAACGATTTGATTGCCGGCGAGCGGAACGCTGCAAACAGCAGTTTTGGGTAGACCCGTTCGCCAGCGCGCACTTGCGCACTGGCCGACAGGAAAGCTAGCGAAAATACAGGCACCAGAATCAGCGGTGCGATCTGGCCGATCACAGGAACGATGCCGATCCCGATCATGATGAACATATAGCTGATGAAAAGAGTCGAGAGTTCGACCGGTTGTTTGCGAAAGAGGGCGAAGCCTTCTTTGAGCCACAGCCAGCCTGTCAGTGCAGGAAGTTGGGTCATATTAATAAAGAGTGGGTGCGGCAGTGGAAATCCGTTCTTGCAGGATTCGCTTGAAGTGGTCGGGATCATGTGGCGTCAGCATTTCTGCATCACGCGGTAGATGGAAATCGTACAGACGCGAAAGCCAGAATCGCAGCGCCGCAGCGCGCAGCATGGGTTGCCACGCAACTTGTTCGCTAGCATTGAATGGCCGCACTGCGTGGTAGGCGTCGAGCAGCGCGCGTACCCGGTTGCTGTCGAGGACGCCGCTGTCGAGGTCGACGCACCAGTCATTAACGGTGACGGCGATATCGAACAGCCAGGTATCGCAGCCGGCAAAATAGAAATCAAAGAACCCGGTCAGACGCTCGCCATCGAACATCACGTTATTGCGAAACAGATCAGCATGAATGGGGCCGTTCGGTAACGCCTTGTACGCTTCGGAATCAGCGAAGCCTTCCTGGTATTCCATCTCATCGAGCAGCAGGATCATCGCGTCCGGTGCCAGGTAGGACAGCACCGTCGGCACCGTACTGCGCCACCAGTCGAGGCCGCGCAGGTTAGGTTGGCGGATCGAGAAGTCGGCGCCAGCCAGATGCATGCGCGCCAGCATTGCACCGACGGCCACACAATGCACGGGTGCCGGATTCATCTCGCAAGTCCCGTCGAGTTTGCTGACAATCGCCGCTGGCTTGCCTTGCAATGGCGTGATCAGGGCGCCACTGTGACTGGCGATGGGGGCCGGAACGGCGACGCCGCGCTCGGCCAGATGGCGCATCAGTTCGAGGTAGAACGGCAATTGGTCGAAGGTGAGTTTTTCGAAGATGGTCAGTACGAATTCACCGCGCTCGGTGTCGATGAAAAAATTGCTATTTTCAATACCGGAGGCGATACCGCGCAGCGCATGGGCGGCGCCGAGCGGAAACTGGGTAATCCATGCATCAAGTTCGGTTTGGGTAACTGGAGTAAAAACTGCCATAGCGGGTACAGGTAAAGGCATGCGACGGATCGCAGCGCTGGTCAGAAAGCGGGCGCATCGCTGCGCCCGTGATGGTTATTTGGCCGCGGGTAGTGGCGGCGGTGGTGCGTCCTGCATCGGTGCCGGTTCGCTAGCGGTGGGCGCTTTCACACCGCCCCAGTCGAATTCTTTGACCAGCCATTGCGGCGCGCGCACGGCATTGCTCTGGGCGTCGCCCGGAGCGGCATTGCCCGGACCGGCGCTTTGTTTGACACGGTAACTGCTGCCGCCGCTCTGAACCTGCACTTCGGTCACGACGCCTTGCTCGCGCTTTTGGGTTGTGTTGCCGCTTTCGCGCGGTCGGATCGTGATGTCGGGAGCGATGCCTTCTTCCAGTCGCTCCAGAGCCGGAGGCGCCTGATTGCTAGTTTGGGCGTGCGCCAGAAAAGGTGTGGCGCTAGCGGCGACACAGAGAATGAAACAAGGCCAGATGTTGGAGGTGCGCATAGTGGGGGACGCCTGACGAAAAGTAAGGCTTATTGTAGCAAACAGATGTGGTCATGCCGACAGCGATTCTGCAGTGTGCGTGATGCACTGGCGCCACTACATGAAAGCACTAATTTGCCCCTACGAAATGTCATGTTGCTACGTGTTAAAGTCGGCGCCCCATAATTACTCACAACCATGTTCCCAATGAAATTTTCACTACTGCGATGGACCATCCTGTGCCTGTTTGCCAGCACCGCTTCCGCACAAACGCTTGATGCCGGAGACAGAAAAGACGCGCCCTTGATCGAGCGCGACCATCGCGCCTACGTATCGGGCATGTACGGTAACGGCAAGATCGATGGCGAAAATGTACGTGGCAAGAGGACGCTGGGATGGGCGTTTGAAGTTCGTTTCGGCAAGGAAGTCGAATTGCCGGGATTGGGCGGAGGCAAGCTATTTTCAGCAGATGAAAAATTTCGTCTCGATGTCGTGCATTACAACGAAGGCCATCCCGATAACAATCATCGCGACGGCTTTGCGCTGCAAGGAATCTACAACAAACCGCTGGGCAAGCGCGTCAGTGCGGAAGTTGGATTCGGTCCCTACTACAGCATGAATACGACCACCATTGGCGGCGTGCAATACAACAATTCCAACCTTGGCGTCCTGTTGTCGACTGCGCTGCTGATCGACGTGGATCAATTGGGTAGTGGTGCGCACATCCGTCTGGGTTTCAATCACGTCAACATGCCGGGTGCCGGCGCGCATTCGTCGAATGCCGTGCTGATCGGTGTGGGCAAATATTTTGATGCGCCGGCTGCCCGGAACATACCGGGGCTGGTCGATGACCGCGTCTGGCTGGGCTTGGCCGCAATCAACGGACAGACTAACCATGGCAATACCGAACGCAGCTTTGGCGGTTCGGCAGAGATCAAAAAATACTATGGCCCGTGGGCGCTTTCGGCCTCAGCGATCGCCGAGGGTGACGACGATATTCGAGTCGATCGGCGCGGTCTGGCGGCGCAAGTCTGGTACGTACAACCGCTGGCGGATAAATGGAGCGCGAGCGCTGGTTTCGGGCCTTACATCACCAACAACAAGCGTGATCCCGCGGACAAGGAGCGGTTGATGGCGCTGATCACCATGCAAGTCGACCGCAACATCGGCAAGGACTGGAAAGCCTTTGCCAGTTTCAGCCGGGTCAATACCTTCCGGGAAAAGAATGATCGGGATTTGTTCCGGGTCGGAGTTATGCGGGCGTTTGGGGGGTAATGCCCATTGGGCCGACTGAAGCGAGTGCTTCACCCGCATCGGCGAATGAATGAGACGTTCAGTCTGGCGTGATTGGTGCGGATAGGCGGGCGACTGATGTCTGTCGGTCACGTTAGACCGGGACGCGCAGGAACTTTGTGTTCGAGGGTTGTGGCCGAAGAATACATGCGAATGATGGGATGCATTACCTTAAGTAATTCTATAGAAGGCGCACCAAGTTATTGCCGCGGTCCTGCCTGGGGCAGCACGAAGAGTTTTTAAGGTCGAGTCGCCATAGGTATTCACTGGAGATTACCTTGAAAAACCATGCCGAAAAAAGCGCGCAGTCTACAAACTCTTTGACCGGGCAGTACACGGTCAGACACAAAAACCTCAACATTGGGTTACTGGCTTGCGTCGCTAGCCTATGTGCATTTTCTGGCATCGCCGATGCGGCGATTTTTGTTAACCGCCACCCCATCGTCCGACTTGCTAACGGTTACAAAGTGACCGGGTCTGTGCCGGACTCCATCGGTGTTACTCACTTCGTGGCGATCCCGTACGGGATGCCGACGACAGGCGACATGCGCTGGCGCCCCCCCCCAAGCCTGGACGCCCAACCCGGTCACACCTTCTGACCCTGGCGATCCGGGGGCGGTGATGTTCAACCCCGCAGGCCTGGGGTCGGGAAAGGTTCCCCAATGTATTCCCGGAAAAGGGGCTGCCGAGGGCTCGCCTGCTGCGCCGCTATTTCCGTTGCGGGTGCCCGGTGCTATCGCTCCGCTCAAGACGGTCTCTAGTGAAAATTGCCTGTATTTGAATGTCTATACGAAATACGCGAACAAACCGGGTGCCAAGAAACCCGTTTTTGTCTATATCGGTGGTGGCAGTAACATGAACAGTAACGCAATGACCGAAATATACAATCCGACGCCGAAGGCCGGTCCGTCCACGGTTCCGGATTTTTTGGAAACAGTCGATGCTGTGGTTGTGACCTTCAATTATCGTCTCGGTCCGTTCGGCTTTCTCGCCCATCCCTCCCTGAGCGCCGAGGCTGGCGGAACCTCGGGAACCTACGGCAACCTGGATCAAATCCTGGCGCTCAAATGGGTGCAGAGCCACATCGTCCATTTTGGTGGTGCAGCCGATAACGTCACGGTCTTTGGTGAATCGGCGGGCGCCCTGAACACGAACATTCTCAGCGCATCGCCTCTTGCTTCCGGGCTCTTCAAGCGGACGATTCAGCAAAGCGCCTATAACGTACCCGTCGTATGGGCGGGCAGCTTGTCGGGAGTGTTGTCCGACCCGAGCGCCGCATCCAATAACGCGGTTCTCAAGATTAATCCATTTGATGCCAGGGGCAAGCCAAAGTGGCCCGCGCTTGCGGATCTGGAAAAAGTCGGCACAGGGCTCATTGTCGTTTTAGCGGCCCCGTGCCCGCGTGGTGTCGTCAGTGGGCAAGAAGGCAGCCATTTTCGACGCATGGCCTGGATGTCGGCTATGTCTTCGGCATGACTTACCTGTCGCAGTTTTTTATCGCGA
>JBLHLW010000123.1:0-5455 GCA_047621345.1 Minisyncoccia bacterium | reverse complement strand
CTCCTGCTGATGCTCCCATACGCTATGCCATTTATTTTGCTCCGGCGCGCGCGTCGCTCTGGTGGCAGGCTGGTTGCCGCTGGCTGGGACGCGATCCGGAATGCCGGATTAGCGGTCTCGATGCGACGACGCCATTGCGCGATAGTGCGCGGCGGTATGGATTCCATGCGACGCTGAAAGCACCATTCCGGTTGGCCGAGGGCTGCGACGAAGCGCAATTACTGGCGCGCGCGGGTCTCTTTGCCGCGCAGCAGACGGCGCTGGAGGTGCCGCTGCCGAGCGTGCGCTTGCTGGGAAATTTTCTGGCGCTACAGGCGAGCAGTCCGGTGCCGCAGATCAGCGCGCTGGCGCAAGAGTGCGTGCGGCATTTTGAGGTGCTACGGGCAGCGCCGACCGCCGACGAGTTGGCGCGCAGGGGCCGCGTGCTCCTGACCGCGCGTCAGCAGGCATTGCTACGGCAGTGGGGTTATCCGTATACCGAAGAGGAATTTCAGTTTCATATGACGTTGAGCGACAGCTTTGCGGAGGTGGAACCTGCTGTCGCTCAGGCGATGACGGAGGAGGCGCGAATCGTTTTTGCGCAGGCGATGGCGGTGCCGCTGGTGATTGACGGGATTGCGATTTTTCGGGAGGAAGGGAGCGGTGCGGCGTTGGAGCTGGTGGCGCGTTTTGGGTTTGGTGGGGTGGTGGGGTGATGGTTGTTTTTACGTTTTTTGGGGCGCTCGCGTGGGCACGGTAACCCCGTGCCCACCCTACGGGGTGGAGGGCCGTGCGCGTTAATGCGAGCGGATCATCGTTCCGAAAGCTTGCTCCGTCAGCACTTCGAGCAGCAGCGAGTGTTCGATGCGGCCGTCGATGATGTGGACTGTGTTGACGCCGGATTTGGCGGCGTCAAGTGCTGACGATATCTTTGGCAACATGCCGCCGGAGATCGTGCCATCGGCGAACATTTCATCGATCTCGCGCGCGGACAGGTCGGTGACGAGGTTGCCATTTTTGTCCATCACGCCGGGGATGTTGGTCATCATGATCAGCTTTTCGGCTTTCAGGATTTCGGCGATCTTGCCGGCAACGAGGTCGGCGTTGATGTTGTAGGCCTGGCCGTCTTCGCCAAAACCGATAGGTGAAATGATCGGGATGAAAGCGTCATCTTGCAACGCTTTGACCACCGCCGGGTTGATCGCATCGATTTCGCCTACGAAACCCAGATCGAGGAATTGGCCCGGATTTTCGCGGTCCGGCATTTTCATTTTGCGGGCGCGGATCAACCCTCCGTCTTTGCCGGTCAGTCCAACTGCCTGTCCGCCGTAATGGTTGATCAACATCACGATGTCTTGCTGAACTTCACCACCCAGCACCCACTCGACGACTTCCATGGTTTCTTCGTCGGTAATACGCATGCCCTGAATGAAGGTACCCTGCTTGCCGATCTTCTTGAGTGCGTTGTCGATCTGCGGACCGCCGCCGTGGACGACGACCGGGTTCATGCCGACCAGCTTGAGCAAAATGACGTCGCGCGCAAATCCGTGCTTGAGACGCTCTTCGGTCATGGCATTGCCGCCGTATTTGACGACGATGGTCTTGCCATGGAACTTGCGGATGTAGGGCAGGGCTTCTGCCAGTATTTCAGCCTTGATCTGCGGTGAGACCGAGAACAGGTCGGGAATGATGTCGGGCATGGCAGTTCCAAAAATGAATTGCGGCGATTTTACAGTGAAACGTTTCCGGGCTCGCAGGCAATTTCTTGTTTTTCATGAGGCGTTCAGTTAGCCTTTCGCACAATCCGCAACAGCCACCCCCGGCATCACGACAAGGTACCCACCATGAGCACTACCCTGCACCGGGAACTTGAAGCACTGCGACCGGCCCTGCTGCGCTTCGCGCTTTTACAACTGCGTGACAATGCACTGGCTGATGATGTGGTGCAGGAAGCGCTGATTGCCGTACTGGAAAAGCCCGACCGGTTTGCCGGCAACTCCTCGCTGCGCACTTATGTCACCGGCATTCTGAAATTCAAAATCATTGATGCGCTGCGGGCGGCGGGCCGCACGCGGCAATTCCTCGTCGCCGACGACCAGAGCGAAGACGACGTGATTGATGCGCTATTCGCCGCCAACGGCCACGCCATCGATAAACCGCGCCCATGGGGTAATCCGGATGCGGCACTGGAGCAGAAGGATTTTTTTAGAGTCATGGAAATCTGCCTCGAAAAACTGCCGCCCAACACGGCGCGCATCTTCCTGATGCGTGAATGGCTGGAACTGGAAACCGAAGAAATTTGTCAGGAACTGGCGATTACCACGTCTAATGCGTGGGTGATGTTGTACCGCGCACGATTACGCCTGCGGGCATGCCTGGAACTGCACTGGTTCGGCAATTTGCCGGCCGGTCACGCTCGCTAAGGAATCGCGATGAAACTTAAACCCACCTGCCGTGAAGTCCATCGATTAGTGTCGGAAGGGCAGGATCGCGACTTGTCCGTCATCGAAAAAATCCGTGTGCGTCTCCATCTGATCGTCTGCGATGCCTGCACGACCTACACCAGACAAATGCGCTTCTTGCGTCAAGCGATGCGCAAATTCGAGATTGCGGACGATACACCACCGGTAACCCGGGATCCGGAATGAGCATCTGCCCGCGCTGCGGTGCCGAATTCGGTTGCGGTATGGTCGATCCGACGGCGCCTGATCCGTGCTGGTGTATGTCGCTGCCGCGCCTGCTGGCAGTGCCACCCGGTAGTGACGCCAGCTGTTTTTGTCCGGCATGCCTGCGCGACTTTATTGCGCAGTCAACACCTCCCGCAGTAACCTGAGGGAGGTCATCGGCGCAGCGCATGCCAGCTACCGATGAGCAGTGGAATCCCTAGCGCCAACGTCGACAGCGTATCCCACCAGCCATCACCGACCAGCGCCATGAACAAACCGGCCGTCGTCAGCAAGGCCAGCAGCAGCGGCCAACCCCACAATCGCATCAATCTCAGCATCACGGCACCAGCTCATGACGCACAGACAAAGGCAGACTAGTATCGGCGCGCTTGCGCCCGCCACGCTTGAGCCAGAGGTAGATGCCACTACCCAGCACAACAATCGTCGCGATGTCGAACAGGGCCCAAAGTAGTTTCATACCGAGGCCGCCGTAGTCGCCAAAATGCAGCGGCTGCGACACGAGCAAGGCGGTCAGATACCAAGGCAAGCGGCGGCTGTCCGTTACCTGCGCCGTTTGCGCATCCACCAGAATCGGCTGATACAACCGCGCGGTCAGCGCCTCCCGACCGCGCATGAAAATACCGTAATGATGCGGACTGCTGAACGGCGTACCCGGCCACGCAATGAAGCCGAAATCCATGCCGGGTTGCAGCGCCTGTGCAGCGTTCATTGATTGCTGCATCGAGGCCAGTTGTGTCGGCACCGGTAAATCTTTATAGGGCGCAACCATCTGCGCCATCTGGTCCGACTGCCAGTACTCGAGGACCAGATCAGCCCAGGTATTGATCATGCCGGTCGCACCGACGACCAGCGCCCACACCAGCGTCACCGCGCCCAGCAAGTTGTGGGTATCGAGCCAGCGGGTGCGCGGCGTGCGTTCACGGCGCACTGTGCCAAACGCTAATTTGCGCATGAAAGGGGCGTAGAGCACGACGCCGGAAATGATCGCCACGATCAATAACAATCCCATCAATCCCAGAAACAACATGCCTGGCAAACCGGCAAACAGATCGACATGCAAACGGAACATCACGTAGACGAACGACCCTTCGAATTTCGGCTCAGCCAGGACTTTGGCTGTACGGGCATCGACTGCAATCGAATTGAAATTCGGATCGTTGATGAAATCGCCCAGCGTGACATTCCAGATGCGCGGCTCGTCGATCTCGCGCGACATGTACTGGACGATCTTGCCGGGATACAGCGCTTTGGCTGCTGTCAGTACCTGATCGACATCGGCATTGGGCGTGCTGGCCGGCATCACGGGTGCCTCGACAACATTGCCTAGCAATTGATCAATTTCGTGGTGGAAGATCAGCGGCAGGCCGGTCAGGCACAGCAACAGCATGAAAACGGTACATACCAGGCTGCTCCATCGGTGCATCCAGGACCAGCGGCGCAGTGTGACAGGGGTCATCGGGGTCTCTGAAAAGGATAAAAGTGGCGGCAGGAAAGATCTTAATGCAAATCACTCGCATTTACTAGCCAACCGTGCGTTGGCTCGTTATGATTGCGGAAACTTCACTTACCTCAGGGAAACCAACTCCATGAATCAGCATCATTTCGCACGCAATCCGCTCGCCCTCGCTGCTTTCCTGCTCGCTAGCAGCACGGCGCAGGCACAAACCGCTACCCAACCGCAAGTCTTGCAAAGCATCACGGTCAGCGCTTCTGCCGATGCCTCGGCAGCTGGTTTGCCGGTGGCGTATCCCGGTGGTCAGGTGGCGCGCGGCGGGCGACTCGGCTTGCTCGGCAATACCGATGTCATGGATACGCCTTTCAACAGCACCAACTACACGCAGGCACTGATCCAGGACCAGCAATCGCACAGCGTCGCTGACGTGCTGCAGAACGATCCCTCGGTGCGCGTGGCACGCGGGTTCGGCAATTATCAGGAGCTATACATGATTCGCGGCTTTGCGGTGAGCTCGGATGACATCGCTTACAACGGCTTGTTCGGACTGCTGCCGCGCCAATTTGTGGCGGCAGAATTGCTGGAGCGGGTCGAGGTCTTCCGCGGCGCGAACACCTTTCTCAATGGTGCTGCACCGGGCGGTGGCGGTGTCGGCGGATCGATCAACTTGCTGCCGAAGCGAGCCGGCAATGCACCGTTGACCCAGATCACAGCGGGTACCGAATCGGGTGGACAGCCCTATCTGGCAACCGATATCGGCCGCCGTTTCGGACCAGAAAATTCTATGGGCATCCGGATCAATGCCGTACGTCGTGATGGCGATACCGCCGTCGACCGAGAGCAGCGCTCACTGAGCGTGTTGTCGGTCGGTCTGGATTACCGAACCAGCACTGTGCGCTTATCCGCTGATGCCGGTTTTCAGGAACACAAACTGACGGCACCCCGGCCCAGCGTGACACTCGCCGGCGGCATCGCGCTCCCGGAAGCGCCAGACGCCTCGCGTAATTTCGCCCAGCCGTGGACCTATTCCAACGAGCGCGATACCTTTGGCACGGTGCGCGGTGAAATCGACTTGTCCAAGGATGTCGTTGCCTGGGCTGCCCTCGGCGCACGTTCCGGCACCGAAGCCAACGTGCTCACGCCGCTGACGGTCAACCAGAGCACGGGTGCCGCCACGCTGTACCGGTTTGATAATCAACGACAAGACACCGTGCGCACCGGAGAAATCGGCGTGCGCGGCAAAGTACGGACCGGCGTGATCAGCCATAGCCTGAGCGCGACACTGTCGGGCTTCAGTCTGGATTCACGCAATGCCTACGCACTGAGTGATTTTTAC
>JBLHLW010000122.1:0-5869 GCA_047621345.1 Minisyncoccia bacterium | reverse complement strand
CTGGCGTATGTGATCGGCGTGGTCGAATTGTCCAACATCGGCAACCGCATCCAGTCGGTGACGTTCCAGCCGATTCCGGTGTTCGTCACGGTGGCCGCGATCTACCTGATTCTGACCAGCGTGATGACGCAGATTTCTGGCGCGATCGAGCGTCAACTTGATGTGGAGCGTCACTGATGAGCGCCGTTAAAACTCCGCTGATCCGTGCCGCCAAGGTCAACAAGCACTTCGGTCAATTCCATGTGATCCGCGATGTCTCGTCGGATTTTTATCAAGGTGAAGTGACCGTCATCATCGGCGCGTCGGGCTCCGGCAAGTCGACCTTTCTGCGCATGCTGAACCGGCTTGAAACGCATGACAGCGGCACCATCGTCATCGATGGCATCGAACTCAACGACAACCTCAAGAACATCGATGCGGTGCGGCGTGAAGTCGGCATGGTGTTCCAGAGCTTTAACCTGTTCCCGCATCTGAGCGCGCTCGATAACGTCACGCTGGCGCCGCGTCGATTGCGCAACATGACCCGCGCACAAGCCAATGTCGTCGCCCTCGAATTGCTGGGCAAGGTCGGACTGGCAGACCATGTGCACAAGTACCCGCATCAGATGTCAGGCGGGCAGCAGCAGCGCGTGGCGATTGCACGTTCGCTGGCGATGCAGCCGAAAGTCATGCTGTTCGATGAACCGACCAGCGCGCTTGACCCGGAAATGATCAAGGAAGTCCTCGACGTGATGAAAGACCTGGCCCGTTCGGGCATGACGATGATCGTCGTCACGCATGAGATGGGCTTCGCCCGTGAAGTGGCGGACCGCGTGATTTTTTTCGAAAAAGGCGAAATCCTCCATGAAGCCGCGCCGGAAGAATTTTTCGGCGACAGCGGCAACGACCGTATCCGCGCCTTTCTTGGCAAGATCGGTGACACCTGAGAACCCTTAGCCAGTAACGCTCCAACAACAATAAAACCGACTCAACCCACGTCCCATCCGGAGAACATCATGCATCTGAAACGCACCACCTTGAGCACTGCCATCCTGTTATCGCTAGCCGCGATATCACTCCCTTCGCACGCCCAAAGCGCCAAAGACTTTCAGGAAATGCGCGCCGAAATGCAGCGCATGCGCGTAGAACTCGACGCGCTGAAAGCCGCCAAACCCGCACCAGCGCCGATGCCCATGGCGCCTGCAACGGTCAATGCGGATCTGGTGGATCGCCTCGAGCAAGTTGAGTTGCGTGCCAAGGATGCCGTTGTCGTCGGCGATATCCCGAATTCGTTCCGCCTGCCAAACTCGGAAACCTCGCTGCGCATCTACGGTTTCGCCGAGCTGAACATGGTGCATGAATTCCGCGCCGATAATGCCGACACCGACTACGCCAGTTTCGTACCGTATTCGCCGCTCAATGGGTCGGCCGGTGCCAATCGCAGTGGTCGCACTTACCTGCATGCGCGCACCTCGCGTCTGGGTGTCGAAGCCAGCACACCAACGCAGTATGGTCCGATGGGCATCAAGCTCGAAGGTGACTTTAATAACGATCCGCGCACCGGCAATGCCGCCGTGTCCGGCACCATTGGCAACATCTACACGCAGCAAGCGACCAATAGCTACGACTTCCGGTTGCGCCAGGCCTACGGGACTTTCGGCGGCTTGCTGATCGGCCAGACCTGGTCGACCTTCATGGATGTCGACAACGCACCAGAAACCGTCGACTTCAATGGCCCGATCGGCTCGACCTTCATCCGTCAGCCCATGATTCGCTACGCTTACCCGACTAAAGATTACGGCACGTTCACGGTGGCCGCGGAGAACTCGGTCAGCTACGTGCTCGACAAAATCGGCTCGGTCACCACGGCCGGTTTCTCGCGCGTGCCAGATCTGGTTGGCCGCTGGGACAAACCATTCGATTTCGGCGCGGTCAGTTTCCGCGTGGTGTCGCATGAGCACCGGGTCAACGATGGCGCTGGTATCAATGCATCGCGACGCGGCTTTGGCGTGGCTGCCAGTGGGATGGTTAAAACGGTTGGCGAAGATTTCCTGACCTGGAACCTGACCGGCGGCACCGGTATCGGCCGCTACTTCAATTACATCGAAGGCGCATTCTACGATCCGGCGGCGAACCGTATCCTGATGGAAAAAGCGGTGGGTGTTGTGGTGGGTTATCAAATTAAATCGTCACCAAGCTTGCGCTACAACATGTCGGTTGGTGCTCAAAAGAACTTTAATAACGAGTACACAGAATTTGCGCGTGCCAATGCGCTCGATAGCGGGCGTTATGGTGTCAATGAATCGGTCTGGCAAACCCATCTGGGCTTCATCTGGAACCCGGTCAAGAATGTCGATATTGGCTCCGAGTTCGTCTATGGCAAGCGCAAGACGCTGGCCGGCGAAATGGGCGACATGAGTCGACTGGACTTTTCGGCGAAGTACAATTTCAATTGATCCGGCAGTTTTTGTAACGGCACAACACTGGTAAATACAGAGCCTCCGTTTGTGGAGGCTTTTTTTTAATGCTGCTTTATTGCCACTTTATTCGCTGTTGTAAGCGCGGGAGCCGGCCAACAGGCGACGGCGAACGCGGTATAGTCAAAACCAGAAACGGGATCGCCCCCCCCTTAAACGGGATGGCAAACCGCAGCATGCTCCACCCGCACTCTCTAATTTCTGCTCCACAAGTTACGATTGAGGAATTCATGAACGCTTCGTCCGACGATTTACGTACACAAACTTTGCAACTGGTCCTGGCCCACGCCGGGCAAGCACAGGCCAATCCGGTAGCCCAACTCATTGAAGTCTGGCTCGATTCGCTGCACGAAGAAGATCTGGTCGGACTGACGCCGCAAAGCCTGGCCTCGGCGCTGTGGGAAGCGTTCTCCGGCACGGCGCAGTGCAATGCCGGCGCCAGTCAGATCATCGCTGCCGATTACGCCGAAGACCACGGTGGCAAGGCGACCGCACTGCTCATCCTCAATCCCGACATGCCTTATCTGGTCGATTCGATCGTGATGGCCTTGCGCAAACAGGGCGTGCGCTCCCGCGCGGTACTCAATACCGTGTTGTCGGTGCAGCGCGATGCGCAGGGCTGCATCACGGGCTCGCAATCGGCACGCTCGGGCACTGAACCGTTCGAATCTTATGTGCTGTGCCTGTTATCGGATGCGCTCGACAACGCGACGCTGGCGGCATTGACCGCGCGCATCAGCATGGTGAACGGCGATGCCGCGAGCGTGCAACGCGATGCCGCGACGCTGGAAACCCGCATGACAGGCGTAGCTGCACTGGCCGCAGCCAACGGCACCGAAGAGGGCCGTGAAGTCGCCGCCTTCGTTGAATGGGCCCGCGATGGCGGATTTGAAGCATTCGGTTATGCGTATTACCGCGCGCTGCCGGGCGAGCGCGAACTGGTGCGCGACCTCAACAGTCGCAGCGGTGTGCTGTGTGATCCGGATCATCCGATCTATGACACCTGTCTGGCCGGGATTCCTGGCGAGTTCGATTTGCTGGCCAAGCGCAATGACACGCTGTCCATTGTCAAGGCCGATGTCCAGTCGACGCTGCACCGCGACTTGCACCTCGATTTCATTGGCGTGCGTGATATCGATACCACCGGTCACCTGCAAGGCGAGCATTGCTTCATCGGCCTGTTCACCCGCGCGGCGGCAGTCACCGCGCTGGGTCGGCTGCCGTTTGCGCGCGGTCGCATCAAGCAGGTGCTGACACTGGCCGGCGTTCGACAGAATGGTTTCCGTGCTGAAAAATTCCTTGAAATTCTCGAATCGCTGCCGCGCACCGAGGCGATGGAAGCCGATCCGGCCTGGCTGGCACGGCTGTGCAGCAGTGTCGTGTCGCTCTACAAGCAACCGCGCACGCGCGCTTTTGCCCGACGCGATGTCTACGACCGTCACCTCAATGTGATTCTCTACCTGCCGAGCGAGCGCTTCAGCGCCGCGCTGGTCAAGACCATCACGCAAGAACTCAAGGTGCGCTCGGGCGCAGTCGATGTACGCGCCGAGACACAGGTCAGCGATGGTGCGCTGGCACGCATCTACCTGATTGCCACCGGCGCGCGCCGCTTTGATGATCTCGATGCGGCGATTTGCCTGCCGCTGGTATCGGCCGTCGAGGGCTGGCACACAACGTTCGACACGCTGGTCGACCGCACCGTTGATACGCAAGTGCGTAACGACCTGCATAAATTGCGCGCCGCCCTGTCAGTGAACTATGTGGCCGCAACGGCACCGCAAGTAGCTTACCGTGACGTCCTCAATTTGCAGCGGGCGGCTTCGGCCGCGCCGGTGACGGTACGCATCGATGGCGGCAGCGAGGACGGTAACCGGGTCAGCATCCGGCTATTTTCGATCAACAGCGTGCCGGCCTTGTCGATGATCCTGCCGGCGCTGCACAACGCCGGCGTCGAGGTCGAACGCGAGCAGACCTACAAGGTGTCGGTGACCGCCGATGCCGATTACTTCATCACCAGTCTGAGTGTCGATCCGGCCAGCGCGGCCAAGTTGAGCCAGGCCAGCGTGGCCGGCGCTGCGCAGGAATTATTCGAAGCCCTCTTCAATGATCAGGCTGAAGACGGTCGCATGAATGGTTTGGCCATCGAAGCCGGCCTGCGCCTGCGCGAAGTCCAGATCATCCGCGCCTATGCCAGTTACTGGCGCCAGGCGGGTTGTCGTTTCAGCTTGCGCTACATCGCCGATTGCCTGCGCAAGCAGCCCGGTCATGTGCGTACCCTGGTCGATAATTTTCAGCAGCGCTTTGATCCGGCTATCAGCGAGGTCGAGCGCGCCGCAGGGTCTGCCGCGCTGTCGGCGCTACGCAGCAACTTGCTGGATGTCAATCACGCCGACACCGAAGACATCTTGCGCAGCGTGGCCGACCTGATGTTGGCAACGTTGCGAACGTCCTATTTTCAGACGCGCCAGAGTGGCGACACGTTGCTGCTGAAGTTCGACGCCAGTGCGCTGGCCTTGCTCCCCGAGCCGCGTCCGTATCGCGAAATTTTCGTCTTTGCCCGGCGCTTCGAAGGTGTGCATTTGCGCGGTGGTCCGGTGGCCCGTGGCGGCTTGCGCTGGTCCGATCGGATGGAAGATTACCGTACCGAAGTGATGGGTCTGGTCAAGGCGCAGATGGTCAAGAATGCCGTCATCGTGCCGGCCGGCGCCAAGGGCGGCTTCGTCTGCAAGATGATGCCCAAGGATGCCGCCCGGGAGGCCATCGCGGCCGAAGGCGAAGCCGTCTACCGGTTGTTCATTGCCGGCCTGCTCGATCTGACGGACAACCGCGAACAGGGCGCCATCGTGCCGCCGGCCGACACAGTGTGCTATGACAGCGCCGATCCGTATCTGGTGGTGGCGGCCGACAAGGGCACGGCGACTTTTTCCGATATCGCCAACGGCATCGCCGTCCAGCGCGGCTTCTGGCTCGGCGATGCGTTTGCGTCGGGCGGCTCGAACGGCTACGACCACAAAAAGCTAGGCATTACCGCCAAGGGAGCGTGGGAAGCCGTCAAGCGTCACTTCTACGAAATGGCACACGACATCAACACCACACCGATCACGATGGTCGGTGTTGGCGACATGTCGGGTGATGTGTTCGGTAATGGCGTACTGCTGTCGCGCCAGCTCAAGCTGGTGGCTGCCTTCGATCACCGCCATATCTTCATTGATCCGACACCGGACGTGACGACCTCGTTTGCCGAACGCCAGCGGCTATTCGCGCTGCCGCGCTCATCGTGGGACGACTATGACAAGTCGCTGATGTCGCCGGGTGGGGGCGTCTGGCCGCGCAGTGCGCGCAGCATCCCGCTCTCGTCCGAAGCGCGCACCGCGCTCGGCATCGACGCGACCAGCCTGGCGCCGGAAGCGTTG
>JBLHLW010000121.1:0-5915 GCA_047621345.1 Minisyncoccia bacterium | reverse complement strand
AAAAAGGAGAGCGAAATATCTTTCAAGATCTGGCGCTTCGGCGGGACGATTTTGCCCACCTTGTTCATCGTGTAGACGTAATTGGCCATTGTTGGTCTCGGTTGGAGTGAATCGGAAGGAATCAGGATAACCGATGGGGCGACGTCGGGCTAGCGTCGGAATGCGGGCAGTTCTTTGTAACGCACTATGTCCTGCGTTCACCGCGCCACCCGGCGCTACAAATTCCGCTGTCCGATCGGTCTGCGGGTAGGGATAATCACCGCATGGAAAATCAGACACAAATTTTGGTCGTCGACGATGATCGCGACATTCGCACGCTGCTGGCCGATTACCTCGATGGCAACGGTTTTCGCACTTTTACGGCCAGCAATGGCACCGAGATGCGCAAGATGCTCGATACCGCCCGCATCGATCTGGTGGTTCTCGACCTGACCCTGCCGGGTGAGGATGGTTTGACGCTGTGTCGCAATTTGCGGGCGCAATCGAGCCTGCCAGTGATCATGCTGACAGCGCGGGGCGAACCGCTGGACCGCATCCTCGGTCTTGAAATGGGCGCCGACGATTATCTTGCCAAGCCCTTCGAGCCGCGCGAACTGTTTGCCCGCATCCGCAGTGTGCTGCGCCGGACCAATGCGTTGCCGCCCAATATGGCGTTGAGCGAAGCGCACAGCATGCTGTTCGATAGCTGGCGACTCGATCTGATGGCGCGTCATCTGGTGATGGAGGACGGCACCGTGGTGGCGCTATCGGGCGCCGAATTCAGGTTGCTCAAAGTCTTCCTGGAGCATCCGAACCGGGTGCTCAATCGCGATCAGTTGCTCGAGCTGACGCGGGGACGCGATGCCGATCCGTTCGACCGGTCGGTCGATATTCAGATCAGCCGGTTGCGTCAGAAGCTGGGCGATGATGCCCGTACGCCGCGCATCATCAAGACCGTTCGCAATGAAGGCTACGTTTTGTCCGCAACGGTGTCCATCGAGAGCCGCCATTGAGAAACTTTCTGGGCTCGATTGCCAACCGGGTCTTTGTGATCCTGCTGGCCGGGATTCTGGTCGCCACTGGTGTGACGGCCGTGCTGGCTCAGCGCGAGCGCGAGGGGGCAATGAATCAGATGCGCCTCAATCACAGTGCCGAGCGGGTAGTGCAGTTAGTGGTCGCGCTCGATCAGGCTGCGCCAGAGGTGCGGCCGGTGATTTTGCAGACGGCTGCTAATTTCGGCGTTGCGGCCGGTATGGCCGACGATCTCGAGGCGCTTGGCGGCAGTGATGGTGCGTTGGTCGATTTGCTCAAGTCGCGTCTTGGCATACATCGGCAAATCATGATCAAGCAGCAGACGGGTTGCCAGCCACCACTGGGACGCCTGCCGCGTTTCGAGCGCGTTAATCCCGGGGATTGTCAGGTCGTGTTGATTGGCCTGAGCGACGGCCATCTGCTGCGCGTGCAATTGCGCACGGGTGGGGCGTCGGCAGGGAGCAAGGACAAGCCGCCACTCGGTTTGCCGAGTGCTTATCTGGCGCTGTTCCTGACACTGATTGGCTTGCTGGCGTGGCTGGTGGCACGCATGACGGCGCGCCCGATCCGACAACTTGCCGCGGCGGCCGGTGCGCTCGGCAGCGACCTAGATCGGGCGCCGTTGCCCGAAACCGGGCCGACCGAAATCCGTCAGGCCGCCAGTGCGTTCAATGCGATGCAGGCACGCATCCGTCGGCAGGTCCAGCACCGCACCCACATGCTGGCCGCCATCACACACGACCTGCAGACTCCGCTGACACGCTTGCGCTTGCGTCTCGAAAAAGTCGCGGATGGCGAATTGCGCACCAAGCTCATCGATGACCTTGGCGTGATGCAATCGATGGTACGCGAAGGGCTGGAACTGGCCCGGAGCATGGATTCGCAAGAGCCGCTGCAACGGCTTGACCTCGATTCGTTGATCGACAGCGTGTGCGCCGATGCCACCGATGCGGGTCAGGACGTTGAACTGCTGGGGCCGTCTGGCGTGCGGATCATGGCGCAACCGAATGCATTGCGGCGTTGCTTGACCAACCTGCTCGACAATGCGATCAAGTACGGGCGGCTAGCGCGGGTGTCGGTGGTGCGCGAGCAGGAGCGGGTCGTGATCCGCATTCGCGACGCCGGACCGGGCTTGCCGTTCGACCAGCTTGAAGCGGTCTTCGATCCTTTCTTCCGGCTCGAGACGTCGCGCTCGCGCGATACCGGCGGCACCGGACTAGGACTGACGATCGCGCGCAACATCGCCGAAGCCCATGGTGGCACTTTGGTGCTTGCCAATCTGGCCGAAGGGGGGCTGGAGGCGGTACTGGCATTGCCGGCGCGGCAGACTACGGGCGCGCGAAACACGTGAATCGATGCCGCCGACTACGGTGATCGGGAGGGTATTGCGGGCACGTTCCTAATTGTCGAAAAAGAATTCGACATGGTCATTGCGCACTTCGGCGTGCAGCTGGCCGCGTAGTACCAGCTCATCATAAAAGCAGACCTGGTTACGACCATTTGTTTTGCCGTAATACAGCGCCTGGTCCGCATGGCCGAGGATCACTACCGGCGTAGAGGAGCTGATGCTCACAAAGCCGATGCTAACCGTGATGGTGCCGAGCTGCGGAAAGTGGTGTTCTTCAATGTTGGTACGCAGCCGCTCGAACGCGCTGCGGGCATCGGTCAACGATACCGAGCGCAGCAGGATGACGAACTCTTCACCGCCGAAGCGGAACACCCGGTCCTGAGTACGGAACGACGAGCGCAGCAGATTGGCCACTAGAATCAGGACTTCATCACCGTACAGATGGCCGAACCGATCGTTGACGCGTTTGAAATGGTCAATGTCGACTACCGCCAACCATTGGCCCTCGATATCGTTCGGATGGCGCCGCTCGACAGTCGGCGTCAATTGATCGTCATTGGCTTTGTTGAAGGTCGCCATGCGCGAGAATTTTTCGTCGAAGGTGCGGCGGTTGAGCAGGCCGGTGAGCGAATCGCGTTCGCTGTAGTCAAGCAGGTGCTGATAATTGCGGTAGACGCTCAGAATCCCTTCCATCATATGCAGCGTGGCTGGCGCGACGGTGGCGATGCCGGTGATTTGCAAGCAGGCGGTAGCAATGTCGTTTTGCCAGATCGGTACCCACAGAATGTGCTCGCCATCCGGGCCGGTTTCTTCGACCCGGCCACCCTGGCGAGCAATGCAATCGCTCAGTACCGGATAGTGGGTCAGGGGGACGTCGCTGTGGTGGTCGGTAGTACTGTCGTCGATGGTGCTCACGATGCCATTCGTGATCCATGTCCTTGGGCGCATCATGGCCTCGTCACCGACTCTGAAAATATCGAGCATCCGCACCTGGCTGGCCGCTACCATGTCCTGCAGCGCTGAAATGACCGCAACATCCAGCAGGTGATGGTCGCGCTGGCCGGTCAACTCGACCATGTGCCGCAATAGCGATTCCATCATCAACGGATGCGCCGGTGTCATGTCAGGGCAATCGACGCCGAGGCGGGCAAGGCGTCATGGCAAAGTAATTGGTTCATGGTGTGCGGAAAATAGTGATGTGCGCCAATAATGGGAGCAGACATTCTAGCTGAATCCTTATGCCCGAAACCTCCGAAATGACAGTGACTTTCAGTCGCAGTAGCGATCGTCTCGCAAGAGAGGGCTGACAGGTGGTTCGTCCGAGACCGCGGACTGCCCATTCCACTGAAAATAGGCATAATTCGACTCTTATTACACCACAGTATTATTTAGGGCAGAGATCATGAGAACACAGGCGCGCAGGGCAGGGAATTACTGGTGTCATCTACTGGCAGTCGCTACGCTGCTAGGGGTTGCCGGCACGGCGGTCGCAGCCCTGCCGGTGCCGGATCAGGCCAAATTGCTGGCGCTGGGTGGAGTCAGTCAGATTGAGGGTGCCGGCGGTGGTGGTCTGACGCCCTGGGCGCTGATTACTGGCTACGGATCGCGCGACAGCTATGGCGGTAATGTCCATTACACTGGCGTGCGCACGCAGGATTACGCGCTTGATTCAGCCGGTGTGGCGTTCGGTTTTGCTGATCGCTTTGAAGTATCGCTGGCAAGCCAGAAGCTACAAGGCAGCCAGGCGCCGCTGGCGCACCTGTCCATCACGCAGGATATTGTTGGCCTCAAGCTCAAGATCAGTGGTGATGCACTGGTCGATCAGGATCGGCTGATGCCGCAGATTGCGCTGGGTATCCAGTACAAGCGCAACCGCGGGGTGCGCGGTCTTGAGGCCCTCGGCGTGACTAGCGTGACCCAGCTCGGCGCCCGCAGCGATCATGGCGTCGATGTCACGCTGTCAGCGACCAAACTCTTGCTCGACCAGAGTCTGTTACTCAATGCCACCGTGCGTGCGACCAAGGCCAACCAGTTCGGCTTGCTCGGCTTTGGTGGCGACCGGCACGATCGCTATCAACCGATGCTGGAAACCTCAGCGGTCTATCTGATCAACCGCCATCTGGTGGCCGGAGCCGAATACCGGATGAAGCCGCGTAACCTGACGGTGGACAATGAAAAAGATGCGGCGGATGTCTTCGTCGGCTATTTTTTGAACCGGAATTTTTCGGTGATGCTGGGCTGGGTGACGCTGGGTGATGTCACGGTCTTTAATCCGCGCCGCCAGAACGGCGCTTATTTGTCGCTACAGGGAGGTTTTTGATGAAGCGTATTGCCATATTGTGTTTGCTGCTGGCACTCGGTACGCCGGTGCTGGCTGCTGATGAGGTCTACCAGGGGCTTGGTCAGAAACAGGGAATCGTGCAACTGGTCGACACGTTCGTGGCACTGTTGCAAGCCGACTCGCGGGTCGGCAGCAGTTTCGAAGAAGCGGATATCCCGCATCTCAAGGAAAAGCTGGCCGAGCAATTCTGCGTCCTCGCCGGCGGTTCTTGCCGCTACGGCGGCAAGGAGATGGCGACTATCCACGACGGACTCGACATCACGACGGCGCAATTTTATGCGCTGGTGGAAGACTTGCAGATCGCCATGGAGCGACATGGCATCGCCTCCCGTATCCAGAACAAATTGCTGGCTGATCTGGCACCGATGCAGCGCGATGTGGTGACCCGATGAGCGCCGGTATGGTTCACATTACGCTAGCCGATTATGCCGATCCGGCCGATGCGCGTGATGTTCTGGAGGTGCTCGACGCGTATGCGCGCGACCCGTTCGGCGGCGCTGAAGCGCTGGCGGCGCACGTCCGGCGCGACTTGATCGCCGCACTGGCGGCGCGTGCTGGAGCCTTCAGCGTGCTGGCCCGGGTCGATGGTGTCGCCGTTGGTCTGGCCAATTGTTTCGAGGGATTTTCGACGTTCAGTTGTGCACCGTTGATCAATATCCACGACATGATGGTGCTAGCGCCTTACCGTGGGCAACGATTGGCGCAGCAACTGATGCAGCGGGTTGAGCAAGTTGCGCTGGAGCGGGGTTGTTGCAAGATCACGCTGGAAGTTTTGCAGGGCAATCAGCATGCCCAGTTGGTCTATCGCAAAATGGGCTATGCCGGTTATCAGCTCGATGCCGAGCATGGTCATGCGCTGATGTGGCAGAAAAAACTGCCGGGCTAATTTCTCTCCGGCGATTGGGTGGCACATCCCCGTGCCGGGAACGCTGGCCAATTCTTGCCGTTCGGTGGTGCATCCGCGTGGGCACGAAACCCCTGTGCCCACCCTACGAAGGATGGTGTCCGTAGGGTGGCACGGCACTTTGTGCCCACGCGCGCATACCGGGAACGCTGGCCAATTCAGGTCATTCGGTGGTGCATCCGCGTGGGCACGAAACCCCTGTGCCCACCCTACGAAGGACGGTGTCCGTAGGGTGGGCACGGCACTTTGTGCCCACGCGCGCATACTAGGAACGCTGGCCAATTCTGGTCGTTCGGTGGCGCATCCGCGTG
>JBLHLW010000120.1:0-5930 GCA_047621345.1 Minisyncoccia bacterium | reverse complement strand
ACCATAGCGCGTCGGTACCACCCCTTCCCATCCCGAACAGGACCGTGAAACGACGTTGCGCCGATGATAGTGCGTCAACACGTGTGAAAGTAGGTCATCGTCAGGCTAAGTTACAAGCAGCAAACAAGAGGGCCCTTCGAAAGAAGGGCCTTTTTGCGTTGTGCGCCCAGCATGGGCGCACTCCTGCGGGTGAAAGTCCCAACCTGACCTTCGGGGAAAAACATCAGGAGCGCAGCAGTCGCAGCACGACGCCATGCCCAGGGTCGAGCTAGATGTGGGCCTGGCGTCGTGCTGCTACAGGGGCCGGCTTTGGTCTCGATGCACGACTCAATTCAGTTAACGGACCAAGATCGATGAGGCGCGGCGATACTGCACTGCCAACGACCGCTTGCGCCAAAGATAAAACAACGCTACCGAAATGGAGTCGCTGCAACAAAAGGCAGCGACAGTCTGGCTGCTGGCGGCGTACCGCAACAGGCGTTCTTGCCACAACGCGGATCGATTGTTCTGCTTTGTTGACGGTGATGTTAGGGTCTTCATTGTGCCTCCGCGTCATTGATCAAAATTCGAGGGTGATCACGCATCCGTTTCTGGGTTTGCTGCCAGTGCAGCTCGCGTAGTGCGCGCCAATCGACGTTCTCATTGGCAAAGAATCAGTAAGCAGCCGTCGTCTCGCCCCAGCCATCGCATGCTTTGGAAGCACTCATCGTCGGTTCAGCCGCCAGTCGCTCCATCAATATCCTCGCTCACTTGTCCAGATGCGCGTCGCCCATATCGAGTTGCCCGAATTCCGTCTCTGTTCACAATGTCGGTATGGTTGTCAATCACATCACCTAAAAGACGATAGTGAACGTGATTTGGCAATAGTTCACAAGAGAACGCTAACTCATTGAATGTAAGCGGGAATGGGCGCGTGGTGCGAGTCTGAGGGTGACTGGTATATAACAAAATGGATTAAAGGTAAGAAGCAAGAAAACAATCAAGTCAGCGCACATGGAGTACGGCTGGTTGTCAGTTCCATCGTCGCCTACAACACGATTATCTTAAACCCCGTTTATGAGCGAACGATTGCCGTCGGAATCAACTAGTTAATTATCCATGAACTTGCCAGAATTTCACCTATTGCGGGTCATATATTGCATTCACTGGCAAGTACAAGTTCAAAAAAGAGCAATGGCGATATTGATGTGGATGCGATGGCAAATGCGCTTGAAAGACATCTAAAACAGCGCTTCTGGAAAGCGGCCTAACTCAGAGCGAAAACTTTTGGGGGTTCTTTCACAGAAATCCTGACAGGGATGGTTTTTAAAAAACGTTACCAGTGTCAAACAGTAAAAATCGAAATGATTGCAGACGCGTACCCCGACTTGCAAAGAGGGTGGAATCAAGTAGCTATTATCGTAGGTGATTGTCAGTTACAATTAGTCGTTGCTGTATAGAAATATCATATGAAAAAATGCCAATTGATGCCGAGCCGAAACCTTGGTAATGACCAAACGGTGTAACTATTTAATTGCTGGGATGATCAAGCATGATTTTATTACCAGGTTACGCTGTCACCGGATTGCTGTACGAAAGTCGCCAGTCTCGGGTGATGCGCGCCAGACGCCTGGCAGATAACTTACCCGTCATCTTCAAGGTCCCCAACGAAGATATTCCGTCACCGGAAAGGCGGGCCCGGTTCCAGCGGGAATACGACCTGATGCGCAAGCTTCATTCGAACGCAATCCCCGATGCCCTCGGCATGGAATCCTGTCAAGGCCTTCAGGTAATGATTCTGGAGGACTTCGGCGGTACCTCCCTCAACAATTTAGGGTTGGAAGCAACGCTGCCGATGAAGGACTGGCTGGAGCTGGCTGCACGCATCGCCGCTTGTCTCACACAGCTGCATCGGCAGCACGTCATGCACAAGGAAATCAATCCCGCCAATATCGTCTGGAATCGCCAGACCGGTCAGGTCAAGCTCATCGACTTCGGGATTGCCACCGAACTCACGCGCGAGGTGCCGGAAGTGCGCAGCCCTGACCGGCTGGAGGGAACGCTGGCGTACATGTCGCCGGAGCAGACCGGACGCATGAACCGGGCAATGGATTACCGCACCGATTTCTACAGCCTCGGCGTTACCTTCTACGAACTATTGTGCGGGGTTTTACCCTTTGCGTCGGGCGATGCGCTGGAGATGGTGCATGCGCATCTCGCGCACCAGCCGGTTCCGTTGGCGCAGATCCGGCCCGGGACTCCGGCAATGGTATCGGCCATCATCGACAAGCTGATGGCCAAGACCGCCGAAGAGCGCTACCAAAGCGCCGGCGGTCTCGAACATGACTTGCAGACATGCCTGGAAACGCTCGATGCGGACGGGCAGATTGCTCCCTTTCCTTTGGGGCGCAAGGATTTTTCGGGGCGTCTGCAAGTCTCGCAAAAGCTGTATGGCCGCGATGCCCAGCTCGCCACGCTGATGGACGTATTCGATCGCGCCAGTCGAGGACCGGCCGAACTGCTTCTGGTGGCCGGCTATTCCGGCGTGGGCAAATCGGCGCTGGTACATGAAATCCAGAAGCCAATCACGCAGCGTCGGGGTATTTTCATCGAAGGCAAGTTCGACCAGTTCAAGCGCGACATCCCCTATGCCTCGCTGAGCCAGGCGTTCAGGGAGCTGGTCCAGCAGGTACTGACCGAGGGCGACGCGGTCGTCGCCACGTGGAAGGACCGGCTGCTGTACGCCCTGGGTGACAATGCGCAGGTGATCATCAGCGTGATCCCGACGCTGGTCCTGATCCTCGGGCCGCAACCGCCGGTCCCGGAACTGCCGGCCGAGCAGGCGCAAAACCGGTTTCACAACGAATTTCGCAAATTCGTCGCCACCTTTGCCACCGCCGATCATCCGCTGGTGATCTTCCTCGACGACCTGCAATGGGCCGATCTGCCGTCTTTGCAGTTGATGTCCTTACTGCTGCGCGCACCGGCTACACCGCACTTACTGTTGATCGGGGCGTATCGGGACAACGAAATCACGGCGGCCCATGCGCTGCGCCTGACATTTGACGAGCTCGAAAAAAATGGTGCGGCCGTGCACACCATGACGCTACCGCCGCTGAACCTCGACGAGGTCAATGCGCTACTGTGCGATACGCTGCTTGCCAGCACAGTTCAGGTCGGCGAACTGGCACAGCTGTGTCTGGCAAAAACCGAGGGCAACCCGTTCTTCCTTAGCCAGTTCCTGGCGGCGCTTGTCGATCAGATGATTGTGTGTCCCGATCCGGCGGAGGGTGGCTGGCTGTGGGATATCGACAACGTGCGCAAGGCCGGTATCACGGACAACATCGTCGAGCTGATGGTGGCGAAATTGCACAAGTTACCGGCCCCGACGCAATACGTGCTGCAAGGCGCCGCGTGCCTGGGCAATACCTTTGAGTTGAGCATGCTGGCGGCCGTATGCGGTCTGGCCGAAGCCGAGACGGCGCGGCGCCTGTGGGATGCGCTGCAGCAGGAAGTGATCGTTGCGCTGGACGACAACTACCGGTACGCGGAGCAACCGGCCACTGCTGGCGAGAGCAGTTTGCTGCCGAGCTACCGGTTCCTGCACGATCGGGTGCATCAGGCCGCTAATTTGCTCAGCAGCGATGCGGAAAAAGCGGCCATGCATCTGGCCATCGGCCGATTATGGCTGATGACGTATTCGCCGGAAGAGCAGCAGGCTCTGCTGTTCGATCTGGCAAACCATCTGAATCTGGGCCGCGGGCTCATGACGGATTACGGCGAACGCAGTCATCTGGCGCGCCTGAATCTGACGGCAGCGCGTCGGGCTAAGGCATCGGTGGCTTACAAGCCGGCGCTGATGTATCTGCAGACGGCACTGGAATTACTGGATGAGTCGGATTGGCAGAGCCAGTATGATTTGATGTTTGCGCTACACCTGGAGGCAGCCGAAGCGGCGCATCTGAGTGCCGAGCCGATACAAATGGATCGATATATCGAGACCGCTCTTCGTCGGGCAAAGGATTTGCTGGATCAGGCAAAAGCTCATGAAATTCGGATTCAGGCTTACATCACTCAGGACAAATATATCGAGGTCGTCGACAGCGGATTGACTGTTTTGCGACTGCTGGGCATACATTTTCCAAAAAAGCCGAATAAACTGCACGTCGTCTTTAGTCTGATTCAAACAAAGCTGGCGCTCGCCGGAAAACAAATCGAGGACCTGACGCGCCTACCGGATGCAACCGATCCTCGAATACTCGCCGCATGCAAAATCTTATCCAAGATTGTCAGCGCCGCTTATTACGTACTGCCAACACACCTTCCGCTGTTCCCACTGAAAGGAATACGTTTGCTGTTGAAATATGGACATACGGCACCGACTTCAGCGTGCGACTTAGCGGCTTACGGGATGCTGCTGGGGGGTGTCCTCGGGGAAATCAAACAGGGCGCGCGATTCGGTGACCTGGCATTGCGAGTTCAAGAGCGGCCTGAAATGGCGCCGGTCAAATCCCATACACACTGTCTCGTCTATGGCGCAATCCGCCCATGGAGCATGTCGCTTCACGACACCATAGCGCCCTTGGAACGTACTTATTTGTCCGGTGTCGAGTTGGGGGACATCGAATTTGCTTCGATAGCGGCAGTGATTGGATGTTACCACCGGTTTTTTTGTGGAAATGAACTGACAAAATTGGAACGTGACACTGGTAGTTATCTTAAAGTTAGTGATTTGTCCTGGCCTACAGCGCGCCACAGTTGCGAAGTGTTGCACGCAGCATTGCTAACGCTAATCGATCAAGATCCCGATTTGCCGATGTTGCAAGGTCGTACCCGCAATACGCAGAGTGGCCAACAGGACGAGCCGACGATGATTGAAGAGCCGGTGGTGATCGCGTCGATTGCAAACATGTTTCAGGCGTTAAGTACGAGGATGATGCTGACCTATTTATTCCATGATTATCGGAGAGCATTGGCATATGCCAATCGCGCGGAAATATATTGTGATACAGCGATCGGCTATGTTGGCGTTGCGATTTTTCATTTTTACAGCGCTCTTGTTCGTTTAGCGCAATTGGATACGGCATCCGCGACAGAACGTATGATCGCCCTGCACAAAATAAGAAAGAGCCAGAAAAAATTAGCCCATTGGGCGAAATATGCCCCCGACAATTTTCTGCACAAATGGCATCTGGTGGAGGCAGAACTAGCCCGTAAAACAGATCGGATACTGGATGCGAATCACGCTTATGAGAAGGCGATGCGCATGGCCAGGGAGAGCAATTTCCCGCATGAAGAAGCGCTTGCAAAAGAATTGGCGGGTGAGCACTATCTGGAGCAGGGTATCGAATCAATCGCACTGGCTCACCTCAGGGACGCCCAACACGGCTATCGGCGCTGGGGTGCACTGGCCAAAGTGCGCGATATGACCGCCCGTTATCCGCAATGGCTCGGCGAGCAAGCACCGACGTCCCAAGACTTCTTTGCCCGCGCCACGGAAACGGTTTCCATGACCAGCACCTCAGACATGCTTGACTTTGCGACCGTCATGAAAGCATCGCAAGCCTTGTCGCAAGAAATCGTGCTCGAACGCCTGCTCAAGCGCCTGATGCACGTGGTGGTGGAAAGCGCCGGCGCGCAGCGCAGCGTCCTGCTACTAAAAAAGGGCGAGGAGTGGTTCGTGGAGGCGGAAAAATCCGACGGACAAGCCGACGCCACCGTCCTGCAATCGGTCGCGCTGGCTAGCTCGGAGCAGGACGCCCCGCTCTTGCCGCTATCGCTGGTGCACTACATAGCCCGCACCAAAGAAAGTATCGTGATCCATGAGGCACTCAAGGAAAAGCTGGTCGCTAGCGACCCGTACGTGCAACGCCACCGGCCACGGTCGCTGCTAATCCTGCCGATCCTGCACCAGGGCGAACTGACTGGCATGCTCTATCTGGAAAACAATG
>JBLHLW010000119.1:0-5953 GCA_047621345.1 Minisyncoccia bacterium | reverse complement strand
GTGCATGCAGGAAGCGGCTAAGCAGATGATTGAGCAGGGTAAGGACAAGGGCCCTTACAAGATCATCAATGTTGGCTCAATCCTGTCACGCCAGGCGTTTGATGATGTCATTTCCTACAGCTGCTCAAAGCATGCGGTGCTCGCTTTGATTAATGGCGGTGCCAAAGCGCTCGTGAGCCACAACATCACAGTCAATGGTTATGGACCAGGCGTCGTGCGTACCGAGTTGTGGGAGCAACTAGACAAGGACCTCGTCAAGATCGGCAAGTTCGAGAAGGAAGGTCAGTCGATGGATGAGTTGGCGGAAAAGATGATTCTGATGAAGCGCTACTCCTATCCCAAGGACGTTGTCGGCACTGCCACGTTCCTGGCCAGCGCTGACTCTGACTACATGACCGGCCAGTTGCTGATGATCGACGGCGGCATCGTCATGCAATAAGTCGCTGCGCGTGCGGCAACCGGCTTTATGCCGGCCTACCGCACGCTGGCGTTTTTGCCCTCAATTCTGCGCTCTCGCGCAGCCTGGACACAGAAGGAAAATACATGCGAATTGCAATGATCGGCGTGGGCAAGATGGGCCTGCAAATGGCTCGCCACCTGGCCGCCGGCGGATACGCCGTCGTAGTACACGACAATAGCACCACAGCCCAGGCAGCAGCGCACGATGCGGGGCTAGAGGTCGCATCGACCCTGGCTGCCGCTGTCGCGGGCGCCGAAGTAGTTCTATCATCGCTACCGCACGACCAGGCTCTATTCGCGGTAGCCGCCGACGTGGTCGTTCATGCCGGCGACAATGCGATCTTCGTCGATACAAGCACGGTTTCATTGCGGGCCAGTGCCGTGGTGGCCCAAGCCTGCGCTCAACGTGGCATCGCGCATGTACGAGCGACGGTATCGGGCAATAACAAGATGGCAGAGCAGGCGCAATTGACGGTCCTCTGTTCGGGCCCACGACAGGCCTATGACCAGGTCGAACCCTTGCTGCGACTGCTCGGGCCTTCGCAGTTCTACCTCGGTGACGGCGAACAGGCGCGGCTGATGAAACTGGTCATTAATCTGATGATTGCCTCGACCTCCGGTATGCTGGCGGAAGCGCTGGCCCTGGGAGAGAAAGGGGGGCTGGATTGGCAGCAGATGTGGGACGTGATTTGCGTCAGTGCGGTGGGTGCCCCCATCGTACGTGCCAAGGCGGTGCAGCTGCGCGAACGTGACTACACGCCGACCTTTACCGTTGAACAGATGCGCAAGGACGTCGGGCTGATTCTGGAGGCGGGTGCACAGCTTGACGTGCCAATGGCATTGACGGCGAATATCGAGCAGATGCTGCGAGCTGCCGCGGCGCAGGGGGATGCCGGGCTTGACTATGCGGCGGTCATCCGCGCCGAGGCACGCTCCGCTGGGCTGAAGGTCGACGCGGCATGAGCGGCCTATCCAAACGTTGCTTGATCTCAGGCGCCACGGTTGTATCGATGGATGACACGATTGGCGTCGTCAATAACGCAGAATTGTTGGTCGAAGGCGACCGCATCACTTCGTTGAACGCGTGCGACCTAGTCGGTGGGTCGCCGCCCGCCGACCAGATTATTGATGGCCGTGGCTTCATCATCGTGCCAGGCTTTGTCAATGCCCACATGCATACCTGGCAGACAGCGCTACGTGGCGTTGCCAGCAACTGGACCCTGCTTGAGTATTTCCGCTGGATGCATGCCGGACTTGCGACGCACTTTACGCCCGAGGACCTGTACATTGGCACCTATGCCGGCGCTCTCAACCAGCTCAACTGCGGCACCACGACGCTGGTCGACTGGTGCCACAACAACCCAACGCCAGCCCACACCGACGCGGCGGTCGATGCGCTGGAACGCAGCGGTATCCGGGCAGCATTTTTTCATGGCAGCCCCAAACCCGATCCGAAGCCCGGTCAGAAACCGTTCTGGGAAGTATGTCATCCACGGGCCGAGATCGAACGACTGCTCGCCCAGCCGCGTTTCGCAACGAACAGCCTGCTGAACCTGGGTATGGCCGTGCTTGGCCCGCACTATTCGACGCTCGATGTTGCGGTGGCCGACTTCACCCTTGCAAGCGAACTGGGCCTGACGGCTTCCATGCACCAGGGTGGCGGGCCCGCCCGTGCCGCTGATGGGTGGACGGTACTCGAGCGCGAAGGTTTGCTGGGACCACACATCAACATCGTGCACGGCAATGATCTGTCCGAGGCACAGCTGGATCGCTTTGTTGCGGCTGGCGTGAGCTTTTCAATTACGCCCGAGAACGAGATGACGCAAGGCCACGGTCACCCGATCATTGGCCGGTTGCGCGACCGGGGCGTCTCGCCTTCGATCGGCGTTGACCTCGAGTCGGGTCTCTCCGGCGAAATGTTCACTGCAGCGCGTATTGCACTGGCACACCAGCGGGCACTTGACAACGCGGTGTTCCGGCGCGCAGCCGAACCCGACAAGGCCGTGATCCCACCAACCAGCACGATCACAACCCTGCAGGCGCTGCGCTGGGTCACAGTCGAGGGCGCCCGCATGCTGGGTCAGCTTGACCGCATCGGAACCTTGTCGCCAGGCAAGCAGGCAGACCTCGTGATGATCGATGCGCGGCGGCCGAACATGCAACCGGTGCACGACCCCATTAATAGCGTGCTGATGCAGACCAGCCTGGCCAACATCGACTCGGTGATGGTTGCCGGCCGCTGGCGCAAGCGCGGCGGTCAACTGATCGACGAGCAAGGGAAGGAACACGACCCCGAGTCCTGGCTCGCACCTTTGCGCGAATCAGGGCATCGACTGACGTCCGCTGTCGGCTGGACTGCCGCGCTGATCCCAGGCGCGCATGCGGTCGCATGAGCACAAGGTTATTTATTCAAACTGGAGCAGACATGAAAAATGAAATGATCCCAATTCAACAACAAATTGTGCTGATAGCGCTGTGGCCAGACAAGGTCGACAGCGAAAGCATCCTGTTGCCATGCTCAAGCATATTGTGATGTGGGCGCTGCGTGGCGATTCGGCCGAGGAAAGAGCGCAGGCCGCGCGGTTTGTCAAGCAGAAGTTTGAAGGCTTACGGGGCCTGGTCCCCGGTATGCAGTACCTGGAAATCGGCGTCGACTCGAGCCGGGTGGACTATGCCTTTGACGTTGTGCTCTATTCCGAATTTGACTGCCAGCAATCGCTGGACGACTACGCCACCCACCCCGAGCATCTGCGTGTGCGCAATGAACTTGGCGACTTGCGAATAGCGCGGCACCAGGTCGATTACGAAGTCGCCTAGCGACCAACTCTTTATTTACTTACTTACTTACTGAAAGAAAACCCATGAAAAATCTCGATATTGTCGGTCTTTGCGGCAGCTTGCGTGCCGGATCCCTTAACCGTATGGCCATGAACCTCGCCAGTGAATTGATGCCTGATGGCATGCAGCTGAGCGAGGCTGGGATCCGTGACGTTCCGTTCTTCGATGGCGACACACTGGCCCAGGGCTTACCGGCGTCGGTCGCGACATTGCGAGAACGGATCCGCAAGGCCGATGCGGTGTTGATCGTGACGCCTGAATACAACTTCTCGATCCCTGGTGTGCTGAAGAACGCCCTGGACTGGATCAGCCGTGGCGATGACCAGCCGTTTGCGTTCAAGCCGGTTGCGATTATCAGCGCTTCACCAGGACCGGTGGGCGGTGCCCGGGTCCAGTACGACTTGCGTCGAGTAATGCTGTTCATGAATGCACAGGTGCTGGCCAAGCCGGAAGTCTTCATCGCCGGCGCGATTGGCAAGTTCAATGCCCAAGGGCAGTGCACTGATGACACGACACGCAAGTTTATCGGCGACCAGATGCTTGCGTTCAAACGTTGGATTGCGGCTGTTGAGCGTATGGAATTGGCCGCATGAGCTGAGCTCTCACCGACTAGCTAGCTAAATAGTCTTCCCTTCATGCGTCTCGTACGCGTGAAGCAACCTTGTTCCGATTCCCGTTATGACACATTTCATCCACCAGACCAATCCATCGCGCGTGATCTTTGGCCCTGGCACACTGTCACAGTTGCCTGACGAGCTGCAGCGCCTGGGCGCCCGTCGGGCGCTTGTACTTTCGACACCCGATCAACTGGTGAATGCCGAGCGCGTGGCCACCTTGCTAGGTGACTGCGCAGCGGGCATCTTCTCTAAAGCCATGATGCACGTGCCGGTTGAGACGGTTCGGCAGGCACGCGAGGAAGCGCGGCGCCTAGGCGCCGACTGCGCGGTGGCCATTGGCGGGGGATCCACCGTCGGCCTGGGTAAGGCAATCGCGCTTGAGTCCGGCCTTCCCATCATTGCGATTCCGACGACGTACGCGGGCAGCGAGATGACACCGATCTTCGGTCTGACTGAGGGTAGCCTGAAAAAAACCGGCCGTGATCCACGGGTGCTGCCACGTACTGTGATCTACGACCCCGAGTTGTCGGCGACGCTGCCGCTTTCGATCACGGTAACCAGCGCCATCAATGCCATTGCCCACGCCGCAGAAGGCCTTTACGCACATGACGGAAATCCGATCGTCTCAATGATGGCCGAGGAAGGTATTCGTGCGAGTGCGGCTGCCTTGACGCCTCTGAAGTCCGACCCTGGCAACCTCGACGCCCGCAGCGATGTGCTCTATGGCGCTTGGTTGTGTGGCTGCGTTTTAGGTCAGGTGTCCATGGGTCTGCACCACAAGCTCTGCCATACGCTAGGGGGTTCGTTTAATCTGCCGCATGCCGAGGTGCACACTGTCATTCTTGCACATGCACTGGCCTACAACGCAACGCATGCACCGAAGGCGATGGCAGTAATTGCCCGCGCACTTGGCGTTGCCGATGCAGCGCACGGGGTACTTGAATTGGCACGCCGAAACGGTGCGCCAGTCTCGCTCAAGGCGATCGGGATGTCGGCGGACGGACTGGACAAGGCGGCCGACCTTGCGGCGCAGAACCAGTACCCAAATCCGCGTCCGCTTGAGCGCAAGGCGCTGCGGTCGTTGCTGCAAAACGCGTTTGAAGGAATCCTTCCAACTTTCTAATGCAACTCAGAAGCCCATTAAAACTTGAACCTTCAATGCAAGAAGTAATGCAATATTAAGCCCCTAAACGACTGACTCTGGATCTGTCACATTCACATGGCAAGCCAGTGACGCCAGTCGTAGCCACCGGCCGTTAAGGTCAATGCTGCTTGAGCATGTCCAGCAACGCAACAGCAGCAGCCTCGGACGAAGCAGGGTTCTGACCCGTGATCAGCAGCCCGTCGCAGACAACGTGGGACTGCCAGTCGGCAGCCTTGCGGTAGTCGCCACCATTCGCGATCAGCATGTCCTCGACAAGGAAGGGTACGATTTCGAGCAGTTGCACGGCCGCCTCTTCGCTGTTAGTGAAGCCAGTGACCTTGCGGCCCTTCACCAGTGGCGAACCGTCGGCCCCACGGGTATGGCGCAAAACCGCTGGCGCATGGCAGACTGCGGCCACCGGCCTACCGGCGGCGATGCTAGCCTCAATCAGGTTAATCGAATGCCGGTCCTCGGCCAGGTCCCACAGCGGACCATGACCGCCCGGGTAGAAGACGGCATCAAAGTCGTTACCCGAGATATCCGATAGCTTGCCGGTGTGCGCCAACGCTAACTGCGCCGCATCGTCTGCCTTGAAGCGCCGCGTTGCATCGGTCTGCGCATCAGGTTCGTCGCTCTTCGGATCTAGCGGTGGCTGGCCACCGTTGGGCGACACCAAAGTGACCTTCGCACCAGCGTCATTGAAAACATAATACGGGGCGGCGAACTCCTCCAGCCAGAAGCCGGTCTTGCGGCCGGTGTCGCCCAACTTGTCGTGTGAGCTTAAAACCATCAGAATTTTCATTTTTTTCCTTTATTGAAAATGGCGTTAACCATATATGTGAACGCTCATGTTCAGATACTAACCAAGCTTGCTCATAACCGCTCCCTAAAGGAT
>JBLHLW010000118.1:0-6009 GCA_047621345.1 Minisyncoccia bacterium | reverse complement strand
CGCCGTATCCCGAGTCGGTACCGGTCAATCATCTGGTGCAGGTTGAAGGTACGCCGCTCTTCGGTAGCGAGGCATTGGATCCGCTCGAATTCGTCCGCACGATTGCGGTCGCACGGATCACGATGCCGACGGCGCGCGTACGCTTGTCGGCTGGCCGTCGGCAAATGGGCGAGGCGGTGCAGGCGATGTGTTTTCTGGCGGGCGCGAACTCGATTTTTTACGGCGACAAATTGCTGACGACCGGTAATCCGGAAGTCGAAGAAGACCAGGCCCTGCTGGCCAAGCTCGGCATGCGGACGCGCGCGACCAAGATCGAGGCCGAAGGCTGCCATTGATCGTAAGGTGGGCACAAAGTGTCCAAAAATGCAGCGCGGTAGTTAGTAGGGTGGGCACGGTTTTTCGTGCCCACGCGAGCGAACCACAGAATTGAAAGAGGTAGCCAGATCACGCGCGCGGGCACAAAGTACCGTGCCCACCCTCCAAAAATGCAGCGCGGTAGAAGGTAGGGTGGGCACTGAATTTTCGTGCCCACGCGAGCGAACCACAGAATTGAAAGAGGTAGCCAGATCACGCGCGTGGGCACAAAGTACCGTGCCCACCCTCCAAAAATGCAGCGCGGTAGCCGGTAGCGTGGGCACGGAATTTTCGTGCCCACGCGAGCGAACCACAGAACTGACAGAGGTAGCCAGATCGCCCGCGTGGGCAAAAAAAATGCAGCGCGACAGACGGTGGGTGCAAAAACCGAAGGGCATTGCACCGCGTGCAGCAAAAAATGGACAACGAAGCGCGTCGCTTGCGCAAGAATAACCACAACAAAGAGACCACCATGTTCACTAAAATCCTGATCGCCAATCGCGGCGAAATTGCTTGCCGGGTTGCTGCTAGCGCCCGTCGGCTCGGTATCAAGACCGTCGCGGTTTATTCCGACGCCGATGCCAGTGCCCGCCATGTCGCGCTGTGCGACGAAGCGGTCAGGATCGGTCCTTCCGAAGCAAAAGAAAGCTACCTGCGCGCCGACAAGATCATCGAAGTCGCGCTCGCCACCGGCGCCCAAGCCATCCATCCAGGCTACGGTTTTCTGTCCGAAAACGCCGGCTTCGCCGATGCCTGCGCCGCCGCCGGTCTGGTTTTCATCGGCCCGCCGGCATCGGCGATCCGCGCGATGGGGAGCAAGTCCGCCGCCAAGGAACTGATGAGCAAGGCCGGCGTGCCACTGGTGCCCGGTTATCACGGCGAGAATCAGGACGCCGACTTCCTGCGCCACGAAGCCGACCAGATCGGCTACCCGGTGCTACTCAAAGCCAGCGCCGGTGGCGGTGGCAAAGGCATGCGCATCGTCGACGCCAGCGCCGACTTCATTGCGGCGTTGGCTTCGTGCAAACGCGAAGCGATCAACAGTTTTGGCGACGATAAAGTGCTGGTCGAAAAATACCTGAGCGCGCCACGCCACATCGAAATTCAAGTCTTCGCCGACACACAAGGCGAGTGCGTCTACCTGTTCGAACGCGATTGCTCGGTGCAGCGCCGCCACCAGAAAGTGCTCGAAGAGGCACCTGCGCCGGGCATGACGCTGGCGCGCCGCAATGCGATGGGCGAGGCCGCCATGGCCGCCGCCAAGGCAGTCAACTATGTCGGCGCCGGCACCGTCGAATTCATCGCCAATCAGGATGGCTCGTTCTATTTCATGGAAATGAACACCCGCCTGCAGGTCGAGCATCCGGTGACCGAAATGATCACCGGTCTGGATCTGGTCGAATGGCAATTGCGGGTCGCTTCGGGCGAACCGCTGCCGCTGCGGCAAGACCAGTTGCAGATCAACGGTCACGCGCTCGAAGCGCGCATCTATGCCGAAAACCCGGAGAAAGGATTCCTGCCGTCGATTGGCACACTGCGCCACCTCGGTACGCCAGACGCGATCAGCTTCAGCACACCGACCGACCTGCACACGCATAGCGTGATCCGCATCGATAGCGGCGTGCGCGAAGGGGATGCGATCTCGCCGTTTTATGATCCGATGATTGCCAAGCTGATCGTCTGGGGCAAGGACCGCGAGGCCGCACTGCGCCAGATGAGCGAAGCGCTGTCGCAGTACAGGATCGTCGGTCTGTCATCAAATATCGGCTTTCTGAAACGGCTGGTCGAGAGCGCGCCATTCGCCGCTGCGCAACTCGATACCGGGCTCATCGAACACAATTACGACGCGCTGTTTCCCGCGCCAGTGCAAGCAAGTTTGCCGGTGCTGGCGCTGGCCGCAGCGGCGCTGCTGCAATCGGAACAATCCGCTGAGACTAGCCCGTGGGCCAGCACCGACGGCTGGCGCATGAACGTGCCGTTGCAACGCACGCTGGATTTTCAGGATGAGGCGGGTGCCTATCCATTGCGTGCAATTTACTTGCGTGATGGCTATCAGCTAGGTCTTGGCGACATCACCGTCGGTATGCACATCACCCGCCACGACGGCAACGCGATCACGTTGCAACTCGGCGCGCAGACCGTGCGCGGCACTGTTGTGCGCGATGGCGAACAGTTGCATGTGTATTTGGATGGCCAGCACACGGCACTGACGTGGACCGATCCGCTAGCGCATTCGGGGGCGACCGAAGCCGAAGGTGGTCGCTTGACTGCGCCAATGCCAGGCAAGATCGTCGCGGTGCTGGTTGCCGCTGGTGATAGCGTCGAAAAAGGCGCGGCCATGCTGATCATGGAAGCCATGAAAATGGAACATACGATTACCGCGCCGGCGGCCGGTGTGGTCGAGCAAGTCCTCTACGCAGTAGGCGATCAGGTAGCCGAAGGCGCGCCGCTGTTGTCGTTTGCCACAGCAGTGGCAACGGCAGTAGCGGCTTAACAAGGAGCGCGTCATGCAACTTATTTTCTATGCCGATGGGGGCGCTGCCGATCAGTGGCTGGCCGAGTTACACACCGCCTTGCCGCTGGCCGACGTGCGCGTCTGGCACGAAGGCGACACCGCTGCAGCCGACTACGCGGTGGTCTGGAAACCACCCGCCGCGATGCTGCAGGGGCGGTCTGACTTGAAGGCGATCTTCAACCTCGGTGCGGGTGTCGATGCCATCTTGCAACTCGGTGATGCACTCCCGGTCGGCGTGCCCGTCGTGCGACTCGACGACGCCGGCATGGCGGTGCAGATGGCGGAATACGTCAGCTATGCGGTGTTGCGTTACTTCCGCCGTTTTGATGAATTTGACGCACAAGCGCGCGACCACCAATGGCGCTTCCTGAAGCCTCGTCGCAAGGAAAAGTTTTCGGTCGGCATCCTTGGCATGGGTGTGCTCGGCGCCCGGATTGCCGAAGCCCTGCTGCAATTCGATTTTCCGGTAAGGGGCTGGAGCCGTAGTCGCAAGGACATCCCTGGCGTGCAGTCGCATGCGGGTGCAGAAGAGCTCGATGATTTTCTGGCGCAATCCCAGGTGCTGGTGTGCGTGTTGCCGCTGACGCCGCAGACCACTGGCCTGCTCGATCGCGCCACGCTGGCAAAGTTGCCCAAGGGTGCGTATCTGGTCAATGTCGCGCGCGGTGCGCATCTGGTCGAACGGGATCTGGTCGATTTGCTCGACGAAGGCCATCTGGCCGGGGCCATGCTCGATGTGTTCCACGATGAACCACTCCCCTCCGACCACCCGTTCTGGAACCAGCCCCGCATCACGATCACGCCGCATGTCGCGGCACTAACGCTGCGCGGCGACAGCGTGCGGCAGATCGCCGCAAAGATCAAACAGATGGAGCGCGGCGAGACGGTTGCCGGTCTGGTCGACATCACGAAAGGATACTGAAATGACTCTCCCCACCCACGTCAAGATCGTCGAAGTCGGCCCGCGCGACGGCCTGCAAAACGAAGCGCAAACCATCCCTGCCGAGATCAAGATCGCGTTGGTCGACCGGCTTACCAAGGCGGGGTTTCGCAACATTGAAGCCGCCTCGTTTGTCTCGCCAAAATGGGTGCCGCAAATGGCCACCTCGACGGAGGTGATGGCGCAGATCACACGCGGTCAGGGCGTCGTCTATTCGGCGCTGACACCGAACATGCAGGGTTTCGATGCCGCGTTGCAGGCGCGGGCCGACGAAGTCGTGATCTTTGGCTCGGCCTCGGAAGCCTTCTCGCAAAAGAATATCAATTGCTCGATTGCCGAATCGATAGAGCGATTTCGCCCGGTGGCCGCCGCCGCCAAAAGCAACGGCTTGCGTCTGCGCGGCAGTATCAGTTGCACGATGGGCTGTCCGTATCAGGGCGCGGTCTCGCTCGACAGCGTCGCCGACGTGGTCGCACGGTTGCAGGCGCTGGGCTGCGATGAAATCGACATCGCCGACACCATCGGCGTGGGCACGCCGCATCAGGTGCAGGCCGTGCTGCAACGTGCCGCACAAGAGTTTCCGCTTGGGCAATTGTCAGGACATTTTCATGACACCTACGGGCAGGCGCTGGCGAATATTTATGCCAGCCTGGAAGTGGGCGTGGCAATTTTTCACGCCTCGGTGGCTGGTTTGGGCGGCTGCCCGTATGCCAAGGGGGCGACTGGCAACGTGGCCACTGAAGATGTGCTGTATTTGATGCAGGGGCTGGGAATCGGAACCGGTATCGACCTCGATGCGGTTGTTGACGCCGGACAGTTCATCTCCCAGCACCTCGGGCGCAAGGCCGCTAGCCGGGCCGGGAATGCGATTGCAGCGGCACGGGTTCGATAGGCTGGCGATGAGATTGATCGGCGCAGGCAGGACAGGCACCGGGTAGGGTATTTCCCGCGTTGAAAAAAAAGTGCGGTTTGCTGGAACTGAGGACATCATGGAACCACTCAAATCCATACTTCACTTTTAAAGTTGCAATTCGGAATGTTTCGATAAATTGCGGCTGACAATCATGCCTAAATACTTTGATCCCATATTAAAACGCCCCCGGATTCTGTTGCCGGTCATCGACCGCAGCGAGTCCTTGCCCGAGGTCGCAACGCCACCAGCCAAGGACAAGCTCGGTACCGTTCCCATGGCCAGGGGCGACAGCGGAGCAGGGCGCACCGAGCAGGCGCTCAGGAAAAGCAGTCACGCCTTCAGGAAATTTCAGCAAGCAACACAAACCTATCCGGTCGAAGCCGCCTTGAGCGATGTCGCCACCGATGCCAGCATCACGCTGCGCGCGGCGATGAGTCATACCAGCGAGTTGCTGGCGCAGTATCAGGCACTTGCCAAGCCGGGGTGCATGGGCCACAGCGAGCAAGCACAGCAACGCACTGACTTGTCGGGCCAGATCCTGAAGAACGTCGCTTTCGAGTTTGACTGCATGGATGCGCTGACGGACGCGCTAGATGGTCTGCAGCGGATTGACACCGCCAAGCTGGTTGTGGCGCGTGATATTGCTGGCCAAGCCGGTAGCCAGCAAGCCAAGCTCACGCCCCTGCTGGCGCGGCGCGAGCAGCAATCGGCAGATTTTCAGGTGGCACGCGGCAAAGACGCCCGCCTCGCCTGGCACCTCATTGATTGCCGTACCAGCCAGATCGCCGACCAGCTCCGTCAGGCGGGCATTCTCGCGCCGGACTGAGACGGTACGTTTCGGGTTTTACGGTTGACCTCGGCTGCTGCGGTCGCGCTAGGCACACTCGGCGCGACCCTGCGGTGAGGCACGCTGGTACCTGTCTTCCCCTCTCTTGGCCCCACTCTTTTTCTCGCAGGTCGCTCTTGTTGTGCGTCGCTACATCCTGTCGCAAAGTCATCAAATTCCCCTCTTTTTCTGTTCATTTGCAATGGAACCATCCCGGAAGAACGCTCACTTAAGAACAACGCCGAATCGGTGCCACCTGGCATTGACGGCATTTTATTGAGGTTCATATGGATCGTATTAGACAGGCCCTGTGTTGCTGCGCAACCGCACGGAGCCCTGCTGCCTCACCGCAGCCCTCTGCAGGACAAGATAGTCCGGCGCGTTCTCTTTCAACGTTGTCGGCAGCGTCGACAACGGCAGTGGTAGCCTCATCAGCAGGACGTGCTCGGCGTCAGCAGCTC
>JBLHLW010000117.1:0-6082 GCA_047621345.1 Minisyncoccia bacterium | reverse complement strand
CTTGTGCGGAGGCAGGTTGCAGGAAAGCGGAAGACAAGGTGATGACGGTAGCGGCAACGGCCGCAATAAAGGTTTTCATGGAGGTCAATGTAAAGCGCCGTGCCGGCAAGGCCGCGGCGTGGTGGAATAAAAGGCGAGAAGCCGAACAAGAATCGATGGGGAATTATAACGTCCGGCTCAGGCGCGCCACGTTTCGACCACGGCATTCTTAATATGTTGCAATTTGCGGTGAAAAAAATGATCGGCACCCGGGACGACCCGCACCGCGATATCTTGCGGGCGTAGCCAGTCCAGCACCGCGGTCAGCGTAATGGTGTCATCAAGTTCGCCGTGGACCAGAATCGTGTCGGCTGGAATTGACGGCATCGCCCATTTTCCGGCCGCAGCACCGACCAGAATGAGTCGCTCGGCTGGCGTGTTTTGCGCAATGAGGCGCTGTTGCAGTTGCGCTTGCACGAAGGTGCCGAACGAAAATCCGGCCAGCGCCACCGGCAGGCCCGGCATCTGCTGGCGCATATGCGTTAGCAGCGCAGCCATGTCGTCGGTCTCGCCACGACCCTCGTCATGGTCGCCGGCCGAACCGGCAACGCCGCGAAAATTCATCCGTACTGCGGCATAGCCAATGCTGACAAAAGCCCGCGCCAGCGTCTGCGCGACCTTGTTGTCCATGGTCCCGCCGTACAGCGGATGCGGATGGGCGACCAGCGCAATGCCCCGCGGAGAGGCGTCGTCCGGGTCGGGCAGGTCGAGTGCGCATTCGAGCGCACCGGCCGCGCCGGTAATGAAAAATTCTTGAGTCTGGGCATTCATGGTGGCGCTCCGGGTCAAATTTTCAGGCGCTCGACGATCTGGCCGCCGATCAGGTGGGTATCGATGATGTCGTCAATGTCTTGCGTATCGACATACGTGTACCAGGTACCTTGCGGATAGATCACCATGACAGGGCCCTCTTCGCAGCGATCCAGACAACCGGACTGGTTGATGCGGATCTTGCCCTCGCCGTTGAGGCCGAGTGCTTTCAGGCGGCTCTTGGCGTGCTTTTGCGCCGCCTGCGCACCGCGCTGACCGCAACATGGTCGGCCATCCTCGCGCTGATTCATGCAAATGAAAACGTGCTGCTCGAAATACGGTTTGGTGTCCATGAAAGCTCGCGGAAAAGAGAATGGTGGTGGGGGTGGCTGCATCATACTTTAGCCCTGTTGCGATGCACCGGATGAAGCAGGAACCACAGCGCAAAGAACGGCCAGAGCAGCGACAGAAATTGTGCGGCGCCGTTGAAGCTGAGGAACTTGCCTTGCACCCAGCTTTGCAGTGTCACGACAAAATACGGATTGGGCGGGATCAGGTTCACGGCCAACAGACTGATCAGCAGCATCAGTACCGCTGTCCGCCGTTGCGCCAGTCGCGACGAGAAGTGCAAGCTGGCCAGCATCAGCAAGCTCAGCAATAGTCCGCCGCGCGCGCCCGGCGTGAGCCAGACGAAGGCGTTTTCCGGACCAAACAGCAGCGCGCTGGCCATCGACTTGGCCGCCAGAGCCAGTACGATGGTCAGCAGCGTGAGCGTCCACAACGGCGCTTGCTTGCGCAGCAGACACAGCAACGTGAGTACCGCTCCGGTCATGCCAAAGGCGGTGATGATGGTCTCGCTCAGCCAGAATTCTTCGGCGCTGAGCCGCAAGCCGGGCCACAGCACACTGAACAAATCGATGGGCCGCCCGGCCAGATCCGACAGCGCCTCGGACAATAGCGGCGTTAGCTGGCCCTGGCCAAACAGATACCCTTGCGGATAAATTTGCGCCAGTGGCCACGCACAGACAACCAGCAAGCCGCGACTTGCTTCATGTGAAAACCAGCGCTGACGCACTTGCAGCAAGCGACTCTGCTGCAGGAAAAAACTGCTGCTGGCCAGTCCCAGCACGCCACCGATCACGGCACCGATGACATTGGTCAGCAAGTCCAGATTCGACGGTACCCGGGTCGGCAGAAAAGTCTGGACCGCTTCCATCGTGCCCGACCACAGCAGCGCCGCAACCAGCACCAGCAGCAGCGCCAGCACGCCGCGCAGCAGCGGATACACCGCAAACACCAACAGCATGCCCAATGGTACGTAGGCGATCACATTGGTCGCCACGTCAAACAGGGTCCAGTAATGCGGCAGGCGCGAGCCCAGGAACCCGAATGGTGGCAAGCCAGTGCTTTGCCATCCGATAAACGGATACCAACTGGCGTAGACGATCAGGAGCGCATAACCAAGCAACGCCAGACGCGCGAAGGCCGAGCCAGTTTCAGATGGGGGAGCGGGGAGCGCTGCCGTCATCGTTTATTCGGTAGCAGCGGGGTCAGTGACTGCGTGGCCAGCCAGCCGATGACCTCCGTAATCAGTTCATCGCTGGCCTCGGCCAATGCCTGCGCGCCCCCGGCCGCATCGGCGCTGCTGGCAGGACGCTGTTGCGTAAAACTTTTTTGCGCCAGCAGCAGGCGGCCACGGAATACCGCGACACGTAGCGTTACCCGCCCGATGCTCTCTGTTGGCGTCGTAAAAAATTGTGCAAATTCATCAAGCTCAAGACGTAGCAGCGGAACGTTGATCGCGCCATCCGAGCCGGCCAGCACGGTATTGCCGGCTTGCCCGAGACGCGCCTTGAGTCGCTGCTCGATCAATTGGGCCGGTGCCATGGTCCAGCGGCTGTTGGCAAACTGTTGGGGTTGTTGGCTGTTGGCATAGATCAGCCGGTACACCATATGCGGATTGTCCAGGAACGGCGACGACGTGGCGGTGGCGACGCTGAGCGCCGGCAGCACGCTCGCGGCAAGGCCGGTGGCCGGGAGCGGGCCGAGGTCGAACCGTGCAGGTGGCGCGGAAGGCGTGGCGCAACCGGCGAGTAGCAGGCACGCGACGAGCAAAACATATTTCATGGCGATCCCGTCAAAATAAAAAATAGCCTCAGTGGGCTGGCACGACAAAGCCGGCTTCACCCGGACCCGGCACATCCGGTGCCGCACCGAACAGGATACTTTGTGGACGACTGTTAAAGGTGTCCAGTGTGCGGTTGACGGCGCGCAGCGTCGAACGTGCCTCGCCACCGAGAGGAGCGATTTCCCGTTCAATCCGGCTGGCAGCCGAGCCAAGCTGGTCGGCTGCCAGCGTGAGCCGGTCGAGCGTGCCGTTCGGAGCCTGCAGACGCGTGCTCATGCCGACCAAGTTGTCGGCCAGTTTGTCGGTATTGACGGCCAGCGTATTGATCGACGCCAGCGTCTGGCTGGCTTGTGTTGTCAATTCGGGTAAGCGCGACAGCGTCGGGGCGAGTTGGGCGGGAATTGCTTCGAGCGCAATCGCGGCCTTGCTGATATCGCTGAACGCACCCAGCATTACCGCCTGATTGGCTGGCGTCATTAGATTGTTGAGCCGCAGCGTCAGTTCTTCGGTTTGCTTGAGGATCGCCAGACCACGCGTCTGCAGGTTCTCGAACAGGCCCGGACGCATCTCGATGCGCGCCAGTTGTTCCTTCGAACTGGTCAGTTTGACTGGCTTGCTGCCATCGTCATCGAGCTGCACATACGCGATACCAGTGACGCCCTGATAGCCGAGCACGCCATAGGTGGAATGGGTCATCGGTGTATCCGGCTTGACGCTGATATGGATCAGGATCTGGCCAGGCTCTTTCGGGTCGAAGATGATCTCGTCGACCTTGCCGACGTCGAGTCCGCGATAGCGTACGTCGGCCTGCGGATTGAGGCCAGGGACCGATAACTTGGTCGCCATTTCATACGGCACCCGCGCCACCCGGTCGCGGTTGAACCACATGGCCATCAGAATGCCGGCCACCAGCAAGGCCAGCGTGAAGAGTCCGGCCATCAGGGCATGGGATTTATTTTCCATCGTGTTTTTTTATCCTCGCTTCTTGTCCAGCGCCTGCAGCGCGCGACGTCCGCGTTCACCCAGGAAAAATTGTTCAATGAACGGATGCGGCACGGCGATGACTTCCTGCGCAGTACCGTCTGCGATCAAGTGCTTGTCGGCCAGTACCGCGATCCGTGTTGCCAGTGCCAGCAGCGTATCGAGGTCATGCGTGACCATCACCACAGTGAGCTGCATGGCCTCGCGCAATGAGGCGATCAGCGCGACAAAGCTATCCGACAGACTCGGATCGAGCCCGGCCGTTGGCTCGTCAAGAAACAGCAGTTCCGGCTCCAGCGCCAGCGCACGTGCCAAGGCGACGCGCTTGACCATGCCGCCCGACAGGTCCGACGGCATCTTCAGCGCATCGGCCGGTGTCAGCCCGACCATATGCAGTTTCAGCAGCACGGCATCGCGGATCAGGTCTTCCGGCAGCGTGCGCAATTCGCGCATCGGCTGCGCCACGTTATCAAACGTGGTCAGCGCCGAGAACAGGGCGCCGTGCTGAAACAGCATGCCCCAGCGATGCCGCAACTGCTGCAATTGACCATTGTCAGCTTGTTGCAGATTAGTGCCAAACACCGTCACGGTGCCAGCGCTCGGCATCTCGAGGCCCAGCATTTGCCGCAGCAACGTGGTCTTGCCGGAGCCCGAACCACCAACCAGCGCAATCATTTCACCTTGCTCTATTTGCAGATCGAGGTTCTCGTGGACCACTGTTGTGCCATAGGCGGTGCGCAACCCATTGATGTCGATGACCGGCGCGACCATCAGAAACCGACGCCATTAAAGACAATGGCAAACACCGCATCGGCCAGGATTACGACCGTGATGGCCGTGACCACGGCGCTCGTGGTGCCGGCACCAAGGCTCTCGGTATTGGCTTTGATCCGGAAGCCGAAGTGGCAGGCGACCAGTCCGATCAGACCACCGAATACGACGCCTTTGCCGATGCCGATCCAGTAATTGGCCAGCGGTACCGCATCGGGTAATTTATGAATGAAATAGCGTGGCGACAAGCCCAACTCCAGATTAGCTGCCACCATACCACCGAGTAGCGCCATCGCATCCGTCCAGATCACCAGCAGCGGCATGGCGATGGCCAATGCCACCACTTTTGGCATGATCAGCCGGAAGCCGTGCGGCAAGCCCATCACCCGCATCGCATCAAGCTCTTCATTGACCCGCATCACGCCCAGTTGCGCGGTAATCGACGAGCCCGAACGACCGGCCACCAGGATCGCAGCCAGTAGCGGGCCAAGTTCACGGATGATGCTCATGCCAAGAATATTGACCAGATAGATGTCGCCACCGAACGCATGCAATTGCTGCGCCGACAGGTAAGACAGCACCACCCCGATCAGCATTCCCACCAGCGCGGTAATGCCTAGCGCCTGATACCCGGTGTGATACACGTTGGTCGAGATTTCCTTCCACGGACCGCGCAGCGGATCCCCTGCGAAGCGGCGCAGGTCAAACATCAACTGGCCGATCAGTTCGACAAAACCAAGCAGATGCTCGGTCAGTGCCTGACTGCGCGCGCCGAGCCGGATCAGTTGTCGCCAGCGTGCTTTGGGCTGCTCGGGCAGCACCAGCGTACCGGCCTGTTCCAGTCGCTGGAAAAATGCGTCATGCTCTTCAGCCATCATCAGCCCGGGCGGGCGGGTCTTGCCCCATGCATTCCAGAGCCACTGCGCACCGATATGATCGAGGCCGGTAATGTCGGTCAAGTCCCAGTCCGCAGGGGTGGTGCAGGAGCGCACGGCGGTATCGAGTTGCCCGATGACGCCGGCGCGCGCCAGCGCATGGACTTGCCATGCGCCGGAGGCAACGAGCAGGGACGGCCGGGCCGGATCGACCTGGAGCGCCGGAGGGGCGGGTTTTTGCATGAACGCAGTGTAAGGGAGATCACCTTCAGCGTCACCGCAGCCGCTACAATGCTTTCATGAAACTGCTCCATTCCCCTACGCGTATTGCCGCCGCACTCCAGATTGCCGTGGCCGGCCTGACTATCGAAGCCGTGGCCGAAACCGGCTCGACCAATGCCGACTTGCTGGCGCGGCTCGATGGCTTGCACGGTCCCGTGCTGCTGGTAGCCGACCATCAAAACGCCGGACGCGGACGCGCCGGGCGCACCTGGCATTCCGAGTGTGGCGCTTCGCTGACGTTTTCGTTGGCCTGGCC
>JBLHLW010000116.1:0-6431 GCA_047621345.1 Minisyncoccia bacterium | reverse complement strand
CACGCGAGCGTACCGGTGAACGACCGGAATTGGCATAAATTATTAGTTCGCGCGCGTGGGCAAAAGATGCCGTGCCCATCGTCCGGGCGCCATGGTGATCACACAACCGTAGGGTGGGCACGGGGTCATCGTGCCCACGCGAGCGCACCGAAGAGCGCCTGGAATTGGCAAAAATTATTGGTACGCGCGCGTGGGCACAAGATGCCGTGCCCACCCTCCGGGCGCTGTGGAATTATAAAAACACATCCTAAATTGAAATAAAAAAGATTCTGGGTGCTGTATATCTCGATATCCATCAACACCACCGCCAACCGCACAGAGTGCGGCACCGTTTCCCGGTGCGCATCCCCGGCGCCATCAACGCAATTACATATTGTTTAAACAATTTATACGTCCACATCCCGTCGCGGCTACAATCTTCCTTCTTGGAAATTTCTGATCGCGATCATGACGCTGTCCGCTCTCCCCATACCACCCCCCCGTTTCGCGCAATCACTGTCCGAGATGGATCATGCTCGTACACCGAGCTTGGTGCAGGGTGCCGCACTGTCGTTGTTGTCGCAACCGTGCATGAGCGACGTGATCGCGCTCGCGCTGGCTGTGACGGGTGCGGCTGCAGCGCAGTTGCACTTGCAGCAGGACGACGCGCCGCCAGAAACTCCTCCGGCCCTGATCCTTATTGCCACGGAGTTGCTGCTCGATGCCGACGGCCAACCGACTGGTCACCTGACCATTTTTGACCACGCACCGCGCCAACTGTCTGCCTCGCAACAGGAAAACCTCGCCGCGCTAGTCCGCCAGGTGTGCCAGCAGATCACGTCGCAGCGTGCGGTTCTCCGGCTCGAAGCGTCTTTGCAACGGCTTGAAGTCATCAGCTCTACCGACGCCCTGACCGGCCTGCAAAATCGCCGCTCGTTCGAGCAACACATCGGCCAGGAGTTTGCGCGGGCGCGACGCTATGCGCTGGCACTGTCGTTCCTGATGCTGGATGTGGATTTTTTCAAGCACTTCAATGATTTGCATGGCCATCAGGCCGGTGACCGGATGCTGTACCAGATCGCGCAGACGTTGCGTCAAAAATTGCGCGGGCAGGATACGCTGGCGCGTTTTGGCGGCGAAGAATTTGTCGTTGTCTTGCCCAATACCGGGCGCGATGGCGCAATGGTGCTGGCTGAACGGTACCGGCTCGCGATCGAGTCACTGGGCGTGGCTGAAGTCACCGTCAGCATTGGTGTCGCTACGCGGGATATCACGATGCAGGGCCCGGATGATCTGATCAACGCGGCCGATCGCGCGTTGTATCTTGCCAAGGGCAGCGGTCGCAACAAGGTGATCGAAGCGCCGCTGAATTAGCCTGACCGGACGTCGCCTCTAACAATGCGGGCAACGCTCCCCCGCCACAAACTCCACCGATAATTGTTCACGCGGCGACACCTTCGCGGTACACGCCGGGCATTGCACCGGCAGCGACGGCGCCAGTTGCGCATTGAGCGCCGTACGCTGGTCGAACACGAAGCAATCGCCGTGGTAGTGCGCGCCGCCGACTTCCTCGAAATATTTCAGAATGCCGCCATCGAGCTGGTAGACGCTGTCAAAGCCAACTTCCTGCATGTGGATGGCGGCTTTTTCGCAGCGGATGCCACCGGTGCAGAAGGTCACGATGGTCTTGCCGATCAGCGCATCACGGTGCGCCGCCACCACGGCCGGAAATTCGCTGAATTTGTCGATGCGGTAGTCGATGGTTTGGTCGAAGGTGCCGACATCAACTTCGAAGGCGTTGCGGGTGTCGAGCATCACCACCGGTTTGCCGCTGTCGTCATGGCCCTGGTCGAGCCAGCGCTTCAAGGTGATGGGCAGGACGGATGGCGCGCGGCCTTTTTCGGGCTGTATCAGCGGCATTTTCATTGTGATGATTTCAGCCTTGAGCTTGACCAGCATCTTGTTGAACGGTTGTTCCGACGATGCGCTCTCCTTGACCTCGATATCCGCAAAACGTACATCGGTACGCAGCCAGAGGACGAAGCTGTCAATCGCTGCGCGCGTGCCGGCCAAAAACAGGTTGATGCCTTCGGGCGTGAGCAGAATGGTGCCCTTGAGCGCCAGCGCGTTGCATTGTTCGAGGAAGCGCGGCTTGTCGGCGGCGGTGTCGTCCATGCTGATGAATTTGTAGGCGGCGATGTTGATGATGGAAGACGGCATGGCGGGAGGGCGACGGGATGGGGAGGTCGCCATTATAAGTGCTGGTGGTTGAGGAATGTCGGCCAACTCCAGCGTCGGTGGTGCGTTCGCGTGGGCGCGAACCTGCCGTGCCCACCCTACGATGCTTGTGTGCACCCTACTGTTGCCGGGGTGGAGCGCACCCGAGGTCACGGTAACGTGCGCGGCAGCGCCGGGTTGGGTTGGGTGAGCGTCAAATCCCATTGCGACATCGTGGTTTCCATTGATACCGAGTCGATGGGATCTTCCGCCAGCACCAGGCTATCCAGGCGTGCCTGCGCTGCCTCGCGTTTGCTGCTGGTACCGATGTGTGATTTTGCGTCGTGCATCACTGTCAGAATCATGTCGCGGTCCATGGCCGGATTTGTCAGGTGGACGGCGGCCGCATCGAAGACCGACTCCGCATCGATCACTTGCAGCACACCTCGCCGTAAGGCTGGCTCTAACTGAGGATTGCCAAGACTGGATTCCCAGGTCTCGAGCAACAGTTGGCGCGCCTTGTCTGTCGAATCTTCTGCTAAAGATCTCTGTTGCCAGGCAACCCAGTAGTTGATCGCCATATCGAGGTTGGCCGGCTCTGTATCGACGAACATGTTGGCCATGTTCATCAGCACTTTGACCTTGATGCGGGGAGTTGCGTCGTCGAAACGGTCATCAATGACTTTTAGCAGTTGTTGTTCCTGCTCGAGACGATTTGGCGGTGGGGGCCGCTGGTAGTGTAGCCCGCCGAAATGGGACAACGCCTGCGCGATGGTGTTCATGCAGACATGCTGCAGGTAGCCATCGACGCCTTCCCGTGCGGTGTTGCGTTGCGGTCGCGGCGGGGGCGTGCGTCGTTGGCTGGCGGGGAAGTCGCGATGTTGTGCGCGGGTCAGGGCGACTTGCATGTCGTTGATGAGTAACTGCGGGGCACGGATCGTCGAGAAACTACCTTGTCCTGGCGACTGGTACAGGATGTTGGGGCCGTGCGTGCTGGTGTCCCACAACATCGGCTTGGCTTGCGAGGTCACCGTCGCCGTAAATTCGACCGTGGCGATACCCAGACCCTTCATTTCGGTATGGGACGTCGTTTTTGTGACGGATGCCAAATGGCGCCTGTCCGGTGCTTCATTCGCCCCCTTCAGGGCGAGCTTGGACACTTCGCTGAGGGCAGCAAGCCGGGTGGCTGCACGGACCGCCACCAAGGCCTTGTTTTTTGCCCAGGTTCGTTGGCTGACCGTGCCAGTGTTACCCATATGAATGACTGGTGGCAGTTCGGTAAAGGTCGCGCTGATGCCGACATGGTTGGCCGATTGATAAAGGATTTTTTCTGTCAGATCCCGTTGTACCGCCGCCATTTCGCGCTGCGCCGGTTCCGTATGCAAGTGAGGAGGAAGCTGGTAATAGTGCAGTAATCCGGTCTCCTGCAGCATGTGGTCCAGCACGCTGGATCTGAGGCCGTGATGCTGCCGGTATTTTTCTGTGAAAATTTGTTGCAAGGTATTCGCGCCACACGCTTGATCTAGTCGTTGTTGCATTATGGTGATGTGGTGCAAGTTGAAATCTGCGGGTATCGCCTCATGGGGATGATAGGTTTCGACGATCTTGTTGGGCGTGAATGGCGAATCGCTGAGCAGGCAGCTGGAGGGGAAAATCGTCCACGGATCAATAACCACGGCGTCAGAGGCGTCGGGGTACAGGACGGCAAAGGCGTGGTCTGCGGTGTGATTAGCCAGCAAGGCCACCGGAAGCCCTAACGAGCGGGCAATCGCGAACGTGACATCGGCGTGTTCCCGGCAATTGCCGCCACCGGCGATAAGCGCACAGTTGGCACCCCACGAAATGCCAGGATGAAGTTTAGCCAATGTTTGCGCGGCATCGGTAAGCGGTCTGTTAAACCCATTTGAATGCATGAGCTGCAAGCGCTGGTTTCCGGCGCCGTGCGGCAGCAGGTAGCGTACCGTCCGGGCAATGATTTTTCCTTGAACCAGGCGCTGGACGGTTGCGTCACTGACCTGTTTGATTTCCTGCTCGCCGGCACGGTGTAATGCGAGGGGAATATCCACCTCAGGTTCGGCAGTGGCGGTATTAATGAAATCGGCGAGTATCTGGCGGTGGGTGGTCTGTGCGTCCGGTTCCGGGTGCGTGGCGATATCGTGGCGGATGCGGTTGAGATGATGGGTATAGCGCTGCATGAGGTCGGCTCTTGGTCAGGGGATGAGATGCCCTCGGGGTGTGGTCACGGGGCGACGTCACTCTGTGGAGCGCGCCGCCCAATAGTTCCGTTGCTGCGAAAGGTCGGCGCAGTCGAGCCGATGACGGCGGTAGAATACGGCCCATGACTTCTCCGCAATTTACCCACCTCCGCCTCCATTCCGAATACTCGATCGTCGATGGCCTGATCCGTATCGATGACGTGGTTGACGCCGCCGCCGCAGATGGTCAGCCATCGCTGGCCATTACCGATCTGGCCAATCTGTTCGGCATGGTCAAATTCTATAAAGCCGCGCGCAAGAAGGGCGTCAAGCCGATCATCGGGTGCGATGTCTGGATCACCAATGACGACGAGCGCGACAAGCCGTCCCGCCTGTTGCTACTAGCAAAAAATGCTGCCGGCTACTTGCAATTATGTGAGCTGATTTCGCAAGCGTGGCTATCCAACCTGCATCGTGGCCGCGCCGAAATCCGCGCCGAATGGCTGGAAAAACTCAGCCCGGCCAATGGCTTGATCGCGCTGGCTGGCGCGCACTTTGGCGATGTTGGTATCGCGATCGAGAATGGCAATCTGGCTGCCGCCGAACGCAATGCAAAACGCTGGGCGAGTATTTTCCCCGGCCATTTTTATATCGAAATCCAGCGTGCCGGCCAGCCCAATCAGGAGGCCCAAGTGCGGCAACTGGTCGCTCTCGCGGCACGTCTGCAATTGCCAGTGGTGGCGACGCACCCGATCCAGTTTCTGACCAAGGAAGAATTCATTGCGCATGAAGCGCGTACCTGTATTTCGGAAGGCGAGATGCTGGCCAATGCGCGCCGCGTCAAGCGCTTCAATGATCGCCAGTGCTTCACGACGCAAGCCGAGATGGCCGCCCTGTTCGCTGATTTGCCGGCCGCGCTGCACAACTCAAACGAAATCGCCAAGCGCTGCAATCTGACGCTGCAACTGGGTAAGCCGCGCCTGCCCGACTTCCCGACACCCGAAGGGATGACCATCGGCGACTTCCTTGTGGCTGAAGCGCGCAGCGGGCTGGAGCGCCGCTTGTTACAGCTCTACCCGGACGAAACCAAGCGCGAAACGCAGCGCCAGCGCTACACCGACCGGCTCGATTTCGAAACCAACACCATCATCAACATGGGCTTTCCGGGTTACTTTCTGATCGTGGCTGACTTCATCCAGTGGGCCAAGAACAACGGCGTGCCGGTCGGGCCGGGCCGGGGGTCAGGCGCCGGTTCGTTAGTCGCCTATTCGCTCAGCATTACCGACCTCGATCCGCTTGAATACAACTTGCTGTTCGAACGCTTCCTCAACCCGGAACGGGTGTCGATGCCCGACTTCGACATCGACTTTTGTCAGGAAGGCCGCGACCGCGTGATTCAGTACGTCAAGGATCGCTATGGCAAAGAGGCTGTCTCGCAGATCGCCACTTTCGGCACGATGGCGGCCAAGGGCGCGATCCGCGATGTCGGCCGCGTGCTCGACATGGGTTACAACTTTTGTGACGGCATCTCGAAGCTGATCCCGTTCAAGCCGGGCAAGCAGGTCACGATTGCCGACGCCATCCTCGAAGAACCGATGCTGGCTGAACGGCAGGAAAACGAAGACGAAGTACGTCATTTGCTTGAGCTCGCTCAAAAGGTCGAAGGTATCGCCCGTAACATCGGCATGCATGCTGGTGGCGTGGTCATCGCACCGGGCAAGCTGACCGACTTTTGTCCGCTGTACACGCAGGGCGGCGACGCCGGCGTGGTCTCGCAATACGACAAGGACGATGTCGAAGCCGTCGGTCTGGTGAAGTTCGACTTTTTGGGACTGACCACGCTGACGATTCTTGACTGGGCGGTGCGCTACATCAAGCGACTCGATCCGGCAATGGCCGATTTCAGTCTTGAGAAATTACCGCTCAACGACAAGGCTTCGTACGACTTGCTGACCAAGGCCAAGACGGTCGCGGTCTTCCAGCTGGAAAGCCGAGGCATGCAAGGCATGCTGAAAGACGCGCGGCCCGACCGTTTCGAGG
>JBLHLW010000115.1:0-6693 GCA_047621345.1 Minisyncoccia bacterium | reverse complement strand
GTTTTCGCCACCGGTTGGAGAAACACAAACTGGCAGAGCAAATCCTGGTGACCGTCGACGAGTTGTTGACTCAGCGCGGTCTGCTGCTCAAAGCGGGCACCGCAGTCGATGCCACCCTGATTGCCGCACCAACATCAACCAAGAACAAAGACCGGGCACGTGACCCCGAGAGGCACTCCAGCAAGAAGGGCAACCAGTGGTATTACGGTATGAAGCCTCATATCGGCGTTGATGCTGAATCTGGTCTGGTGCACACCGTGCGGGGCACCTCCGGTCATGTCAGTGACATCGCAGAGGCCAACTCAAGGCCGGCATTCGGGCCAAGATGGAGCACCCGTTTCGGGTGGTCAAACGCCAGTTCGACTATGTGAAGGTGCGCTATCGCAGACTCAAGAAGAACACGGCCCAATTGCTCACGCTGTTTGCGCTGTCCAACTTGTGGAGGGTGCACAGCAAATTAACAGGTCTAGGGGCATGAGTGCGCCCAAAAATAGGAGCAGCGCCCGGCAAGGAGGTAGAGTCCCCGAATCAGCAGCAAAACGTACAGTTTTGAGCTTTTTCGCGTGAAATTTAGTGTACTTCAATACTCAAAAAATTTTTACTAATTGGTATATGTAAATGCGCATTGCATATTTAAGCTTTTCTTATGCACGTACCTAGCGATGGTCTACACAAATTATTCTGGCGTCAATCCATGATCAAGTCCATTCATTACTGCCGGTTAAGTCAACGAACGATCGGTCGACATCGTCAAGATTAAAACCCTCATGCTGGCGCGCAGCATGGCCTGACCTAAAGGAGAGACGTTGATCCCCAAGTGCGACATAAAGATAGGCACACTGAGCGCTAGTGATTTTTTGCGATACGTTCACGCGTATCATGCAGCTGAACGTCACCTATTAAGGTGCCATCCATTCCGGGTTGCTCTTTAAGCCCTCTTTAAGAGCCAACTCAAAACCATAAGAGAGTTTTCATGCGCGCAGCTTGGTATTGTAAAAATGGGGAGGCCCGCGATGTTTTAATCGTCGGAGAGTTACCTGATCCAGTCGCCGGCCCCGGCGAAGTCCGTATTCGCATGGCAACGTCAGGGGTGAATCCTTCGGATGTGAAATCGCGTCGTGCCCGGCCTTTGTCGGACGAACGAATCGTGCCGCACAGCGATGGTGCCGGGGTCATCGACCAAATCGGTAGTGGAGTCCTTGCCAACCGCATCGGCGAACGCGTGTGGACCTGGAACGCACAATGGCAACGGTCCATGGGTACCGCCAGCGAATTCGTCGTATTGCCCGCAGCTCAAGCAGTACACCTGCCGGACATCATTGACTTCACCGCCGGTGCCTGCCTTGGCATTCCGGCTTTAACGGCTATTCAGGCGGTTCGCTTAAGTGGTGATGTGTTGGATAAAAAAGTTCTGGTGATCGCTGCCTCATCGGCTGTAGGCCACTATGTTGCACAGCTATTGTCGCTTGCTGGTGCGCATGTGATTGGCACCGTTGGCTCAGCCGAGAAAGCCAAGCATGCCCAGGCCGCCGGTGTTCGCGATGTAATTTTTTACAAGACTGAACCCGTGGCCGAACGCCTGAAGGCGATAACAGAGGGCAAAGGCGTTGATGTCATTATCGACATGGATTTCTCAAGTACTTCGGCCCTGTTGACAGCCGGCGGGCTCGCGGCACATGGTCGGGTAGTGTGCTACGGGTCTAACGTGGCGACAGAGCTACCAATCAACTTCAGGACCCTGCTCTTTAACTCCTTAGAACTGAAGTTTTTTCTGGTCTACGAATTGCAAACAACCGATCGTACTGCCGCGCTCAAGCAACTAAGCGGCTTACTTCAGGCTAACCGTCTACAACACGCGATCAGCCGATCCTTTGCACTAACCGATATTGCACTGGCGCATGAAGCGGTCGAGGTCGGACAAGACATTGGTAATATTGTTGTGACGCTTTAAGAAGACAGAAAATCGGTTCCAAAGCTCCAGCTATGCATGCCAGAAGGCGTACGCCCTAGGTAACACGCACGTTACCTGTGGTCGCAATTTTTCTGAGTTGCGGTTGATACGAAAAAACAGATATTGCTGCGTTCAACTTTAGTGTCGAAATTCATCGTAAATAAAGTGCACGTTGTGTTGCAGCACGTTCACAATCAGCAATGACCCAGGACCAAAATCGGCCCAGTGATTCCGGGCACCGTTGCGAATTTAGCACAACTAGGAAATAGCCACGTTCGGTCTTAGCCGGCAGGTTAATGGCCATCACCAGTTGGGCATTTTACAAAATTTCGTCGATCAGCAGAACCCACCCCAGTACGATACCTTGTCCTGCAACCGCTGCTTGAATTAGAAGTGGTAATTGTTGAGCGTGAAGTCATGGCTCTCACTTTCAGCCGACAAGTTATTTTGTGCAACCCAATTTTTCCAACTAAGCCAGCGTTCAGGCTGCATACATTTCCAGATGTAACAAGGGCAAGCGTCTTAGTTCAGCTGCAGCTCCATTCATTGGGTGAATGGCCAAGAAGCCAGGGCTAGAGACGGAAACAACAATCTCCTGCAGGATCACCTGCACCTTGCAGCCGGACCAGTGTCCTACGCCAAAACCAGTGGTAACGTCCACCAGCTCACCACGAAAAAAACTACCGTCTTATCCGGAACAATGATGATCCAAGATCACGACTCTTCAAATGGCGCAGCCTGTTTACCGTGCCGCCTAGTCAAGGTCGCCAGCGACATCGGTCGACCCAGCAAATAGCCTTGAATGCGCGTACAACCTGCTTGCTGCAAAAACGTCAACTGACCCTCGTTTTCAACGCCTTCGGCGATCACGCCAATCTTCATGTTATGGCCCAACTCAAGGATTGCGCGCACGATGGCACATTCGTCGCGCTGGTCCGGCAGGCCGGCGATGAATAAACGGTCGATCTTGATCGACGACACAGGCAATTTTTTGAGCATCGACAGCGATGAATAACCCATCCCGAAGTCATCGAGGCTAATGTCAAACCCGAGACGTCTCAACTCCTGCATGATGGGAATCGCTTTTTCAACCTGATCCATGACGACGCCTTCAGTCAGCTCGATGCAGATCTGGCATGCTGCGATGCCTGCCGCATCAAGGATCGCCATCATGGATCGCGGTAAGGTGCTGTCAAGAAACTCCGGTGCCGACATATTGATGTGTACTTGCAGTGAAGGCATGTCGGCGTCCCGCATCAGCAGCAAGTCGCGGCAGACCTGTTCCAGCACCCAGCGGTCCAGGGGTACGATCAGTCGACTTTTTTCTGCGCTAGGAATAAAGCGCTCCGGCGTCACGATCTCGCCGTCCGGTTTACGCCAGCGAATTAACGCTTCAAGCGCCGTCACGTGCTCAAAGGAACCATTGAATATGGGCTGATATTCAAGAAAGAATTCATCGCCCAGCAGTGCGTGATGCAATTGCGACACCAGCGCCAGCCGCCCGGCCATTTTGACTTGCTGTTCCTTGCCGTCTCCGTTGAACTGACTGACTAGGTTACGCCCGCCTTGCTTGCTTTGGTACATCGCACTATCAGCGGTCTGCATTAATTGCGCCGTAGCGCACCCGTGCTCGGGAAACAGGCTGATGCCGATGCTGGCCGACACTGAAAGTTCAAGTCCCATATAGAAGAACGAACTGTTGGCTACGCGCAACACATCGGCGGCTATTGCATGGACTTCACGTAGAGAGAGCTTGGGCGCGGTCAGGATCGCAAATTCGTCGCCGCCAATGCGCCCTATCACGCAACCAGCCGGTGTCAGCGCCTGCAGCCTTTGCGCAAACTCGACCAAGACGACGTTACCAGCCTCATGGCCAAAGGCGTCGTTGATTGGCTTGAAATGATCGAGATCGATGTACATGACCGCGAACGCGATGTGATCGCGACAGGCTGCGTCGACCAGGCCATGAAAATGAATCCGGTTCGCCAAGCCCGTCATGTCATCGATCATGGCCAGGCGTTGTATGCATTCCTGCTGCGCCATGCGCTGCACTGCCTGCGCAATCAGAGCACCGATTGATGCGGCCAAGTCGGGCAATTTTGCCTCACGTTGGCGCGGCAAGGTGCTGAAAAACTCCAGCACGCCAGGGCTGTGCAACACACCTTCAAGTGAAATATAGGTGACGGGGAAGATATAGCCGGACTGCAAGCCGCTGTCGATCGCACTGGCGCGCCGCAAAAAATCGGGGTTGCGGTCGATGCCGGCGACCCATTGCGCCTGCCCGCTGCGCCAGACGCGTCCAACGAGACCCTCGCCGGACGCCATATGCAGTGTGTCGCTGTTGTGCTTGAATGACGCAAGGCGCTGATCCAGCCGGTGCCACGCATGCTGGCAAGACAATACGGGCTCGCCCGCGCTGTCGTGCTCACATGACCAATAGGCACCCCACTCCCAACCCAGGTCTTCACACACGAGTTGCAGTATCTTGCTCAAGGCGTCACCCAGTGTATTGGTGCCGACCAGATGCTGTGTCAGCGCGAAGTGGAATTTTTCACGCAATGCGGCATGCTTGGCCTGCGTGACATCGGTCACCATTGCGCACGCGATGCCGGTCGAAGTAGCACGCATTGCTTGCAGGCGCAACCAGCGCAATCCATGCTGGGGGTGGTTCAGGCGGAAGTGGCAGTCCAGCCCGGCGCCAGTCCCGGCATCATCGTTCAAGGCGGTACGCAGGCGCACCGCATCGTCCGCGACGACATGGATCAGGCAGGAAGACGCATCGGTATGCAGGCCTGCCTCTACACCCAAATAGTCGGCCGCTACAACCGATAGCACCATACCGGTACTGCCGTGCGCGCGCCAGCAGCTACCGTAGCCAGCCAACTCCTGGGCCTGATCGGGCTGGCACGATTGCACAATCGTGCGCTGCCACTCCCCCAGATCAAACCGGGTTAAGTTCGAGTGCCTCACGGTGTCACGCTGCTTGACCTGCATATATTTCTGTACCTCTGCTTAAAAATGGTCGCATAGCAAGAAGTAAAAATCTACGTCGTACATTTCACTGCGTCCAACATCGCACCAACATGATGCATCTTGGCGACAAGATTCCATAATTCCCGTATAAGCGACTTTTTAAAAGCAAAAAGAATGCATTTTTTGTGCCAATCGGCAATGTATGTCTATAAAAAGGCAGGATTTGGCACTCAAGTAACCCGCCAAGTCAGACAGGTAGCACCGCAGTCACTTCAATCTCAACTCTAGCGCGGTCTTCGACCAGGGCTGCCACCTGGTTGGACGACTATGAGCGCTGATCGGCTGCGCTATCCGCTAGAAATATTTGCAGCTGTACGCGCGGCCTGACCCAATGAACGTCCGATGTCGGTACGCATCTCGGCCCATGACTGGGTCGAAGGCGGTATTACGACCGACGATGAGTGTAGGCTTCCGCCGCGCCAGTAGGCTCGATCCGCGTTAAGCCGGTTTGAGCGCCATGACGGTCTCATTGGGCTTGCAGACTGTCTTGAAAACTGGGGTGACGCCCCGTCAGTTAACGCCTCGTGCCTCAAAACGCAAACCCGCCGCGCTGCGCTTTGGAAAGCCTTTCCAGTAACTATGGTCTTCCTTGGCCGTGCCGCTGGCGTCAACCGACCATTTGCCATCTTTGGCATACTCAACCAGCTTCAGGTAAGCGGGCATGGCAGTATCTCCTTTCAAATATTTTCCTAAAAACGCAGTGGCAAAGTGCTGGGCGATATTATTCATCCGCGTCGTATCCCAGACCGGATCGGCGTAGTGTTCAGCGGCTATGAACTTGAGCTCTGGCGTAGCGGCCCAAGTTTCTTTTGGCGCAGGTATCGGTGCCCCTGCATTGTGGTTGGCGTTCTCGAACGTCAATAGAAAATGTGGCGCATTCACGCTACCGTCAAACAAATTGCGTACGCCTGGTGAATAGCCGGCGATGTCATCGACACTACCCGCCACGAAGAACACCGGTGTCTTGATTCCCGCCAGACCAGCGGCATCCCAAAAACCCCGGTTCCAGCCCCAGGGGGCAAAAACCATCGCAGCTTTGATGCGCGGATCGATCGAAGCCTCATAGACCGGGTTGCCGGCCTGACGTACGGCCAGGGCTTGGTTTGGCACGCCCTCTAGGGCCGCGACACTGGCAGCGGTAAACCCGGCACCAATCGTATTTAATGCACCATAGCCACCCATGGAATAGCCTATCAACGCAGTGACATCGGCATTGACCATACCGGTCAGCGTACCAGCGGGATCAGCGGTATTGAGTCGAGCCATTTCATTGAGAACAAACAGCTGATCTAGCGGGCGATTGAGCAAGGTACTGGCAAACGCGCGCTGGGTGTCATACGTACTGTCGGTGTGGTCGATTGCGACAGTGACATATCCCTTGCTCGCCAGATTCTCACCCAGGTGGCTGAGCAAATAACGGTTGCCCGGATAGCCGTGCGAAATGATCACCAGCGGATAAGGACCTTGACGCGCGTCGGCTGGCGCGTCGCGCACGGCCTTGCCATACAGGGTGACTTCGGTCTTGCCGTCGCGGGTCAGGGCACGGTATTGATCAGCGTCCGTTTTCTCTGGCGCCAGTGCGGCTGGATACCAGACCTCAACGGTCAGAGGGCGGTCGTAGGTGGAGATTGCCGTCCCAGACCTGGCATTGGCGATATCGAATTGATTGGGGTTGAGTAACTGCAGCGTTGTTACGCCAATGCTCATTG
>JBLHLW010000114.1:0-6736 GCA_047621345.1 Minisyncoccia bacterium | reverse complement strand
TCGCCCCACAGGTATTTCTGTTCGTACAGGAACAGCTTGGAGCCGACCGCCAGGGTCAGGTTGTTCTGTTCGTGCAGCAGGACTGACGCGACCGGGTATTCGATGATCGCGCCGATGAATGCGAGCAAAAAGACCACCATCAGAATCGGCACTGCCATCGGCAGCAGCACGTACAGAAATGCTTGCCATGGGGTGGCACCATCGACCTTGGCAGCTTCTTCGATCTCGACTGGAATCGTGTCGTAGTAACCCTTGATGGTCCAGATGTGCATGGCGATGCCGCCGGTGTACGCCAGCACCAGACTGCCATGGCTGTCGATGCCGAGCCACGGCACGTAGGTGCCGATCGTGTCGAAGATCGTGTAGATTGCGATCAGCGCCAGCACCGCCGGAAACATCTGCAGCAACAACAGTCCGGTCAGCGCAGTCGACTTGAACCTGAACTTCATGCGTGCAAACGCATACGCGCAGGTGGTCGATAACAGCAGCGTGACAGTAGCGGTCATCGTCGCGATCTTCACCGAATTCCACAGCCAGCGCAGTACCGGGAAATCCGGTTCGACCAGCACGCCGTTCGGACCCTGATACGACATCCCGAGTGCCAGGCGCCAGTGATCCAGACTGATCTCGGTGGGAATCAGGCTGCCGCTGGCGAAGTTGCCCGGTCGCAGCGAGATCGACAAAATCATCAGGAACGGAAACAGCACCAGGCAAATCAGCGTGATCACGGCCAGATGCGCGAGTACCACGCGCCAGCGCTTGGAACGATCGGTTACGACAGCCATGTAAAACTCTCCGGTAGGCCTTGCAGTGAAAAATGCGTCATGGCTTGTTGACCCGTGCCAGCTTCATGTTGATTACCGACAGCGCCGCCACCAGCAGGAAAATCAGCGTCGAGATCGCCGCCGCCAGGCCGAAATTCTGGCCGGAATCTTCAAAAGCGATCCGGTAGGTATACGACACCAGCAAGTCGGTGGTGCCGGCCGGCACGGTCGTATCGAGGAAGTCAGGCCGTCCGCCAGTGAGCAGGCTGACCAGCACGAAATTGTTGAAGTTGAAGGCGAACGACGCTACCAGTAACGGCGTGAGCGGCTTGATGATCAGCGGCAGCGTGATGCGGAAAAAATTGGTCAGTGGTCCCGCTCCGGCCAGCGCCGAGGCTTCATACAGATCGGCCGGAATGGCCTTAATCAGCCCCATGCACAACACCATCATGTACGGATAGCCGAGCCAGGTATTGACGATCAGGATCATTACCTTGGCCAGCGTAGTGTCGGAAAACCAGGCTGGCTGGATGCCGAACAGTGCATTGAGAATCAGGTTGATCTCGCCGAAATTATTGTTGAACAGCCCGCGAAATACCAGGATTGAAATGAAGCCGGGTACCGCATACGGCAGGAACAGCAGCGTGCGGTACAGGCCGCGAAAGCGCAGCGCTTCCCAGTTCAGCAGGACCGCCAGCACCATGCCCAGGCTTAGGGTCGTTAGCACAGTGATCGCGGCGAATACCACGGTCCAGACGAAGATACGCAAGAAGGGTCCACGAAATGCCTGATCGGTAAAGACACGGGTGAAGTTTTCGAAGCCGATATTGACCTTGAACCCCGGCGCGACCCCGACACCGGCGCTGTCACGATAAAAACCGGTGCGAAAATCGGGCACCAGCAGCGCACCGCTGGCGCTGTTTTTCAGGGTGCGGTCAGGCTGGCGTTGCCAGACCTTTTCGGTGGCGGCGAACTGGCGTAAACCTGCCATGCGCAGCGCGGTGCCATCCGGCAGGGTCAGGGTCAGCGCTTTCAGACCGGGTTGGCGGGCGATGACATCGCGGATGCCGAGTGGTACGCCCAGCAGCGTTTGCGCCAGCGGTTCCAGCGCCACCGTCACTGGTGGTTTCTTGAGCAAGGCCAGCGCCGGCGTCACGTAGACGGCTTCGCTTTCGGTCTGTTGCAGACGCACGCGGTAGGCGTTGCCCTCGGCGTGCAGCGTCATGGCATAGCCGCTGCCTTCGGCGCGGCGGGTTTCGTCGAGCAGATATTGCGTGGCGCGGTCGAAACTGAGCAGGTTGGTCGAGCTGAAATTGGTAAAGCCGATCGCCACCGTGTACACCAGCGGGAACAACACGAACACGATGGCGGCGGCAACTCCCGGGAACAGGTAGCGGTAAGCATAGGCCCGCGGTGAGGTGTAAATGAAACCGGTCAGCGCCAGCGCGATTAGCAGAACCAACGCGAGTAGGGTCTGCCCGGTCGTGTACAGCAGCGTGGCCAGATACAGGCCGATCAGCAGGATCAGCACGAGCAGGGCGGGGCCGAGTGCGTGACGTAGGATGGTGCGGCCTGTCATTGAGGGGACTCTCAGGGTGAGGTATTAAGGATGGTGTGGGTTGGTGCGCGCGCGTGGGCACGATAGGGCTGTGCCCACGCTACAGAAGCACCGGTAGGACGGGGCACGCAATTGCGTGCCCACGCGCGCGCATCAGATCTCCCCGTCAATTCCAGCGCGTCAACCCCCGCTCAAAATCCGTTTGGCTGCTGCATCCAGTCCCTCTTTCGTACCCTGGCGTCCCTGCGTGATGTTCTCCAACGCCGACTTCATTGATGACCAGAAGCGGCCCATCTCCGGATTATTCGGCATCGGCACCCCGGCTTGCGCGCTGGCCATCGTGGCCTGGATATTCGGATCCCCCTTGAGCTCGTTGAACAGCGCCTTGTTGGCAGGTGTGCCCAGCGGCACATCAGCGTTGACCACCTTCAGGCCCGCCACGGTCAGCAACTGCGCTTCCAGAAATTCGGTCGCAACATCCTTGTTCGGACTGGCTTTTGAAATCATCGCACCGAGCACGCCGACGAACGGGGCCGCCTTCTTGCCGCCGACGGTCGGGATCGCGGCCACGCCGAAATTGATCTTCGACTTGCGCACGTTATCCCAAGCCCACGGGCCGTTGATCATCATCGCGATCTTGCCCTGGTTGAAGCCGGCTTCCATGTCGGCATAGCCGGCACCCTTGGGCATCACGCCACCATTGATTAACGCCATGATTGCGTTGGTGCCGGCGATGGCGCCGGCATTGTTGACACCGGTCCGGCTTGCATCGAAGCTTCCATCGGCTTTCGGCTGGAACGCAAAGCCGCCACCCGCCGCCATCAGGGGCCAGCTGAAATAGGTATTTGTGTAATCCCACAAAATGGCTTTCTTGCCGCTTGCTGCTAGCGTCTTGTCGAGCGCGACGATTTCCTCGAAAGTCTTCGGCGGAGTCTTTACCAGATCCTTGTTATAGATCAGGCCGACCGCTTCCAGCGACATCGGATAACCCCAGGTTTTGCCACCAACCGTGAAAGCTTTCCAGCCCAGCGGGTCGATGCCGTCACGGATGGCTTTTGACGGTTCGATCGATTGCAGCAAGCCACCGGCAATCCATTCACCAAGCCGGTCATGCGGCCAGATCCAGATGTCCGGGCCCTTGCCGGCCGCAGCGGCCTGCTGGAACTTGGTGGGCGCATCTTCGGGATGTTCGACGGTGACGACGATGCCGGTTTTTTTGGTGAACTCTTCGCCGAGCGCGGCTACACCCTTGTAACCCTTGTCTCCATTGATCCAGATCAGCAGCTTGCCGGGTTCGGCCGCAACCACATTGCCGGTGCTGGCGAGAGTCGCCAGCATCAGGCCGGCAACCACGAATGTTCGTTTGGTAAATGAAATAGGCAAAGTCTTCTCCAGAGGAATCGAGGCTGTTAGTACCACCACCGGATGCGGCCCGCGTGACGCATCCGGCCTGTTTATTCTGTGTGTTTCGTGTGCGCTGCGGGCCGTTAGCGGCAAGCCTTGCCGACCTCGTCGAACACATGCAGGCGCGCCGGCATGATGGTCAGCGCCGATTGCTGGCCGACCTGCCAGTCCTGTTCCGGTGGGCAACGCACCACCAGCGGGTCGTCACTACCGGCGACTATCACGTAGAGGTAGCTGACATCGCCGAGGTGTTCGACCGCATGGATGCGCGCCGGGATGCCGTCCGGGTTGGTGCCCAGTGTGATGTGTTCCGGTCGCGCGCCAATTGTCACGGTCGTACCGACCGGTAAGGTGTTGGCGGAGGTGGTCTCGATCAGTGCGCATTCGCCGACGACCAGCGTCATCCCGGTTGCGCTACAAGCCTGCACGCGACCCTTGAAGAAATTCATCCGTGGCGAACCCATGAAGCCGGCTACGAACAGGTTATCCGGCTGGTGATACAACGCCAGCGGCGCGCCGACCTGTTCGATGCGACCGGCATTGAGCACCACGATGCGGTCGGCCAGCGTCATCGCTTCGACCTGGTCATGGGTAACGTAAATCATCGTCGCGCCGAGTTCGCGGTGCAGGTTGGCCAGTTCGATGCGCATCTGTATCCGCAGCGAGGCATCGAGGTTGGACAACGGTTCGTCGAACAGGAATACATCCGGCTTGCGTACGATCGCACGGCCGATCGCGACACGCTGGCGCTGGCCACCGGACAGTTCTTTCGGCTTGCGTTCCAGCAGGGGTTCGATGCACAGGATCTGTGCGGCTCGGGGCACCGCATCGCGTGCGGCATTCTTGTCGTGGCCGCCCAGCTTCAGGCCGAACGCCATGTTGTCGAACACGCTCATGTGCGGGTACAACGCATAGCTCTGGAATACCATCGCGATGCCGCGTTGCGCCGGCGCGATATCGTTGACGCGGCGGGCACCGATGTGCAGGTCGCCGGCGCTGATGTCTTCGAGTCCGCAAATCGTGCGCAGCAGCGTCGACTTGCCGCATCCGCTGGGGCCGACGAACACAATGAATTCGCCATCGTGGATGGTGAGGTCGATGCCATGCAGGGTTTCGACATCGCCGTAGGATTTGCGGATGCCGGCCAGGGTCAGCGCGGCCATCAGTCGGCCTCGCCGAACCAGCCGCCGTAGGCTGGCAAGGTTATGGTGCTGCCGCTCACGGTGCCGATCAGGCCATGGCCGTCGAGCACGCGGGCACCCGCGAGCGCCGGCCAGTTGAACGTGACCGCCGCATCACCGAGGTTAAACGCGGCCAGTATCGTGGGCGAACCGGCCAGCTCCCGGCGCAACGCCAGCACCGGTTCGGGCGCATCGAAAAAGGCGATCTCGCCGAGTGCGAGTTGCGGTCGGGTGCGCCGCCAGGCAAGGATGTGGCGGGCAAAATTGAGCGGCGAGGATGGATCGGCATCCTGCACATCAACTGCGCAACGCGCATGCTCGGCGGGCACTGGCAGCCATGGTTCAGCACTGCTGAAACCGGCATGGTTCGCCTCGACCTGCCACGGCATCGGTGTGCGGCAGCCATCGCGGCCCTTGAACTCGGGCCAGAATGTGATGCCGTACGGGTCCTGCAATTGGTCGAACGGGACGTCGGCTTCGGTCAGCGCCAGCTCATCGCCCTGATACAGACACGGCGTGCCACGCAGCGACAACTGCATCGCCAGAAAAACTTTCGCCAGTTCTGGCGATGGCTGCGTGCCGCCCCAGCGGGTCATCACGCGGATGCTGTCGTGGTTGCCGATCGGCCAGGCGGCCCAGCCGTCGGCCACCCGCTCGCCGAACTGCGTGATCTGCCGGCGGATATGCGCGGCAGAGCATTCGGGCGTCAGTAAATTGAAGCTGTAGGCCAGCTGCAGCTTGTCGCCACCGGCGGTGTACTGAGCCATCACGGCGAGCGAATCGTCGGCTCCGACTTCGCCGACGGCGACCGCGCCGAACTCGTCGAGCAGTGTGCGCAGGCGCACCAGGAAAGCCAGGTTTTCGGGACGGGTCTTGTCGTAGACATGGGCTTGCATGCCGTATGGATTGACCTCGGTGACGGTACTGGTATCACGCCTGGTAGCCGGCGGATTGTTGCGCAATTGCTGATCATGAAAATGGAAATTGCAGGCATCGAGCCGGAAGTCATCGACACCCCGTTCAAGCCAGAAACGCAGACTGGCCAGATGCGCATCCTGTACCGCCACGCAGTGGAAATTGAGGTCCGGTTGCGAGCTGAGGAAGTTATGCAGGTAATACTGGCGGCGCTGCGTATCCCACTGCCACGATGAACCGCCGAAGACCGCCATCCAGTTGTTCGGTGGCGTGCCATCGGCTTGCGGATCAGCCCAGACATACCAGTCGGCTTTCGGGTTGGTGCGGCTGGCGCGACTTTCGGCAAACCACGGATGGGCATCCGATGAGTGCGACAGGACCTGGTCGATCATCACGCGCAGGCCAAGCTGATGGGCGCGGGTCAGCAGCGCATCGAGATCAGCAAGGGTGCCGAACAGCGGATCGACATTGCAGTAATCGCTGACGTCGTAGCCGAAGTCTTTCATCGGCGACGTAAAAAATGGGGAAATCCACAGTACATCGATACCCAGACCGGCAATGTAATCGAGCCGGGCGGTAATGCCCGGCAAGTCACCGATACCATCGCCGTTGCTGTCGGAAAAACTGCGGGGATAAACCTGATAAATGACCGCGCTGCGCCACCACTCGGATGACCGCGGCGCGGCAGCAGAGTGCGCAAGGACGGGGTTGTACATGGAATGCCTTTTTGAAGCAGCATGCCGCAACCATGTTGCGACGCGCCTGATGATTGCCCTGGCCATACTTGTGGCTGCCCAGAAAGCAAAAAAGCCGCAGCGTTTGTACGCTGCGGCTCTGGATCAACTTACCACCAGGTCTCGACCTGGAAGCCCACTGTGCTGCCATTGGTGGTGGCGCCGAAGACGCCACTTCTG
>JBLHLW010000113.1:0-6786 GCA_047621345.1 Minisyncoccia bacterium | reverse complement strand
GATCCAGCACCACCGGCTGCAGATGCATGCCATCCCCTGGCTGCTTGCCGAGACAATGCAACTGGATCGACTCATCCGGTTGCAACTTGATGACCAGCCGGTTCGACACTTCACTGGCCAAGCCAATGGGCACCGGCAGAATGGCATGCGGCACCGGCCGGAACGTGATGACAATCTCGGCCATACGCTGCGGTAGCCGCTTGCCGGTACGCAAAAAGAAGGGCACGCCAGCCCAACGCCAATTGTTGATTTCGGCCTGCAGCGCGACGAAAGTTTCGGCGTGCGAGTCGGCATCGATACCTGCCTCATCCACATACGCCTGTACCGCATTACCCCGGATTGCACCGGACCCATATTGTCCGCGCACGGCCTTCTGTTCGACATCATTCGCTGACAACGGCTTGAGCGAGCGCAACACACGCAGCTTTTCATCGCGCACGGCATCGGCATCGAACGAGGTCGGCGGTTCCATCGCGACAATACACAGGAGTTGCAGCAAGTGGTTTTGCACCATGTCGCGCAGTGCGCCGGTGTCATCGTAAAACCCGCCGCGCCCTTCGACGCCCAGTTCTTCGGCAATCGTCAGTTGTACGTGGGCGATGGATTCGCGCCGCCACAGCGGTTCGAACAATGAATTGGCGAAGCGCAACGCCATCAAATTCTGAACCGATTCCTTGCCGAGGTAATGATCGATCCGGTAGGTCTGGTTTTCGGCAAAGACGCGGGCGACCGCATCGTTGATCTTGCGCGATGACGCCAGATCCGTGCCGAGGGGCTTTTCCAGCACCACGCGCGCTTGCGTCAGGTCGATGCCACTCGCGGCAAGATTGGCGCAAATCGGCTCGAACAACGCCGGTGCGGTAGCCAGATAAAACACCCGCACGCCGCTGGCCTGTTGCAGCCGCTCTGCCAGCAACTGATAGGAAGTGGCATCGAAAGCATCGATGGCGAGGTAATCGAGCCGCTCGAGAAAGCGCTCCCAAACCGCATCGGGGGCCGACAAATGCGCACCGACGCGCTGGCGCACGCTGTCAATGAACGCGGCACGATCCATAGTTTGCTGAGCGACGCACAGTATCTTGCCATCGGCATGCAGTTTGTCGCCACGGTGCGCGGTCAGCAGTGCCGGCAATAACTTGCGCATAGACAAGTCACCGGTGCCGCCAAACAGGATAAAGGTAAAAGCAGGGTCGTTTTGCATGAGTTCGGCTCCAGCTGGCTGTAATAAATAAAAACTTATATTGCAATCTTAATGTAGCATTACTACAATTACAAGGCGCAACCGGGTCTTTAGCGCTAAGTTAGAAATAAAAATCGATAATCCATGTAGTTTTACTAGCTGAGTAACCAGTTATGCACAGCCCGTCAAAGACCAGCAGACGGAGCAACAACCGGTTTTTCGGACAGCGGCATTCAGACCGCATTTGCATCATCACCCAGGAGACACCGCATGAAACTCACTCACCTCGTCACATCCCTTTTTGCTGCCACCGCCTTGATGTCAGCCGCCACCGCCGTGCAGGCCGCGGAAGTCGAAGTGCTGCATTACTGGACTTCCGGCGGCGAAGCCAAGTCGGTCGCCGAACTGAAAAAAATGATGGAAGCCAAGGGCATCACCTGGAAAGATTTTGCCGTGGCGGGCGGCGGCGGTGAAAACGCCACCACCGCATTGAAAGCCCGTGTCATTGCCGGCAGCGCGCCGACCGCGGCCCAGATCAAGGGACCCTCCATTCAGGAATGGGGTCAGGAAAACGTGCTGGCCAATATCGACGCCGCGGCCATCGACGGCAAATGGGATGCCTTGCTGCCAAAAGTCGTCTCCGATGTAATGAAGTACAAAGGCCACTATGTTGCCGCACCGATCAATGTGCATCGCGTCAACTGGCTCTGGCTCAATCCGGAAGTCCTAAAAAAAGCCGGTGCCACGACACCGACCAACTTTGATGAATTCTTCGTCGCTGCCGACAAGATCAAGGCTGCCGGCATGATCGCCGTCGCCCACGGTGGTCAGCCGTGGCAGGATGCCACCGTGTTCGAATCGGTTGCGCTCGGCGTCGGTGGTGCCGACTTCTACAAGAAGGCGCTCGTGAATATGGATCAGGCGACACTGACCGGCCCAACGATGATCAAGACCTTCGATACGCTCGGCAAGATCAAGACCTATATCGACAAGGACGCACCGGGCCGCGATTGGAATCTGGCCACGGCAATGATCATCAACGGCAAGGCCGGCATGCAGTTCATGGGTGACTGGGCCAAGGGCGAATTCACCGCTGCCGGCAAGGTCGCTGGCAAGGACTACCTGTGCGTTGCTGCACCAGGCACCGAGAAAGCCTTCACCTTCAATATCGATTCACTAGCGATGTTCAAGGTCAAGGACCCGGCAACCCAGAAGGCCCAACTCGTTCTGGCCAGCACCATCATGAGCCCCGAGTTTCAGGAAGTTTTCAATCTGAACAAGGGATCGATTCCGGCTCGCGCCGGTGTCTCGCGCACCAAGTTCGATGCCTGCGCCCTCAAATCGATGGATGATCTGGACATCGCCAACAAGGCCGGTGGACTGGTGCCGAGCGTGGCGCATGGCATGGCGGTCAATTCAGCCAAGCAGGGCGCAATCACCGACGTGATTGCCAAGTTCATGAATTCGACGATGAGCTCGAAAGATGCCGTGACCGCGTTGGCCAAGGCTGCAAAAACCCAGTAATTCCTGTTGCGGGCACGATGATCTCGTGCCCGCGCATGCAAGCGCACCTCCCCATTCCTACCCCGTCACAGTACTGCAGGAGCACCCCATGAGTACCCACGCCACGCCCCGGCAAACGTCTCCCCGCCCCCTGGTCAGCAGCCGCCTCGCAGCCATTGCCGATGCCTGGTTACCGCGATTGGTTCTGGGCCCGACCGTGCTGGCATCGCTGGTTTTTGTCTACGGTTTTATTTTTCTCACTGGCTATTTGTCGCTGACCGAATCGCGCCTGATGCCCAATTTCGACTACGCCGGTTTTGGCCAGTACACGACCTTGTTCCAGATTGATCGCTGGTGGGTATCGGCTGCCAATCTCGGTATTTTCGGCGGTCTGTTCATCTTGTTCTGCCTGGCAATCGGTCTCGGCATGGCCGTCTTGCTGGACCAGAAAATCCGCGCCGAAGGTGCCTTGCGCGCCATCTACATGTATCCAATGGCACTCTCGTTCATCGTCACCGGCACCGCCTGGAAGTGGATTCTGAATCCCGGCCTCGGTCTGGAAAAAATGGTGCGCGATTGGGGCTTTACCAACTTCACGTTCGACTGGCTGGTCAACTCCGAGATGTCGATTTACACCGTCGTCATTGCGGGTGTCTGGCAATCGTCGGGGTTCGTGATGGCACTGTTCCTGGCTGGCCTGCGTGGCGTCGACGACAGCATCATCAAGGCAGCGATGGTCGATGGCGCGAGCTTGCCAACCATTTACATGCGCATCGTGATTCCGGCCTTGCGCCCGGTCTTTTTCAGCGTGCTGCTGGTACTGGCGCATATTGCGATCAAGAGCTTCGACCTGATCATGGCGCTGACCGCCGGCGGCCCCGGCAACTCGTCGGATGTGCCGGCGATCTTCATGTACCAGTTCTCGTTTTCACGCGGGCAGTTGGGCCTCGGTGCGGCGTCGGCGATGATGATGCTGGCCACCGTGCTCGCCGTGCTGGTGCCGTTGATGTACATGGAAACCAAAGGAGCGCGTCATGCACGCTGAACAAAAAGGCTTTCCCGGCATCGGCCGCATCCTGATCTACGTATTGCTCGGCTTGGTAGCGCTGTATTACCTGATCCCGCTGTACGTGATGTTGACCACCTCGGTCAAGACGCTCGCTGAAATCCGTAGCGGTAATTTGCTCGACCTGCCGATGTCACCCTCCGGCGCCGCCTGGGCCAAAGCGTGGAGCGGAGCGTGTACCGGCGTGCGCTGCGAAGGACTGCAACCGTTTTTCTGGAACTCGGTCCTGATGGTCGTACCGGCAGTGCTGCTGTCGACACTGATCGGTTCGCTCAATGGATATGTGCTGGCGCACTGGCGCTTCCGTTATTCGGAGATCGTGTTCACGGCGCTGATGGTCGGTTGCTTCATTCCGTTTCAGGTCGTGATCCTGCCGATGGCACGCATGCTAGGCCTGTTCGGTTTATCGAACACGACGCTGGGCCTGATACTCGTTCATATCATTTATGGCATCGCCTTCACGACGCTGTTCTTCCGCAATTATTACGTGTCGGTTCCCGATGAACTGATCAAGGCTGCGCGCATCGATGGTGCCGGATTTTTCATGATCTATCGCCGCATCATTTTTCCGCTGTCACTGCCGATCTTCATGGTGTGTTTTATCTGGCAATTCACGCAGATCTGGAATGACTTCCTGTTCGGTGTGGTATTCGGCGGCTCGGATGCGCAACCGATTACGGTGGCACTGAATAATCTGGTCAATACCTCGACCGGCATCAAGGAATACAACGTCAACATGGCCGCGGCAATCATTGCGGCACTGCCAACTCTGGTGATCTATTTGATCGCCGGCAAATATTTCGTGCGCGGCCTGACGGCCGGTGCAGTCAAAGGTTAAGGAACAAGATGGCCAGCTTATCAATCCGCAATGTGCGCAAGGTGTATCCGAACGGTGCTGAAGTGTTGAAGGGCATCAATCTTGGTATCGAGGATGGCCAGTTCGTCATTTTGGTGGGCGGCTCCGGCTGTGGCAAGTCAACGCTGCTCAACATGATCGCCGGACTCGAAACCGTCTCCGAAGGCGAGATCCTGATCGCCGACAAAGTGGTCAACGATGTGCCGCCGAAGTCGCGCGATATCGCGATGGTGTTCCAGTCGTATGCGCTGTATCCGACCATGACCGTGCGCGAGAATATTTCGTTCGGCCTGGGCATCCGCAAGGTGCCGAAAGACGAACAGAAAAAGATCGTCGAGCGCGTCGCCGAAACCCTGCAAATGACGCATTTACTGGATCGCAAACCGGCCTTGCTATCAGGCGGACAACGCCAGCGCGTGGCGATGGGCCGGGCCATCGCGCGCGATCCGGCGCTGTTCCTGTTCGACGAACCGCTGTCGAACCTCGATGCCAAATTGCGCGTCGAGATGCGCGCCGAAATCAAGCTGATGCACCAGCGCCTGGGCACTACCATCGTCTATGTCACGCATGACCAGATCGAAGCGATGACGCTGGGCGACCGCATCGCCGTGATGAAGGATGGCGTGGTGCAGCAGTACGGCAGTCCGCAAGAGATTTACGACCAGCCGCAAAACCTGTTTGTGGCTGGCTTCATCGGCTCGCCATCTATGAACTTCTTGCGCGGCAAACTGGCGGCGCAAGGTGCCGGTGCGGTCTTCGAGCTCGAGCATGGCGGCAACATCACCGCGCTGCCATTGCCAGACAGCTTGCTGCAATCGAGCGCGCTGATGGACCGCATCGGCCAGGAAGTCATCCTCGGCATCCGCCCGGAGCACGTCACCGACGCAGAAAGCGCCCGCAACAACATCGCCAGCGAAGCGTACTGCCCGACCGAAGTCAGCTGCACGGTCGAAATGGTCGAGCCGACCGGACCGGATACGATGGTGTTTGTCTGGTTCAACAAAACCCGCGCCACCTGTCGCACCCATCCGCGCGCCGGTGCGGTGCCACGCGGAGTGATTACGCTGGCGTTTGATTTGTCGAAGGCGGTGTTGTTTGATCCGGTGAGTGAGGAGCGGATTGCTTGAGGGGACATGACTGGCGACATGGGGAGGGGCGCGAAAGGATTGACGGTTCTTCGCTTGGGAAAATGGTGCAATGCCCTTTTCGGTTATTGCAACCTTGTATTGTGGTTTTGAAGTTGAAGTTGTAGTTGTAGTTGCAGTTGCAGTTGCAGTTGCTTTTGACGTTGCAGTTGGTTTTGAGGTGTTCCGCATTGAAGCAGCTGCCAAAAGTCGGAGTCAGGCAGGGGATAAGAAGGCCACACTGTTTGAGGTGAAGCAGGGGTTTCGGATCGCATGCGATCCGCCTGCGTAACGGGATTCGCTTGCAAGCGAATCTGCGCCCTGCAAGGGAAGCGAGTTTGCCGCACTCCCCCTGACTGGCTCCGGCTTTTGGGAACCCGAAGGGCAGCCGCTTCGCGGTCGCCTTTTTCTTGGTGTCTTCTTTTTGGCGAAGCAAAAAGAAGGGACCGCCTACCGGTCCGGCTGCCGGGCCGCACCCGGCTTGGTCATGACGGAGCGCACGCAGAATTAGCAACCGCAGTCAGAGCATTTGGTGCAATGCCCTTCGGTTATTGCACCCTACGACCTAAGCATTAACTACAGATCTTAATGATTTAAAGCTCGATACGGCAATCTGCGGTATCACGTTGACGAGAGAATCGGGCGTCTACCTCGGGATTTTTTCTGGCGTACTTGCCTGCCAAAAAAATGACATCCCTTCAGCTTGCAAGGCGCCGGAATGAGAAGTCCACCGACGCCCTGCAATGCCTGATTTCCTAATCAATATTTAAACTTTCTATAACATCAAGAAAACATCGAATCTGAAACCAGTGCCAGGGCCAGGCCCAACACAACGATCCCACCTAAAATAGAAAAACCCAATGGGAAGTTGTAGTACCAACAAACAATGCCACCAGCTCCTGTACCCATAACGAATGCAATGAAAAATGTAAGAATATCCCTCAAACCACTTTTAATCCACCTCGTTATACACAAGTCGTCTGATCGCCAAGCCGTCGTAAAGCACGCATCGTTCGAACGGCAACATGAACATCTTTCAATCCAAGCCAGATCGTCT
>JBLHLW010000112.1:0-6854 GCA_047621345.1 Minisyncoccia bacterium | reverse complement strand
GAGCGCACTCATGCGCCGTGGCTGGTCGCGCGTACCGCGGATGCTGGCACCAAACGGTGAGCGTACCCACAACGCAATGAGCGCCCACACCAGCAGGAACACCAGCAACGTGAAGTAATAAAAATGGTTGGCTGGCCCCAGATCGAGCCCGAACGGGTGCGGCCGGGTGATGCCGGACAAGCCATTATCTCCACCGGTAACACCGGCCCAACGATAGGCGATACCCCACAGGATCTGGCCCAATGCCAGTGTAATCATCAGGAAGCTAATGCCGCTGGCGCGCAACGCGATGAGTCCGAACAGCGCCGCCACCACGGTCGATCCGGCCAGTGCCGCAGCTGCAGCAGACGCATGGTCCCACTGCAAATTGAGCATCAGCCAGGCACTCGAATATGCCGCCAGTCCGAGAAAACCGGCATGACCAAGCGAGGTCAGTCCGGCATAGCCCACCAGCAGGTTCAGGCTTAACGCAAACAGAGCAGCGATCAAGACCTGGCTGGCCAGGTTGGTGTAATAGTCGCTGCCGGTCAGCCACGGCATGATCGCCAAAAGCGAGACAAAAACAAAAAGTAACGCCCGTTTCATGCCGTAATCCTCCCGAACAAGCCACGCGGACGCACCGCCAGGATCACCACCATCGGCAGGAACAGGATGATGTACGCCAGGTCAGGGAACAACACCTGACCAAAACTGTAAATGAAGCCAATCACAAAGCTACCGATGAACGCACCAGCCAGACTGCCGAGACCACCAAGGATCACCACGACCAGCGCCAGCGGCAGCATGTCGCTATCCATGCCCGGATACACCGACAGGATGGGCGCAGCAATCACGCCGCCGATGCCGGCCAGCGCCGTACCGAGGCAGAACACAATGGTGAACAGGCGCGAAGCCGGAATACCGATGCCGCGTGCCATCTGCATGTCATCGACACTGGCGCGAATCATCATGCCGAGCCGGGTCTTGTCGAGCAGCAGCCACAGACTGATCGCCAGCAAAATCGCAAAGCCGACCACACCCACCCGGTAAAGCGGAAACACCTGTCCGAATAGTCGCGTCGAACCGGCCAGAAAATCTGGCGCATCAACCGGTTGCGGATCGCCGCCCCATACCCACAAACTGAAATCGGCAATGATGAAGGCAATCCCTAGCGTGGCCAGTACCTGACCGAGGCTGTTGCCAGCAAGCCGACGCAGTACCAGCCGCTCGACTACCGCGCCCAACACACCGACAGCTAACCCCGCCGCCAGCAACGCCACCAAAAAACTGTGCCCGCGGTTGATCACGCTCAGGCCGACATAGGCCCCGAGCATGAAGTAAGCGCCATGCGACAAGTTAGCGATACGCATGAGCCCGAAGATCAGCGAAAAACCCGCCGCCAACGTGAACAGCACACCGCCCAGCGCAAGGCTGTTAAGGCTTTGGATTAACCAGAATGACACGGTTATTTTTCCAGGTTGACAGCGACAGGGTTGTCGCGGGAATACACCGGCGCGGCCAGAAAGTCCTTGCGGTTGTAGGTCCAGAATTGCGACACATCGGGATAGGTCTTGATGATGCTGTTGACCAGTTTGTCGCCCTTGCGCTCGACCTTGCGAATGTAGACATTCATGATCGGATTACCCAGCGCATCGAGCTTGAGCAGGCCACGCGGATCGCCCGGCACTTCGACATTACGCAATGCTGCCATGAAGGCCGGCTTGTCTTCAATGTTGCCTTTGACGGTTTTCAGCGCCTGCTCAAGGATGAGCGCAGCACTGTAAGCGCCGAGCGCGTAGTAACCAGGATCCTGTTTGTATTCGCGGTTCATGCCTTGCACGAAATGTTTGTTGGCAGGGTTGTCGATGGTGGCGGTGTACCAGCCTGCGGAGATCACACCGAGTGCTTCATCACCCATCGACTTGAGGATGCCTTCGTCCACCGCCGTCATCGAAGCCAGCAACGGAATCTTGCCCTTGAGTCCGTATTCGTTGTACTGCTTGATGAATTTCAGACCGTTTCCGCCAGCAAAGCTGATAAATACCGCATCGACCTTCGGATTGATCTGGCCGATATAGGTGCCGTAATCGGCCACGTTCAATGGCGACCAAAGCTTCTGCACCACCTTGCCACCGTTCTCTTCGAAGGTGCGCTGGAATCCGGCCACACTTTCATGTCCGAATGAGAAGTCGTCGCCGATGATCGCGATGCGCTTGTACTTGAGTTCGCGTGCTGCGTATTCGCCGAAGGGCTGGGTCGGCTGGGCCGAGGTGCCGACCGCACGTACGAACCACGGATTGGGCTTGCGCTGCGTCAGGTCTTCGGCGGCGGCTGACGGCGAGATCACCGGGATCTGCGCCTTGCGGATGTAGTCATCGACCGCCAACGCCTCGAACGCGGCCAGTGGACCGATGATCACTTGCACGTTATTTTTCTCGACCAGCTCCTGCATCTTGGTCTTGGTGATGGCCGGCTGGCCAGCACTGTCAGCGACGAACAACTCGACCTTGCGGCCGGCAATCATGTTGTTGCGCTCTTTCAGAAAGAGTTGCAAGCCGTCTTCCATCTGCTTGCCACCAGCTGCCAGCGCACCGGATTTGACGGTCAGGAAACCGACTCGGATCGGGTCACCTGCCGCCGCCTGAGCCGGGCCGGAAAAAAGAGCAGCGATGGTCGCAGTGACTGCGGTCGTCACTGCAGCGAGGGTCAGGATTTTGTTCAGCATGACATGTCTCCTTGATTGGTTTCCATCAAAAAATATTTGACTTGGCTTCTTTTTTTACGCTTCTTTAGCCTCTCTTTAATATATTACAAAATAAAAAACTTCGGTTGTTTATTATTTTAAACAAGCAGTTTTTTGCGACCAGATGCCGATTTATCGATGGTGCAGCGCGCAATTGATCCTGTTTGCGCTTTTTCGTGATGTATCACATAATCTAAAAAACTCATTTTCTGATATTTCAAATGCCGACCATGAATACGCCATCCAGTCCTCTCCAGAACACGGGCACGCCGCTCTTGCGCGAGTCGGCCTATGTGCAATTGCGGGCTGACATTCTCAGTTGCGCACTACCACCGGGCGCTGAAATTCGCGAAGCCGAACTGGCAGCACGCTTCCAGGTGAGCAAGTCACCGGTCCGTGATGCATTGATGCGACTTGAGCGCGAAGGGCTGGTCATTTCGACGCCGCGTCAGGGTTACCGGGTCGCGCCGATTTCGGTGACTGACGTGCAGGACATGTTCCAGCTGCGCGTCGCCCTTGAGCGTGCCTGCATGGAGCGCATCGTGCGCAATGCCAGCGATGCGCAATTGCAAACGCTAGAACCATTTCGCCAGTTCGATCCGGCCCAATGGAGCGATGGCTTCGTCGGCTACAACCGCAGCTTCCATAACACGTTGGCGGCACTAGGCGGCAACCTGCGGATGCAAAACCATCTGATCGACCTGATCGACCAAATGGAACGTGCGGTACGGGTCAGCGTCAGCAATATCAAAAAAGGCAATCCAGAGTCGCTGGTCGACGAGCATTGCCAACTCATTGATGCACTCCAGCAGCGCAAGACCAAGCGCGCCGAACGCGTCGCCGAACACCATGTTTCCGCCGCCGCGAAACGCGTCAATGACGCCATTTCGCGGTTTGCCGTCGTCAGTTAGTCCATCGCGTTTTTAATCAAGGGGAAGTCAGATGTCCAGCGTTCCGAATACCAGTAACGGCGTACCTGTCCACGGTCTGTTCATCGACGGGCGCGAAGTCGCCGCTACCCGTCCCGATTTGCTCGACGTAATCAACCCTGCCACGGGCGTGTTACTGGCCCAGATTAGCCATGCCAGCGATGCCGATGTCGACCGTGCGGTGCAAAGCGCTGCGACCGCCTTCGAAAGCCCCGAATGGAGTGCGATGTCTAACCGCACCCGCGCCAAACTGGTCAACAAGCTGGCCGATGTGTTCGAAGCCAACCTCGAAGAAATTTATCACCTCGAAACGCTGAACAACGGCCGCTCGCTCAACGAAACCCGCGCTCAGGTATCGCGCCTGCCGGACTTCCTGCGCTATAACGCCGGGCTGGCCATTGCGCGGCGCGATTCGGTCATCCCGGTCGATGGCAATTACCTCAATTACACGCTGCGCACACCCATCGGCGTGGTCGGCAACTCGACCCCGTTCAACCATCCGCTGATGATCATGATGAAAAGCCTGGCACCGACACTGGCGTCGGGTTGCACCACCGTCGTCAAACCCTCCGAATACACGCCGCTGACAACGCTGCGCCTGGCTGCGCTGTTCGTCGAAGCCGGTCTGCCGCCGGGCGTGTTCAATGTCATTACCGGTCTCGGTCCGACCAGCGGCAAGGCACTGTCGGAACATCGTGGCCTGGCCAAATGGGTACTGACCGGCGGCACCGAAGCGGGTCGCATTACCGGCGCACTGGCCGGCGCGAACTTCGCGCACCAGACGCTGGAACTGGGCGGCAAGACGCCGGTACTCGTGTTTGATGATTTCGATGTCGATCAGGCCGTCAATTACGCCGCATTTGGTGCCTTCATCGGTGCTGGCCAGACCTGCATTTGCGGCAGCCGCCAGATCGTGCAGGAAAAAGTCTATGACGAATTCGTCGAAAAGCTCGCCGCCAAGGCGAAGTCGATTCGTATCGGCAATCCGATCGATCCGAAGGTCCAGCTCGGACCCGTGGTCTCGGCGCGCCAGCAGCAGCGGGTGCTGAACTACATCCGCATCGGTCTCGAAGAAGACGGCGCACGATTGGTAGCCGGCGGTCGCATCCCGGCTGATCCTGCATTGGCGAACGGCTTTTTTGTCGAGCCGACCGTGTTTGCCGATGTCACTGCCGACATGCGCATCTTTCAGGAAGAGGTATTTGGGCCATTCGTCTCGGTCACCAAATTCAGTACCGAAGCCGAAGGTATTGCGCTGGCCAACAACTCCCCTTTCGGACTGGCTGGCGCCATCCGCACCAACGACATCACGCGTGCCCATCGGGTCGCGGCGCGTCTGAAATGCGGCATCGTCTGGATCAATGACCATCACCGGCTCGACCCCGCTTCGCCATGGGGCGGCGTCAAGGATTCCGGTATCGGTCGCGAGTGCGGTACCGAATCCTTCGACCAGCATTTCGAAACCAAGAGCGTGATGGTGCGACTCGATGACGCACCGTTCGACTGGTACAAGGACACGGCGGCCCAACCGCGCCTGAACTAAACCGTACCCCTCCCACCCGACAGGAAAGGCCATTATGAACACAACACCTACGACGGAATTCGGCCAGATTGCGGTTCTGATCAAAGTTGGCGAACACAAGGTAGGCGCCCGTATCGGCGGCGCCGGCGCACCCATTATTCTGTTCCATTCGCTACTGGCAGACGGCTCCAGTTTTGATCCGCTAGCCCGCCTGCTGGCGGCCACCAACCGGGTCGTCATCCTCGACCTGCCCGGCTTCGGCAATTCTGACCGCGTCGATGGTGGGCTCGATGCCGTGGCCGACCGATTGGCGGCGGCGATCCGTGAGTTCAACTACACGCAAGCCCCCATTTTTTTAGGCAATGGCTACGGCGGGTTCGTGGCGTTACTGACGGCGATCCGCCATCCGGACCTTGCCGGAAAACTGGTGCTGGCAGATTGCGGTGCAGCGTTTTCGGAGGCGGGCCGAGCTGCTTTCAAGGGCATGTCGGCAGGCGCAGCAGCCCATGGTCTGGCAAGCATTGCCGATGTGGCGATGCGGCGCTTGTTTTCGCTGGATTTTCAGGCGGCTAATCCGGCGCTGCTTGCACGACGGCGCGAGCGCTTTCTGGAAGTCGATCCGCAGACTTTTCACGCTGCTTGTGCCGCTTTATCGACGCTCGATCTGCGCGCCGATCTGGCCTCGGTCACCGTGCCAGTGCTGGTACTGGTCGGCGAACACGATGAGGCCACACCACCACCGATGTCGGTTGAACTGGCAGCGGGATTACCGCAGGCCACGTTGAGCATCTTGCCCGGCTGCGCGCATGTGCCGCAATTGCAGCAGCCGGAACAGTTTATGGCGGCGATCGCCGCGTTCATCGCTCCGGCCTGAATCTGACCCTAACGGCTTACTGTCCCCACAGTTCGCCGTTCGGTCCAGTGCGCGGCGCAGCCACACCGAAATGGGTGTAGGCCAACGGCGTCGCAATCCGGCCGCGCGGCGTACGCTGCAAATAGCCTTGCTGAATCAGGTAGGGTTCCAATACATCTTCGATAGTTTCGCGTTCTTCCCCGATCGCGGCCGCGAGGTTATCGAGCCCGACCGGACCACCGCTGAACTTGAACAACACCGCTTCAAGCAGCTTGCGGTCCATCAAATCAAATCCGACCGGATCGACATCGAGCATCACTAGCGCGGCATCTGCCGTTGGCTTGGTGATGTCGCCATTGGATTTCACTTCAGCGTAATCGCGCACCCGCCGCAACAGGCGATTGGCAATTCGCGGCGTGCCACGACTGCGCTTGGCAATCTCGAACGCGCCTTCGGGATCGATCGGCGCATTGAGCAGCGAGGCGCTGCGGGTGACGATGCGGGCCAGTTCGGTCGCGGTATAAAACTCCAGCCGCGCGACGATGCCAAAACGGTCACGCAGCGGGTTGGTCAGCATGCCAGCGCGCGTGGTGGCGCCGACCAGCGTGAACGGCTGCAAGTCCAGCCGCACCGAACGCGCGGCTGGCCCTTCGCCGATCATGATGTCGATCTGGTAGTCCTCCAGCGCCGGGTACAGAATTTCCTCGACCACCGGCGACAGGCGATGGATCTCGTCGATAAACAGCACGTCATTGGCTTCGAGATTGGTCAGCAGCGCAGCAAGGTCGCCGGCGCGTTCGAGCACCGGGCCGGAAGTCTGACGCAGAG
>JBLHLW010000111.1:0-7420 GCA_047621345.1 Minisyncoccia bacterium | reverse complement strand
AGCGGGTTATAAAAGATCATCGTGCCCAGGCAGACGACCGCACCGAACAGCGCAAAGGCCGGGAAATACGGATAGAACGGCGCGCGGAATGGCCGAACCATATCCGGTTCGAGATGGCGCAAACGGAACAGGCTGAGCATGCTCAGGATATACATCAGGATCGCACCGAACACCGCCATCGTGACGATGTTGGCAGTCAGCGTCTGGCCACCGATCTTGATTAGCTCATCACTGAAAATGGCTGCGATACCGATCATGCCACCGGCCAGAATGGCGCGATGCGGGGTCTTGAAGCGCGGATGCACGCCGGCAAAATACGACGGCAGGTAGGCTTCCCGCGCGAGCGCAAAGATCTGTCGCGTCGCGGCACCGGCGAGGTAACCTCCGGTCGGTCCGAACGCCCGCTTGCTGTAGGCAAACGGACCGCCGGCATGCGGGATCGAGGTGGTCAGTTCGGTGAAGCTGAAGATGAAGGTGGCATACATCGCCGCAATGAAGATCGAGGTGATCGTAAAGCCGAGCGTGCCAGCGCTGGCCCAACCGTAGCTCCAGCCGAAGTACTCGCCGGAGATCACGAGGCCAACCGCGATGCCCCATAGCTGCAGCGTTCCCAGTACCGGTTTGAGAAGGTGGCGTTTGCCTGCTGCGGGATTGGCGTTCATGGCGGACTCCTGGGCGGTCGACGGCAGCGCCCTGATGCCCGACAAATGGCGGGCCAAGAACGTGCGCGAAGTCACTATACCGGCCGTTGATCGCAGCGCAATAGCCAATTCGATCAGTAGTAGACGCAACCCCGCACGCTTCGCGCTCTCCTACAGCCGTTTCAGACGCTGTCCTATGCACGACGAAAAACGAACCCGCTACCCTACCGGACAAACAATCCAACCGAAAGCGCACACATGAACATCACTACCCTGGTACGCCCGGCGCTGCTAGTCGCCCTGTTCGCGGCATCGCTCGCCGGATGCAGCAAAAACGTCGTACCTGAGCTGCTCGAAAAAAAATCTTCCGCATCGGTAGCACTGCCAGTCTCTGAGATTCCGCCGCAGCCAGCCGCCATGGCCCCGCAGCCCCACGTTCCCGGGCAGCCGATGGCAGCCGATAGCGGAAACGCAAACGGACCGTCGCAAGTCATTCCGCGTATGCTTACTCCGGCACAAGAATCCGCCACCATGCCATTGCCGGGGCAGGCAGGCGACCATTCAATACCGGTACCTATCAGCAAGAACTGATGACCAGCGGGGTAACCCTGTCGGCATCAGCCCCTCAGGAGACACCACCATGCCCAAATCCAAAACCCCGCCACCCGACGAACTTGAAATCGACGGTGACGACGAAGTGCTGGCCGAATTCGAAACCCGCCAGCAAATGGAGCCGGATTCGGAACGCTGGCAATCGCTCGACAAAGATGACCCGAGCGACGAACTCGAACAATTCGATCCGGCGCCACCCGCAGGGCGCTAGGACGGAGCGCCAGACGGCGGCACCGGCTTGTTGTTGATCCACTGCGTTGATCCCTGCACCTTGCCGCTGACGTCACCGCCGCTGGCCTGCAACACATACGGAATGGTCCAGGTGGTCTGCTGCCGCTTGCCGGCTGTCAGGGTCATTGCCGCACGCGGTTCTAGCCATGTGAAGCGCGGCGTGGTCGAGCGGACCAGCCAGAGCGGCCCGTCACCAGCGGCAACCGGCATCGGTGCAAAGCCGGATTCGGCCAGCCCGCTGCCAATCCAGCCACTGCTGCGGGTATTGACGCGCACGCCAGCCGGCCCGATTTCCAGCAGTGGTGCACCATCGCCATCAAGAATGACCACCGGTTCGCTGCTATCGTTGGCGAGCATGAAGGCCGGCACCGGCCCCTGCAACACCTGAAGCATGACCCCGGGTGCGAGTTCAGAGGCGCTGGTCAGGCGTGCTTCGGCACGTCCGCTGATGGCTGGCATGGTCTGAAAATGGCCGCTTAGGAATTGCGTCCTGCCCGCCAGACGCAGCGGTATTTTCCAGCTCTTGAACGCCACCGGCAGTGCGCTATCGCGCGCCTTGTGCGGCACTTTCAGCGATTCCGTATCGAGTCGGGCATCGAACCAACCCCAGGCCGGACTGCGACTGACGGTCTGCCAGTTTTCCGGCAAACGCTGTCCTTTTTTGAGTTGCGTCAGCCGCTCCGGCAACGGCGTGCCGCTAGTCGAATAGAACCGGTACCAGTCCGGCGCGTTGATGTTGGCCTCGGCACCGGCCGGACCCAAGCGCAAGAAAGCGATCCCGTCGCTGCCAATCACTTCAACCGGACTACCGCTGGTATTTTCCAGCACCAGTTGCGGTGCCAGCGTCTTGCGCAACTCCACCCGCATCTTGCCCAGCGCCGCCGGCACCGCATCCATCGTCACGATCACATCGTCATTACCCGCACCGTGCGACCACGCCAGCGGCGCGGCCATCAGCAATGCCAGCGACAACCAGCAACCGTGCACTACCGCCACTGGCCGACGCATCAGCGCGCCACGGCGTTGATGTGCACGGGGGTCGATTTCGACGGTACCACGGTGCCGTCAGCAGCAGTCTTGCTGATGAACAGCATGTAATTGCCCGCTGGTAGAACCGCCGCGTTGACTGGCATCTTGATTTGGACCTTGCCTCCTGCACGGGACACAATAGGAATTTCGACTGAGCGCTGATCGGCATCAATCAAGTGCGTCATGTCCGTGAAGCGGATCAACTGCACCTTGTCGATCACTGCGGCATCACCGGTTTTGATCGTAAATACACTACCGCGATCGACCTTGACTGGTTGCGCCGTAACGCTGTCGATTACCGGCCGATCTTTGCGACTGACATACGGCGGGCTGTAGATTTCAAAACTTGGATCACGGCCATCGTTGGGTGAAAAGCCGAGACCCTGCAGATTGATCGCCGACAGATATGCCGTCGTAATTGGAGCATGACCGCCGATCAGCACCCGGCCATCGGTCATCAGCGTGGCGGTGTTGTGATAGGTGCGCATGCGGTTGGCGGTCGCCATCGGCTTCCAGGCTTCGGTGACCGGATCGAAGCGCTCCGCGCGACGGGTTGCGACATCAAGGCCTGGCAATATCACGCCGTCGCGGTCGGCGCCATTGAACACCATCACCGATTGATCCGGCAGCATCACGCCGGTCGAGAACCAGCGGCGCTGGTTCAGCTTGCCGGTCAGGCGCGAGGAATACACCATGCCGCCACCGCTCAGATCAACCGAGTCGATCCGGCTGCTATCGGTCGCGAGGTAGGTACCAGGACTGGTGCCGGCAAAGGCCGTCAACGTGCCGCCGGAGGTCAGGAATTCGGCACGACTGTAGTTGCCGTTCTGGTCCAGTTTCAGGGGTAACATGATCGAGTGGGTGGTGCCGCGCAGGCCGGAGCCGATGGTTTTTTCCACAGTCCGGCGATCGACTGCAAAACCCAGGGTACGGCCCAACGCCGTGACCAGTTGCTCTGGCGATGTGTAGGTCTGGCCAACCAGTGTTTTTAACAGTACCTGCGCTGCCGATGGGTTAGTCGGATTCAGGCCGGCTGACAGCTGGCTGGCACCCTGCTCATTGAGTCGCAACGGAAAACCAGCGTAGCCCATATCGGTCCAGCTTTTGGAAGTAGGGCTGTAGGCACCGACGATATTCCACAAAGGCTGGTCATAAGACTATCCGAAGGGATTGAAAACCTGACCACCGGCGTTGTAGTACACCTGGCCGTTCGGCAGCAAATGCAGGCGCGGATACAGCGGAAGCGAGCGCTGGGCCAGCCCGCCGTTGTCGGTCCAGGTGGCCTTGTTGACGTCGAACGTTTCGGTCTGCACGACGTTGCGACCGGACTGGTACGGGGACTCCGGATAGATCGGCTTAACTACCTTGGTCACACCACTGGCGACGAAGATATCGCTATTGGCCAGCGTGACCGAAGTCGGATACCAGCGGCCGAAATTCATGCTGGCAGTTTGCGTCCAGGTATTGTTGCTCGGGTCGAAGATACGTGCATTCTTCAGCCCTTCGAGTTCGAGCACGCCCACGGGCAAGCCATCGATGCCGGGCTCATTGTAGTAGTCGGTACCGCCAATAGCCAGGATACGACCGTCGGCCAGCGCGGTAATGTCGGCGCAGAACAGGGCACCGTTGGCACCGGTCTGACCGACCAGCACGCCACCCGGAATCAGCGGCGTGGGGGTGTGGCCGTTCGGATTGGCACCGCCATCGACCGGTGACGGACTGATCCAGCTAGGCTTGTCGCCGGCACCGAGCGACAGCACGCGAGTCTGGTCATTGACCGTAGCGGCACCGAATTCAGCGAAGGCCGAAAAATGGACATTTTCGGAGCCTTCGAGTGCATCGAAGTACAGGAAGCGACCGTCGTAAAGCGAGATCAGCGTTCCTGCAGCCGGCTTGCAGTTCTTCACCCCGGCGCTATTGGGGATGCATTTTTCGGCAGTCACGGTTTTGTTGATGGTCGGTTCGTCAAATGGCGCGCTGAAACTGCCAATGCAGGAAGCGGCGGTCGTAGTACAGCTGGCGGGCACTGCACTGTCCAGCAAACCTGCCTGAGATACCGACAATGGGGCAAACGCCAGTAAAACGCTGACGGCGAGGGTGTTCAGTTTCGGTTGCATGATGGTCTCCGGTGTTGTGATTTTTTATCATCCTAACAACCAACCTCACCGATAAAAATAGGCCGTCCTACTCATTTCGTCAGGGATTATGTCCCGGCGTCCGGCCGCTCCAGCCGAATCCCCATTGCCGATACCTTGGTGGTGGCCTGGGTACGGTTGCTGACTTGCAGCTTGCGAAATAGCGCTTCGATCTGATTTTTGATCGTATGCTCGCTGCGCTGGCAGATATGGGCGATTTCCCAGTTGGTCTTGCCTTCGCGCATCCAGTACAAAATCACCTGTTCGCGCCCTGTCAGATGCACTAACGGGGCACCACCACTAAACACGTCAACCATCATCAGCGCCCTCGTCAACGCCACATGCATGTGCGGTGTCAGCAGGTCGAGCAAGTAGCCATGCCGCGCCGAGAGCTTTTCCGGGATTTGAGAAAAATTGAAATAGGTGGTGTAAGTGCCGCTGAGGTCACGCAGACCATGCGCCGCGATATTGCCGAGGTGATAATCAAAGAAGACGTCACTCCACAAACCCCGGGCGACATCGTCGTTGACCGCTGGGTCGTAAAGCTGCGGCGTGTTGCGCTCGTGCCAGCGCGCCATGATCGGGCTCTGGAAGCTGCCATCGGGCTGTCTGAGCAATTCAAAATACGACAGCGGCCAGTTTTCGACGATAACCTTGCGGATTTGCACTGCAGGCGCCTCGATCGCCGCCATCCCGGCAATCATCATCCCGTGCGGTAGCAACGCTTGGAGCGGTCCGTCAGCCCAGGCCCGAAAATTTTCCGGTGTCTGTACCCCCAGCAAGTCCTGTAGCACATGCAAAACGATCGGGAACTCGTCGGGATCCAATCGGAACAGCGGCGCAACGACGGGCGGCCCAGCGGTACTGGCAACGAATGTGGCACGGGTCATGCTGTCTCCTTGTGCCGGTCCGGATCATTCCGGCCAGCTTTATTTTTGTCATCATTTTTAGGGCGTACACAGGGAATACGTTCGCATCGCGAAAACGGATGCACCATTGACTCGCCATGGCCGTGTTAAGTTCGAACAAGTTATCCGTCAGCACCGATTGCTGGCTGATCCATTGCGTCACTTTTTCACGTCACTTACTCCATCGAGAAATCTCATCCATGACTATCACTGAACTGCTGGAACAGGATTTCGACACCATCCCGGTACTGATTCGCCATCACGCCAGCATCCAACCGCGACACATCGCCTTGCGCGACGCCGAGCGCGCCATGGACTACGCTACCGTCGATGGCTGGATGGACCGGATTGCGGTCGCCTTGCAACGCGATGGGATCGCGCCGCGTCAGGCCGTTGCACTCTGTGCGGCCAATTCAATCGAGTACGCGCTGGTCTTTCTTGGTTGCCTGCGCGCCGGTATCGCCGTCGCGCCGCTGGCACCCAGTGCCGGCGCCGAAGCACTCACCGCGATGCTGCAAGATGCCGGTGCGCAACTGGTCTTCATCGATGACGACGCCTCCAGCACACTGGACCAGGCCATTACGCCAGCGGCCATGCCGCGCATCGCGCTGGACCGACTGGCCGACTGGGCCGCCCCTGCCGGCAGCACACCGGAGCCGGTCTCGGCCCAACCCGACTGGCCGTTCAACATCATTTATTCGTCCGGCACGACCGGTACACCGAAAGGCATCGTCCAGTCCAATGCAATGCGCTGGGCCCATGTGCACCGCGCCACGCTATCGGGCTACGGACCTGAGGCAATCACGCTGCTGGCCACGCCGCTGTACTCCAACACCACGCTGGTCTGTTTTCTGCCATCGCTGGCGCTGGGTGGCTGCGTGGTGCTGATGCCCAAGTTCGATGTCTCCACGTATCTGGCGCTGGCCGTCCGCTATCACGTGACACACACGATGCTGGTGCCGGTGCAGTACCAACGCATCATGGCGCACCCCGGTTTCGACCAGTCCGACCTGAGCGCTTTTCACATGAAGTTCTGCACCAGCGCGCCATTCGCCGCCGCACTGAAGGCCGATATCGTACGGCGCTGGCCGGGCGGACTGGTCGAGTACTACGGCATGACCGAGGGCGGCGGGACATGCATGCTGGCCGCACACGAGCATCCGGATAAATTGCACACAGTTGGCCAACCGGCACCGGACCACGATATCCGCCTGATCGACGAGGACGGCATCGAAATTGCCCGCGGCGAGACCGGCGAAGTGGTCGGCCACTCACCGGCGATGATGACGGGCTATTTTGGTCAGCCACAAAAAACAGCCGAAGCCGAATGGACCGCACCCGATGGCCGTCGCTTCATTCGCACTGGCGACCTCGGACGGTTTGACGAAGAAGGCTTTCTGACGCTGCTGGACCGCAAGAAGGACATGATTATTTCGGGCGGATTCAATATCTATCCGAGCGACCTTGAAAGCGTGCTGCGCCAGCATCCCGGCATCGCCGACGTGGCCGTCGCCGGTGTACCGTCGGAACGCTGGGGCGAGACGCCAGTAGCCTTCGTGGTACTGCGCAACGCAGCCACCGAATCGGCAGAACAATTGCTGACATGGCTCAACGAACGCGTTGGCAAAATGCAGCGACTGGCGGCGGTGGAACTGGTCGCGGAATTACCGCGCAGTGCCATCGGCAAGGTGCTCAAACGCGAGCTGCGCGACAGGTTCGACAATAAAACCGTCGCCTAAGCCGCAGCAAACAAGATTGAACCTTCAGCATTAAAAATGATCCGAATGGAAACATTACTGGACATTAATTATGCTGAAATTCATAGCAAGGTGGAAATTTCTACTTGCAGCGCTATTCGCCCTGT
>JBLHLW010000110.1:0-7567 GCA_047621345.1 Minisyncoccia bacterium | reverse complement strand
GTCGAACCCGGCGCGGCGGCGGCAACGAAGGTCAGCACGACCCGGCCGGCCGTCGAGGCTTTCGTCACGGACGGATCGCGTAGCTCGCTGGGCAAGTCGGCACGCACCCGCGCGACCGCATCACGCACATCATTGACGGCTTCGGTAAGCGGTTTTTCGAGCACGAATTCGACCGTCACCGTGACGGCGCCATCGAGCACCTTGGTGTAAATATTCTTGACACCTTGCAGCGTCGCGACCGAGTCCTCGATCTTGCGCGCCACTTCGGTTTCAAGCTGAGCCGGTGCCGCGCCCGGGAGCGCCGCGCTGACAGTCACAATGGGGAGTTCGATATCGGGAAAATCCTGCACTGCACTAGCGCGGAACGACAGCACACCAGCCAGTGTCAGCAACACGAACAGCATGATCGCAGGGATCGGATTCTTGATCGAGAAAGCGGAGAAATTCACGCGGTGTCCTTGGTGACTATCGGACGGTAGCCGGGGCAGCAGGGACTTGCCTGACCAGGTCGCCATCATTGAGGAAACCGGCGCCGGTGACGACCAATGCCATTTCCGGGGTGACGCCATCGAGCAATTCAATGCGCTCGGCCAGGCGCCGCCCAGGTGTGACCTTGAGCTGACTCACATGGGCGTCTGCATTGAGGCGGAACACGTAGCTAAAGCCATCGCGTACCACCACGGCCTGCTGTGGCACGGTCAGCGCGCTCGAGTTACCGAGCACGAAGTCACCGCGCCCGAACATCCCGGCCCGGGCCGGTGCCGTCTTGCCGCTGGCTGGCTGCAAATCGACATACACCAGCGCGGTACGAGTCTGTAAATCGACGGTGGGGGCGATCATGCGGACCTTGCCAGTGAGCGTGCTGCCGTTGGCCGCGACGACGCTGACAGCCATGCCGGGGCTGATGCGGCCGAGTTCGGCCGAGATGACTTCGGCACGCCATTCAAGGCGACCCTGTCGGATCATTCGAAATAATTCAGCACCGGCGGGTACCACTGCGCCTACGGTCGCACTGCGGGCTGAAATAATGCCGCTGTCGGGGGCGACCAGACGGGTGTGGCCCAGTCGCACTTGCTGGACGTCCAGCATCGCCTTGGCCGCCGCGACACGGGCCTTGGCGGTTTGTTCAGTCGTCAGGTATTGATTGATCTGCTGCGCACTGAGTGCACCGGTATCTTGCAGCGTACGGGCACGGGCTGCATTGCCGCTGGCATCGGCTGCACTGGCTTCGGCTTCCATCAGACTGGCGCGGGCTTGTGCCACGTCGGCTGTCGATGACGCGTCGGAAAAGCGCGCGAGCAGTTGACCCGCTCGTACCGTGTCGCCGATATTGACGTTCACCTCGGTCAGACGCAGTCCATTCGCCTCGCTGCCGATGCTGGCTTCCTGCCAGGCCGCGATGTTACCGTTGGCTGACAGACGCATTGGCAGGCTGGTGCGGGTGGCATGCGCGGTGACGACGCTCAGCGCCGGGCTGGGCGACGTGGTTTTTGTGTCAGCCGCGAGGACGCTGCTGGCGCAGAGCATTGCCAGAAAAAACAGGGGCAGACGGAGCGTCATGTCGGGTCTTTCGGTGTGTCTGTTGAATCGGCTGTCGACGTGGTCGAAGAAGTCGCCGATGGAAGGAATGGGGAGCCAGAAGCCTGCCAGCCGCCGCCGGCAGCGCGATACAACGCAATCCACGCGGTATTGCGTTGTTGTTGCAGCGATACTCGATTGAGCTCGGCCGCCAGTTGCAACCGGCGTGCGTCTTCGAGTTCGACCAGGCTTGCCAGACCGCTGCGGTAACGGCTTTCAGTGCCATTGAACGACAGGCGATAGCCATCGACGGCGCGCGCGGCATCATCGTTGCGGCGGGCCGTGCTATCGAGATTGACCAGTGCTTCCTCGACTTCGCGCACGGCTTGCCGCACGCGCGCCCGGTACAGCGCAACGGCTTCGTCGTAACTGGCACGGGCCGCATCGATGTTGGCGACGCGCGTGCCGGCATCAAATAGCGGCAGCGACAGAGCCAGCGGTCCGATGGCCCAGGTCGGCGCCTCGGTGGTCACGCCGACGGCACGAAATGCGCCGGCACCAACCGAGCCGGCCAGCGTCAGGCGCGGGTAGCGCTGCGCTTGTGCCGTACCGACGGCGGCGCTGGCGGCAGTGACTTCGCGCTCGGCATTGAAGACATCAGGACGTTGATTCAGCGTCGCCGCCGGCAAGCTCGTGATGACAATTGGCGTGAACAGCGAGGTCGGTGCGGCGTTCCCTAGTTGCTGACGCAAGTCAGGTTCGGCCAGCGCCGTCAGCGCTACTAGCGTCTTGATGCCAATGTCGCATTGGGCTTGCTGTTGCGTGACGCGGCCGCTGGCTTCAGCGGCGCTCGCGCGGGCCAGTGCGGCCGTGGCCGGCGCCGTGAAGCCGGCGCCCGCACTGAGCTGGGAAAGCCGTGCAGTTTCAGCACGCGAGCTCGCATCGGCGCGAGTGACGTCCAGTAAGCGCTGGCAAGCGCGCAGTCCGACATACTGATTGGCGATGTCGGCCGCGACCGACACCCGCGCATCATGCCAGCCGGCTTGCGCACCGGCCAGTCTGGCGCGGGCACTGTCTTGCGCAAAACGGCGCGCACCGAAGACATCCAATTCCCACGACGTCTGTAACGCGCCCTGTACCGTCGTACTCAGTGGGATACCTGGCTGGGCACTGTTGCGATTGCCGCTGGCGGTGGCATTGAGCGCCGGCAACAAGGCGGCCGAAGCGCTGACCTGCACGGCTCGCGCCTGACCGATGCGCGCTGCAGCAGACGCCACGCTCGGGCTGACTGCTTGGCCGGCATCAATCAATCGCACCAGCAGCGGGTCGCCTTGTTGTTGCCACCAGCGTGTCAGGTCAGTGAGGCTGCCTTGATGCGGCAGCGGCGCTATCCAGCCCGGTGCAATACGGGCATCGACGCTCGCTGGCGGTGGTGCGATCGCGCAACCGCCGAGCCAGAGTAATGCGCACAATTTGAATAAATTCATCGGAGCTTTATGGAAGTAACGGCAGGTCGAAAAAATATTCCGAAGCCAATTACACCACAGAATTCCAGCGCAAGATTTGTCGTCAGATGGCTATGTGCAGCGTGCTTCGCCTACACTGCATTCCATTCATTTTTTCTACTCGAAGGAGGCTGTCGTGGCCGGAACCAGTCTGTTTGCCCTGATCGACGATATCGCATCCATTCTCGACGATGTAGCTCTGATGACCAAGGTCGCAGCCAAGAAAACCACCGGCGTGCTCGGCGACGATCTGGCGCTCAATGCCGAGCAGGTGTCCGGCGTCCGGGCCGAACGGGAATTGCCGGTGGTCTGGGCGGTTGCCAAAGGATCACTGCGCAACAAGCTGATTCTGGTCCCGAGCGCGCTGGCCATCAGTGCGCTTGCACCGTGGTCAGTGACGCCGTTGCTGATGCTGGGCGGCGCCTACTTGTGCTTCGAGGGCGTCGAAAAGCTGGCGCATAAATGGCTGCACGATGACGTTGGCGAGGCAGACGACAAGGCTCGGGTAATCGCCGCACTGGCCTCGCCCGATAGCGATCTGATTGCGCTGGAAAAAAGCAAGATTCAGGGTGCCATTCGTACCGACTTCATCCTGTCGGCAGAAATCATCGTGATCACGCTGGGCACGGTGGCAGGCGCCCCGTTCCTGTCGCAATTGACCGTGCTGGCCGGAATTGCCGTGATCATGACCATCGGCGTCTACGGCATCGTCGCCGGCATCGTCAAGCTCGATGATGGTGGCCTGCTCCTGACCCGCAAGAGCGGTCCCGGACTGTTGGCGCGCGCCCAGCGCCATGCTGGCCGGATGATTTTGCTGGCGGCACCGGTGATGATGAAATCGCTCTCGGTGATCGGCACCATCGCGATGTTTCTGGTCGGTGGCGGCATTTTGACGCACGGTATGCCGGGCGCGCACCACCTCATCGAACAACTGCTGGCGACGGTGGCCAGCGTGCCGCTGCTGGGCGCGGTGTCGTCGATGATCGGTGCGACGCTGCTCGATGGTCTCGTGGGCATGTTGGCTGGCGTGGTTGTGTTGGGGCTGGTGACGTTGGCAAAATCCCTCTTCGGCAAGTCTTTCCGTCACTAAAAAATACAACCAATAAGACCACGCGGCGGGGGTGGTCAATCAACGATAATTCCTCCTGTGAGCATGATGTTGTGAGGCAACATTAAGATGCGTTCCTGGAGAAATTACGTGTTAAAAAATATCAGCATCAAGGCGCGATTGATTGCCGTCATTGCTTTCCTTTGTGTGCAGTTGATTATTGGTGCGCTGATCGGCATCGTCAGTCTCGGCGTTGCCAATGAATCCAGCAGGAGCATTTACCAAGATCGCCTGGTGGCAATGGGGCGCCTCGATCAGGTGGTCAGGTTGCAACTGCAGAACCAACTGCTGTTGACACGAGCGGTTGCGGGCGAGGCAGCGAACGTTGGCAAGCTGCTCGAAGAAGTTGACAGCAATATCCTGCGGATTACGGTCGCGTGGAAAGAGTATCTGGCCACACCGCTGAACGCCCAAGAAAAAAAACTGGCAGAAGAGTTCGTCGAGCTGCGCAAGCCCTTTGTCGAGGAAGGATTGCGCCCGACCATTGCAGCCTTGCGGGTACAGAATATCGATCTGGCTCGCACGATAGTGTCTGGGCGGATGCTGCAATTATCGATCCCGTTTCAGGCCAGTATCGATGGATTGCTCAGGCTGCAGCTCGAGGTTGCCAAGCGTGAGTACGACAAATCCATGGAGACCTACCATTTAGTGCGCAATGGCTGTATTGCCGGCGTGCTGTTTGGTTTGGTGCTGGCGTTGCTGGTCGGGATGTGGCTGGTACGCGCCATCACGCTGCCACTCAACGGGGCGGTCCGCATCGCCGATGGCATCGCGTCGGGCAACCTGATGCAACGCATCGAGGTGGCGTCGGGCGATGAAACCGGCCGTCTGACCCAGTCGCTCAAGGACATGAACGATAGTCTGGTGAGTATCGTCAGCCAAGTACGCCGAGGCACCGACACGATCGCCTCGGCGTCGAGTCAGATCGCCAGTGGCAATATGGACCTTTCGTCACGTACCGAGGAGCAAGCCAGCTCGCTCGAACAAACTGCCGCATCGATGGAGCAACTGACGGCCACCGTCAAGCAGAACGCCGAACATGCGCGTCAGGCCAACGATCTGGCCCAGTCGGCGGCCGACGTAGCGGGTAAAGGCGGTGCGGTGGTGGCGCAAGTGGTCGATACGATGGGATCGATCAATGCATCGTCACAGAAAATTTCCGACATCATCGGCGTGATTGATGGCATCGCTTTCCAGACCAATATTCTGGCACTCAATGCCGCCGTGGAAGCCGCTCGTGCAGGCGAGCAAGGGCGGGGCTTCGCCGTCGTCGCGTCGGAAGTGCGCAGTCTGGCACAGCGCAGCGCGGCGGCGGCTCGCGAAATCAAGGTGTTGATCGGCAATTCGGTCGAGCAGGTCGAAGTCGGTGCGCGACTGGTCGATCAGGCCGGCGCCACGATGGGCGAGATTGTCGATAGCGTGCAGCGCGTGACGACGATCATGCGCGAGATCACGCTAGCGAGCAACGAGCAGACCACTGGCATTGAACAGATCAATCAGGCCATCACGCAGATGGATGAAGTCACGCAGCAGAATGCCGCATTGGTGGAGCAGGCAGCTGCAGCGGCAGAAGCACTGCAAGATCAGGCTGCGCACCTGTCGCAGGTGGTCAGTATCTTCAAGCTCGATGACGTTGCCACAGCACCGGCGAGTTCATCGATGCAGCCTGCACGGACGACCAAGGCGCGGCCTGTGGCGCGGGTGGCCTTACCGAAACCCGCTCGCGCTGCGACTGCTGTGCAGCGGCCGGCGGCGCAGGATGATTGGGAAGAGTTTTAATTACAGAGCTCGGTTGCCGATCCGACGTGTTGCGCTGACGTTTTCAGGCGGGCGAACAGCAAGTGCTTGTACTGCGACTGACAAAATCATGGCCGTCACCAAGCCGTCGACGACGCCCGGCAGCAGCACGGCCAGCACCGCCGCGATGATGAACAGACGGTCCCGGTGCAGGAGAAAGTAGGAATTGAACATCGGTAGCCGCAGCGAGCACGGCCGCCGAAGACGAGGTAGCCGATACGATCGCAAAACGGCTGGTGCCGATCAGCCCATAGCAGACCAGACCGGCAAATAGAGCAGTGACACCGGCTTGCGGAGGCCGGCCGGCAATGCCGGAGCAGGCGACCGCTTCGGGCAACAGCTAGCCGGCTAATGACAGGCCGGCAACAACATCAGGCCACGACAAGCGCAACGGCGCAGTTCGCATTGCCGCAGTCGCCCGGGTGGAGGATTACTGGACCCAGAGCCGGATCGAATCCCACGCGCGGCCGAAGATGCCGGCTTCGTTGACACCTTCCAGCGCAACAATGGGGAATTCGGCGATCGACTTGCCATCGACCATCATCTTCATCATCCCGACCTTGCTGTGGAGAGCAATCGGTGCGACCAGCGGATCCTTGCGTTCCAGTACCGGCTTCATTTTTGCGGCAACGCCGCGCGGGACCGTCACGTAAATATCCTTCGTGAAGCCAATTTTGATGGTCTTGTCAGAACCTTTCCAGACTTGCGGGGTTTCGACCGGCTGATCCTTGCCATACAGCTTGACGGTATCGAAGTTCTGGAAGCCCCAGTTCAACAGCTTCTGGCTTTCTTGCGTGCGCGACTGATCCGACGTGGTCCCAAGTACAACCGAAATCAAGCGACGTTCACCGCTACCGTTGGGACGCTTGGCCGAGGCGATCATGCAATAGCCAGCCGCTTCGGTGTGGCCCGTTTTCATGCCATCGACCGTCGGGTCCAGCCACAGCAGACGGTTGCGGTTGGGTTGCGTAATCTTGTTGTAGGTGAAGCTTTTGACCGAGTCGATTTTGTAGAATTCGGGGAAATCAGTAATGACAGACGCAGCCAGGTGGGACAGATCTTGTGCTGTCGAATAATTGCTCGGGTTGGGCAAGCCGTGCGGATTGCCGAACTGGGTATCGGCCAGGCCCATGCGTTTGGCTTCACGGTTCATCAGTACAACGAAGGCTTCTTCGGTCCCGGCGACGGCTTCAGCCAGTGCGACGGCGGCGTCATTGCCGGACTGAATCATCAGACCATGCAGCAGATCGTCGATCGACACGGGCGTGGCCGGATCGATAAACATTTTCGAGCTGCTCGGATCGACCTTCCAGGCGCGTACGGACACCTTGACCATTTGCTTGATATCGAGGCGTTTTTCTTGGATCGCCTTGAAGGTGACATAGGCCGTCATGATTTTGGTCAGCGAGGCCGGTTCGATGCGCATGGTTGGATCTTGCGACGCCAGTACCTGACCGCTGGTGGTGTCGAGCAGCAGCCAGGATTTGGCTGCGACGATAGGGGCCGGCATCGCTTGTGCGGAGGCAGGTTGCAGGAAAGCGGAAGACAAGGTGATGACGGTAGCGGCAACGGCCGCAATAAAGGTTTTCATGGAGGTCAATGTAAAGCGCCGTGCCGGCAAGGCCGCGGCGTGGTGGAA
>JBLHLW010000109.1:0-7831 GCA_047621345.1 Minisyncoccia bacterium | reverse complement strand
ATTGATATACCCGTTGCCGCCCAGCGCCTGAATCGTCTCCCCCGCCATCCAGGTCGCCTTCTCGGCCGAGTACAAGATCGCCCCCGCCGCGTCTTTGCGCAATGCCCGCACCGCCTCCGGAGAAGCCGCCCGATCGCAAGCCTGACCAACCGCATAGACGTAGGCCTTGCACGCCATCATCGTCGAGTACATATCGGCCAGCTTGCCCTGCATCAGCTGGAATTCACCAATCGGCTGGCCGAACTGCTTGCGTTCATGCACATACGGCACCACGACATCCATGCACGCCTGCATGATCCCGAGTGGCCCACCCGACAAGACGGAGCGCTCGTAATCAAGACCCGACATCAGCACATTGACACCCTTGCCCAGTCCGCCCAGTACATTCTCGGCCGGCACTTCGCAATCACGGAACACCAGTTCTCCGGTGTGCGAACCGCGCATGCCGAGCTTGTCGAGCTTTTGCGCAACGCTAAATCCCTTGAAGTTTTTTTCGATCAGAAACGCGGTCATGCCACGGGCGCCAGCTTCCAGATCGTTCTTCGCGTACACCACCAGCACGTCCGCATCGGGGCCATTGGTGATCCACATCTTGGTGCCGTTGAGAACCCAGCGGTCCCCTTTCCAGTCAGCGCGCAACTTCATGCTGACGACATCTGAGCCGGCGTTCGGCTCTGACATGGCTAGCGCACCGATGAATTCGCCGCTAACCAGTTTCGGCAGGTATTTGGCTTTTTGTTCGTCGCTGCCGTTGCGCTTGATCTGGTTCACGCAGAGGTTTGAATGGGCGCCGTATGACAAGCCCACCGACGCCGAAGCTCGCGAAATTTCTTCCATCGCGATGATGTGCGCCAGATAGCCCATGCCGGTGCCGCCGTATTCTTCTCCGACCGTGATGCCAAGCACCCCGAGGTCGCCCATCTTGCGCCACAGATCCATCGGGAACTGGTCAGTGCGATCGATCTCGCCGGCGCGCGGCGCGATCTCGACGGCAGCAAACTGGGAGATCGTATCGCGCAGGGCGGCGATGTCATCGCCGTGGTCAAACGTCAAGCCGGGCAGGTGGAGCATGGCATCCTCGGGTAAGCGGAATCGGGTTAAATCGGGTTATCAGTCAGCTGCGGAATCATAGCGTCAATTGACGTTAACGTAAACGTCAATATCTACATCAACGTAGTCAGGCTGGCGTAGTCCGGACTGACTTCTTCAGGCTTGTTTTTTTTGTCGCACGACCGTCCAGCAACTTGCGGCATTGCGCTTCATGCGCGCTAATTTCAGCCAGCGTGATGTCGATATCTTCGCGCTGCATTTCGAGCGTTAATCGATGCTGCGCCAGCACGTCCATGAAGTGCTTCATCTGAGCGAGAGTGTCACGAGGTGACTCGTACATGTCGACCAGGCTCTTGATTTCGGACAGCGTCAGGCCTAGTCGCTTGCCACGCAGGGTGAGTTTGAGGCGGGTGCGCTCACGCGCACCGTAGACCCGCACCCGTCCGCTGGCACCTTCGCGGCTCGGGCTGAGCAAACCCTGATCTTCGTAAAAACGGATTGCCCGTGGCGTGATGTCGAATTCACGGGATAGTTCAGTGATGGTATAGGTAGACATGCGTTTAGAATCAGCTTTACGTTAACGTCAATCATTGTAGGCGCAGACGTCCTGCTTGTGCATCACCCTCACCGAAAAGACCACCATGAACCTGCTCGAATCCCAGCTTGATTATCCGTTCGGCGACACCCTGCCCGCCGATGCCAGTCTGCTTGAAGTTGCCCCCGGCGTCATGTGGTTGCGCATGGGCTTGCCGTTCGCACTGAACCATATCAATTTGTGGTTGCTGGAGGATGTGTTCGATAGCGAACACGGCCCGGTTGATGGCTGGACCGCCATCGATTGCGGCGTCGCCAACGATGCCACGCGCACAGCCTGGGAAACGATTTTTACGCAGGGCTTGCGCGGGCGGCCGATCCGGCGCGTCATTGCCACGCACTGTCATCCCGATCACGTCGGACTGGCTGACTGGCTCTGTACGCGCTGGCAGGCGCCGCTCTGGATGACTGCTGGCGAGTATGGTTTTGCACGGATGATGGCGGCCAGTTTGCCGGGTGTCGATGGCACCGCTGCGTTACCGCATTTTCAGCGCCACGGCCTGACCGATGCCGCGCTACTGGCCACACTGGCCGAACGAAAAAGCTATTACCCGACGCTGGTACCGGGCATGCCAGCGTCCTATGTGCGCCTGCAGGACGGCAGCGATGTGATGATAGGCGGCCACGCGTGGCGCATCATAACCGGCTTTGGCCACTCTCCCGAACATGCATCACTGTACTGTGCGACGCGCGGAGTGCTCATTGCCGGCGATATGGTGCTGCCGCGGATATCGACCAATGTGTCGGTGTTTGCGATCGAACCGGAAGCTAATCCGGTTCGGCAGTTTCTGGACTCTCTGGCAAAGTATGTGGACCTACCGGCCAGTGTGCTGGTACTACCGTCACACGGAAAACCGTTTCGTGGACTGCATGTGCGCATCGGTCAGCTCAATGATCATCATGCGGCGCGCCTGGCCGAAGTGCAGGATGCCTGTGTGACGCCACAGTCCGCGGCCAGCATCGTGCCGCTGATGTTTCCGCGTGCGCTAGACGCGCACCAACTCACCTTTGCGCTCGGCGAGGCGCTGGCGCATTTGCATCTGCTTTGGTTCGATGGAAGGGTGCAGCGGATCACGGGCGCGGATGGCGTATTGCGCTTTGTACGGGTGAAGACAGATTAGCCAAGCAAGCGTTCGTAGGCTGTCTCGGTAACGCCGTAACAGCTGCATGCCGCGGCAATGAGCGCATCCCGATCCAGTATCGTGATGTAGCCGCGCCGGTAGCTGATCAGTCCGCGCGATTGCAGCGCACGAGCTGCCAGCGTGATACCGACCCGGCGCACGCCAAGCAGGTCAGCCAGCATCTGGTGCGTCAGCTCGAAGACGTTCTCGTCGACCCGGTCGTGCATCATCAGCAGCCAGTATGCGAGGCGCGCTTCGAGCAGATGGAACTGGCAGCAGGTTGGTTTGCGGATCAGATAATCAAGCGTCAGGTGCAGGTAGCTAGAGATACGGCGTCTCAGCGTCGGCAGGGCCACCAGCAGCAGCAAAAATTTATTGCGGCTGATGCGCCAGGCTTCGCCGCCTTCCTGAACCGAGGCCTGCACGAGCAGCGACGCGACGCCAGTGGTGAGCGTGCTACCGAGCATGCCTTCGTTGCCAATCAGGCTGACACCCAGCTGTGTACCGCTCTCGGTTGGCGTGGTCAGACAAATTGTGCAGCCAGTCGGAAAATAAACCTGCGCCATAGGATGCCCCGCTTCCACCAACACCATGCCACTGGTCAGCGTGACACGAGTACAGTCCGCAAGGACTTTTTCGCGGTCACGACGGGTCAGTCCTGCAAGCAAGCGGTTGACATTCGTGCTGTTTTCTATTTTCTCTAAACTGACCAAAATGGTGTGTCCGTCGGCTACGTGATCTCATCGGAAATGGCTGGTCTCTGGAATCTCGACGTTCAGTCTAACGCTAGTTAAAACAGACTTTCGACAATAATTTCCAGTCGCCGCCGATTATCGCATTACTTCCAGTCTACTTTTTGAGTAAACCTTTTCGTGCACGCCTCGGCAAACCATTGCTTCGAAGAGAGCGACACAAGATATTTTCCGGATAAACAATTTGCGCACAACGAACAAATACCTGCTGTCATATTTTTGGAATGTATTGCTTTTAGAAAAGCCAACTTATGATTTACTATATGTTCGCTATCGAACATAGAGGTATGGCGTTAACTTGCGCTACTGCCCCGAGCCACATAGACTTGGTACGTTAAGAGCAGGAATCCATATTTAATTTATCTTCGTACAAGGTAAAACAACCCGTCAGGCAATCGCCATTCGGGCCCGAAAACTCAAGTTATCAGCGACAAAAAAGTTTCTGCTTTTTTTGAAACTAGCTGGTACGACTGACATGGAATAGCTCGCGTCGATGAAAGCATCTATAGAACGAGAAGACTTTAGCGAGCGCTTACAGCTTGCCTTGCGTAATGCCGATTACTCACCGGATAGCCCTACGCAACTTGCCCGCGAATTCAATGTCCGGTTCACCGGTGGCCCGATCACCGTGCATGCGGCACGCAAATGGCTGGGCGGCGAAGCGATACCGACGCAAGAAAAATTGCGTACGCTGGCGCAGTGGTTGGGTGTCCCTGCCGAGTGGCTGCGCTTTGGTGGCGGCGAGACCGTCAACGGTGAAACGGCTGATCCGAGCGCACGTTTTGAATCTGCCGATGTCAAGCTGATCGCGGACCTGCAGCGACTCGACGAAACCCACCGTGGCATTGCGCGCGAAATCGTTCGCTTGCTGGTCCGGATCAACCGACCTACTTGACCTTGTGATACCTGTTCAGGCTTGCTGTCGAAGCTGATTCAGGTAATGCACTCCGGCGATGGCGCGACTGCCGTACCACGACAGCATCTCGCCATCGACCAGCAAGACTGGCTTGCCAATCTGCTGCTCCAGACTATCGACATGTGCTTCGGTAAACCGGTACGGTTCGCTCGACAGCAATACCAGATCGACCTCGCGCGCCAATTGGTCCGACCAGGAAAATACCGGATAGCGTGCACCTGCATTTTCCGGCAAGTCAGTCCATTGTTTCCAGCCAATTTGCTCCAACATGCGCGCGATGTAGGTATCACGCGTGATGGTCATCCAAGGGTCCTTCCAAATGCAATACAGCACTTGCTGAGGCCGCCCCTTTCCCAACGTGGCGATGGCACTATTAAATTGTGTGCAAAGTAATTCAGCCGCTTTCTCGACACCAAAAATATGCCCTAGCAATCGATACAACGCCAGGTTGTCGTGCGGCGCCAGCGGATGCGTGACGATCACGTGCGGCACGAAAGCGGCCAGCGCCTCGACGGTAGGCTTTTCGTTTTCATCGATATTGACGATCAGATGGGTCGGCGCCAACGTCCTGATTTTGCCGATATTGACATCCTTGGTGCCACCGATTTTAGGTATCGCTTTCACCAGTGCAGTCGGATGAATGCAAAAGCCGGTACGACCGACTATCCATGGCGCCAGCCCGAGATCACAAAGCAATTCGGTGATCGATGGCACCAGCGACACAATGCGCGGCGGTTGTGTCCAGTCGACCAGCGGATGCGTGACGCCAACAGCGTCAGCCAAGAGGTGTTGGTGCGTCATGTTGCTCCTGCTTTCGTTGATTTTTCTACTTGCACGTCCCAATAAAAAAACCCGCGCTCTTGCGAGCAGCGGGTCTGGCCGGACACGCTCGGTGACCGGTTATTTTTTGGCCGCGCGCTCGGCGATCGATTTGGCGACCAGCGCATCCATGACTTGCATGGTCGACGTGGCCAGTACTTGCTCGGGCTGACGCCCGCCCATCGCTGTGCCTACAATCGACGGTGACGTGATGTATTTTCCATCAATGGCAAGCGTCGGCACGCCATCGATTTTGTAGGCTTCCTGCAAAACCAGCGCACGTTTGACCTTGCTCGAAGTACCAAACGAATTATAGGTGGCGGTAAATTTCTGCTTGTCTATCCCCTGCTTGCCAACGAAGTCGAGGATGGTGGCATCCGTATCAAGGGCCTGGCGCTCGACGTGGATCGCATTGAATATCTTGCGCTGCATCTCTTCGGATTTACCCATCGCTTCGAGGGCGTAATACAGTTTTTGCTGCGGAATGAACGTGTCGCGGAAGTTGATCGGGACGCGCTTGAAATCGATCTTGTCGCCCTGCTTCTTGACCCACTCAGCCAGCGTCGGCTCCAGCACGAAGCAGTGCGGACATGAGTACCAGAAGAATTCCGTGACTTCAATCTTGTTACCCGCATCCGTCGGCTGGGCACGCTCCAGCGTGCGGTATTCGGCACCGTTTTGTGGCGCGGCCGGGCTGGCAATCGCACCGCTCATGGCCAGACCGAGGCCCAGGGTAGCGAGCAGACGGGGGATAAATTTGGTTAAACGCATATAACTCCTCAAGGGGTTTTAGGGGTGCGAACGACAGCCACATCGACGCCGTTATCAGTCAGTTTGCTGCGAGCGCGATTCATGCCGTCCAACTGACCGAACGGGCCGATGCGCACTCGATAAAAGGTACCATTGTCACTCATCCTTTCGGTAACACTTGCTTCGAAACCAAGTAATGCCAGCTTGGCGCGTGCGCTTTCGGCATCAGCCGGTGCACGAAAGGCACCCGCCTGCAAGAAATAGGTCCACTTGTCGTCGCCCTCGGTCCTGCTTTCAGGCTTGCCTCCCGCCGCTTTTGCCAAGTCAGCCTTGCGGTTTTTTTCGTCCGCCGATGGCAAGTCGGCTTCTTTTGCCGCAGCGTTTTTTTCGACTTGTGGGTCAGCACTGTTCGGCGGTACCGGATCGACGACCGTCGGATTTGCCAGTTCGCGCGCGGCTTCCTTGGCAGCTGCCTTGTTGCCGTACATAGGCTTGTTCGGATCGCTCACTTGCGCTGGCGTCAGTTCAACCCGGTCCGGCTTGCCGCCCTTGTTCAGAAAAGGCAACGTGGTTTTGTTGATGGTCATGGCAACGGCGACGGCAATGCCGAGCCCCACGATCAGGCCGAGAATCAGGCCAAGCAGTGTGCCGCCGGCTTGCCGGAGGCGTCGAGAGTGGAAATGTGTTTGCATGCTAGTCAGGTTACATCCTCGAAGGTGCAGAAACGCCAATCAATGACAGACCGTTACGCAATACCTGACGCGTAGCCAGCAACAGGGCCAGCCGCGCCATGCGCGTAGGCATGTCGTCAACCAGTACCCGCTCGGCATTGTAGTAACTGTGCAGTTCACCGGCCAGATCGCGCAGATAAAACGCTACCTGATGCGGCCCTAACTCTTCGAGCGCATGCTCGAGGGCGTCCGGATAATCGGCCAGTCGCGCCAGCAGCGAGGCTTCGCGCGGGGCGGTCAGCGGACTCAGGTCAACGCCATCGAGCACACTTTCATCACCACCCCATTGGGCCAGCACCGAGCAAATCCGCGCATGCGCGTACTGGACGTAATAGACCGGATTCTCGTCAGACTGCGCCCGTGCCAGATCGACATCGAAAATGAATTCGGTATCGGCCTTGCGCGAAATCAGGAAAAACCGCACCGCATCGCGGCCGCGGGTCAGGTCGCGCGGCGCATCGTTCACGACATCGACCGCAGCGTCCGCATCGACATCACCGCTGGACCATTCGATCAGATCGCGCAAGGTCACATACGAACCAGCCCGCTTGGAAATTTTGACCTCTTCACCGTTCTTCATCACGGTGACCATCTTGTGCAGCACGTAGTCGGGATAGCCCTGCGGAATACCCAGATCGACTGCCTGCAGTCCGGCCCGCACGCGGGCAATGGTGCCGTGGTGATCGCTGCCCTGAATGTTGATGGCGTTACCAAAACCGCGCTGCCATTTGACAATGTGATAGGCCACATCCGGCACGAAGTAGGTGTACGTTCCGTCGGATTTTTTCATGACGCGATCCTTGTCGTCGCCATAGTCGGTGGTGCGCAACCACAGCGCGCCATCGAGTTCGTAGGTCTTGCCTGCCTTGATCAGGGCATCGACGGCGGCATGTACTTTGCCATCGCCGTAGAGCGACGATTCGAGATAGTAGTTATCGAACTTCACACCGAACGCTTGCAAGTCGAGGTCTTGTTCGCGGCGCAAGTAGGCCACGCCAAACTGGCGGATCGATTCGAGATCATCGACCTTGCCGCTGGCTACTACCGGCGCGCAATCGGCGGCAGAGACGGTTTTTTCCGCCAGAAAATCCAGTGCGA
>JBLHLW010000108.1:0-7928 GCA_047621345.1 Minisyncoccia bacterium | reverse complement strand
CCGTCATCGTCAGTGCAAACTGCACGCCATTGCGGGAACCCCACAGCAACCCGGCTGCCAGCGCGACGAAGCCGGCCACAACCCAGACGATGGCCCAGATATGTTGCAGCGGTATGCCCAGCGACAGCGCGGCTTGATGGTCATCGGCGACGGCACGCAGTGCTCGGCCGACTTTGGTCTTCTGGAAAAACAGCGCCAGCAAGGTCACCAGCACGATGACCATGCCGGAGGCGAACAGGTCGAACTTCGAGATGCCGATGCCGTAGTTGTCCATGATCGATTGAATGGGTTCGTCGACGATGCCGAGGTTGATGGGTCGCACTTCGCTACCGAACAGTAGTGGGCCTAGGCCCTCGAGAAAAAACGTCAGACCGATGGTCGCCATGAACAGCGTGATCGGCGGCTGGTTGACCAGCTTGCGCAACACGAAGCGCTCGGTCGACAGGCCGACAATGATCATCACCACGAAGGCGCCAATGATCGCCGCCCACATCGGCAAGCCCTTGTCCATCAGCCCGACCACGGCCAGCGCCGCGAAATACACCATCGCGCCTTGCGCAAAATTGAACACGCCGGACGCTTTGTAGATCAGCACGAAACCGAGTGCGACCAGCGAATACATCAACCCGGTCAGCATGCCGCTGAGCAGAACTTCAAAGAAGAATTTCATGGGTTCCTTGTTTGGTAAAAGTGGCGAACGCGTCGCCGGCGGTATTTAATGCGACGGTTGCGGTGCATTCGCGTGGGCACGGTGAGGCTGTGCCCACCCTACGGGTGACGAGCGTGCCGCCGACGGCGTGATCACCGAATTTCGTAGGGTGGGCACGCCGTTGTGCCCACGCGTGCGTGCCACCGACGTTGGCGGTACATTCGCGTGGGCACGGTGAGGCTGTGCCCACCCTACGGGTGACGTGTGTGCCGCCGACGGTGTGATCGCCGAATGTCGTAGGGTGGGCACGCTGTTGTGCCCACGCGTGCGTGCCACCGATGGCATTCAATGCGAGGTCCCCAGATACGCCTTGATCACATCCGGATTGGCCATCACTTCGGCCGGTGTGCCGTCACCGATTTTCTTGCCGTAATCGAGCACCACGACGCGGTCCGAGATATCCATCACGACGCCCATGTCGTGTTCGATCAGCACGATGGTGGTGCCGAACTGGTCGTTGACGTCGAGCACGAAGCGGCACATGTCCTGCTTTTCTTCCACGTTCATGCCGGCCATCGGCTCGTCGAGCAACAGCAAGCTCGGCTCGGCTGCCAGCGCACGCGCCAGCTCGACACGCTTTTGCAAGCCATACGGCAAACGTCCAACCGGCGTCTTGCGGATGTGCTGGATTTCGAGGAAATCGATGACTTCTTCGACCCGCTTGCGGTGGACGATTTCTTCATTGCGCGCCGGTCCCCACCACAACGCATGGGCAAACAGGCCCGACTTCATGCGCGTATTGCGACCGGTCATGATGTTGTCGAGCACCGTCATGCCCTTGAACAGCGCGATATTCTGGAAGGTCCGGGCGATGCCCTGATGGGCCACGCGGGTCGGGTTCATCGCATGGCGTTTTTCACCATGAAACGTGATGTCGCCGTGCGGCGGGTGATACACGCCATTGATGACGTTGAGCATCGAGCTCTTGCCCGCGCCGTTGGGGCCAATGATGGCGCGAATCTCGTGTTCCTTGACGTCGAAAGAAATGTCGGTCAGCGCTTTCACGCCACCGAAGGCCAGCGAAATGTTCTGCAGGCTCAGGATCACGTCGCCGGTTTGTCGTTGGTTGCTCATGAAGTTCCGATCAGGCGGCGCGTGGGAGGGCGGCGACAATTTTTGCGCTGCGAATTTGCAGGTCGGCGGCGACCATGCCCTTGCGGCCATCTTCGAACTTGACCTGGGTTTCGATGTATTGCGAGGTTTTGTCCGAATACAGCGCATCGATGAGTACCGCATATTTCTCGGCAATAAAGCCGCGTCGTACCTTGCGTGTGCGCGTCAGCTCGTCATCATCCGGGTCGAGCTCCTTGTGCAGGATCATGAAGCGATGGACTTGCGATCCGGCCAGCAGCGGGTCGTGCACCAGGTCGGCATTGACCTTGGCGATGCATTCGGCGATCAAGTCAATGACCGCCGGCAGCGCGGCCAGATCGGTATAGCCGCTGTAGGCCAGGCCACGTCGTTCGGCCCAGTTGCCCACGGCCGCCATATCGATATTGATGAAGGCGTTGCACTGCGTGCGTTGGTCGCCAAAGGCCACGGCTTCCTTGATGTACGGGAAAAACTTCAGTTTGTTTTCGATGTACTTCGGCGCGAACATGGCGCCATCGGCCATTTTGCCGACATCCTTGGCGCGGTCGATGATTTTCAGGTGGCCATCGGCATCGAAGAAGCCGGCGTCGCCGGTCAGGAAATACCCATCAGCATCGATTGCTTCGGCGGTAGCCTCGGGCCGCTTGAAGTAGCCCGTCATCAGCCCGCGTGAACGCACCATCACTTCGCCGCTATCGCTGAGCTTGATCTCGACACCGTTCATCGGCTTGCCAACCGTGTCGAGCTTGACGTCGCCGGAGCGCTGCATGCAGACCGAGACGCAGGTTTCAGTCATGCCGTAGAGCTGCTTGAGATTAATGCCGAGCGAGCGATAAAAGTCGAACAGGTCCGGTCCGATGGCTTCGCCGCCGGTGTAGGCCACACGGAGTCGCGACAGGCCGAGGACGTTTTTCAGCGGACCGTAAATCAGCAGTTCTCCGAACGCGTATTCGAGCCGGTCGAGCAGGCTAACAGTGCCCTTGCCATCGAGGATGGGAATGCCGACGCGCCGCGCCACTGCCATGAAATGATGGAACAGCTTGCGCTTGATCCAGCTGGCGTCTTCGATGCGGATCATCACTTGGGTGAGGATGTTTTCATAAACGCGTGGCGGGCCAAAATAATAGGTCGGGCCGATTTCACGCAGGTCGGTCATCACCGTCTCCGGCGACTCCGGACAGTTCAGGCACAGGCCCACCAGATGCGCTTGCGCATACGAGTACAGGAAATCGCCGACCCAGGCCAGTGGCAGGTAACAGAGCACGTCGTCGGCTTCGGTCAGCTGGTCGAATTCGATCAGATTGGCGGCCGTGGCAATCATCGCCGCATGCGAATGGCAGACGCCCTTCGGTTTGCCGGTAGTGCCCGAGGTATAGAGAATGATGGCGGTGTCATCGGGCTGGCCGAGATTGACTTCACGCATGAAAAAATCAGGATGCGCGAGGTCGTACTTGCGGCCGATTTCCTGCAACTTGGCGTAGCTGTCGAGTTCGGGCTGGGCGTAATGACGCAGGCCGCGTTCGTCATCGACGATGATGTGATGGAGGCGGTCGGCCATCGCTGGCTGGGTCTGCTTGATCTCGAACAGCTTGTCGACCTGCTCCTGATCTTCGACCACGGCGAAGTCGATTTCGGCATCCTGCAGCACGTAGGCCATGTCGGTCGCCGGCGCATCCTGATACAACGGCACTGGCACACCGCCAAGACATTGCACCGCCGACATGGCCCAGTACAAGCGTGGCCGGTTGTCGCCGATGATGGCCAGATTCATCCCGCGCTTGAAGCCGATCGCCGCCAGCCCGCACGCTAGCGCCCGAACCTCGCTGGCGACTTGCGACCAGCTTGTGGCTTGCCAGATGCCGAGATCTTTTTCGCGGAAGGCCGCTTTGTGTGGCCGTTGTTGCGCGTGTTGCAAGAGCAGGTGCGGGAACGTGGTTCCCGTCGCCTTGGTTGTTGTCTCCACCATGGTCCTTTTTATAGGTAGTGCTGCTAATCTGGCTTGATACGGCTCTTAGGCGCTGCTCTTTGGCAACACTCTGCGGGTAGTGTGGTCGTTAAAACTGACGCGACTCTTACTGTTCATGTGATGTGCAATTTGCTTGCGCGCGATCAAATCACGCTTGCATCACCGGCACATCTACAATGACGATGCCGGCTTTCTTGTTTGACAGAGTCTAGGACTTCACCTTGCAGCAGGTTGTCTTCTGCATGACAATTGGTCACCTATTTACAACTTTCGTTGACGCACCGCACCATGACCCCAGCCCCGTCCAGCATCGCGCAATTTCTCGACCAGACCTTCTGGGCGCCGTCGCTGACGCAGGCGCAACGCGAACGCGTCGCCTGTGAAATGAGTGAGCGTGTGGTGCCAGCCGGCGGTTATGCCTGCCGCAAAGCCGAGCCGGTCGATCACTGGATCGGCGTCATGTCGGGTTTGCTGAAAATGAGTAGCGTGTCGCCCGAAGGCAAGACGGTGACCTTCACCGGCATGGGTCCGGGCGGCTGGTTTGGCGAAGGCTCGCTACTGAAAACCGAAGTGCGTCGCTACGACGTGGTGGCGCTGCGCGAAAGCCGACTGGCCATCATGCCGCGCGCGACGTTCACGTGGCTGCTCGACACCAGCATTTCGTTCAATCGGTTTTTGCTGATGCAATTGAACGAGCGCCTCGGACTGTTTATTTCATTGGTTGAATACGACCGCATGCTCGATCCCGATACCCGCGTCGCACGTTGCCTGGCAGCGCTATTCAATCCCTATCTCAATCCGCACAACGGCTTGCAATTACAGATCTCGCAGGAAGAAATCGGTTACCTCTGCGGTACTTCGCGCCAGCGCGCCAACCAGGCCTTGCAGGTATTGGAGAAGGACGGTTTGCTCAGCGTGGATTATGGCGGCATCACAATTCTGAACCTGGCTGGTTTACGACTTTTTGGTACGTGAGGCAAACTCTGTGCCAACGGGCTGCCGTTATCGTTGTTCGGTGTTTCCAACATCGCACGCCTGTGGCATATTGACAGCTCGGTTCTCCTGCCGAGTCTCACTCACCTGGAATTTTTTCATGACCTTTGCCGATGCAATCAAGACCTGCTTTTCAAAATACGCCGACTTCAATGGTCGTGCTTCCCGTGAAGAGTTTTGGTATTTTGCCTTGTTCACGCTGCTCGGCAGTCTGGTCCTGAACATGATCGACAATACGGCCAGTGTCGTATTTTCGCTGGTCACGGTGATTCCATTGACGGCTGCGGCTAGCCGTCGGCTGCACGATACCAACCGGAGTGGCTGGCTGCAGTTGTTGTGGCTGGTACCGATGATTGGCTGGATCATCGTCGTGATTTTCATGGCGCAAGAAGCCAAAGAACCCAACCAGTTCGGTCCTTCGCCGGACACCTCGCTATCGCCTTAGTTAACGGAGTCATCCCATGTCTACGGAACCGAATGCTGCTGCTGAAATCGCCCTGCTGCGTGAGCAGCTCGCCGCCAGTGAAGAGGAACTGCGTATCTTGCGTTTCGGTATCTCGTCACTGATCCGGCATGATGCGCTCACGGGTGTGTTAAACCGGCGCACCCTGATGGAAACGCTGGAGACGGAACTGCAGCGCGCACGCCGGACTGGCCAGCCATTCTGTTTGGCGATCGTCGATCTCGATCACTTCAGGCACGTCAATGAACAATTCGGGACGGACGCAGGTGATCTCGTACTCAAGGCAGTCTCGGCGACGGGCTTGAAGTTACTGCGCGGCATGGATCGTTTCGGCCGACTTGGTGGCGAAGAATTTGGCATTGTGATGCCGGCAACCTGGCTCGATAGTGGCGTTACGGTCGTGGAGCGCTTGCGCGCCGGCGTGGCTGCCTGCGACTGGGACAGCATGACCAACGGAGTCGCTGTTACTTTCTCGGTCGGCCTGACAACCAATGCTCCCGCAGATACCGTCAGCCACCTGCTTCAACGCGCCGAATCGGCGCTACTGCAAGCCAAGCTCGATGGTCGTAATTGCACCTCCATCCTGGAAGAACCTTTACCTGATATGACAGAACCTGATGACTGATCCCTTGCATGGCATGACCCTCGAAGCAATGTTGACCGCGCTAGTGGCACGACACGGCTGGGAAGGACTGGCGCAGCGTATCGATGTGCGCTGTTTCAAGAGCGACCCGAGCATCAAGTCCAGCCTGACTTTTCTGCGCCGTACGCCGTGGGCGCGTGCCGAGGTGGAGGCGCTGTTCGTCCGGTTGGCGCCGCTGTGACGCTTACCGTTGCAGCAACAATTCGCCGGTCATTCAGGCCCGCCTGAGCGCGTTATGGTCAGCGAGTTATCGCGCTGTTTCAGCGCCGAGTCGGTTCCGGACATGCCTGCTCAGGCCGACTGCCAGGGGTCAGACTCTGGTTCCGGAAAAGTGGCGCTGATGAAATCAATGAACGACCGCACTTTGGCAGACAGCTGGCGTCGACTCGGATAGACCATCGTGACGGCCACTTTGCCCAAGTGATATTGCGGCAGCAAACGTACCAGCCGTCCCGAACTGAGATCATCCCCGAGCGTGAAGGACGAGCGAATCACAATGCCCATTCCGGCGAGCGCGCACTGGCGCAACAAATTACCATCGTTAGACACCAGCTTGCTGGTGATCGGCACATTGACGCTGTGCTCGCCGATGAGGATGGGCCAGTGGTGCCGCAACTGTTCGTACGCAAAGTTGAGGCAGATGTGATGCGAGATGTCTTCCGGTACCAACGGCAAACCGTGCTGCCGAATGTAATCAGGCGAGGCGCACAGGATAATGTCTGACAAGCCGATCCGGCGCGCAATCATGCTGGCATCAAACTTTTGTAGCTCGATGAACATGCCGATGTCGAAGCCTTCTTCGACCAGATCGACGGCATGGTCCGATAGCGTGACATCGAGTGTGACGTCAGGAAAGAGCAGCGCATAGCGGGGCAACAATTGCGCCAGTTGCAGTTGTCCGAAACCGAGGTGCGAGTAAATCCGCAAGGTGCCGGCCGGCTTGTTTGACTGGGACGCGGCCATCGCATCCGCATCGTCGATATCTTGCAAAATCTGCTTGGTCCGCTCGAGATAGATCACACCGGTTTCGGTCAAGGACAACCGACGCGTGGTGCGGTTAAGCAAGCGCACGCCGAGGTGTTTTTCGAGATCCGCGACGTGCCGGGTAACCACCGCATTCGACATGTCGAGCGCCATTCCGGCGCCGGCAAAACTCCCCTGTTCGACCACTTTGGCAAAGACACGCATCGATTGCAAACGATCCATCTGGCATCCTGATTATGGGTTAGTGCGCCCATTATTTCATTGTTACGGAATCCAGTGAGATGTCAGTTTCGATACAGTCTCGGACGGCTATTTTGTGACGGATTGGCGCGCAACCGGAGGTCCTTTTGGTGATATTTAAGGTGTCCATCACACTCCATGCCTGGTCCGGTCAGCAGGTTTCTGTATCAAAAGTGAAACCATGCAGGACTAGTTACTCCAGATTTTTTCGCTTTTTGAGAGGTAAAGCGTGACGCCAAGCGGTGTGGCACGTCGCTTGCAATGCGGTCTTCCATGCGACTGTGATGAGCTTGGTTGCGAAGATCGAGTCGGTGGCTGGTCGCAGAATCGACAGGGGACATCACGCTTTTCTACTGCTTTAGGGACGCCAATATGCTGCAGAATTCGTTGTCGGTGAGGTTGTGCCGGTGCCTGTCTCTCACAGCAACGCAGATTTTTTCAGCGATTGTGCTTGTCGCTCTTGCTCTGACTTCGCTTGCTCGGTGCGCCATCGCGCAGCAGGTGCCGGCGGGGGTAATGCCCGCATCGCTCAACGTCATTTCGGATACCGCATTGTCCAACGCGACCGGCCACGTCAGCTTCAATGCCAGTGCGGGTCAGGGTAATGCGCAGTCAAATGCCGCTGCGCTGGGTTTCGGTAGCGGTAGCGTCATCGGCGTAGCTGGTCTGGCCAGCGAATATCAGGGAGCCGTGATCGCTAACGGTGTGCGCCGCAACGAAGACGTTGCCATCCGGGGGGATGCCTTTCGGGCAGTACGTGGTGTCTTGTCCGTAAATCAGTCTAGCGGCAGTGGCAATGCGCAAGCCAACTTGGTCATGCTCGGTATCGGCGGGGTTG
>JBLHLW010000107.1:0-7958 GCA_047621345.1 Minisyncoccia bacterium | reverse complement strand
GTTGCCACAAATCCTTGGACGTGTAGTCCTGCTCCGACAAAAACCGCGTGATCCTGTCGTGACTCACGTCGCCTTCGACCATCGCAGACAATCCGGTGGCGGTCGCCGCTCCAAAGGTGCTCAGCAAATAATCGGTATATAAATCAAGGTCATCTTTTGTAATCCAGAAAGCCTATCAAATGCTTTCTACGGCACTCTGCGTAACATCAGTTTTTAACTAAACGCGACCGCAAATTTGTTCTCATAACCCGCAACCAGTTGTTTGTCACCCAATATGGGCCGTTTTTGAAACATGCCAAATTAACTGACCCCACTCAGATCCAGCTAGGGTTCATCTTGTCTTCGTCAATTTGATAACGGTGCAGCGCTTCCGCAACCATACTTTTGTTCAGCCGTCCTTGCCGCACAAGGGCATGGAGTGCGGTCATGCAGATATATGCACTATCAATCTCAAAAAAACGTCTGAGTGCGGTGCGTGTATCGGAACGCCCGAATCCGTCTGTTCCAAGTACGTAGTAGGGTGCGTCGACATAGGGTGCAATTAATTGCGGATAGGCGCGAACATAATCGGTGGCGGCAACGATCGGTGCATCGCCTGCCAGGCACTGCCCGACGTAGCTCTCATGCGCAATATGGTGCGGGCGATGTAGGTCTTGCCGGGCCGCCTCACGCGCCTCCCGTTCGAGTTCGCTGAAACTGGTGACGCTCCACACTTCGACCGCGACGTTCCAGTCATCGGCGAGCATGCCTGCGGCCTTGATCGCCTCGCGTAAAATTGCGCCTGAACCCAGCAGGCGCACTTGGCCGCGTGCTGCCGACGGTTCGACGGACATGAAGCGGTACATGCCCTTGATAACCGCCTCATCGATGCCTTCGGGCAGTGACGGTTGCGCGTAGTTCTCGTTCATGACTGTCAGGTAATAGAACACGTCCTGCTGATCCTCCAGCATGCAACGCATGCCTTCTCGCAGAATAACCGCTAGTTCACCGGCAAATGCCGGATCGTATGCGCGGCAATTTGGAACACTGGCCGCAATGAGCTGGCTGGTGCCATCCTGATGCTGCAACCCCTCGCCGGCTAGGGTGGTTCGACCCGCCGTCGCGCCGATCAAGAAACCGCGCGTGCGCTGATCTGCCGCGGCCCAAATCAGATCGCCGATACGCTGGAAACCAAACATCGAGTAGTAGATATACATCGGCAGCATCGGCACGCCATGCGTGCTGTACGATGTGCCGGCTGCGATCCACGACGAAACGGCACCGGCTTCGCTGATCCCTTCTTCAAGAATCTGGCCATCGGTCGATTCCTTGTAGTAGAGCATTGAGCCCGCGTCCTCTGGCTCATACAGTTGCCCTTGCCACGAATAGATTCCAATCTGCCGGAACAGGTTGGCCATGCCGAATGTCCGAGCTTCGTCGGCCACAATCGGCACAATGCGCGGACCGAATTCACGGTCTTTCAGCAAGTTGCCGAGCATGCGAACGAATGCCATGGTTGTCGACATTTCCTTGTCATTCGCCTGCAATGCGAATTGCGCGAAATCTGACAGTGGCGGCACCGGTATGATGGGCGCATCCCGGTTGCGCGTCGGAAGATAGCCACCGAGCGCGGCACGGTGCGCATGCATATACTGCATCTCCCGAGTGTCGCCGGCCGGCTTGTAGAAACGCACCTCGCGCACGTCGTCATCGGACAGCGGCAATTTGAAGCGGTCCCGGAACGCCATCAAGGCATCCTCATCCAGTTTCTTCTGCTGGTGTGTTGTCATTTTTCCCTGGCCCCATGAGCCCATGCCGTAACCTTTCTTGGTCATGGCGAGGATCGCCGTCGGCTGGCCCTTATGCGCTAGTGCCGCCGCATAGGCGGCGTATATTTTGACGGGATCGTGCCCGCCGCGCCGCAGCTGATCGATTTGGTCGTCCGATAGGTGCGCGACGATGGTCTGCAAGTCCGGGTGCTTGCTGAAAAAATGTTCGCGATTGGCGCGACCGTCGGAGGCAGCCAAGGTTTGATATTCGCCGTCCACTGTTTCATGAAGATATTTCAGCAGAATGCCGTCGTGATCGCGCTCGAACAGCGCATCCCAATCGGAACCCCACATCACCTTGATGACATTCCAACCGGCACCGCGAAAAAGCGCCTCGAGCTCCTGAATGATCTGCCCGTTGCCGCGCACGGGGCCATCAAGACGCTGCAAATTGCAGTTGATGATGAACGTGAGATTGTCGAGTTTTTCACGCGCAGCCAGGCCCAAGGCCGCCATCGACTCAGGCTCATCCATTTCGCCATCGCCAAATACGCCCCACACGTGGCGATCGCTTTGCGCCAGCAAGCCACGATTTTCCAGGTACCGTAAAAAGCGCGCCTGATAAATGGAATTGATCGGACCGAGCCCCATCGAACCGGTCGGGAACTGCCAGAAATCAGGCATGAGCCACGGGTGCGGATACGAGCACAGTCCCTTGTTATCGACCTCGCGCCGATAGTTCTGCACGCGATCCTCGGGGAGTCGTCCCTCTAGAAACGCCCGTGCATAGACGCCGGGCGCCGAATGTGCCTGAAAATACACGAGGTCGCCTGACGCTTTGTCGCCATCGCTGGCGCGAAAAAAATGGTTGTAACCGACTTCAAACAGGTCCGCGGCAGAAGCATAGCTGGCGATGTGGCCACCTAGTTCGCCATAGGCGCGGTTCGCGCGCACGACCATCGCAAGCGCATTCCATCGAACGATAGAACTGATGCGCTCTTCGGTCGCAAGATCGCCCGGATAGGTCGGTTCGCTACGCATCGGAATCGTATTCCAGTAGGGTGTCGTGATGGGAACGCGGGTCACCAGCCCGAACTGAGGCGCGACCATCAAGAGTTGCTGTAACAGATACAGTCCGCGTTCCGGTCCTGCGTGATGCACGACACTCTCTAATGCGCTCAACCACTCCTGCGTTTCTTCCGGATCGTCATCAACCCTACCTGATGCAAGCGTATTGCGAATATGTTCATGGATTCTTGAAATGTCGTTCATCGGTCTTCTCCGAGGCAACCTGCGAACGAAACTCGGTATGTGTCGCAGCGCTGCGTATTTAATTAATAGCTAAAACAGTTCCGGGGGGCCTATCGGATTTAGATTTCGTCAAGAAACAACTCGCACATTTTGTGCCGGCCGTAGTGGCCGCTCTGCTGCATTGCGTCGCCTTGCAGAGCGGGTATCCGTGAACAGTACGTGATCGATCAGCCGTTGCGGAACAGGAAGCTATAGGCGTTCAATGCAGGTACGCCGCCCAAGTGGGCGTACAGCACCCTGGATCCTTCGGGAAACTCCCCGAGCCGCACTTTCTCGATCATGCCGTGCATGGATTTTCCCTCATACACTGGATCAGTCAGCATGCCTTCCTGCCGCGCGCAAAGCCGAATGGCATCAAGCGTTCCTTCGCTTGGCAGTCCGTACTCGGGTCCGCCAAAGCGCGTGTCCAGTACCACGTCCTCCTTGGTGATGTCGCGGCCAAGTTCGACTAGCTTGGCGGTGTTCTGGGCGATACGCAGAATCTGGGCATGGGTTTGCTCCGGCTTGGCTGACGCATCAATCCCGATCACACGATCAGCGCGACCATCCGCCGCGAATCCAACCACCATGCCAGCCTGCGTGCTGCCGGTCACCGCGCAGACGACGATGTAGTCGAACTTGAACCCGAGTGCAGACTCCTGCTCTCGCACCTCCTCGGCAAAGCCCACGAAACCCAGTCCCCCGTACGGATGTTCGGAGCATCCAGCCGGAATTGGAAACGGCTTGCCGCCGGCCTTGCGCACATCTTCCATGGCTTGTTCCCAACTCGGACGAATGCCGATGTCGAAGCCAGCCGCATCCAGACGCACGTCAGCGCCCATAATGCGCGACATCTCGATGTTGCCGACCCGGTCGTACACGGCATCTGAGTAATTCACCCAGTTTTCTTGCACGAGTACGCATTTCATGCCGAGATACGCGGCAACGGCAGCGACCTGACGCGTCTGGTTTGACTGGATGCCACCGATGGACACCAGTGTGTCGCACCCTTGAGCGAGCGCTTCGGGAATAAGGTATTCCAGCTTACGGGTTTTGTTGCCGCCAAAGGCAAGGCCACTGTTGCAATCCTCGCGCTTGGCATACAGCTCGACCTTTCCCCCCAGGTGAGCGCTCAGGCGCTTGAGCGAGTGGATCGGTGTAGGACCAAAGGTCAGGGAATGGCGGGGAAATTGCTGCAGATTCATGTGTTTCGCTCCTGAGTTGATATGAAGCGCCATGCATCAAAAGAGCCTGACAGGGAGAGCATGCGGGCCTCCTCCCTCAATCTCAATCGTGCCAGCGATGTTGAAATTATAGGAGAAAGATGATTTTTTGAAATTGCAAAAAATCCTCAATTTGAGCATCATAAGACCTGTATAGATCTGTTTATCAAACAATTATTTTGAAATATAAAGAATGAACACAATAAAATGTCGCCAAAAAAATATTCCCGCGACGGATCCGAGCCACGAACTTGATCGAACCGACAAAGCGATCCTGCGTGCGCTACAGCGCGATGCGGCTATTTCAAACGTGGTTTTGGCCGCGAAAGTGAATCTCAGCGCACCCGCATGCCTGCGGCGCGTCGAGCGATTGAAGCACGATGGCTTGATTGCCGGGATCGTCGCACTGCTCAATCCGCAGGCGCTCAATGTGGGGATGTTGGTGATGATCGGCGTTGTACTCGACCGCTCGACACCGGAGTCTTTTGCGGCGTTCGAGAAGGCGGCCGCCAAGGTTTCCGGCTGCATGGAGTGCCACGTTGTGACGGGCGAATTCGACTACTTCATGCTGCTGCGCACGCGCGACAGCGAAAGTTTCAATCGCCTTCATGCAGACCAGCTACTTTATCTGCCTGGCGTGCGCCAGATCCGTTCGTTCATGACACTCAAGCAGGTGCTATCGACGACGCAGTTACCGATATAAGTGATAGAGATCCGGTTGCCTGTCGGGGTATTCGTACTTTCGGAGCAAATTGGTACGGTGTGCGATGTTGCAAAACAATGAGTTAAAAATCACTGAAGCATCGCGAGGGAATCGTACCCTCAGGCTCTTCCAGAACCGAAAATGGCTTCCTATTGCTGAAAATTCACAAAAAGTAAGCGCACTTCAAACTTCTTCCAATTGCGACTTATCAGCCTTTCGACTCCATGTTTCGCTTCTATTAAAATCCTGTTTTGGAAATGGATCGTCGTCCTGATGATTTCCTTGGCCGGTATGAATGAGCAACGGTTTTTTCGAATACGCTTTAATTTCAGAATCTTCGAATAAATTGCGAAGCGCCGTGGTTGCGGTCCCTGCCGCTGGTTCCGATGTTATGCCAAGTACGGACTTCCCGAAATCTCGCCCTTGCGCTCCATCGTCATTCGACACTTGTACGAAGCCAGATCGGTTATGCAGCACACCATTTTCCATAAGCTCGTCGATGGTGATCTGCATTTTTTTTCTGGTTTCCGTCGACTCGCCACTAATTTTATTAATGAGATATTGGCCAGGCGGGGCCCAAGTCGCAGCCAATACAATCGGCTTGAAATCTTTAGGGCGACTTGTTGGATCTTTCAACTCCTTCCCCAATTTATCGAGAAGGTTTTTGAGTAGCTGCCCCGTGCCCATAGGAAGGACAATCATGTCTGGATACGTGTTCCCATTAATGGTTTGCACATTTTCCAGAAATTGCTCGTATGCAGACACAGGGAAATTTTCATGAAGCTCGTCGATATCTACTCCGTTCGGATTGCACGAAGACTCCAGCACAGGAACCCAATTTCCATCGTTCACTATCGGTGCACTCGTACATATGGCACCCATTTCCTCCATATTCTTCACCATCTTATCGGTAACGTCTTGCCCAAAAGTCGCGAGTAAATTAGGCAGGTTCGCAAGAGAAAGAAGATACGCATTCGCCGAGGCCGCGTTACCTGAAGTGTATTCCGACGCTGGCGTCAAATCTTTCAAGTTCGAGTTCGGCTGTTTCAACATTTCTGTTATTTGTTCGCGATAGATTCGTAGTGTGTTCAATCCTAAGTAGTACTTGTGGGTACCAAGGACAGTATCAGGAGGATTTTGGATGTGCAGCTTAACGCCGTCCCCAAGACCGGCATCCTTAATTTGCAAAGGCGGGGGAGGCAGCGCGTTTCCGAGAATGGTGTCTATATTCTCGACACAATGTTCCAAATACTCCCTATAAAGCGCAGGCTGGGTCTGTGGAAGCTTGGTATCGATAAGAATATACGGCTCCTTTTCAACGCCTCCTTGAACCTCGGTTAGGCTTGCAAGTGTTCGCGCTTTGTCCTTAGCGCTTTCATGGGCTGGGCTAATGTAGATAGTTTGGACCTGGTCTTTATTCCCCTCAACAACATGTCGAATCCGCTCTACCGTTTCCCGTCTCCCATCTCTCTCTCTTCGCGGTACGGCGCTTTCCCACGCCACAAGCTGGCGTTCGTGATTGCGTGCTCGCAACGCATCATGCGCATCGGCATTGCCCTTGATAGGACTCAGTGCTCGCGGCCCGGACAATGCCACATTGCCGATCAGCCGGTTACGTGCAGTTGCATCGGCCGTACGGGCGGCTTGCGCGCTGGAGGGCTGCGGGTTACTGCTGGCGGAAGGTGGTAGCGCGGCTGGTTGCTGCCTAGCGTCGCTGTCAGTGAAGCTTGTGCCGGAGGAGGACTGGCGACGCGGTGCGGTATTCGAGACGTTCATGAGGACGGATCAAGACTTGTAAAAAAGCCCGATAACCGGGCCGGGATTGGGGGAATGCTGATAGCTGACCACACTCAGCTGCCATGGCAGTTGTGTCAGCCGGGAATCGACGACCGGCATTGCTGGCTTGCTGGCGCTGTCTGTAACTTGAGTGGGGATACGCTTGCGATAGTTCCATGCAATTGGTTGCGGATTATGAGAACAAATTTGGGCATGGTTCAAAGTAAGCGTCCGCGAATCCCCATATTGACAAGCACAACCTTGCTGACAAGCACAGCCTTGCTGACAAGCACAGCCTTGCCTTCCCCAGTAAATCAAAGGTCGATGATTTTTCGCAGCAGCCGCGGCGAGACGCGCCAACGAACACCATCGCAATCAATCGAGACGGTTTTGCCGTTGACGCGCTGGACGGTGCCGATATGTTCCCGCAGATATTTGTCGGTGAAGCCGACGGTGTCGCCGAGCTGGAAATTGACAGTGGGCCGTGCTGGTGATGGCGCCACCGGTTCGTGCGTGTGCTGCTGAGGGTCGGGTGCAATCGCGGCATACGGCAGCCACCATTGCTTGCGCGTGGCATCGTCCTGGATAGCGACCTTGGTTGGACGGAACGCAACCACAGTGCCGGCGGCGAGAGTGTGAGCCTGATGGTGGAAGAACATAACCCGCGCACCGGGGTGCTGGCGGGACCGGATGGTGATGATGCGTTGCGGATCGGAGATTAACTGATGGGTTGCCATGCTGATCTGGTACAGGTCAAGGCTGGGGGCACTGCGAAGCAGGTCAAGAAGGCGTGGGTCCATGCCGGCAGTTTTCTGTTTTACGCTGCGCCCTGTCTCGTTAGCGGCAACAATCCGTGAACCTTGTTCGACGGATGTGACGGCAACCGCGTCAGCGTGTCCTTGAGCCAATCGTAAGGATTGAGTCCGTTGAGCCTAGCTGTCGACAGCAAGGAATACATCGTGGCGGCAACCTGCCCACCGCGTACCGAACCGACAAACATATAGTTGTTGCGCCCCACCGCGATCGGGCGAATGCAGCGCTCCATGGCGTTATTGGGTATTTTTAAACAGTGCGACATGAAGTCGCTTAAGTAACTGATGTTACGCAGCCGCCTGAAGTTGCTGAAGTTGCGCATAGGCGGTACGCGATGCGTTGATGAGTAGCTTGCGACAGAGCGCAAAGGGATTCAGTTTGCTTTTAATGCTCAGGCATTCGAGC
>JBLHLW010000106.1:0-8086 GCA_047621345.1 Minisyncoccia bacterium | reverse complement strand
CTATGACAAGTCGCTGATGTCGCCGGGTGGGGGCGTCTGGCCGCGCAGTGCGCGCAGCATCCCGCTCTCGTCCGAAGCGCGCACCGCGCTCGGCATCGACGCGACCAGCCTGGCGCCGGAAGCGTTGCTGCATGCGATCCTGCTGGCACCGGTCGACCTGTTCTACAACGGCGGTATCGGTACCTATATCAAGGCCTCGACCGAGACCCACGAGCAAGTCAAGGACCGCGCCAACGACGCCATTCGGGTCGATGGCAAGACGCTGCGTTGCAAGGTGGTGGCCGAAGGCGGCAACCTCGGCGCAACGCAAGCTGGCCGGATTGAATTTGCGATGGCCGGTGGTGCAATTTTCACCGACGCGATCGACAATTCGGCCGGGGTCGATTGCTCCGATCATGAAGTCAACGTCAAGATCTGGCTCGATACCGAAGTCAATGCCGGCACCCTCGATGCCACGCGGCGCAATACGATGCTCACTGAGATCACCGACGATATCGAACGGCTGGTCTTGCGCGACAACACCTTGCAAACCCATTTGCTCACGCGCGAAACACAGGCCCAGCAAGACCGCACTGTGCAAGACGCCTATGCCGCGCTGATCGCCGAACTCGAGGCCGACGGCGTGCTCTCGCGCGAACTCGAACAGTTGCCGGGCGTGGCCGAACTAGCACGCCGGCAAGCGCTCGGGCAGGGCCTGACCGCACCGGAACTGGCGGTGGTGATTGCCAACGTCAAGAACCATTACAAGGCCTTGCTGGCGAAATCGCCGCTGATCGATGAAAGCTGGGCGCGGTCGCTGCTCACGCCGTACTTCCCGCCAGCGCTGGTGGCCAGTCGCGATCCGCTCGATCATCCGCTGGCCAATGCAATCCTGGCCACGGTGCTGGCCAACGAAGTCGTCAATCGCTGCGGTCCGTTGCAGGTCGGTGTGCTGGCACGCCAGTTCCGGGTCGGCAGTACCGAAGTGGTGTGTGCCTGGGCGCGCGCCTGGGCAGCACTGAATCTGGCGCCGCACTTTGAAGCACTCGATACCCATGCACTGAAGGTGCCGGTGGCGATCTCGAAAGATATTGATCGCCGTACCCGTGTGTTGCAGCAAGCGGTGATGGCCGGCGTCCTGTCGGTGCCAGCGGAGCAGCGTCGCGCCTCTGGCAGCATGGACGAGCTGACCAGTCTGTTTGCGGATGCTGCGGCCGTGCGCACACTGGTCGGTCACACGGATCAGGTGCTGGCCGAGTCGGTTGAGGCGTTGCCGGAAGACTTCGTGGCCGCCGTGCGCAGCCTCGATGCCATCGCCGGCATGGCGGACTTCCTGTTTGCGGCATTGTCGGTTCCCCGTCCGGTCGGCATGAGCCTGACCGTCTTCTTGCAAGCCGGGATGCAGTTGCGCCGCCAGTCCGGCATCGACCTGCTCGAGCGCGCCTTGATGCAGCCCTCGGTCAGTCCGGCACAAGACGGTTTGCGCAGCCATGCGTTGCAGGCATTGCGTCGCGCCCAGCAACGCTTGCTCACGCAAGTGCTGCCACTGCTCGCGGCGGATTCTTCCGGTGTGATTGCCGATACCATTGCCGGTCTTCACCTCGCGCAGGCGTCGGCTGATGTCGGTCTCGAAGCGGCCGTGCTGCACGCCTGGTCATTGGCTGATGCGGTTGCCGACGCAGTTGCCGGTCCCGTCACTGGCGCGGTTGCGCAGGCAGCATGACGCTGTCACCGGCCGTCGCAGCGCTGGCCGCCGCTGATTTCAGTGGCATCGTGCCGCATTTTGTGCGTGCCGGGTTTTCGGTCAGCGAACCGGCTGCCGGGATTGTGCAGATCGTCAGTGATCCGTCACGTGCCAGCGTGTTGTTGTCAGTGGGTGTGCATGGCGACGAAACCGCCCCGATTGAATTGCTGGCACATCTGCTCGATACGTTGGCGCGGCAGCCGCACCAGTTGGCAGTCAACCTGATGATCGTGGTCGGCAACATTGCCGCGATCCGGCAAGCGCGGCGCTTCATTGATGTCGACCTGAATCGGCTGTTTTGTCGTGAGCGCGGCGCGTTGTCCGCGGTCGCTGAAGCCCTGCGGGCCGACGAACTGATGCTGGCCAGCCGCGCATTTTTCGCGCGCGCGGCAGGAACGCGCCTGCACCTCGATCTGCACACGGCTATTCGGGATTCGCTGTATCCGACCTTTGCCATGATTCCGCACGGTATCGCAACGACTGACCGGCAGGCGTTGATCGCCCTGTTGGGGCATGCGGGGATTGCTGCAGTCATCCTTAATCGCAGTGCTGCCAGTACCTTCAGTGCCTATACCGCCGCCCAGCTCGGCGCGGCTAGTGCAACGGTCGAACTGGGGCAGATCAGTGCGCTGGGCGACAACGATCCCGGTCGTTTCGCGCAAACCTCTGCAACGCTGGCCCGGACGCTGCGTGGGGACAGTGCACCGACCTTGCCGGTGGTGCCGATGGTGTTCGAGGTCGTGCAGGAAATCATCAAGCACAGCGAGGCATTTCAGATGTCATTCGATGGCACCACGGCCAACTTCACGGCGCTGCCGCGTGATGCGGTTATTGCTACCGACGGCGCGCACGAGTACCGGGTCGGGCATGACGAAGAACTGGTCGTATTTCCGAATCCGGCGGTGCGCGTTGGGTTTCGGGCGGGGTTGATGGTGGTGCGATGTGACATGCCGGCCTTGTTCGGATCGACGCGCTGACCCGCGGGCCATCGCGCGCGAACCGGGAAAGCCCGTCAGTCGCGGTGCGTGCAATACCCGCAAGGCATTGCACCGAATGCCCCGGTCATCGTCGCCAATCCCGAAGACCGGAAAAATTCCGCCCTTACTGCGCCGTCAATCCCCGTCGCACCAGTAGCGGTTCAATCGTCGCATCGCGGCCGCGGAAATCACGGAACAACTGCATCGCATCGACGCTGCCGCCCCGCGAGAGCAAGGTCTGACGGAACCAGTCGCCATTCTTGCGGGTCAGGCCGCCGTGTTCCGTGAACCATTCGACGGTGTCGGCGTCCAGCACTTCGCTCCAGATATAGGCGTAATACCCGGCCGAATAACCGCCTGCGAACACGTGCGAAAAGTAGGTGCTGCGGTAACGCGGCGGTACTGGCGCGTAGTCGATCCCGGCTTTCTTCAGGGCCTCGGCTTCGAAGGCGAGCACGTCGGTCGGCATGTGCGCCGTATCCAGTTGATGCCATTGCTGGTCGATCAGTGCCGCTTTCAAATACTCAGTGGTACGGAATCCTTCGTTGAAAGTACGCGTAGCCAAGACCTTGTCGAGCAGCGCTTTCGGCATCGGTGCGCCGGTCTGGTAATGCTTGGCGTAATTGGCCAGCACTTCCGGCCAGACGGACCACATCTCGTTGACCTGCGACGGGAATTCGACGAAGTCGCGCGGTACGCTAGTGCCGCTGAAGGTCGGGTAGCGCACGTTCGAGAGCATGCCGTGCAGCGCATGGCCGAACTCATGGAACGCGGTGGTGACTTCATCGAAGGTTAGCAGCGTCGGCTCGCCGGCCGGTGGTTGCGGGATGTTCAGATGGTTGCCGACGACCGGTTGCGTGCCGAACAACTCGGACTGCGCGACATAGCTATTCATCCATGCTCCGCCGCGCTTGCTGCTGCGGGCATACATGTCCGCCAGAAATAGCGCCAGCGGTTTGCCATCGGCATCGAAGACTTCGAAGACGCGCACGCTGGGGTCATACACCGGCAAGTCCTTGCGTTCCTTGAACGTCAGGCCATAGAGCTTGTTGGCGGCGAAGAACACGCCGTTCTGCAACACGCTGTCGAGTTCGAAGTACGGTCGCAATTGGCTTTCATCGAAGTCGAAGCGGGCCTTGCGGACTTTTTCGGTATAGAAGGTCCAGTCGGCAACAGTCAGCTTGAAGCCGCCTTTTTCAGCATCGATGATTTTCTGGATCGCCTCGCCTTCGGCGCGCGCATTGGCGACGGCAGGTGGCGCCAGACGCGCTAGCAACTGGTTCACGGCGGCCGGGGTCTTGGCGGTTTCTTCCTGCAACACATAAGCGGCATGGTTAGCGTAGCCGAGTAGTGCGGCGCGTTCGGCCCGCAAGCTGGCCAGTTGCAGCACGATGACGCGGTTATCGAATTCACCACCGCGGCTGCCACGGATTGTCGAGGCCTCGTACAGGCGCTGGCGCAAGGCGCGGTTGGTCAGTGAAGAAGCAGGCGGCTGACCGGTGGTATTGACCAGCGCCAGCACGTATTTACCATCGAGTCCGCGTGCCTTGGCCGCGAGCGCGGCGGCGGCGATGGCGCTGTCGGACAACCCGTCGAGTTCGGCACGGGTGTCGACCGTGATGGCCGAGGCATTGATTTCATTGAGGACGTTCTGGCTAAAGGTCGTAGCCAGCGAGGCCAACTGGCTATTCATGTCACGCAGTTTTTGCTGGCTGGCCAGTGGCAGTGACGCGCCAGCGCGCATGAAGTCGGTACGGACGCGCTCTAGCAGGCGCAGCGATTGCGGATTCAGCGCCAGCGTTGCGCGTTGGCCGTAGAGTTTGTCGATGCGAGCGAACAACTTGCCATCGAGCCGGATCGTGTCGCTGTGGGCTGGCAGTGTCGGCGCCAAGTCGCGTTCGAGTGCTTGCATCACCGGATTAGTGTTGGTGCCACTGAGATTAAAGAATACTGCCGAGACCCGCGTCAGCAAACGACCCGAGCGCTCCATCGCGACGAGCGTGTTGTCGAAGGTCGGTGTGACCGGATTGTCGGCAATGGCGCGGATCTCGGCCAATTGCTGGCGCATGCCATCGGCAAATGTGGGCGCGTAATCGGCATCCTGGATGCGGTCGAACGGTGGCATCTGGTAGGGCAGGGTGCTGACGGCGTAAAACGGATTTTCAGGCGTAATCAGGGGTAAGGAGGCGGCTTGGCTGGACATGGAGAGCAGGCTTGTGGCCATGATCAGGAACAGGTTTCGTGACATGGCGGGTTCATGGGAGAAAAAGTGGGCAGTCGGGTGAGTTGCTGCGGGGATCATAGCATCGAGGGTGAGGGGGCAACATGACGCGTCAGCTTCACTGCAACCGGTAATGATCAAGCCGGAGTCAATCAGCATGACCTCTACTGAAATCGCCGTGACTAAACATGCCCATCCGGTGCGGTCATGGTGTGCGGCACTATTCGGCGCGCCGTCATGGCTTGGCCGATGCCTGCCCTCGCTTTGGCATGGCCAATCACGATTGGGACAATCGATCGATTTGAATGTGGCGAGCGACAGGTCAGGCCCGCATTCACGGACGTTTCTGCCATCCGTGCCACCGCACCACGGCAAGGAACCCCCTTATTTTGCAAGAAGCACAGGCGTCGCTTTAACAAGTTATCGACCCGCGAAATCGACAAACATACAGACCATCCACCCAATATAATCCGGCAGTGGCACGAGTTCCGGTGCGTGCCTGGCAAAATCGCTCGCCATGGTGCTGTAGAGCGCTACGGCAACGTGACCAGTAAATGGACGACTCTGGCGCAAATAATCAAAGCGGTGAGTTGATGAAGATGGCGTGAATAACAGGTGATGGGTGCTCCGTGTGAAAGTTCGAAGAAATGATCCGTGCCTATGCGGTAGCGGGGACAAATACAAAAAATGTTGCATGGAGGAGGCAACGCCTCTCTTGCAACCGGGACTATTCTCGACTAACCATGGCGCGCCGGCGTTGGCTGAACTCAGCCGGCTTGTTGATCTGTTCAATGCCGGGCGCCACGTTGAGCTGGAAAGCCAGGCGAGCCTGATGACCGAGCAGTTTCCGGGATCCGGATTTGTCTGGAAGATGTTGGGTGCGTCTCTCGTGGTGCAAGGTAAAAATGCGCTGCGCGTAACGAAGAAAGCGTCAGAACTTTTGCCAGATGATGCCGAAGTGCATAACAACTATGGCAATGCATTGGGAGTCCTCGGGCAAGTCGATGAGGCAGTCGCAAGCTACCGCAGGGCGCTGAAGATCAAACCTGATTTCGTCGAAGCACTCAGCAACCTGGGCAATGCATGGCGAGACCTCGGGCAACTTGATAATGCTGTAGCAAGCTACCACAGGGCTCTGGAGATCAATCCCGATTACGCTGATGGGTATAACAATCTGGGCAATGCACTGCGCGACCTCGGGCAACTCGATCATGCGGTGGCAAGTTATCGCAGGGCGCTGCAGATCAATCCTCATCGCGTCGAAGCGCACCGTAACTTGGGCAATGCATTGCGAGACCTTGGGCAATTTGATGAGGCGGTGGCAAGCCACCGTCGGGTGCTGGAGTCCGTACCTCAGGACGCCGAAGCGCATAACGACTTGTCCGTTGCCCTGAAAGACCTCGGTCAGTTCGGACTGTCTCTGGCCAGCATACGTCAGGCGATGGCGCTGAAACTCCAGCAGTACCGCAGTCTTGCGGTCGCGCCATCGGCAGAGCTATTTGGCCGGTACCGGTCCAAGGCGCCGATGCCGGTAACCGAAGCCAGGGAAACTCTGGAAATCATCAAGGCACGTTTTGAGGCTGCCGCTATTCCCTGGTGTCTATTCGCCGGTACGTTGCTTGGCGTATTCCGGGATGGTGATCTATTGCCTTACGATAAGGACGTTGACATTGCGCTACCCTGCGCGGTGGACCGTCAGCAGATCGAGCAATTGCTGACAGCGGATGGTGAATTTCAACTCTCCAACCGATTTAGCGGAGGCTTGCGCGACGCCCACATCTACGACATGTTGTTTGTGCATACCCGCCACCATATCGGTGTGGATATGTTTTTTTTACATCCCGATGGTCAGGACCATTTTTTGGTGGGCCCAGATCATCCACATCAGCCTGTTTTGTCCAGGATCGATCGGTTTGACCTCGGATTGAGGGACTGGAGAGGCGAGATGTGGCCGATTCCGGTTCAGAGCGAACGTTACTTCCGGAATGTCTACGGCGATGGCTGGCAGCAACCAGATCCTTATTACGACACCATTGTGTCAAATCCCTCTCGCATCGCCGAGGCCATGCCGGTAGTGCTGTGTTACGGGTATGAAAAACTTTTTGGTTATTTTAGAGAGCGCAGCTGGCAGGCCACCATGGCCTACTGCGCGCAGCTACAAAAGCGCGTGGTGGACCCCTTGCTCGATGAGGTCGGACGGTGGGCGCAACAACAAATGACCTTGGCGAAAATCGCATGCTGATTGGCGACCTCACCATTGTGATTCCCGCTGCGGGACTCGGGCAGCGACTGGGCTTTGGCCCCAAGGCCTTGTTGCAATTGGGAGATAGTTCCCTGTTGCAATGGGTCAGCCGCAAGGCACAGACAGTTGCAGCAGAAGTCATCGTGGCAGCGCCGCCCGATGACATTGCTCTGTGGTCGCAACATTGCCCGGGGTGCCGGGTCATTGCTGGCGGCTCAAGCCATCTTGCCTCCATGACGAAACTTATCGAGGCAGCGACGCAACCATGGGTGATGAACTTGAGTGTATCGACGCCATTTGTATCAACAAGCTTGATGCGCCGTGTCGTCGAAGCAGCCAGGCAGTGTGGTATCGCTGGGGCATTCCTTCCCATGGATATGCCTGTCGCCCACTTCATGGACAGCGTCGTATCGACCTTGACTCCTGCACGCTCATGCGCCATTGCACAAGGGCCAAACGCCTTTCGCCGCGACCACCTGCTGGAACTGATCCGGCGTGCTGATACAGCCGACTGGCAGCGGCAGTCTTTTCTGGAGATCGCCCTACATCACGGATTAATGATCAACATGGTCGTCGGAAAAAAAGACAACATGAAAATTACTTATCCGGACGACTGGGTATTAGCCCAGCTCTTGCAGAGCCTGTTAGATTGAGCTCCGGGCAATTTGCCACTTCCCTCGATCCTGACCTTTGTCAGTTGGCAAGTGCCTGTGACGAGGGCGACTACATCACAATGCCTACGGCACGCACGGGTAGGGTGGGCACGGGGGTTATCGTGCCCACGCGAGCAGACGGAAGGACGGCCGGATTTGGCAAAGATTGTCGGTGCGCACGCGTGGGCACAAGATGCCATGCCCACCCTACGGTACGCACGGGTAGGGTGGGCACGGGGTTATCGTGCCCACGCGAGCAGACGGAAGGAC
>JBLHLW010000105.1:0-8134 GCA_047621345.1 Minisyncoccia bacterium | reverse complement strand
GAGCTACTTTTTCAGGCAACCCACACGTAAAAACACCCTGGCATCCAACGATGCCAGGGTGTTTTAGCGTGGACAGGTTTCTGTCCGTCCTGCGAAATTAGCCGCCGATATAAAGGTCGGATACGCGGCCATTTTGAACCGACTGGATTGCTTCTTCATGGACAGCGGCGCGGCTGCGCGATGCTGGCTGTGTGTTAGTGGCGACTGGGTAGGCGGTATTGTTAAATTTCAGGTTGCCTTGCTGACGTGCCATGATGACTTCGTTTTTCACATCGGCACGAGTGAGTGCCGAATTCGTTGTGCTGACGTTTTCTAACCATTGTGTTCCGGTTTGATCGAAGCCCATGTTACTTGCCATTGCGCCAGCCGAAGCGGCGGTCATCAGGGTACCAAGGGCTACTGTCATAGTAAGTTTTTTGATATTCATAGTTTCTCCAGAAAGTGAATCAAGTGGTGCGTTCTCGGCAGGCTTTTCTTCGTCTGCTTCACCATGGCACAAAGTGTAGTCTTTGAACCCGCACACCAAAATGACAGCACCATTACAAAACTGTAATGCGCGAATCAAGCCGGTGTGCAAGCTGTGAGGCCATGTCCGCATTACAACTTTGTAATCCGCAACCTGCACAAACAAGCGGACAATTGCGCCATTAGCGGCGACTACGCCGGACGAAGGGACATGTATGCGTATATTGATAGTGGAAGATGAACCCAAGACTGGTGACTACTTGCGCAAGGGGTTACAGGAGAACGGCTACGTCGTTGACCTGGCCCGCGACGGCACCAACGGTCTGCACCTCGCGGTGCAGGAAGACTATGACCTGATCGTGCTGGACGTGATGCTGCCGGGCATTGATGGCTGGGAAGTACTGAAAAAATTGCGCGAGACAAAAGCCACTGCCGTGCTGTTCCTGACCTCGCGTGATGATGTCAATGATCGTGTCAAGGGACTCGAACTCGGTGCCGATGATTACCTGATCAAGCCATTTGCATTCGTCGAACTGCTGGCCCGTATTCGCACCGTACTGCGCCGTAATCCGCAGCGCGAACCCGACACGCTCAATATTGCCGATCTCGAAATCGATGTGCTGAAACGGCGTGTGATACGCGACGGTCAGCGCATCGACCTCACCGCCAAGGAGTTTGCCCTGCTGCACCTGCTGGTAAGGCGCGAGGGTGAAGTGCTGTCGCGCTCGCTGATCGCCTCACAGGTCTGGGACATGAACTTCGATTCGGATACGAACGTCGTCGATGTCGCCATCCGCCGCCTGCGTGCCAAGGTTGATGACCCGTTTCCAAACAAACTCGTCCACACCATCCGCGGGATGGGTTATCTGTTCGAGGAACGGCCATGAGGAATTCCCATTGAAACAGCGCATCGCGTTATCCCTGACGGCACGGCTGGCGATCCTCTTTGCCGTCGCGACCATCGTCACCTTCGCGCTAGTCGGCACGTACTTGTACAAGGCACTGGCAATGCAACTCGAACACCGCGATGACATGGAACTGATCGGCAAGAGCCAGCAAATTCGCTACCTGTTGCGTGAAAGCGCGTCGATCGCCGCGTTACAGCAGGCACCACAACCCTTCCTCAATGCCATGTATGGCCACGATGAAGTATGGATGCAGTTGCAGCAACCCAATGGCCAACTCATCTTGGAGAGCAATACGCCCTCCAATGTGCTGCCATCACTGCCGGTCGTGCCAGCAACCCGGCATGCACTTGAAAAAGACGTCAGTAACTGGACCTCTGGCATCGGCACGGGCCGCGTCATCGTCTCCGCTGGCATGGTCGGCAAGGATAGTCGCGAGGTGGTGCACATCGTCATCGCACGTGAAGGTGCGAACCGCTCGGCCATGATGCGGCAGTATGGTGAAACTCTTGTCGTCGCTATCTGGCTCGGGGCCATGCTGGCTGCGATGCTGGGATTCCTTGTTGTACAACTGGGCTTGCGACCGCTGCGCCTGATCATCACGCAAGCCAATGCCATCAGCACACAACGGCTACACACCCGACTCTCGAACGACAACACGCCACGCGAACTGCATGAACTGGGCAGCGCATTCAATGCCATGCTCGACCGGCTCGAAGACGGCGTCAAACGTCTGACGCAGTTTGCCTCGGATATTGCGCATGACTTGCGCACGCCGATCAATACGCTGATGGTTGAAACGCAGGTCGCCCTGACGAAAGAGCGCTCCAACGACGAGTACCAAATCTTGCTGGGATCAAATCTGGAAGAATACGAACGGCTCGCCCGCATCATCGAAAACACCTTGTTCCTGGCCCGTGCCGATAACGCGCAACTGGCGATGCATACCGAAGTGCTCGACCTGGCGGTCGAACTGGAGCGCATCCGCGACTACTTCGAGGGACTGGCCGAAGACGCCGGCATCACGCTCACCATCAAGACCGAGGGGCTTTCCATCGAAGCGGACCCCATCCTGTTCCGCCGCGCCGTCAGCAATCTGGTGTCGAATGCGCTTGTCCACACACCGCGTGGCTCATTCATCCACTTGTCAGCCGTCATCTTTGACGGGAAGACCCGGGTCACCGTAGAAAACGGCGGCCCCGGCATTCCGGCAGAACACTTGCCACATATTTTCGAAAGGTTCTATCGCGGCGACGCCGCACGCGCACCGTCGATGTATTCTGCCGGCCTCGGCCTGGCCATCGTCTGCGCCATCATGCGCCTGCATCGCGGTGATGCCGGCGTCACCAGCGTCGCTGGCGAGAAGACGGTTTTTTATCTGTGCTTTCCGGGAGTCATGCAGCGCAGCAAGCGGCGGCCACGATTGCGATTGCGCAAGCGCAGCAAGCAACGTGGCTTGGCAGTACCAATGACGGCCAGCAAACAGAAAGTTGATGTGGTGACTAACCCGGATTGATCGTGTTCGACAAGACGGCAGCACGAGCCTGCGCCTCCAACTCCACCTTGAGTCCCGCTGGCAAACGCAACTGCCGCGCCAATTCATCCAGATAAGCACGCTCCATGAAGCTGCTTTCATCGACCACCAGCAAGCTGGCCAGATACATCTCGCTGGCCAGCTCCGGCGTCGTCGCCGCGAGGGCGACCTCGGCCGGGTCCAGCGGGCGACGCAACTGGTCTTCGAACCAGTTGCGCATGACGGGGTCCGCATCGAGTCGCGCCAGTTCGGCTTCGACCACGCCGCGTTCGCGTTCATCGAGATGCCCATCCGACTTGGCCGCAGCAATCATCGCCAGCAGCATCGCCTGGCTATGCACTTCCACCTGCGGTGCCGGCAAACGGTCTACCGTGCGAACCTGCGCCATCTCTGCCGGAAAGCCGGCCTGCTGCGGTAGCTGCGAGGCACCTTGCTTCTGCTGCCACACGCTGTACGCCTTGAATGCCATCACGCCGAGCGCGGCCACGCTGCCGTATTGCAGCGCCTTGCCGCCAAAACTGCGACCGCGCTTGCTACCCAGCAGCAGGCCGAGCGCCCCGCCGGTAGCGGCGCCGCCACCGAACTGACCCCAGTTCATCGACGACTTGACCGCACTCGCGGCTCCAGCCACGCCCCCAATCCCCTTGCCATCCAGCAGCGACATTCCTGATTTCAATAATTGTTCCAGCATTGATTGCGCACTCATGGCGATCTCCTTTTCAGTGTTCAGTGAATTTAATTGGCCGGATTGGTGACTATTACTGCCGAACAAGCGGCTGGTACGAAGCGGCCGTCGCACTCTGTCGAGTACGAACCAACCGGATCAGCACTGTCAATCCGAGCCCCAGCGCAACCAGCAATACCGCGCCAACGGCCCAGATCAGCCAGATCGCAGGTACCAGCAAGGCCAGTAACGCCGGAGCGAAACCCAGCATCGTGTCGAACAGCGGTGTGAAAGCGGTCAACGCTCCAGTCCAGGACTCCTGCGCGCCCAGTGGCAGCCAAGGCAACAACCACTCCGGTACCGGTAACGCACCGATCTGCATTGGCAGGCCGGACATTCCACCTGCCTGTAACCCAGACCACTGCGCCAGCGCATGCATCACCCAAGCCGCAGCGGACCACAAGGCCAGCAATAAAGCCATCAGCAACCAGGTCATTGTGTAAAACATCGTCGTTCCTTGTCAGTCTATCGCGGAGGCAATGATGAGCGATCCCTGACTTCTGAACAACCTGCGTTAAGTTGAATTTAACTTCTTCTTTTCAATTCCCAGGTTCGCCTGACCGGGGATCACGGAAAGGCCTTCGAGCGCTTGCAGTTCGGTCGCAAACAACCGTTCCGGCCCGAGTAGCGCCAGTACGCCGGCGCGCTCAAGCACATCGGACACCTGCTTCTTGAGCGCCGACACGTGCAGTGTCACCCCCTGTTCATGCAGCGTGTTGTGCAGTACTTCGAGTGCCTCGACACCGCTGACATCGATATCGTTAATTCCCCCGGCGCACAGCAGCACGCGACGGATCGCCGGATCGGCGCGCAGATGGTCGACGATGAAGCGCTCGACAATCGCCGCAGTCAGAAAATTGAGCGCCGCATCGAGGCGCACCGCCAGCAGATCCGGTGCCAACCGCGCCATCCCGAAACGCTGCCGATCGCGCAGCGTGCCATCGTCGTGCAACCCGACTTCGATGAGGCGCGGATGCGCACGCCGGTACAGGTACGACACCATCGTCAGCGCAACACCGGCAAAGACACCCCATTGCAATTGCGGCGTCGCGCACAACGTCACGACGAAGGTAACCACCGCCACCATGCCCTCATCACGCGAAATCAGGAATAGTCGCCGGAACGCGCGCCAGTCGAGCAAGCCAAACACCGGCACGATGATCATTGCCGCCAGCACCGGTTGCGGCAAGTAGTACAAAAAATCGGTCAGGAACAACAGACACAGCAACACGCACAGCGCCGAAAACAGCGTCGACCAAGCACTGGTAGCGCCCGCATACAGGTTCAGTGCCGAGCGCGAAAACGAGCCGCTGACTGGAAATGCACCACACAATCCGCTGGTCACCTTGGCCATTCCCTGGCCGATCAGCTCCTGATTTTCATCCCAGCGCGCGCCTTGTTTGCGCGCTAGTACACGGCAGCTCGACATCGCTTCGGTAAAGCTGACCAGCGCCAGAATCAGCGCAGCAGGCCAGAGTGCCTGATGACTTTCCAGCGGAATAGCGAACGGCAACGCCAGCGGCGACAGTCCGGCCGGCACATTACCGACGATCGCACCGCCCGCCCCCTTGTAGTCGAACAAGCGGCTGACGGCAATGCCAAGCAGCGTGACAATCAACATCCCCGGCAAACGCGGCGCACAGCGTTTTAGCAGCAACAGCAAGACCAGCGCGCCACCACCGACAGCCGTGGTTGCCAAGATAGTCATGTCGATCGCGCCACTGGCCAGCGCGCCCAACCCGGGCAGCGACAGCGTGATGCCAAACAAGGCCGGCAATTGCGACAGGATGATGATCAGTGCCGCCGCATGGATGAAGCCGGTGACCACGGGTTGCGACACCAGATGGGCAATACGTCCGAGCCGAAATGCGCCCAGCAAAAACTGAATCGCCCCGGCATACAGCGCCAGCCAGATAGCCAGCGTGACCCACTGCGGTGTGCCGGGTGCGGCCAGTGGTGCCAGCGAACCGAATGTCAGCAAACTGGTCAGCGCGACGGGTCCGACCGCCAGCAAAGCCGACGAGCCCCACAGCATGCCGACGAGGGACGGCAGCAGCGCCGCATACAAACCGGTCTGCGGTGGCATCCCGGCCAGCGTTGCATAAGCGATCGCTTGCGGGATCAGCACCAGCCCGACGCTGATGCCTGCAAACGCATCTTGGCGCAGCGACAGCGCCGTCGGACGCGGCCATTGCAAGAAAGGGAATAGCTGGCGGATACGGATGGCAACTCCTTGCTGGCGGGCACAGGCCCGGCGGGTCATGAAATCTGCTGGTAGTACAAATTTTGCGGATGATTGGCCTGCGCAAAAAAGAACCAGCGTTCGGCCAGCAGGCCAAGGTACTGAACCACAAACGCCACGACCAGCAACGCCATCGATTCGCTCGCGATACCGCCCGCCAGCAGCAGTACCGGCAGCGGAAACACCAGCACCAGAAACACCCATTTCACCGAGCGAAACATCAGTGCGCTCTTACCATGAAAAAATTCACGGGTATTGAACGAGCCACCCATCGCGCCCTGCGCTTTTTGCACGATGCGCGGATGGCGGATGCCAGTCGCGGTTTGCAGCGTCGAGGTCGGCCGCAAGCGCGCGTTGCGCAGCAGCGAAGCCGAGCGACTGACCAGCGCAGCCAGCGTCAGCACGATGGCTGTGATGCTAAATATTTTCACCAGCGCCGGCGCCGCAAACACCGCAAAACCGGTCGCCAGCGTGAACCCGGACGCACAACCTAATAGCGTGTAATTGATCACCGTCAGCGGACTGGCCCACTCTTGCAAAAAACGGATGCAAACATAAATCATGCTGGTACAGACAAATAGCACCACACACAAAACGGCCGTGCCAATGCCGATGACGGTGGCGGCAATCCGCAGCGCCGGTTCCGGCGCGACATGCCAGCCAAAAAAATGCGTAACACCATACAAGGTGACTGCCAGCATGAAGGCCGGCAGCGCCAGACATTCGCGTGACAGCCACGACGTGCGCCACATCGCGATGGCGCGCCAGGCGCGTTCCGGATGACCGAGGTGGAAGAACGACGCGGCCAGTCCGACCAACAGGAACAGCAACGACAGCGCGCTGCCCAGCGCAAAGAAGGCACGTCCGTCGGGTAGCGCGATGGCACCGGCCAGCGCGAGTAACTGACCGGTGTACAACGCCAGGAAAAAGCCTTGGCCGACGCCGATCAGCGTGGTCAGGAAGATTACCGAAAGGCCGGGGTTCATTGCGTGTTCTCCTTTTTTATCGATTGGCGGGATTGGCAATGGCGGTCGGAGTTAGTTACGTAGGGTGGGCACGGGACTATCGTGCCCACGCGTGCGTACCGCCGAACGACCGAATTGACGGGCATTACCGGGTCGCGCGCGTGGGCACAAAAAGCCGTACCCACCCTACAATTGCGAACTCGCGCATCGCTACCACGACGCTGCATCATCCAGCGACGGCTCATGCAATCCCGGCTGCGGCAACTTGCGGTCGATCTTGAGCGGATTGTCGACCCGCACCAGCTGGTCTTCGTGCAGCGTGATATCGACCTTGCGACGCGGCAGGTAATGCACCGCCGGCTTGGTGCCCCACTCCGGCATCAGCTGATAACCACCGAGGTCGCGGATCGCGGTCGAGACCACCGACTCCGGATCATGGATATCGCCGAACAAGCGGGCACTGGTCGGGCACGCCATCACGCAGGCCGGCTGGCGGTCGGCCTCGGGCAGCAGCGGGTTGTCGATGCGGTCCGCGCACAACGTGCACTTCGACATTTCCTGACGCTGCTCGTCGATTTCACGCGCGCCGTACGGACAGGCCCACGCACAATAATTACAACCGATGCACTTGTCGTAATCGACGAGCACAATGCCGTCTTCCTTGCGCTTGTAGCTGGCCCCGGTCGGACAGACCGGGACGCACGGCGGCTCTTCGCAATGCAAACAGGACTTTGGAAAATGGACTGTGTCGGTGTGCGGAAACTCGCCCACCTCGAAAGTTTGTACCCGGTTAAAAAACGTCCCGCTCGGTTCAGCGCCATACGGACTCTGATCCGACAGCGCACCGGCCGCGCCGGACGTGTTCCAGGATTTGCAACTGGTCACGCAGGCCTGGCAGCCAACGCAGACATTAAGGTCGATCACTAACGCCATCTGGGTCATCGCGGTTCTCCTTCGGACTTTCCTTTGCCGGCAAAAAACGCCTGCCACACACGATTGATACCGCTACCGCCCGGCAGTGCCTGCGTGACGGCAAATTGCGGCGAGGTCTGGTGCGGTTCGTCGTCACCGGCCTTGTAAATACGCACCCGCACGTCGTACCAGCCGGCCTGACCGGTGATCGGATCCGAATTCGAGAGGCGCGTGCCATCGGCCTGCGGCGGCAATTCTTCCGACAGCAGATGGTTGAGCAAAAAGCCTTTTTGCGATTCGTTGGCATCGGGGTCGAGGTGCCACGCACCGGACGCCTTGCCGATCGCATTCCAGGTCCAGACCGTGCCGGGCTCGACCGCTTCGCTG
>JBLHLW010000104.1:0-8140 GCA_047621345.1 Minisyncoccia bacterium | reverse complement strand
GGCGTGCCGGCCCGGTTAAGGTCGATGCCGGTCATGCCCTGATAGTCTTCATGCAGCGACTTGCCGGCGTCTTCTTCCAGATGCGCGCGGGTCAGTTGCACGGTACGCAGTTCGGTTTTGCCATCGCGTTCAAAGACAAACGAGACCCGTCCGCCTTGCACCACAGGGATCTCAAACTGACTAATCTGGTAACCCTTGGGGAGGTCCGGATAAAAGTAGTTTTTACGTGCGAACACCGAGCTAGGCGCGATCACGGCATCCACGGCCAGACCGAACTGGATGGCCCGCTCCACCGCGCGCTTGTTCATCACCGGTAATGCACCTGGCAAGGCCAGATCAACTAGCGATGCCTGCGTGTTCGGCTCGGCACCGAAACGAATCGCCGAACCACTAAAAATTTTGGATTGAGTGGTCAGCTGCGTGTGCGTTTCCAACCCGATAACGACTTCCCATTGCATGATGATTCCTTGTTGTTATGTGCTGCTGGTGTGCTGCTTATTGTTTGCTAGCTTGATCGTAGCGGCAAGTGCCGCTGTCCAGATCGATCACGATAGTCGAAAAATTGACACGTGAGCCGCACAGCGCCGGACAGGTCGGTTTGACATGGACCGTATTGCCTTCTCGCTCGAGGCGGATCGTGCAATTGACTCCGCGTTCAAAGTTGTAGCCACGTTTGAGGCGCGCCGCACCGCCGTCCTTGAGAGCCACCCGCCATGCTGCTGTTGACCCTTCGCCGCGTACTTCGGCCTGCAAGCCATCCTCGTCGTCAATATTGCAATCGTAGCCGTGGGTCGAGCGAAAAATCGCCGACTCCCAGCGAAACGTTTTCACTGTTGTGCCATCGAGATCGATCTCGCCGGTGTCTGCATAGGTGATCGGATCGCCGCCGTCGTCGCCCGCCTGACTGCAAGCGAAGCGGGTCGATAGCGTCTGCGCGCTGGCAGTCGCTGCGCAAAAAAGCAGCAGGAGCGTGGTCGCAGCGGTGGCGAGGAAGTGGCGCATGGTGGGTCTCAGTCGGCCGGTTGCATCAGGTGCCAGCTAGTCGCTTGCTGGTACTGGTGGGCGATGTTGAGCAACTTCGCTTCCGCAAAATAATTGCCGATTAACTGCAGGCCAACGGGGCGCTTGCTGTTGATGTCACCCTGACCAAATCCGCAGGGTACCGACATGCCTGGCAAGCCGGCAAGGCTGGTCGACAACGTATAAATATCCGCCAGATAGTTGGCCACGGGATCATCGGCTTTCTCGCCGAGGTTCCATGCCACTGTGGGCGAGACTGGCCCCATGATGACGTCGCAGGTCGTGAACGCCTGCTGGAAATCCTGCGCAATCAGACGGCGGATTTTTTGCGCTTTCAGATAGTACGCATCGAAGTAACCATGCGACAGCACATAGGCACCGACCAGAATGCGTAGTTTGACTTCTTCGCCGAACCCTTCGGCACGGGTGCGCTTGTACATCTCGGTGAGATCGCTATATTTTTCAGCGCGGTGGCCGTAGCGTACGCCATCGAAACGACTCAGGTTGGACGAGGCTTCGGCCGGGGCAATCACGTAATACGCCGGGATCGACAGCTCGGTATTGGGCAGCGAAATATCGACCAGCGTGGCACCCAGTTTTTCGTATTCAGCCAGCGCTGCGCGCACGGCCAGTTCGACATCGGCAGCCAGCCCGGGGCCGAAATACTCACGCGGCACGCCGATACGCAAGCCGCGCAAATCGTTGTTCAGGTCACGCGAATAATCTTCCTCGGGACGTTGCAGGCTCGTTGAGTCACGCTCATCAAAACCCGCCATGGCCGACAGCAATAGCGCGCAATCTTCGGCACTTTGTGCCATCGGCCCGCCCTGATCAAGCGACGACGCGAAGGCAATCATGCCGAAGCGCGAGACGCGTCCATAGGTCGGCTTGATGCCAGTGACGCCACACATTGCTGCCGGTTGGCGGATCGAGCCACCCGTATCGGTGCCGGTGGCGGCCGGGGCCAGTCGCGCTGCGACTGCCGCTGCCGAACCGCCCGATGAACCACCCGGAATGGCAGTCTTGTCCCACGGATTGCTGACGGGGCCAAAGAACGAATTCTGGTTCGACGAACCCATCGCAAATTCATCGCAGTTGAGTTTTCCCAGCGTGACCATGCCAGCTTTGCCGAGACGCTCGACGACGGTCGCATCAAACGGGCTGGTGTAATTTGCCAGCATTTTCGAGCCGGCGGTGGAGCGCCAGTCGCGCGTGACAAAAATATCCTTGTGCGCAATCGGAACACCCGTCAGTGCGGTATGGTCTTCGCCGGCCAGCCGCCGGTCAGCGGCGGCTGCCTGTTGCAGCGTCAGTGCCGGGTCGACATGCAGGAAGGCATTGAGGTCGCTGGTGTCGATGCGCGCCAGAAAGTGGTGGGCTAATTCGGTCGCCGAGACCTGCTTTGATTGCAGCAGTGCTGACAATTGCTTGAGTGATTTGGTATGCATGGAGACTCTTTAATCGAGGACTTTGGGAACCAGATACAAGCCGTCCTGGGTCGCCGGTGCAGGCTGCTGATATGCCTCGCGGTGGTTGGTTTCAGTGACCACATCATCGCGCAGGCGCAGCGACAGGTCCTCTGGCGACGCGCTGTGCAGCGCGAAAATCGGATGGCTCAGCGGTTCGATACCGGTGGTATCGACGGCCTGCATCTGCTCGACCAGTGCGAAGATTTCGTTGAGCTTGACGAGCGATTTTTCCGCTTGTGCGGTGGTCAGTTCAAGGTGGGCCAGATTGGCCAGGACAGTAACGTTCGAGAGAGTAAGTGACATGGCGGTAAGGCACGCAGCGAGCGCGCCAGAAAATGGTTCGGAAAGCATCAAAACGCTAGCAAAAAGCCGGTCGTTGCAGGAGAGAAAACCCCATTAGATCAGCTTTTTGGTGGGTTTATAGAGGCAGATTGGCTTGAATTATAAGGTAGAATGGCGAGCGTCCATGTGGATGGCGCCGAATCTCAGGCTGCCTCGGGGCGCGATTAAACATCACTCAACCCCATATCGAAACCGCGCACATCCGTTGCGCATCAGGACAATACATGTTTGGATTTCTCCGTAGTTACTTTTCCAATGATTTAGCCATCGATCTGGGCACGGCCAACACGCTGATTTATGTGCGCGGTCAGGGCATTGTGCTTGACGAACCGTCGGTCGTGGCGATCCGCCAGCAAGGCGGCCCGAACGGCAAGAAAACAATTCAGGCCGTTGGTCGCGAAGCCAAGCAGATGCTTGGCAAAGTCCCCGGCAACATCGAAGCCATCCGGCCAATGAAAGACGGCGTCATCGCCGACTTCACCGTCACCGAGCAAATGCTCAAGCAATTCATCCGCATGGTGCATGACTCCAAGTTGTTCAAGCCTTCCCCGCGCATCATTATCTGCGTACCGTGCGGCTCGACTCAGGTCGAGCGCCGGGCGATCCGCGAGTCGGCACTGGGTGCTGGCGCGTCGCAAGTATTTCTGATCGAAGAGCCGATGGCCGCAGCCATTGGTGCCGGCTTGCCGGTGTCGGAAGCGACCGGTTCGATGGTCGTCGACATTGGCGGTGGTACGACGGAAGTCGGCATCATTTCGCTCGGCGGGATGGTCTACAAGGGCTCGGTACGGGTTGGGGGCGACAAGTTTGACGAAGCAATTGTGAATTACATCCGCCGTAACTACGGCATGCTGATCGGCGAGCAAACTGCCGAAGCCATCAAAAAAGAAATTGGTTCGGCCTTTCCCGGTTCCGAAGTGCGTGAAATGGAAGTCAAGGGACGCAATTTGTCCGAAGGCATTCCGCGCTCGTTCACGATCTCGAGCAATGAAATTCTCGAGGCGCTGACTGATCCGCTTAACAACATCGTCTCGGCGGTCAAGAACGCGCTTGAGCAGACGCCACCGGAACTCGGTGCCGACATTGCCGAAAAAGGCATGATGCTCACGGGGGGCGGTGCACTATTGCGTGACCTCGATCGCTTGCTGATGGAAGAAACCGGCTTGCCAGTGATCGTTGCCGAAGACCCGCTGACGTGTGTCGTGCGTGGCTCCGGCATGGCGCTCGAACGGATGGATAAACTGGGTTCGATTTTCTCGTACGAGTAGGTCAGCGCGCCGCCGTACCACGTCCATCCCGTCGCCGTCACCGGCGTTGGTGTAGTCAACTGCAAGCAGCCAGGATACCTAGCAAGCATTAAATGGAATACAGCCCACCGCCACTGTTCAAGCAAGGTGCTTCGGCACGCGTCAAAGTGGTGTTTTTCTCGCTTATTGCGATCATCCTTCTGGTGGCCGATTCGCACCTGCGGTCGCTGGCCCTGATCCGGCAAGTGGTCGGCACCGCGCTGTACCCGGCGCAAATGGCGGCGCTTTTGCCGCGCGATGCGCTCTACAGCATGAGCGACTATTTCACCTCGCTGGGAACGCTCAAACGCGAGAACCAGGCGCTGCTACTCGAGCAGGCCGTCAATGCGCAGACGCTGCAGCGCGCCCAGCAACTGTTCTCCGAAAATGCCCAGTTGCGCAGACTGCTCGGTACCAGTGAACAGCTGCAGGTCAAATCCGTGATGAGCGAAATTCTCTATGATGCCCGCGATGTGTTCACCCGCAAGATCGTGCTTGACCGTGGTTCGCGCCACGATGTTGTGCTTGGCCAGCCGGTCATCGACGACACCGGCGTGGTCGGGCAGATCACGCGGGTCTTTCCGCTGACGTCCGAAGCGACGCTGCTCACCGACAAGGATGAGGCCATTCCGGTGCAGGTCGTGCGCAATGGCTTGCGCAGCGTCGCGTACGGGCGCGGCCAGAGCGGATTGCTCGATTTGCGCTTCATGCCGGCTAACGCCGACATCCGCAAGGGCGACAAGCTGGTCACCTCGGGCATCGATGGGCTGTACCCGGGCGGCTTGTCGGTGGCGACGGTAGTCCAGGTCGAAAACAAGTCCGGTGACATGTTTGCTACGATCGTCTGCCAGCCATCGGCCGGGATCGATCGCCATAAGCAATTACTAATCTTGCTGGCGCAGCCGATGTCTGCCCCGCGACCGCCGCCGGACGAGCCGAACGGCAAGAAAAACGCCACAGGCAAGACGCGTTTGCGCGGTCCGGTCAAGGAATTGCCGGCCGTACCGACACCACTGCCTGCCACGACCATCAAGAGAGCACTCCAGTGAGCCAGCCACATTACATCTTGCTGCCGGTTAGCCCGCTGTTCATCATCACCAGCCTGGCCGTTGCTTTCCTGCTGAACTTGCTGCCCTGGGGCGGGATGGTCGGCGTGCCTGACTTTGTCGCGCTGGTAGTGATCTTCTGGAGCATCCACCAGCCGCGCAAGGTCGGCATCGGCGTAGCCTTCTGCATGGGCTTGCTCATGGATGTGCACAACGCGTCCTTGCTAGGCGAAAACGCACTGATCTATACGCTGCTGTCATATCTGGCCATCATGATCCACCGGCGTGTGCTGTGGTTTCCGGTGCGCACTCAGGCATTGCATATTTTGCCGCTGCTGCTGGCAACGCAGGTTGTGCAACTGGTGATCCGGTTGTGGGTGTCCGGCAAATACCCGGGCTGGCTATTTTTTATGGAGTCACTGGTTTCGGTGGCGCTATGGCCGCTGGTGACCTGGTTATTGCTGGCACCGCAGCGACGTGCGATCAATCGCGACGATACGCGCCCGATTTGATCGCTTTCGCTTTTTCCATTTCACCGCGTTTCTACCTCCCGAGCGGGCATGACTGAATTCAAGAATACCGAACGTGAACTACATTTTTTCCGGATCCGGATTCTGGTCGCCGGATTTTTCGCATTTTTCTGTTTTAGTTTGCTGGTGGCCCGTTTTGTCTGGCTGCAGGTGTACAAGCATGATGGCTACGCCGCTCAGGCCGAGGACAACCGGATTTCGGTGGTGCCGGTCGTGCCAAACCGGGGCCTGATTCTGGACCGCAACGGCGTGGTTCTGGCTCGTAATTTTTCTGCCTACACGCTTGAAATTACGCCGTCCAAACTCAAGATCGATCTGGATGACACGATTGATCAGTTGGCAGAACTCGTCGAGATCACGACGAAGGATCGCAAGCGTTTTCGCAAGCTGCAGGAAGAAACCCGCAACTTCGAAAGCTCGCCCATCCGCACCCGCCTGACCGATGAAGAAGTGGCGCGTTTCACGGTGCAGCGCTATCGCTTCCCGGGTGTCGAAATTCAGGCTCGGTTGTTTCGTCAGTACCCGCTCGGTGCAGTCGCCTCGCACGTCACCGGCTACATTGGCCGTATTAGTCCGAAAGACGTGGCGGCGATCGAGGAGCGCGATGACAGCGCCAATTACAGTGGCACCGATCACATCGGCAAGCAAGGTCTTGAGCAAAGCTACGAGCAGCAACTGCACGGTATTACCGGCTATGAGGAAGTGGAAGTATCGGCGGGTGGCCGTGCGGTGCGTACCCTGTCGCGCACGCCTGCCAGTCCTGGTAACAACCTGATCTTGTCGATCGACATCGAATTGCAGAAGGTAATTGAAGAAGCTTTTGGCGACCACCGTGGTGCGCTGGTGGCCATCGAACCGGCGACCGGCGACATCCTCGCCTACGTGTCGATGCCGACTTTCGATCCGAACCTGTTCGTCGAAGGGATTGACCAGCAAAGCTGGGATCAGCTCAATACCTCGCCGGATCGTCCGCTGCTCAACCGGCCGTTATCGGGGACTTATCCGCCCGGCTCGACCTACAAGCCGTTCATGGCACTGGCCGCGCTGGAGTTGGGCAAGCGTAAGCCGAGTGACACGATTTCCGATCCCGGATATTTCATACTCGGTAACCACCGCTTCCGTGATGACAAGGAAGGCGGGCATGGCATGGTAGATATGCGCCGTTCCATCGTGGCCTCTTGCGATACCTACTACTACCTGCTGGCCAATGATCTGGGTGTCGATGTGATGCATGACTTCATGAAACCATTCGGTTTCGGTCAGTTGACCGGCATCGACCTGGAGCACGAGCGGACGGGTTTGCTGCCCTCGACCGCCTGGAAGCGCAGTGCCTATCGCAAGCGCGAACAGCAGCGGTGGTATGCCGGCGAAACCATCTCGCTGGGTATCGGCCAAGGCTATAACGCGTTCACCCCACTGCAACTGGCGCATGCGGTATCGACATTGGCCAATAATGGCGTCGTCATGAAACCGCACTTGGTGAAGATCATCGAAAACGGCATTACACGCGAACGCACCGTGACCGTACCGAAGCAAAGCTACCGGATTCCGCTCGACCAGGCCAACATCGATGTGGTCAAAAGTGCGATGGTGGGCGTCACGACGGAACCTAGCGGTACCGGCTACCGGACCTTCAGCAAGGCTGAATACATTTCGGCTGGCAAGACCGGCACCGCGCAGGTCATCGCCATCAAGAAAAATGAAAAATACGATGCCTCGAAACTTGACGAGCGGCATCACGATCATTCGCTCTACACGGCTTTTGCACCTGCCGACAAGCCGCGCATTGCCATTGCCATCATCGTTGAGAATGGCGGCTTCGGCGCCGAGACCGCGGCACCCATCGTCAAGAAGGCGCTCGATTTCTATCTGCTGGGCAAGCGCCCGGTCGACAAGGACAAGCCAGCACAATCGCAGAAATCCGATGCGCTCGAAACCCGTTCGGTGTCCGCCTTGAGGGCCGACGCCGACTCCGAGGGCGGCCCGAAACCCGGTGCGGCCACCGACGGCAACAAGGATTGAGGACATGCCCACCATGATCGAAAGACGCCCGCTCTGGCCGCGCATCAAACCATTTCTGACGGTATTCGACGGTGCCCTTGCACTGATCGTTTTCCTGATTGTCTCAGTCGGTCTGGTGACGCTGTATTCGGCCGGCATCGATTTTCCCGGCCGGGTCGAAGACCAGCTGCGCAATATTCTGATTGCCTTCGTCGTGATGTGGGTGGCGGCCACGATTCCGCCACAAACACTGATGCGATTTGCGGTGCCAATCTACAGTTTCGGCATTGCGCTGCTCATCGCGGTAGCCGTGTTCGGCATGGTCAAGAAAGGCGCGCGGCGCTGGATCAACCTCGGTATCGTGATCCAGCCGTCCGAGATCATGAAGATCGCCATGCCGCTGATGCTGGCCTGGTTTTTCCAGAAGCGCGAAGGCATGGTCCGCT
>JBLHLW010000103.1:0-8388 GCA_047621345.1 Minisyncoccia bacterium | reverse complement strand
CTTTGCACATATTCACGGATGGCAGGGGTCACTTCGAGATGATGTCCACTGATTGTGAGATTCATACAGCGCTCCTTTGAATAATGCCGATGGAGGTTCGGAGTTGACCCCGCTACGGATGGGGTGCTTCGAACACAGCGACAGTACAACATGACAAATGAAACTACAGGGCCTTGCGCAGGTTGACGGGAGGGATTTTCAGGGCTTCGCGATATTTTGCGACCGTACGCCTTGCTACTACCATACCCTGTTCTCCCAGCATGTCTGCGATCTTACTGTCAGAAAATGGAATCTTCGGGTCTTCAGCTCCTATCAATTGTTTGATGAGTGCCCGTATTGCCGTTGAAGAGGCTTCACCGCCTGTTTCAGTGGCGACATGGCTGCCAAAAAAATACTTTAGCTCAAACATGCCATGCGGGGTCAGCATGTATTTTTGGGTGGTTACGCGAGAAATAGTGCTCTCGTGTAGACCGAGTGTATCAGCAATTTCGCGCAAGACAAGGGGTCGCATGGCGACCGCGCCATGGGAGAAAAAGTTTCGCTGACGTTCGACAATGGCTTGCGCTACTCGCAAGATGGTATCGAATCTCTGGCGCATATTCTTGATGAGCCACTTGGCTTCTTGCAATTGCGACGTGAGCGATCCGTCGCCCTTGCTCTGTTTGAGAATGTTGGCGTACATCGAATTCACCCGCAATCGCGGCATCACGTCATGGTTCAGCATGACCTGCCAGCCGGCCTTGGTGCGCTTGACGATCACGTCCGGCACAACATAGTCCGAGGTCCCGCCACCGAAGATCGCGCCCGGATGCGGATTGCACCGGCGGATCACACTTTGGGCTTCGCGCAGATCTTCGTCATCGCAGTCGAGGGCCTTTTTGAGCTTGCTGAAATCACGCTGCGCAAACAGTGGCAGGTAATGATCCACAATGGCCAGCGCCATGCGCCGGGTCACCATGGCGATGTCGGGAAAGCGCCTGATTTGCAGCGCCAGACATTCGGCGGCATTGCGGGCGCCGACGCCGGGCGGATCGAAGCTCTGTAGCAATTTCAGGGCAATGGTCAGTTCTTCGGGCTCGATTTCCAGTTCGGCGGGCAAGCGTTCGAAGATGGCTTCCAATGTGTCTTCAAGGTAGCCATTGTCATTGAGCGCATCGATCATCAATTCGACCAGGGCGCGGTCACGCGGATTGCGCACCGTGACGCGCATCTGCTCGAGCAAAAATTCACGCAACGTTGATTCGTGGGCTTCGAGCTGCGGTCGGGCGTCGTCGTCTTCGGGGGCTTTCGAGGTGCGTGCGACGTCATCGAAACTCCAGTCCGAATCGGTGCTTGGTGTAGCGTCGCCGGCATCGGTCTGATCGGATGCAGGGGCTTCCGATTCAGTCGGGGAGGGCGCCGCATTAGCGTCTTCGCTGGCACCTTGCTGGCGAATACCGTCGGCACCCAGTGCGCCATCAGCCAGCAGGCGGACCGAGTGATCGAGCGGGTCATCGAGCCGTTCCAGCAGCGGATTGTCGGTAAGCATCTGCTCCAGTTCCTGATGCAGTTCCAAAGTGGATAATTGCAGCAGACGGATCGATTGCTGCAGTTGCGGGGTCAGCGCAAGATGCTGGGAGGTGCGGAGCTGGAGGGATTGTTTCATCGTTGTCTGTGCTTACATCCGGAAGTGTTCGCCCAGATAGACCCGTCGCACTGACTCATTGGCGATGATCGCATCAGGTCTTCCGCTGGCCAGCACGGCGCCTTGGTTGATGATGTAGGCGCGGTCGCAGATACCCAGCGTCTCGCGCACGTTGTGGTCGGTGATCAGCACGCCGATGCCGCGTTCTTTCAGGAAGCGCACGATGCGCTGGATTTCGATCACCGCAATCGGGTCGACACCGGCGAACGGTTCATCGAGCAATACGAAGCGGGGATTGCTGGCCAGCGCGCGGGCAATTTCTACCCGTCGTCGCTCACCGCCAGACAGCGACAGCGCCTGGTTGTCGCGTAATTTTTCGATTTGCAGATCCTGCAGCAGAGTGTCGAGTCGCTCATTGATGACCTGCTTGGTCAGTGCCTTGCCCTGCTCGTCGTACTGCAGTTCCAGCACGGCGCGGATATTTTCTTCGACCGTCAGCTTGCGGAATACCGACGCTTCTTGCGGCAGGTAAGACAGTCCCAGCACGGCACGTTGATGGATCGGCAGTCGCGAGATATCGGTGCCGTCCAGACGGATTTCGCCGGCATCCGATGGCACCAAGCCGACGATCATGTAGAACGAGGTGGTCTTGCCGGCACCGTTGGGCCCGAGCAGTCCGACCACTTCGCCGCTGGCGACATCGAGCGACACATCGCTGACGACTTGCCGGATGCCATAACTTTTCTTCAGCCCGGAGACGATCAGTTTGCTGCTGTTATCAATGAAGGAGTCAGCGGGATTATCGAGGGCATTGATCATTTTGAGGTGTCCGGCGTACGCGGCTGAATTACGGCCTTGATGCGTCCCGCCCCCGCTTTGCTGTCCTGCCCTGCAGGGGTGTTATTGACCGAGAAAAATTCGCTGCGGCTGTCGTACGAAATGAATTCACCTTCGACTTCGTCGGTTGGCGTGGTGCCATCGAGGCGGCGCATTTTTGCTTTTGAAAATAACTTCACCAGTTCGGTCTTGCCATCATATTCAATCCGCTCGGCTTCGCCTTCTATCCAGAGGTTGTCCCCGCCATCGCGCTTCTGACGAAAGCTGGCCAGGCTGCCCGATGCCGCATAGAGCGTCGCAAGCTGATAGCCTGCCGGGTCTTGCACGACCACGACGCGCGCAGCTTTCATGAGCAACGTGCCGCGTGTGACAACGACTGCGCCGGTGAAGGTATTGACCTGTTTGACATCGTCGTAGGCCATCTGGTCGGCGTCGACGACGGTGGGTTTGGTGGAGTCGGCTTTTTCAGCATGCACAGCGGGCATGATGATCATGCTGACCATGAGCAGAAAAGCGGAAAAAAGGGATTTCATGAAAATTCCTGGTAAAGGGGTAGGAAAAGGTCCGGCACAATACATCATCGCCCTGTGGCGGGTGCGAACACACCGTGAACGCGGTGGGCCAGATCGAGCTGGCGAGTGGCGTTATTGGCGATCATGCCAGTGCCCTTCAATACGGTGGTGCCCATCACCATGTCGACGGGTTGGTCGGTTTTCATCACATCGTCATTGGGTAGCAGCAGGAGATATTCCGACTTGAGATGGAAGCGCTGGGTCGTGCCGGACGCCGGTCGGTCGACGTCGACGTTGTCGATCATTTGTACCTCACTGTTATCGCTATTGACCAGTGCGCGCTCTGAGCGCATTACCATCGGCGCTCGGTTATTGGAGAGATGGTAAATGACTGGTTTGGTGATCTCATACGAGTCATCCAGTGGCAGATGGGTCAGGACGTCGCCGGTAATGTTGTAGCGCGCGGTGCGGGATGTCGCCATCTTGACGAAGGTGAAATTTTTCACGTAGTAGTCGGGCGCGCTGCGCGTCGCTTTTTTCAGATCAGTACCACTGTTTTTACGTAGCACCTCCAGCACCCAGAAACTGCCTAGTGCCAGCACAACGCTCAACGCGATCAGGAACCCAAGCCGGAAGCGATTGGCGGACCGTGCGGCGCTCATGACAAGTACGGCGCCAGCGCCGCCTCATAGTTGCCTTGCGCACGCAAGATCAGGTCGCACAGTTCGCGCACTGCACCGGTGCCACCCGGCGCGGTGGTGGTGTAATGGACCCGCTGGCGCACTTCGGCATGACCATTCGGGACGCTGGCGGCAAAGCCGGCACGCAACAGGATTGGCAGGTCGATCACGTCATCGCCGATGAAGCCGCACTGATCGGCAGTCAAGCCGGTTAGCTGCAAAAGTTTCTCAAAACTGGCGCGCTTGTCATGGCTACCCTGGAGCACATGCGTGATGCCAAGATCACTGGCGCGGCGCTGCACCAAAGGCGACTGGCGCGCACTAATGATTGCCGTATCAACCCCGGATTGCTGCAGCAAGCGGATGCCTTGCCCATCGAGCACATTGAACGTCTTGATCAGTTCACCCTCGGCGCCGAAATGCAGACTGCCGTCTGTCAGCACGCCATCGACATCGAAAATCATCAGCCGGACTCGGGCGGCACGCGTCATCACGTCCTGTCGTTGGTCTGTCATCAAATCACCTTGGCGCGGGTCAGGTCGTGAATGTGCAACGCACCGACCAACTTGCCGCTTGCATCGGCGACCAGTAATTGGTTGATGCGCAATTCTTCCATTATCTGGACGGCGTCCACGGCTAACTGGTCGGGGCCTATCGTGCGCGGATCAGGATGCATCACGTCGGCGACGGTCAGTCGGGTGAAGTCTTGCACATGTTCAATCAGGCGGCGCAAGTCGCCGTCGGTGAACACGCCGATCGGGTGGAATGCGGCGTCAACCACGGCGGTCATGGCCATGCCTTTGCGGGTTATTTCGGCCAGCGCTTGCGATAGCGAGACAGTCGCCAGTACCGCCGGGATATCGTTGCCACTGCGCATCACGTCGCGTACATGGGTCAGCAAGCGCCGGCCCAGTGCGCCACCGGGATGGGAGCGGGCAAAATCTTCGGGAAGAAATCCTCGTGCATCGAGCAGCGCGACCGCCAGCGCATCGCCGAGCGCGAGGGCTGCCGTCGTACTGGCCGTCGGTGCGAGGTTGAGCGGACAAGCTTCCTTGTCGACTGCAACATTCAGATGCACGGTCGCGAGTCGGGCCAGACTGGACGTGTCGTCCCCCGTCATCGCAACCAGTGTCGTACCCATTCGCTTGATGCTCGGCACGATGGCCATCAATTCGGCAGTTTCGCCGGAATTGGAAATTGCCACAAACACATCATGCGAACTCACCATGCCCAGATCGCCATGGGCGGCTTCGGCCGGATGCACAAATAACGCCGGAGTACCCGTCGACGCCAGCGTCGCGGCGATCTTGCGCGCGATGTGCCCGGATTTTCCGATGCCCGATACCACCACCCGACCCGGGCAATTGAGCAACAGACCGACTGCTTGTGCGAAGCAGGCGGCTGTGCCACTGTTGCTGTCAGACAGCCGGGCTTTCAGTGCCAGCAGGGCATCGGCTTCAATTTGCAGGGTCTCGCGGGCGAGGACTAGCGCGCGTGTTGCGCGGGCTGCGGTGAAGGCGTCGGGGGTTGGGTTTTGTTGGGGTACACTCATGCCGGAAAGTATAAACGAATTACCAAAGCAAAAATTCTGCCAGCGATAACTAAAAACCTGTCTAGCGCCAGATTAAAGGACATCTCCCCGCTCATGCACTCCGCGCTCGAACTCACGTTATTGCTACTTGGTGCTGCCGTACTCGGCGTGGTGGCCTTTCGGATGATGCATTTGCCGCCGATGCTGGGCTATCTGGCCGTCGGCATCGCCATTGGTCCGCACGGACTCGGTTGGGCCGAAGATACGGCCACTACCCACACCTTGGCCGAATTTGGCGTCGTATTCCTGATGTTCTCGATTGGCCTGGAATTTTCGCTGCCCAAACTGTTTTCAATGCGGCGTACCGTGTTTGGCCTCGGCATGGCGCAAGTGTTGCTCACTATTCTGGCGACCATGTTGTGCGGCTGGGGAGCGGCGCGCTTGCTGCCGCAAGTTGCCGACATTAGCTGGGGGGCGGCCTTCGCCTTGGGCGGTGCACTGGCGATGTCGTCGACGGCCATTGTCTCGAAACTGCTGACCGAGCGGCTCGAACTGGAAAGCGAACATGGCCGCCGCATCATTAGCATCTTGCTGTTCCAGGATCTGGCACTGGTGCCTTTGTTGATTTTGGTGCCTGCGCTGGCCAAGGCGCCGCAAGACATCGCGGTGACGCTTGGCTGGGCGGCGCTAAAAGCCGTCGGCGTGCTGGTGCTGTTGCTGGTGATAGGCCAGAAGCTCATGCGCAGCTGGTTCCGTATTGTGGTTCAGCGGCGATCGCAAGAATTGTTCATGCTCAACCTGCTGCTCATTACGCTAGGTGCTGCGTGGATCACTGAAAAGGCGGGCCTGTCTCTGGCACTGGGTGCTTTCGTCGCCGGTATGCTGATCTCGGAAACTGAATACAAGCATCAGGTCGAGGAGGACATCAAGCCTTTTCGCGATGTGCTGCTCGGACTCTTTTTCATTACCATCGGCATGTTGCTCAACATTGCGCTAGTCATCGAAAATTGGTGGCTGGTGCTGTTGCTGCTGGCCGGACCGGTACTGCTGAAGTTTGTCCTGATCACTGCGCTGGCGCGTCTGTTCGGTGCCACCACCGGCGTAGCGCTGCGCACCGGCCTGGCGTTGGCGCAGGCTGGTGAATTCGGATTCGTGTTGCTCAATCAGGTCGGCGGTTTGCAGCTAATCGATCCGTTCATCGTGCAACTGATCCTCGCATCGATGGTGCTATCGATGCTGATTGCGCCGTTCATTCTGGCCAATGCGGATGCCATCGTGATGAAGCTGTCAGCCAACGAGTGGATGATGCAATCGGTCGCGCTGACCCAGATCGCCAGCCGCACGATGACGACCCAGAAGCACGTGATTATTGCTGGCTTCGGACGCACCGGACAGAGTCTGGCGCGCTTGTTCGAAGAAGAAAGCATCCAGTATCACGCCCTCGATCTCGACCCCGACCGGGTGCATGAAGCACAGGTCTCGGGGGCGAATGTTTCTTACGGCGATGCGGCGCGGCGCGAGTCGCTAGTGGCAGCAGGTATCCATCGGGCGTCGGCGCTGGTGATTACTTATGCCAGCACGCCGTCGGCGCTAAAGCTACTACATCTGGCGCAAGAGTTGGCGCCGGCCTTGCCGGTGATCGTGCGCAGCTACGACGATACCGACCTCGATCAGTTGCGTGCCGCCGGTGCCGCCGAAGTGGTGCCGGAAGCACTCGAAGGCAGCCTGATGCTGGCCTCGCATGCGCTGGTGATGCTCGGGGTGCCGCTGCATCGTGTCGTGCATCGGGTGCAGAGTGCGCGGGACGAGCGTTATGCCTCGTTGCGCGGATTTTTTCATGGTGACAGCGATGTCGAGGAAGATGCCGAGCACCTGCACGTACGACTTCATTCGGTTACTTTGAACGCGCATGCCAAGGCGGTTGGCAAGAACCTGTCCGAACTCAACATGCAGGAATTTTCCGCTGAAATTACCGCAGTACGGCGCAGCAAAAGCCGCATCGACGTGACACCGGAAACCGTTCTGCAAGGTGGCGATATCATCGTGTTGCGCGGCACCGCCGAGAGCGTTGCCCGCGCCGAGAAACGCTTGCTGAAAGCCTGACGAATCTATCCACGTCGCGTCTTCGTATCAATGCAAGAAGCAATGCAAGAAACAACGCAAGGCAGATTTCCTTCACTCTTTTTATCACGGGTTTTTGATGGCTATGGCAACCAAAATTTTGCTGGGCTGCGTCGCCACGCTGTCACTGGCAGCTGCGTTGAGTGCGTGTTCACCGCTGCGCGTGATCAATGCCGTGACCTCCGGTAGCGCATCCGAAAAAAACCTGGACATCCGTTACGGCAGCGATCCTCGCAACCGTCTCGATATTTATCGGCCGCGCGGTGGCGACGGTGCCGCACCGGTCGTGGTGTTTTTTTACGGCGGTAGCTGGAACATGGGGTCGCGCACTGACTATGCATTCGTCGGCGAGGCGCTGGCGGCGCGCGGCATTGTCGCGGTGCTGGCCGATTACCGGTTATATCCGCAAGTGCGCTATCCGTCCTTTGTCGAGGACTCGGCGCAAGCAGTGGCCTGGACGTTGAACGATATCCAGCGCTACGGCGGTGATCCGAAAAAAGTCTTCGTGATGGGGCATAGTGCAGGCGCCTACAACGCCGCGATGGTGGCGCTGGATGGGCGCTGGCTGGCGGCACAAGGGACGTCACCGAATGCCTTGCGCGGCTGGATCGGACTGGCTGGGCCGTATGATTTTTTACCGATTAGCAATGTCGAAGTGCGGCCGGTATTTTTCTATCCGGATTCCCCGCCGCAATCACAGCCTGTTCGTCACGTCACGTCGGCTGCACCGCCGGCATTACTAGTCGCTTCGCACGCCGATGAACTCGTCAACGCAACGCGCAATACCGGCGGGTTGGCAGCCAGCCTGCGCGCGGTGGATGTGCCCGTCGAAGAAGTGTATTTCGACAGCACCAGTCACGCCAGCTTGATCGGTGCATTTGCATGGCCACTGCGCGGACTGGCGCCGGTACTCGACAAGGTGGTAGCGTTCGTCGATAGCGACGGCGGGCGCAATCTGTCCGGCGCTCGCCTGTCCCGGTAGGGTGGGCAGGAAGTTCTGCCCACGCGAGCGCCGCTCTGAATCCTGTCAAGTCGACAGTGCATTCGCGTGGGCACGATACCCCCGTGCCCACCCTACCAGCG
>JBLHLW010000102.1:0-8508 GCA_047621345.1 Minisyncoccia bacterium | reverse complement strand
CGAATGGAAACATTACTGGACATTAATTATGCTGAAATTCATAGCAAGGTGGAAATTTCTACTTGCAGCGCTATTCGCCCTGTCACTCGCTGGCTGCGCCGTTGTACCGTATCAGTCCTCGGGATATATTGGCACCAGCAGCACGTATTACCAGACTCCATACGGCTACAGCAACAATACGCAGTACGGCAACTACTACGGCGCCCCTTACGGCTCCTTCGGATCATCCGGGATTGGCCTCGGGCTGCAGTATTACAGCGGTGGCGGACGCAGCCACGGTTATCGCGGCGCGCACCGCAATCGTTCCGGGGCATCACATCGTGGCAACCGGGGTGGTCACGGCGGCGGGCACCGTGGCCGTGGCGGACATCGCGGACGCTAACCGGGCGTGCGCAGGAACACGACACGCCATGGCAGTTACAGCCACACAAAAAGGGACCTATGTTATAAAAGATAGCCCGATTTCAAAGATGATTCACTTATCTCTGTGGGGAACATGGAGAGCCGACAGGCCCGTGTCTAACAAAAGGATAAAAGCATTATGCTAGCTTTACCATCTTGTCCCATTCCTGCTAACGAACCAGAACGCCTGGCGCACTTGCGCTCCTTCGCTATTCTCGATACCTCACCGGAAATCGAATTTGACGCACTCACGCGTGTTGTTGCCCATGCGTTCAATGCGCCAATTGCAGTCATTGCCATGATGGACAGTAACCGGCTCTGGTTCAAGTCGAAACTCGGACTGGACGTGCCTCAACTGGACAGGAAAATCGCCTTTTGTGCCCATGCCATCATGAAACCCGGTGCGCCGCTAGTGATCGAAGACCTCACTGCCGACCCACGCTTTGCCATCAACCCGCTAGTCAGCCACGATCCTCACTTGCGCTTTTATGCCGGCGCTCCGCTGGTCGATGACAGTGGTCACGCACTCGGGACAATCGCGGTGATCGATAATCGGCCGCGTGCATTCAACGACACGCAACAGCACATCCTGATGGATTGTTCAAGGCTGGTCATGACGGCGATGGAGGGACGCCGCCGGGCTCTGGTGCTGGAGCAACTGGCGATGACGGATTACCTGACCGGATTACCCAACCGGGCCCAGTTTGACCAGGCGATGGCAACGGAAATGAGCCACGCGATGCGAACCGGCAAACCATTCAGCTTGCTCTGTCTCGACCTTGACGGTTTCAAGGGTGTCAATGATGAATTTGGCCACGCGGCCGGCGATGAAGTACTGTGTGAAGTCGCACGGCGGCTGCAACGCCACGTACGTCTGGGCGATACGCTGGCCCGCCTTGGCGGTGATGAGTTCGCCATCGTCACGCGCGATGCCGATAACGATGCGGTCGCGGTATTGGCGGACCGGCTGATGGATACGGTCCGGCAGCCGATCCGCCTGCTCAGCGGTGACCGAGTCACATTAGGAATTTCGGTCGGAATAGCGTCTTACACAAGTGATGTGACGTCGGCGCAACTCCTGCTGGCGCGCGCCGACAAAGCCCTCTACCGCATCAAGAATCAGCCGCGTAGAGGTCAGGCCGGATTCCACCCTGCTTGATCCAGACCGTGCACCCTTGCGCGCCGGCCTGTGCCTGTAAATTTGCAGGCGCAGGCAAGCGCAGCCAGGATTGCACGTCAAATACGTCTCCGCTCTCCTCAAAACTGCCTTCGAGCACCAGCACTTCGATGCCCTCCGGGAAGGTCTGATCGACCGTGACGCCGGCAGCCCAGCGTTCGATTTGCACGACTTCATGCTGATCCGCAAATAACGATCGAATGGATACACCAGCCCGGTCCGGCGCAGGCTGAAAATCCAGCGGTGCCGCCGGTGATCTGACTTCGGTACGATCATCCGGATCGAACTGCCTGAGCTTTACGAGAATCGTGCAGCCCGGCCCGGAGTGCGGTGTGTGGTGGGAGGTCGGCGGATTACGGACGTAGGTACCCGCCGGGCAATCCCCATGCTCGTCGCTGAACACGCCATCGAGCACGAGAAATTCCTCGCCGCCACCATGCACGTGGGCGGTGAACTGGCTACCCGCTGCGTAGCGCACGATCGATGTGGCACGTGCCACTTCGTCGCCAATGCGGTCGAGCATGCGCCGCTCGATACCTGCCACCGGCGACGCCACCCACGGCAATTGCGCCGCGTGCACGACGACGCGGAGACTGAAATCGGCATTGAGCTGCATCACGATCAGGACGCCTTGACGCCGGGACGCGCAGCGATACGCGCGCGCCAGGCATGCAGGTTAGCCAGGTCAGCCGGGATCGCGATCTTGGCGAAATCGGCAAAGCCCAAGCCGACGAAAGCGGTGATGTCAGCCATCGAGAATTCGTCACCGGCGAGGTAGGGCTGGCTACCCAGTACGCGGTCAAAATACGCCATACCAGCCAATGCGCGGTCACGACTTTTTTCGCCCCATTCGCGGTTTTGGTAGAGCTCGATTTTCGCGCCCAGGCCAGGTGTCGCGTGATGGAAATAAGTGGCTACCGCATCCATCAATTCGGCTTCTGCGCGGCGCTGCATCATGTGGATTACGGCGCGCTGTTTGGGGCTGTTACCGGTGAGCATGGGCTCGCCGTCAAGATGGTCGAGGTATTCGGTGATCGCTGTACACTCGGAAATCATGGTGCCGTCATCGAGTTCGAGTACGGGTACGGCTGCCGCTGGATTTTTGGCAACGAAGGCCGGCAATCTGTGTTCGCCAGCCGGGACATTGACGGAAATGAATTCGACATGGTCGGTGAGGCCTTTTTCAGCCAGTGCAATGCGCACGCGGGCAGGATTCGGGAACCCTTTGAAATCGTAAATTTTCATGTTTTCAGCTCCGATAAGTGAGTTGCAAAGTCTACAAGAATCCGCCCGCAGGCGTACGACAGCCGATTACAGCAGCTCCTCGGGGGCGAACGGCGAGAGCAGCCAGAGTCCGAATTCGAACAACCGGCTCACATCCGGCTCACTGGTGTGGATCACTTCGACACCATCCTCCTTGGCGACCCATTCCAGCGCACCGGTGCGGACCGACAGGCGCAGCCGGTAGACACTTTCTTCTTGATCGGCTCTGAGCAAGCCATCCAGTTCAGCCGCCAGTTCCGGGCTATCGATGACCAAGCCCATTTCGGTGTTTGTGAGGGCCGAGCGGGCATCGAGATTGAGTGAACCAATGAAGACCTGACGCTGGTCGACCATGACCAGCTTCGCATGCAAGCTGGCATGCGAGGAACCGAACAAGCCCATGCGGGGGCGTTTTTGGGTGGCCCTCAGCTCGTACAAATGCACACCCAGTTCCAGCATCGGGCGACGGTAGCGTGCATAGCCGACATGCACCAGCGCCGAATCGTTGGCTGCCAGCGAATTGGTGACCACCATCATGCGTACGCCACGGGTTGCCAGGCGCTGCATCGCAGCCATGCCAATCTCGCCAGGCACAAAGTACGGCGAGATGACCGTCACGTCCGATTGCGCACTCGCCATCAGGCGCACGATGCGGCCGCCCACGGTTCCGTCGATACCGCGCTCACTGAGGCCGTCCACTTTGTCTGGTGAGTCAGCCACCACACGGGCGTTGGCCCAGACGAGCGTCAACTTTCCCGCATCAATCTCGGAGGAAAGTGCAACATGATCGGGTGGATCAAGCGGACCGCGCGGCACACCAACAGCCGGCAGAACTGCCTCCGGCCGAGTTGCTGGCGCCTCATCCTCCTCTAGCCGGAACGCCGCAAAGGCGTTGGCCGGATAGGCGTAATCACTGTTCCAGAAATCATCGAATACAGCAGACAGGGGCGCCACGACGGCACCAACGGCAAACACATCCAGATCGATGAAATTACTGACCGCACCTTGCATGAAATATTCATTCCCGATGTTGCGCCCACCCGTGATGGCCATCGCATTGTCGGCAACAAACAGTTTGTTATGCATACGGTGGTTGACCCGGTCGAGATCGCCCAACGATGCCAGCACACGCGTCAATAGCGTCGAACGTCCACCGGCAAAAGGATTGAACACGCGCACTTCGAAATTAGGGTGGGCCGACAGCCGGGCAAGCACCTCATCCTGTCCCTGCGTTGCGATATCGTCGAGCAGTATCCGCACCCGCACGCCACGTAAGGCCGCTGCCAGTAATTCACGCCCGATCGCGCGGCCAGTTTCATCCCCATGGAACAGGTAGTACTGCACATCAAGCGTGCGCTCGGCGCGGCGCGCCAGCGCGATGCGGATATCGAAAGCGGCACTGCCTATCGGCAGCAACCTGAAACCGGACTGTTCACCTGCCGGCAGCGAGGCCAGCACGACCTGGCCAAGTCGCGTGTCTTGCGGCGTGGCCAACGCCACCGACGGCGTCTTGCGGACTTGTTCGGGCAGTGCTGCGCACCCGCTCAGGAACAAGGAAAAAGTGACCAGCAACAGGAAAATTTTCATCATGAATGGGGCGCAGAAACGGTGGCAGTAACGCAAAAAGGCATCAGCATGATTCGCGCTCGGCGACACCGGTCAGGATGCACCTTGCGCCTCGCGGAACACGGCCCGGCAGGGATCGGTACCCGGATTGGCGCCATCCCACAGCGCAGTACCGACGAGACTCAGTCCGCTGGTGGCCAGCGCTGCACCGAGTCGCAATAGCGCCGACGGCGATCCCGTCGGGTCGAGCCGGGCCTGCGGATTGACCAGCGGACCGACAAGTCGGACGTCACCGTTAAGTGCCGCCAGACCAAGCGTGATCCCGGAGCGTGCCCGCACACGACCGCTTAAATCGAGTGTTTGTGCACGCAGGTCGACGATACCGCTAGTGAGCAATTGGCTCGCCTGACTACGCACACCCACCAGCGGACTGGCAGCAGCATGGCCATCGGCGAATGTCAAATTGGCAGCAGCGCATTCGAGCATTATCCGGTCGTCGTTACGGGCGGAAAAAACCGGCATCAGTCCGGTCAGCAAAGCCTCGGTCTTGGCGCCGGCACGGCTGACGATGGTGGCGGGACCGAGCCGGAACCGGACCGGTCCCGTCAGCGATGCCGCCATTTCTTTCACGCTGTCACCATGGGCATCAACCAGTGCATCGACCTGCATCCGACCTCCGGTCAGCGGTGTAATGCCATGGATAGCGATCAGCCACTTTTGCAGCGAAACGTCTTCCAAGTGCAGTGCCATGTGCGCCTGCTTGCCCGTTGCCATCAGACTGAGTTCGCCTCTGGCACTACCGTCGAGCAAACGCGCCTTGATGTCGTTAAATTGCAGCCGGCCACCATCGATCACCATCTTGCTACTGACCTCGGTCAGCTCGATGCCCGGCCGGGTCCGCAAACTGCCAATCCGGAGATCAACACTGCCCTGCACACCCTGCAGGGCAGCCAGCGCGCGCCACGCAAAGGGTTGCGGATGGAACAGTTCACCAGCAGGCAGCGGTGGTAGTGGCGGGCGCCCGGCATCGGTGAGCAGTTCAACCCAGTCGAGCCGCTCGGTCGATAACTGCGCGTTGACCGTCGGTCGGCTGCCGGCTGGATCAAGATGGGCCGTGCCCGTCACATGGAAGTTGCCAAGACGGGCATCGATGGCGCTGGCGCTCAGAGCGCCACCGGATTCACGCAGATCCGCCTGCAACGAGAGCGGCGCAATGGTGCGCAGACCCGTCCCCAGATTCATAAATGCCAGCAAGTCGTTGGGCCGCTGCGCTTCAACTTGCAGCTTGACGGCCGCATTGGTCAACACCGCCTGTAAGGGCAAACGGCCTTCCAGCGTCACGCGCGCAGAGCCGGTGCGTATCGACATGCTGCCCTGCGGCAGTACCGACAGGTCATCGAGACGCGCGCTGGCGACAAGCTCACGACTTTCACGTCGCAATAATGCCTCGACCTTGACCTGATGCCAGCCGGGCGCGCTCAGCACGCTCAGATGCGCAATCTGCGTGATGCCACTATCGAATTGCGGACCGCGGTAACGCACGCTGGACTGACGCACGTCAATCGCCGTCAGCTGGCCTAAATCCGGCAGCGTGGAACCCGTCGACAAATCCAGCCAGCCCCAGTTTGCGGCACCGGCGCCGCCCTGCTCCAGTTCAAGATGCGCACCTTGCAGCGTCAAGCCGGATAGCTGGACCTGACCGATCAGCAGCGGCCAGAACGCGAGCTGGACCGATACGCGCTCGGCCTGCAACAGCAACGCCGCTTGCGCGCCAGCCGGGTTGGCAACCTGCACGCGATAGGCATCGATCCCGGGCTGCGGCAGCACGTGCACTGACAGCGCACCGATGTGCACGGCCCGCCCCGCCGCCGCCGTAGCGCGCTGCTCCAGCCAGTCAATCCAGCGTGACTGATCGAACAATAAGAATGACATGAGCGCAATTACGCCAGTCAGCAACAAAACGATGACTCCACTGATACCAGCGTAGCGGGGAAGATCGACCGACATTCCGGGAAGGCGCATGGACGTTTTTCATTGCAAAGGAATAACTGAGTCTACCTGAGCCGACAAGGGTGACGACAGTCAAAAAAATGCCCGCCCTGCGCATCGCACGCAGGACGGGCATACGGGCCCGTCGCAAGGACAGCCAGACGGCGTTACTTGGATTGGTCCTTGATGAATTCTTCGGCGTCACCGAGGCCTTTTTGCGCCTTGCCTTCGACTTGCTTGCCGAGTCCTTTTGCTTGCTGCTCCTTACTGCCCGTCAACTTTCCGGCTTCTTCCTGAAGCTTGCCTACAAGGTCTTTGACTTCACCAGTGACTTGATCTTTGTTCATGCTCATTCTCCTGAAATGGGTAGAAAAACAGTCTGCCCCGCTGCGTCTGCAGCAGCGCTACTGTCGTTACAACGATACGATGCGCTATTAAACCGATCTGTGCGATGCCCCACTTAACGCATCCGCTTGTTATGGCGAAACCGGATCCGGCGCTAACGAGAACGGGCTTACGCTACACTTGGCAGCGATTGGCTGCTGTCGCCCCGACACGCACATCACTCTCCACCCCCATCATGGCCAAACCCAAACCCAAACCCAAGTCCCGCGACAAATTCACTCTGGTTACTACCGGCCTGGTCATCCTTTTGCTAGTGGCATCCTTTGCGGCGGTTTGGTTCTACCGGCAGAACCAGCTCAAGACTGATCTGCGGCAGAACTACACGTTAGTCGGACGCATGGTCGTAAGTACCGACGAGTATTCGGTTGGCACCGACATGGCACTGGAAACCAGCGCCGAAAATGCCGAGTGGGCCAGCCGGAACCAGCCCGCTATCCGTGCAGCAATCGAAACAACGCTGCGCTCGCTCGACGCCCAACAAGTGCGCCTGCCAGGCGGCCTTGCAGCCTTGCAGGTTGCCCTGACTGCCGCCGTCAACAAAAGCATGAAGACCGACAAGGTCGAACAAATCCTGCTGACGGATTTCCTGCTGCAAACCGGCGTTTGACGCCCCACTTCCAAGAGGTCTGCCATTTACTATCGACACTACAAAGGGGGCATCTACGAACTGGTCGGTCCCGCGACGCTGGAATCGGACCTGACACCCATGATTGTCTACCGTGCACCCGACGGCTCGCTGTGGGTGCGACCGGCAGAAGTGTTCAATGAACTGGTCGAGGTTGACGGCATTTGGATGCCGCGTTTTGCGCGCATAGAATAGATTTTCTCGGTCGCACCAAGAGTTATCAACTCATGCGCTGATGCTCGTTGAACTCGGCCTGATCGGCTTCATGGCACGCCGTCGCGAGCAAAGGTGAGCTTCTGCGACCTGCCCGACCCGTCCTGAAGACGGGTTTTTTTTCGCCGCGATTTTCGGGCTTCTGCTACAGTCCCGGCATGAAAAAATTGACCCTCGACCGAGTCCTGCAATCGCAGGGATTCGGCACTCGCAAGTGGTGCCGCCAACTGATCGACGATGGCGAAGTCGCTGTCGCCGGTAGCGTCGTCACCGATTACCGGACTGCATTCGATACCGCGGGCCTGACGTTTCGCGTGTTCGACGAAGATTGGGATTTCCACGAACACGTTTTCGTCGCGCTGCACAAACCATCGAATTTCGAATGCTCGCGAAAACCCAGCCATCATCCGGGCGTGCTGAGCATCCTGCCGGAGAATTTCACCTGGCGCGACGTACAACCAGTTGGCCGGCTTGACCACGACACCACCGGTCTGCTGCTGATGTCCGATCATGGCCCGTTCATCCATGCGCAATCGTCCCCGAAATCGCATATCCCGAAAGTGTATGTCGCCACCACAGCCGAACCGGTTACGCAGGAGCTGGTGGCCCTGTTGCTGGCCGGTGTGCAATTGCATGATGAACCGGCACCGCTGGCGGCCGTTCGTTGCAGCATGGTCGACAGTCATCGTATCGAGATCGTGCTCGAACAGGGCAAGTACCATCAGGTCAAGCGCATGCTGGTTGCTGCCGGCAATCACTGCGCGGCCTTGCAGCGGGTGGCGATAGGACAATTGACGCTAGAAGGGCTAGGACTCGAAGAGGGGGAATGGTGTTATCTCGATGCCACAGAACTGGCGTTACTGGTGGC
>JBLHLW010000101.1:0-8718 GCA_047621345.1 Minisyncoccia bacterium | reverse complement strand
CCGCTGCTCTACCAGCTGAGCTAACGACCCGAAAGACCGAGATTATAGGAACTCAAGGTGGATCTGTCAAACCTTGCGGACTAATTGACTAAACTATTTTGCCAGTCCCTGCTAATCCGGCCGGATCAGCAGGTCCTTAGCGATCAGCGTGGTGCGACCAAACGCTCTTTTGCGGTCTGGGCGGCTGGAGATGACGGATATTGCGCCACCAGGCTTTCCAGTGTTTTCTTGGCGGCTGGCCTATCTTTCAGTTCAGCATAACAACTTGCGATGTTGAGCAAGGCATCGGCGGCCTTCGGATTTTCAGGATAGTTCTTGACCACCACCTGTTGAGCCGTGATTGCGTTGCGGTAATCACGTTGTGCGTAATAGGTAGTGCCCAGAAAATATTGGGCCGAGGGTGCAAAGCCTGATTGCGGATAACGCCGCATGAAGTCGGTGAAGGCCGCCCCGGCGGACTTGTAGTCACCTGCCTTGAATAGCGCCAGCGCCAACTCATACGTCTTTTGTTCCGCCGGCTCGACACTGGTTTCCTTGCCATCGACAGTCATCTTTTGCGGTTCGAGCTTGCGCAAGCGTGTGTCGAGATCGACGTAGAAATCCTTTTGCCGTTGCTGTGTGTTGGCCACTTCATTGGTCAGCACTTCCAGTTGTCCGCGCAGCTTCGCCACTTCCTGGCGAAGTTGCTCATTCTGGCTGGCCACATCGAGCAGGCTGTTCTTGTCGGCCTTGGTATCAAACTTGACATCGGCATCGCGTCGGACGCCGTCGATGCGGGCACGAATATCAAGGATGGCCCTGCGCGCCTCGTCATCGTCGAACAGTCCGGCCCGGGCGGGCAAGGTGAAAGAAGACACCGCAGCCAGCATGGTCACGGCAAATAGTGATTTTCCGAAGCGCGTCATGGCAATCAATAGACGATGTCAGCGCGACGGTTTTCAGCGTAAGCAGCGTCGTCGTTGCCGGTGGCTTTAGGCTTTTCTTTGCCCAGCGAAACGGCTTCGAGTTGGCTATCTGCTACGCCCATCAAGCTCATGGCCTGACGTACCGCTTCGGAACGCTTCTGGCCAAGTGCCAGGTTGTATTCGCGGCCACCGCGATCATCGGTATTGCCCTGGATGATGATCTTGCGTGATTTGTTGGTGTTGAGGTAGCGGGCGTGGGCCTCGAGCACCGACTTGAATTCAGCCTTGACGACATAGCTGTCGTAGTCGAAATACACGCTACGCTTGGCCAGCACGCCTTGCGGATCGTTCAACGGATCGGTCGAGCCCGCATTGACGGGATTGACTGTGCGGGTGTCAACAGGAGCGGCCATGGCAGCGTTGCCAGAACGGTCTTCGACGGGAGGCTTTTCGTCCAGCTTGGTGGATGAGCAGGCTGAAAACAGCAGGACGCTGGCAGCGACAACGGCAAAGGTCGAAAGGTTACGCATTTACTTCTCCTGATAATGGCAATTAAGTGACTGAAATAAGTGACTGAAATAAGTGACTGAAATCTTATTTAATGAACGGCCCCCAGGTCGGCTCACGGATGTCGCCGGCCTGCGTTGTCAGGCGTTGTTTCACCCGACCGTCGACGGATACTACCGCAAGCGAGCCGCGGCGACCTGATTCAGTGGCGTACATGATGTACCTACTATTCGGTGAGAAGCTGGGTGACTCATCCTTGGCGGAGTCCGACAAGCGTTGCTCCTGGCCGTTACCAAGGTCCATCGCATACAACTGGAAGCCCGCATCACGGCGTGAAATAAACGCCAGTGTCTTGCCATCGGGCGAGACGCGGGGGCTGATGTTGTATGAACCTTTGAAGGTGATACGTTGGGCGTCACCGCCGCTGACAGGCATTTTGTAGATTTGTGGTCCGCCACTGCGATCGCTGGTGAAATAGATGCTCTGACCATCAGCTGAAAATTGCGGCTCGGTATCGATGCCGCTGCTGCTGGTCAGGCGGCGCAAGCCAGTGCCATCGGCATTGACGATGTAGGACTGGGTCAAGCCGTCACGTGACAAGGCGATCGCCAACCGGTTGCCGTCCGGTGACCACGATGGCGCTGAATTGCTACCCTTGTAATTGGCCAGCACCGTGCGCTGGCGCGTCACCAGATTTTGCACGTAGACCACCGGTTTTTTATTTTCGAAGGAGACGTAGGCGACGCGGGTGCCATCGGGCGACCAGGCTGGCGAGATGATTGGCTCGTTGGAGCGCAGGGCGACATTGGTGTCTTCGCCATCGGCGTCCGCGATCTCGAGGCGGTATTCCTTGCCCGATTTAGTGACGTAGGCAATCCGGGTGGCAAAGGCACCGCGAACACCGGTCAGTTTTTCGTAAATATCGTCGGCGATCTTGTGGGCGGTGACACGGGTACGGGCTTCCGGTGCGGTCAGCGACAACGCGGACAGCGGTGCGTTTTTGATTATGTCGAGCAACTTGTAACGCACGTCATAGCGGCCATCGGCGAGGCGCTGCACGCTGCCGACGACCAGCGCATCAGCGCCGCGGGATTTCCAGTCGCCATAGTTGATGTCCGAGGTTTCCGACATCGTTCCGGCGTCGATGATTTTGAAATAACCACTGCGCATCAGGTCGGCCTTGATGATGGTGCTCACTTGTGCCGGGGCGATTGATTCATCGGCGAAGGTGGCGATGGCAATGGGAATCTGGCTGGCACCGACGCCGGCGATATCTACACGCAATTGCGCATGGGCTGAAGTGGCGAGCACCAGAGCAAAGAGACTGATGGTGGAGACGAGAAATTTTTTCATGGGCTGATCAATCTTTGGGTTTGTGGGACACGGTGAAGCCCGAAGGCGCCGTACCCGATTTATCGGCAGGGAAGGGTTGTGATTTTTCGATCGCACGGCGCACGGCTTCGTCGAAGCCGGGTATGCCAGAGCTTTTCAGCTTGCGAATACCACGCACGGTTCCGTCGGGCAGCAGTTCGATCGCGTACTCGACTGGCGGGTTTCCTTCAACATCTTCAGCGCCGTTGAAGACTGTGTTGGACCGTATCTTGGCACCCACCTTCTGGATGTAGCTTGGGTCGCCGCGTGGGCCTTGACTCTTGGGCGCGTCGCCGCTACCACCGGGGCCGACGGCAACTCCGGTGATCCGTTTCATTTCGTCATCGCGAATTTTGGCCAGTCGTTTATTGTCGATCTCTTCTTGCTTGCGCTTCTTTTCGAGCTCTACTTTTTTCAATTCAGCTTTTTCCTGGGCTTCTTGTTTATCCAGTTTGTCTTGCTTGTCCTGCTTTTCTTTGGCGTCGAGTTTAGCCTGTTTCTCCAGCTTCTCTTTCGCGTCGAGCTTGTCCTGCTTCTCTTTGGCGAGCTGCTTTTCCTTCTCCAGCTTTTTCAATTTTTCCTGTCGATCTTCTTCGAGACGCTCTTTCAACTGCTCTGCCTTGCGCTTTTTTTCTTGTTCCAGAGCAATTTCTGGATCGATTACTGGTGGCTTGACGACGGGCGCGACTTTCTCAACTGGCTTTGGCGGGGGCACGGGTGTGGGCACTTCTTTTACGATCGGCTTTGGTACTTCTTTCACTTCCGGTTCGGGTTGCGCCTTGGGTGCCGCCTCTTTCACCACAGGGCTCCAGACCTCCGCTTCAACCACCAGCGGCGTATCGTTTTGCCAGCGCACACCGATCCACAGCATGACCAGTAACGCGCCATGCACGGCAACGGCCAGCGCAATCGCACGCCAGCGGCCGGGTTCCTTGGGGATCTCATACTGTGCAACGGGTTTCATCACCATGTCAGGACTTGGTCGCGAGGCCAACGCGCGTGATGCCAAACTTTTTTGCTTCCGATATGAGGCTGATTACTTCGTCGTAACGGCTTTCTTTGTCGCCGGAAATCATGACGGGCATGTCTGGGTTGGCCTCGTGCAGTGCCTTGAGCCGTTCCAGTAAATCCTTGCGGCTGGTTGTAGTCTCCTGTTTCGACGCTGTGTTTTTTTGGCCGTTGATGCCAATTGTTGATGCGGCATCGGGCTTCAGGGAAATCTGAATGTACTCGGACGGCGGTAGTGACGATTTCTCGGCAGTCGGCAAATTGATCACGCCAGGATTGGTAATTGGCGCGGCCACCATAAAAATAACTAGCAGGACCAACATCACGTCGATGTACGGAACGACGTTGATATCGGCCTTGAATTTGCGGGTGCGGCTGCTTCGCATTGATGAACTCATGATCAGCGCGCCTGACGTTGCAGGATGTTGGAGAACTCTTCTACAAAGCTTTCGAAGCGAATCGACAGGCGGTCTACATCATGCGAAAAGCGGTTGTAAGCGACCACAGCAGGAATCGCTGCGAACAAGCCGATAGCGGTGGCGACCAACGCTTCGGCGATGCCGGGAGCGACGGCCGACAAGGTCGCTTGCTGCACATTGGCCAAGCCGCGAAATGCATTCATGATGCCCCAGACCGTGCCGAACAACCCCACGTACGGAGAGACCGAGCCGACCGATGCGAGGAAAGACAAGTGGGATTCGAGTGCGTCCATTTCGCGCTGGTAGGCAGCCCGCATGGCGCGCCGTGCACCGTCTATCAGCACGGTGGCGTCGCCGGTGTTGCGGTTCGATAGGGATGCCTTGCCTTTGTTAAATTCACTCATGCCGGCAGCAAATATACGTTCTTGTGCACCGGTTGCACCCTCGCTACGTCGGCGATTGGACGCGGCGTCTTGGTACAACGTGTTGAGATCGCCACCGGCCCAGAACGCACGTTCGAATTCTTCAGTTTGCGCTTGGGCATTCTTGATCGAAAAAGCTTTGCGAAAAATATACGTCCAGCTCATGACCGATACAGTCAGTAGAAGAACTAATACCAGTTGCACCAGAATCGATGCATTGGCGATGAGAGATACAAATGAGAGATCTTGAGTGACAGTCATTGATGGTCTGTGTGAAAACGGTTGTTGTTGATCGGGGTGGGGGAGCACCATTTACTGCGGGATGCATTCCAGTACATGGGGCGGTATCGCTGTTGGTCGAAAACTTTTGCAATTGACGCAACCTACCTTGATGTGACCGACCGCCAGCAGCGTCGAGCCAGTAGAAGTCACTCTCCACGCTTCTTGTAAAAACTCTACCGAAGCGCGTCCAAGCCATTGGACTACAACGGTTAGTTTCAGTTCATCATCTAATTTAGCTGGGGCGTGATAATCAACGGTGGTGCTTTTTACGACAAACATGACGCCTTCACCTTCTGACAATGCGAGTTGTCCGATGCCTGCTGTGCGTAGCCATTCAGTGCGGGCACGTTCAAAAAATTTCAAATAATTTGCATAAAACACGATGCCGCCGGCATCGGTGTCCTCGTAGTACACACGTATCGTCCAGCTATACGGTGCCGTTGCACTGTGGTCCGCAAGAGGATCGGAGGGGAGGTGCATCGGCAACTTTCCTTATTGTGTTCGTTTGATGGTGAACGGTGAGAAGCCCTGGCAGGTCGGCATCATTTCTACATAGTTGATATTGACGTGCGCCGGCAAGGTGGCAATCCAGAAAGCGGTTTCGGCGATGTCCTTTGCATTCAATGGGACAGTGCCTTCATAAACTTTTGCTGCCGCGGCGTCATTGCCTTTCATGCGGATGTTGGAGAACTCAGTGCCGCCGGATAGTCCCGGGGCAATATTCGATGCGCGTACTCCCGTTCCGACGAGGTCGGCGCGTAAATTCGTCGTGAACTGATCAACGAACGCCTTGGTCGCTCCATACACATTGCCGCCCGGATACGGGTAGGCGCCCGCAGTTGAGCCAATATTGATAATGGTGCCGCTGCCACGCTTGACCATGTCCGGCAACATCAGGCGAGTCATCGTGACTAGTCCCTTGCAGTTCGTTTCGATCATGGTTTCCCAATCTTCGAGCGAGGCTTGCTGGGCAGGCTCGACGCCAAGGGCCAGGCCGGCATTATTGATGAGGACATCAATGCCGCGCCACTCTTGCGGCAGGCTCGCCAAGCCGGTCGTGATTGTTTTTTTGTCGGTGACATCCATTTCCACAGCAAGAACGCTCTCGCCGAGTTCGCTTTTGAGCTCATCTAGGCGGTCTTTACGGCGGCCGGTAGCGATGACACGGTGTCCGTGAGCGACAAATTTACGTGCCATTTCAGCGCCGAAGCCAGATGTGGCACCAGTAATTAAAACGATCATGGAGTTCCTTTTTAGTCGTGCCATTAAATGATGGACAAAATTGTAGCCCAATCCGATGCGGCCTTCTGACGCGATTCTGGGGTGTCTTGCTGAAACTGGCAGGTTCACTTACAATTTCGTACCATTTCAACTCACGTGACTGGCGAAAAGTTGGCCTTTAAGGAGGCCAGCGATAAGGTGGATACCACCGAGGGAACGTGAGTTTTTCTTCAGCCGTTCGCCTGGGCAGCCCAAAATGGAACGCACGACTGAGGCTGCCCGTCATCTTCTATTGGCCCTCAGTTGATCCATGCAATTATAAATTGCACGTTCGTCAATTGGAGTATGTCATGTTCGATAAAAACCAGACCATTGCTAAAACCGACCCGGAACTGTGGGCTGCCATGCAGCTCGAGACCGTACGTCAGCAGGACCACATCGAGTTGATCGCCTCGGAAAACTACACTTCGCCGGCAGTCATGGAGGCGCAAGGGTCGCAACTCACCAATAAATACGCTGAAGGTTATCCTGGCAAGCGCTATTACGGCGGTTGCGAATTCGTCGATATGGCGGAGGCATTGGCGATCGATCGCATTAAAAAACTTTATGGTGCTGAGGCCGCAAATGTACAGGCGAATTCAGGATCGCAAGCTAACCAGGCGGTCTTTTTTGCAGTATTGAAGCCGGGTGACACAATCCTGGGTATGTCTCTCGCCGAAGGCGGTCACTTGACGCACGGCATGTCATTGAATATGTCGGGCAAGTGGTTTAACGCCGTTTCGTACGGTCTTAATGCAGCCGAAGAGATCGACTATGAGGCGATGGAAGCCAAGGCACGTGAACATAAACCGAAATTGATTATTGCCGGTGCGTCCGCTTACTCGTTACGGATCGACTTCGAGCGATTTGCGAAAATTGCTAAAGAAGTTGGCGCTTATTTTCTCGTTGATATGGCGCATTACTCCGGCCTGATCGCTGCGGGTGTCTATCCTAATCCGGTTCCGCACGCTGATTTTGTGACCTCGACGACGCACAAGTCATTGCGCGGACCGCGAGGCGGAATCATCTTGATGAAAGCGGAATTCGAAAAGATGATCAATTCTGCAATTTTCCCAGGAATTCAAGGTGGTCCGTTGATGCACGTGATCGCAGCCAAAGCTGTCGCGTTCAAGGAAGCATTGGAGCCAGAATTCAAGGCATATCAACAGCAGGTTATTAAGAATGCGGATGCCTTGGCAAAAACGCTTATCGAGCGGGGACTACGTATTGTTTCCGGTCGCACTGAATCGCACGTCATGTTGGTTGATTTGCGGGCAAAGAAAATTACGGGCAAGGAAGCAGAGGCGATTCTTGGATCGGCGCACATGACGTGCAACAAAAATGCCATCCCGAATGATCCAGAAAAGCCATTTGTCACATCCGGTATTCGTCTCGGAAGTCCAGCCATGACCACGCGAGGATTTACTGAGGTCGAGGCAATCAAGGTCGGACACCTTATTGCTGATGTGCTGGATAACCCGCACGATGCAGCGACCATCGAGCGCGTGAAGGTTGAGGTGCAACTTTTGACGAAGGCATTCCCTGTCTACGGTTGAGGAAAACTACCTGTCGCCAGAAGAAATTCTGGCCTCTAAAAACTTTCTCGCTGTAAGTTGGTTGTCTTCTTGCAGTTTTTACCGGATGGTGACTGTCAAATGAAATGTCCATTTTGTCAGCATGATGAAACGCAAGTGCTGGATACCCGGGTTTCAGAGCCTGGTGATGCAATTCGGCGTCGGCGCCGCTGTGTAAATTGCGAAAAACGCTTCATTACTTTTGAGCGCATCGAATTGATCATGCCGGTGATCGTAAAAAAAAGCGGGAGCCGGACGGAGTTCGATTCAAATAAGCTGCGCAGTAGTTTGATGCTCGCTCTACGAAAGCGTCCTGTTCCCGCGGCATCAATCGATGCTGCGGTTCACAGTATCGAGGAGAAGATTCGTACCAGTGGAGAGCGGGAAATCGCCTCAGGTCACATCGGTGAGCTGGTGATGCACGAACTCAAGCAACTGGACAAAATCGCTTACATTAGATTCGCTTCAGTGTACAAAAGCTTCGAAGATGTTGCTGAGTTTCAGGAGGCAATTGCCGAGGTGGCGCGTGAAAATAGGGCGGATTAAAATTTTTAAATATAATTTATATCAATGTCTTGCCAGTTCTGACGGCAATTTGATATAGTTCGACTCCCGCTGAGAGGTGGGGCAAAGCAGAAGAGAAGACGAAGCAAGTGCAACGAGTAATGCGGCAGTGAAGTTAGCGAAAGATGCTAAACGAACGCCGGTTTTGCCAGAAATTAAAAGCAAAACGCGCCAACGAAAAGGTTGACGCCAACATCGCAAAGCAGCATAATCTCACCTCTCTGCAGCAGACAAACAAAACGCTTTGTCAGCAGCACACGAAACGGCGCGGTCGGCGAGGTTAGTCGAAGCGCAGCGTAAGGTGCAAAAGTTCTTTAACAATTAACAGTTGATAAGTGTGGGCACTTGGTGGAAGTGCACTGTGGTGACTTAGGTTGCTACGGAGTCTTTACATATAGCAAGTGCT
>JBLHLW010000100.1:0-9057 GCA_047621345.1 Minisyncoccia bacterium | reverse complement strand
TCCTCAATAGCGCCCATGCGTTGCGTGCCTTTGGTGGCGATGACCACAAACTCACGACGTTATTGCAGCAATTTATGCTGTCTTCCAATGACGACGTCCTTCAGGCCGGCCGCCTGCTGCGCGATGGCGATACCGCTGCCACGGCTGCACTGGCGCACGGATTGTCCGGCAGCGCACGTCTTCTGGGTGCAGAGCAGCTGGCCCAAGTGGCCAGCGCCATCGAAGTCGTGCTGCTCGATGGTGATACCGAAACCGGCAACGTCCTGTTCGAGGAACTGAAGGCCACCCTGCAGCTCTTGCAGCAGGTCGTCGCACAGCGCGCACAGGCGCCGCGCGACGACACGACAGTGACGTGAGCGCGGCCTGACTGTGGAGCGATCGGGTATCCTTGCCGGCACCACCTACTAGACCACCATCACTATGCTGAAAATCATTGCGGCCAATCTCAATGGCATCCGCTCGGCCAACAAAAAAGGCTTCTTTGTCTGGATGGCCAAGCAGAACGCTGACTTCATTTGCGTCCAGGAACTCAAGGCTCAGGCCGCTGACATGTCGCCCGAGATGCTGGCCCCGGACGGCTACCACGGCTATTTTCACTACGCTGAAAAAAAGGGTTACTCGGGTGCCGGCATTTATAGCAAACGTCTGCCGGACAAAGTCACCATCGGGTTCGGCAATCCCGAGTTCGATGCCGAAGGGCGCTACGTGCAGTGCGACTACGACGACCTGAGCATCATTTCGGTGTACTGCCCGTCGGGCTCGTCGGGCGAAGAACGGCAACTGGCCAAGTTCCGTTTCATGGAGGTCTTCTTGCCGCATCTGGCCGCGCTCAAAGCGAGTGGCCGTGAAGTCGTCATCTGCGGCGACTGGAATATCGCCCACAAGGAAATCGACCTGAAAAACTGGAAAGGCAACAAGAAAAATTCCGGCTTCCTGCCCGAAGAGCGGGCCTGGCTGTCGCGCCTGTTCGACGAAGTTGCACTGGTCGATGTGTTTCGCCGGGTCGACGAACGTGCCGACCAATACACCTGGTGGAGCAACCGCGGCCAGGCTTGGGCCAACAATGTCGGTTGGCGGCTCGACTACCAGATCGCCACGCCCGGCATCGCAGCAACCGCGAAGGCCGTGGCGATCTACAAGGACGAGCGGTTTTCGGATCATGCCCCGCTGACGATCGAGTACGACGCCTGAGCGCCAGCGACCTCAGCGCTCGCGCTGACGCAGCCCGAGCGGCGTCTCACCGAACCAGCGCCGCACCGTCCGGCTGAAGTTGGAGGTGTCGGCATACCCGAGCTGGGCAGCAATGTCTTCGACACTGCAGCGAGTATGTTGCAGCAGCCAGAGCGTTCGGGCTTGGCGTGCCGTGTCGAGCAACTGCTGGAACGTGGCACCCTCGGCGCGCAGGCGGCGCATCAGCGTACGGGGTGTCAAACTGACGGCGGCGGCGACATCGACCAGTTGCGGATAACGTCCCGCCGGTGCGGCGGCCAGCAGTGCCGCCACGCGCTGCGCGATGCTGCGCTCGCCCTGCTCTGCGAGCGCAGCATCGCACTCACTGCAAGCCAACACATGGGCGTGGCGGTCAGCGCCAAGACAGGGCAATCCGCACGTATCCCGATCAAGATGAAACGCCAGAGCCGGCTGCCCGAAACAGATTTCTACCGGCAAGTAGCGTCCATATTGCACCGCCCAGCGCGGTGCTGCAATCGGCATATCCACCCGCACGCCAGGCGGCAACTGCCCAATCGCCGCAGTGACCAGATGCAGCAACCCGGCAACCATCATGTCGAGGACAAAACTGCGGGCGTCGCCCCAGTCAGCCAGTTCCGTTGCCTGTAACACCGTGCCCTGCGGCGTGACCCGCAACTCCCATGAAAACGCGGCGTTGCGCAAGCTGCTGTATCGCGCCAGTACGGCCAGCAAACCGGCGACATCGCGTGCCGTGACTGCCGCAATACCCAGCGCGCCATGCGCGGTCACCGGCAGACTGGCGGCCAGATCCAATCCCAGCCAAGGTTTTCCGGTAGCGGCAATAGCCGACGTCACCAGTCGGGTCACCGTGTCTTGCGGCAAGCGACGGTCGTCGGCGAGTAACGTGGCCCAGTCTAGCTGCGCGGCCGCCAGCACCCGGTCGCCATCGATCGCGCCTTGTTGCAACAGCATACGCAATTGCCGCGCATAAATTGGCGGGGTCAGCATGGTCGAGACGAAGACATGATCAGGCATGGTGTCATTAAAAAAATCCGGCAGTTGTTCAACTGTTGCTCGACAGTTCTTCGGCCAGCCTGCCGCTGCCACCGGTGCGTGTCGCATTAAGACGATTACGTGGCATCGACGTCGGTGGCGGGCGCATCGGAAACCTTGCATACTAGGTTGGATCTGTAGCTCAGACTACCGCGTATTTCGATGACAATGGAGACCATTTGTATGTCAACGTCTGCTCCCGTGGTGCCGTATGTCGACCACAAACGCTTTGCCTGGATTCTCTCGCTGCTCATCCCCGTGTCCGTCGCCACGGGACCACTACTGTGGCAATGGCATCCAGTGACACTGATGTTGTGGCTGCCGGTCATTTTTACGTATTGCATCACGCCGCTGATCGACCTCGCGATGGGGACCGATACGAGTAATCCACCGGAAACGGCGGTGCCTGCGCTGGACGCGGATCCGTATTACCGCCGCATCACGTTTGCGCTGGTGCCATTGTTGTGGGGGGCGTTCATTTATGCGGCTTGGTTCAGCCAGAGCGTGGTGTTGTCGTGGCAAGCGCAACTTGGGCTGATTCTGGCTACCGGAGGCGTCGGCGGTTTCTGCATCAACCTCGGTCACGAGATCGGTCACAAGCGGACGCCACTCGAACAGTGGTTGGCGCGGCTGATTCTGGCGCCGACGTGTTATGGCCACTTCACGGTCGAGCACAATCGCGGCCATCACCGCGATGTCGCCACGGCCAATGATCCGGCCTCGTCGCGGATGGGCGAGTCGATCTGGCGCTTCCTGCTGCGCGAAATGCCGGGAGCGTTTCGGCGTGCGTGGGCGCTCGAACGGGAGCGACTGCACGCTGCCGGCCTGCCGTTCTGGTCGATACACAACGCGATCCTGCAGCCGGCACTGATTACGTTCGCTCTGTGGAGCGCGCTGTGCCTGTGGCTCGGTCCGCAAGTGCTGCTGTTCCTGCTGCCGGCGGCGTGTTGGTCGAACTTCCAGCTGACCTCGGCCAACTACATCGAACACTACGGCTTGCTACGCCAGGTCAGGCCGAACGGTCGTACTGAATCCTGCAAGCCACAGCATTCGTGGAACAGCAACCATGTTTTTTCAAACTGGGCCACGTTCCATCTGCAACGCCATTCCGACCACCATGCCCATCCATTGCGGCGCTTCCAGTCGTTACGTCATTTCGATGCTGCACCGCAGCTGCCCAACGGCTATTTCGGCATGTTCACGATCGCGTATTTCCCGCCACTCTGGTTTGCCGTGATGGACCATCGGCTAGTCGCTGCGGTCGAGCGTGATCCTGCCCGGATCAACTTTGCACCGGGCCAACGCGACCGGTTGATGGCGCGTCATGGGCTGGTGGCGAAGGAGCAGCCATGAACACCGAATTCGATTTCGTCATCATTGGTGGCGGTACCGCTGGCTGCGTACTGGCAGCGCGTCTGAGCGCCGATGGCCGCTACCGCGTCTGCTTGCTCGAAGCCGGCGGCGAGGGCCGCGACCTGCTGATCCGCTTGCCCGCCGGCGTGGTCGCGATGATGCCGGGCAAGCCGGTGAAGATCAATAACTGGGCCTACGACACGGTGCCGCAACCCGGGCTGGCCGGGCGCACCGGGTATCAGCCGCGCGGCAAGGCACTCGGTGGTTCATCGGCAATCAATGCGATGTTGTACGTGCGTGGCAATGCCGCTGATTATGATGAATGGGCCAGCCTCGGTTGCGACGGCTGGTCGTACGCCGAAGTGCTGCCGTACTTTAAAAAATCAGAAAACAACCAGCGCGGCGCGAGCGCATTGCGTGGTGACAGCGGTCCGCTGGAGGTGGCGGAACAGCAAAGTCCGCGCCCTGTCTCGCAGGCCTTCGTGGACGCCTGTGCCGAAAACGGTATCGCCCCCAATCCCGACTACAACGGACCGGAGCAAGAAGGCGCGTTCCTGTATCAGGTCACGCAATTCCATCAGGGCGAGCGCAACGGCCAGCGCTGCTCTGCCGCTGCGGCGTATCTGCATCCGGTCATGGAGCGTAGCAACCTGACTGTGCTGACCCGGGCGCATGCGCGCCGCATCCTGTTCGACGGCAAGCAAGCCGTTGGCGTTGAGTACCAGCGCGATGGCAAACGCCATCAGGTGCGGGCCAGTCGTGAAGTGGTGCTCAGCGGCGGCGCATTCAACTCGCCGCAGTTGCTGATGCTGTCGGGCGTCGGCCCACGCGCCGAGCTAGACCGTCACGCCATTGCGCCGGTCCATGTGCTGGAGGGCGTCGGACAGAACCTGCAGGATCATCTCGATTGCGTGATGTCGTTCCGTTCGAAAGACCACAATATGTTCGGCATCGGCCTCGGTGCGCTGGCCAATCAGTTCAGCGCGTACCGCCAATGGCGACGCGATGGCACCGGTATGATGGCGACGCCGTTTGCAGAGGGTGGCGCTTTTTTCCGCTCGTCTGCGGACGTGTCGCGGCCGGACCTGCAATTGCATTTTTGTATTTCGATTGTCGATGACCATGCCCGTAAACTGCATCTGGGCTATGGCTTTTCGTGCCATGTCTGCGTGGTGCGGCCGGCCTCACGGGGCACGGTGTCCCTCAACAGTACCGATCCGCTGGCGCCGCCGCGCATTGATCCGAAGTTCCTGTCGGACGAGCGCGATCTGCAACTCTTGCTAGCCGGCACCCGGACGATGCGCAATATCCTCCATGCGCCAGCGCTGGCGAGCTATCGTGACAAGGAGCTGTACACGGAAGACGTGCGCACCGAAGCCGAACTGGAACAGTACGTCCGCACCCACTCGGACACGATTTACCACCCGGTCGGTACCTGCAAGATGGGGGGCGATGCACTGGCCGTGGTCGACCCGCAGTTGCGCGTGCATGGCCTGCATCACTTGCGCGTGGTCGATGCCTCGATCATGCCGCGCCTGATCGGTGGCAATACCAATGCACCGACGTTCATGATTGCCGAAAAGGCCGCCGACCTGATTCTGGCAGCGGCGCTCAGTGCTTCTGCGACCAAGGTGCAATCTTCGGCAACATCAGCATGCCCGGTATCGTGAGCGCGAAGCACACGAAGAAAAAGAGGAACCAGCCCGTCTCGGCCACGATGTAACCGGCCGAGGCGTTGATAAACGTGCGTGGTACGGCCGCCAGACTGGAAAACAGCGCGTACTGGGTAGCGGTGTAGCGCGGGTCCGTCGCGCGCGACAGGAAGGCAACGAAAGCGGCCGAGCCTAGCCCGGTACTGCCAAAGGCTTCGAACGCGATCACGGTACCGAGTACCAGCGGGTCCGGGCCAACAAAAGCGAGCCATGCAAAACCGAGCACGGCCACCGACTGGATCGCGCCGAATACCCACAGCCCGCGATTGATGCCGAGCTTGAGCATCCAGATGCCACCAACGATACCGCCGGCCAGACTCGCCCACAGACCGGTGGTCTTGGCGATGACGCCGATCTGGGTCATGCTGAAACCGAGGTCAAGATAGAACTTGGTCGACAGTGCCGTGGCCATGCTATCGCCCAACTTGAACAGGAAGATGAACGCCAGTATCCACAGCGCATGCCGCCAGCCATCACGGGCAATGAATTCACGGAAAGGTAGCGTGACAGCTTGCGCCAAATTCTTTGGCGGCGCGCCATATTGCTCCGGTTCCTTGACCAGCAACGTGCACAGCAGGCCGGGCAACATGAACGAGGCGGTAATCCAGAACACCGGTTCCCACGGCATCTGGTCGGCCAGGATGAGTGACAGCGCGCCTGGCACCATGCTGGCGACCTTGTAGGCATTGACATAGACCGCCGCACCGAGTCCCTGCTGGTTATCGGGCAGGACTTCACGTCGGTAGGCATCGACGACAATATCCTGGCTAGCCGACAGAAACGCAACCAGACTGGCCATCGCCGCCACCAGCGAGATCTGCGTGAGTGGATCGAGCATCCCCATCGTGCCGATCGCCAGAAACAGGGCCGCCTGCGTGAGTGCCATCCAGCCGCGCCGTCGTCCGAGCGAGCCGAACTGATAGCGATCCATCAGCGGTGACCAGAGGAATTTCCAGGTGTAGGGAAACATCACCAGCGCAAACAAACCAAGCGCCTTGACGTTCAGGCCGGAGGTCGCCAGCCATGCCTGCAAGAGATACAGCAAAATGAACAGCGGCAGGCCGGAACTGAAGCCGAATACCAGGATGGCCAGCATGCGCCGGTTCAGATATTCGCGCCATACGATGGGCGTGCTCGTCATCAGGCGCACCCAGTTTTTTTGAGGCGAAAGACCGCCAGGTTACCGCGCCAGTTCGGCAGGAAACGTACCGGGCGACCATCGTGTAATGCCACGCATTCGAGTACTTCGAGACCAACCTGATTGGCCAGTTCCTCGAAATCCTTGATCGTCGCGCAACGCAAGTTGGGCGTGTCATACCACTCGTACGGCAGACTTTTCGAGACCGGCATGCGGCCACGCAACAAAGCCAGCCGATGCGGCCAGTAGGCAAAATTCGGGAACGAAACGATCGCTTCGCGGCCAACCCGGGCGATATCGGTCAGGACGCCTTCGACGTTTTTCATCATCTGCAAGGCCGACAGGCACAGTACGGTATCGAAGGCACTGTCGGCAAACATCGCCAGACCCGCTTCCATGTCTTGCTGGATCACGGAGACGCCACGTGCGATACATTCCGGAATCTTGTCGTCATCGATTTCAACGCCATAGCCGTGGCAGGCCTTGTCGGTTTGCAGATAGTCGAGCATGACGCCGTCACCACAACCGAGGTCGAGCACTTCGGTGTCGGCGCGTACCCAATGGGCGATGAAGGCGAGATCGGGACGCAGGGTGCTGAGTTCATTAAAATTCATGCGCGGCTTTCGGACTCAAGAGACGTCCAGACGGACTGGTAATAGGCACGCAGCACATTCATGTAGCGCGCGTCTTCCTGCAGGAAGGCATCGTGACCATGCGGCGCATCGATTTCGGCATACGTGACGCGGCGGCGGTTGTTGACCAGCGCCTGCACCATCTCGCGACTGCGTTCGGGGGCGAAGCGCCAGTCGGTCTGAAACGATACCAGCAAGAATTCGGCGCTGGTATTGGCCAATGCCTTGGTGAGGTCGCCGCCATGGGCGCGAGCCGGATCGAAATAATCGAGCGCCTTCGTGATCAGCAGGTAGGTGTTGGCATCGAAGTAGCGGGCGAACTTGTCGCCCTGGTAGCGCAAGTAGGATTCGATTTCAAAATCGACGCCGAAGCCGAACTGGTACTCACCGGAACGCAGGTCTCGGCCGAATTTTTCCGCCATGTCGTCGTCCGACAAATAGGTGATGTGGCCGACCATACGGGCAACGCGCAAGCCGTTTTTCGGCACCACGCCGTGGGCATAAAAATCGCCGCCATGGAAATCAGGGTCGGTCAGAATTGCTTGTCGCGCGACATCATTGAAGGCGATATTTTGGGCCGACAATTTAGGCGTCGAGGCCACGATGACGCAATGGCGTAACCGCTCCGGAAACAGCAAGCTCCAGGCTAACGCCTGCATGCCGCCCAGCGACCCACCCATAACGGCCGCGAATTGTGTGATTCCCAGCGCATCGGCCAGACGCGCTTGTGCCTGCACCCAGTCCTCGACCGTGACGACCGGAAAGCTCGCACCGTACGGTTTGCCCGTAGCGGGATTGACATGCATGGGGCCGGTCGAGCCGAAACACGAGCCGAGGTTGTTGACGCCGATGACGAAGAAGCGATCGGTATCGACCGGCTTGCCGGGACCGACCATGTTGTCCCACCAACCCGGATTAACTGGCGCGCCGTTCGCGTCGGCATACATGCCGGCCACATGGTGCGACGCGTTGAGTGCATGGCAGACCAGCACCGCATTGGAGCGCGCCGCATTGAGCGTGCCATAGGTTTCATAGGTCAATGCATAGCCGGCCAGCGAGGCGCCACTTTGCAGCGGCAGCGGGGTCGGGAAATGCATCAATTGGGGCGAGACGATTCCGAGGGATTTCATGATGGGCAGCGCGCGGTTGCCAGAGGCATCCGCCGTGAAACTCCTTGCAGGGCAGTGAACGGGGGGCGGGGAAGGGATCGTCTGAAACGCAATAAAAAAGCCCGGCGGGGCTGCTCGGGCTAAGGTGGACTTGCTGTGCAAGCACGCTTTAGCCGTATTTTTTATGCGCCCGCAAGCTGATCTCAAATCGGCGCCAAGGACAAAGAATAACCAAGTCACCGGGGCGCGTCAAACGCTGCGCCGTGACCGCTATTAATGCCCCGTCATGCTTGCGACGCATTCGTCGTCTCTCATTGGGGTGATCAGATCGATACAGGGTCATCGTGCCCACGCGCGCGCTGCACAACCGTTCGGCGGTACGCGCGCGTGGGCACGGTGAAGCCGTGCCCACCCTACGGTTTTACGACGGCCTGCGGGTGGAGTTTTATTGAATTCGTAGGGTGGGCACAGGGTCATCGTGCCCACGCGCGCGCTGCGCAACCGCTCGGCGGTACGCGCGCGTGGGCACGGTGAAGCCGTGCCCACCCTACGGTTTTACGACGGCCTGCGGGTGGAGTTTTATTGAATTCGTAGGGTGGGCACAGGGTCATCGTGCCCACGCGTGCGCTGCGCAATCGCACCTACAACGTCGCTAACCGCTCCACGCCTTCGGCAATCACGCTCGGTTCAATCGCGCGCAATATTTTTTTGGTCTGCGGCACCAGCAAACGCAGATCGCTATTGAGCACTTCCTGTTTGACCGGCAACAGCCGCGACGGATGCATCGAAAACTCGCGCAGTCCCATGCCGAGCAATAGCCGGGTCAAACGGGTATCACCGGCCATTTCGCCGCACACCGCGACGGGCAC
>JBLHLW010000099.1:0-9732 GCA_047621345.1 Minisyncoccia bacterium | reverse complement strand
TAAATCAATGAATATTTATACATTGATTTAGGGGTGGTATGAATAACTCGCAGCCCATTGGCGTAGCGAGTCGTTAATTTTCAAATTATGGAATTTCACGCGGAAATCCTGGAAATTGCTCATTTTCGCTGCTGATTGAGGAATTTTTTTCCCTTGCAGGGCGCTGCCCCTGTTTTTGGGCGCACTCATGCCACGACGCACATTAATTTGCTGCGCACCATCCACAAGTTGGACAGCGCAAACAGCGTGAACAACTGGGCCGTGTTCTTCTTGAGTCCGCGATAGCGCACCTTCACATAGCCTAACTGGCGTTTGACCACCCGAAACGGGTGCTCCACTTTGGCCCGAACGCCGGCCTTGAGTTTCTCAGCTTGGTCAATCAGGGCGTCGCCTGCGTTTTCCTTGTTCAGCGCTTTACGTTTGCCGGGACGCATGGCGACATGTCAGGTGAGCTCTGCGTTGGCATCGGGGCGTTTCTCAACGCCTTGATAGCCCGCATCGCCAAAGACCACTGTCTCCTGGCCGTGCAACAAAGTGTTGGCTTCGGCAACGTCACTGACATGACCGGAGGTACCCCGCACGGTGTGCACCAGACCGGACTCGGCATCGACGCTGATATGGGCCTTCATGCCAAAGTACCACTGGTTGCCCTTCTTGCTGGAGTGCCTCTCGGGGTCACGTGCGCGGTCTTTGTTCTTGGTTGATGTTGGTGCGGCAATCAGGGTGGCGTCGACTGCGGTGTCCGCTTTGAGCCGTAAGCCACGCTGAGTCAACAACTCGTTGACGGTCACCAGCATTTGCTCTGCCAGTTTGTGTTTCTCCAACCGGTGGCGAAAACGAAGAATGGTCGATTCATCTGGCAGGCGGGCGAACTCCTCCAACTAGGTAAATTCGCGGTACAGCGGGGTATCAAAGAAGGCTTCCTCCATGACGGGGTCCGATAGCGTGAACCATCGCTGCACGAAGTGGATGCGCAGTATCGTCAGCAAAGAAAAGGGTGGCCGCCCGGTACGGCCTTCGGGGTAGTACGGGGCAATGAACTCGACCAGCGCAGACTATGGCACCACTTGTTCTATCTGCGTCAGGAACACTTGCTTGCGGGTTTGCTTCACGCTGAGATTGAGGTTCAAGGCGGCTTGTTTCATGGATCGTATTTTCTCAGGCAGGGCTTACACCGACCACACAACTGCAGGAGTTATGCAGAGTTTCCTTAGGGATTATTTTAAGTAGTGTTGTGCATACATTAAACTTGTATGTCTGCACCATATTGCATAAAAACTAACTTTTACGCGCACCAATTTTGCGCTTTTTAGCAGACTAATTTCATTCAATAATTAGTTCGTTGAATAGTTGGGATGCCAAAGGTTTGTCATTTTGAGTCGATTCCGACTAAAAATGATAGTAAATATAGATATCTATGGTTGGCACGACTTTTGCTTTTCTTTAATTTACTTTGAGCATAAAAGTAAATTCACACATTGCGTGATTACCACGCCGTTGGCAGTGCTATGTCAGCGGTCAATCATGATAATTTGTCACCCTAAAAATCTACATCGAAAGATATGAAGATGGAAAAATCGTTAAGTCTTACGCAGACCGTATTGAAAACTACTATTGGGGCATCGTTGTTTGCTCTGTCTATAGCTGTGTCAGCAAGCGACACTATAAGCATTGGTGTGCCAATTGGTTTAAGCGGAGCTAACAGTGTGGTCGCGCCATCGGTTGTTCAGTCTAGTCAGCTCGCAGTGGAAGAAATCAACGCGGCTGGCGGTATCCTTGGTAAAAAAGTCAGTCTTGAAATTGCTGACGATGGAAGCGGTGCGGCAGGCGCGCAAAAAGCTTTTGACTCGTTGATTTTTCAGAAAAAAGTCAATGCCATCATTTCGATGGAAACTAGTGCCGCACGCAACGCTGGCTTACCCATTATTAGCCGCGGTAAAGTACCTTACATTTATACGTCATTTTATGAAGGAAAATCCTGCAATAACTACATGTTTGTCAATGCCTGGGTACCGGAGCAACAAGTTGCGCCAATTGTTGATTACTTCGCCAAAGAGTACAAAGCCAAGACGTTTTTTCTGATAGGCAGCGACTATGCGTTCGGCCGTGGCATGCTTGCCTTTACCAAGGCGTATATCGAAAAAAACGGAGGCACAGTTGTCGGTAATGAATACCTGCCGATGGATGGATCAGACTGGACTCCGATCTTAAGTAAGCTTCAAGCAGCCAAGCCAGATGCGGTGATTACTTCGACTGCCGGAGGTGCACCGAATGTGACGTTGACTAAACAGATGCGCGCTGCTGGCATCAAGTTGCCCTACGGCAACCTCGCTGTCGATGAAGGCACTGCGAAAAACATGGGACCCGATGCAGATGGAATCTTTATTGCTGGATCGTATTTGACCAATATCGTCACCCCCGCTAACGTCAAATTCATGGCCAGCATGGAAAAGAAATTTGGTTCTGACCTCAAGACACCGAATGATTTATCGGTACCGCAATATGAGGCGATCTACCTGTACAAGGCGGCCATCGAGAAAGCCGGATCGACTGATACGGACAAGGTCATCAAGGCCTTACCGCTGGTGTCGTTCGAAGGTCCACGCGGTAATATCCAGATGAACAAGCAGCATCACACGGCTCTGACTATGTACCTCGGCCAGGTACAAAAAAATGGCTCAGTAAAGATCATCGATTCCTTCGCCAACGTGGATCCGGGTACGCAGTGCCCGAACCTGAAGTAATCACTTAACCGCGCGTGTCAATTGTGTGGCGCGTGCAGTAATTAAGGGCCGGTGTCGCCTTGTGACGCACCCGGTCCAGCTGCTTTATTGCAGGGAGTAAGCTCGTGCTGGATATTTTCCTCAATGTTATTACCTCGTCGGCGATCCTGTTTATCGTCTCGGCTGGCCTGCTGATCGTTTTCGGTGTCATGAAAATCATCAATTTCGCTCACGGTGCGTTCTTGACAGTTGGTGGCTATTCCGGCGTGATAGCGGCCAAACTTGGTCTCGGCTTTATGTGGACATTGCCGCTTTCGCTGCTGATAGGTTTCGCTCTCGGTGCCATCATCGAGCGCTTAGTTGTACGCCCGTTGTACGCACGACCACTTGACGCTATTTTAGCCACCTGGGGCCTCGGGATCATTATTGGCCAACTCATTACTCTTGTTTTTGGTCGCGAAATCCAGTTCGTCGCCAGTCCCGTCAGCGGGGCAATCCCTATTTTTGGTACGCAATATTCACAATATCGGTTGATCCTGCTCGTCGCCGCGGTGTTGCTGGCATTAGCGCTGGGCGCATTAATGAATGGTACACGGCTGGGTTTGCAAACGCGCGCCGTGATTATGAATGAATCGCTAGCGCGCGGGCTTGGCATCAGTAGCGGCCGTGTGCGTTTCCTCAGTTTTTGCATGGGCGCGGCATTAGCCAGTCTGGCCGGGGCACTGATCACGCCGCTCTCGAGCGTCGATCCAAACATGGGCGTGCCATGGCTCGTGAGTGCCTTCATGCTAGTGATGGTATCGGGCTCGTCGCTGGTCAGTCTGGCCACGGCCTGCCTGGTACTCGGTGGTGCCCAAGCTCTAGTGAGCAATTTGGTTAGTCCAGTCCTCGGTGGTGTGACGCTGGTGATCCTGGCCGCCGTGTTGCTGCGCATACGTCCGAAAGGATTTTCGAATGAATAAGGCGTCTGTCTTGCCTTCCCCGCGGCGCATCATGTCGCGCCGGGCTATTGGTGTCCTACTGGCAGTATTGATTCTGCTGCTGTTGACAAGCTACACGCTGCCCACCTTTCTAGTCAACAACTTGATTCGTGCTTTCCTGTTCGCCGCAGTCGCCCTCACGGTGGATCTTCTGTGGGGCTTCACCGGTATTCTGACTTTCGGTCAGTCGGCATTTTTCGGTATCGGCGCTTATGCCGCCGGATTAGCATTCCATCACTATGGCTTCTCGCTGCTGACGGCAGTGCTAGCCTTGACCGGTGGCCTGGCAGTCTCGTGGATCGTCTCGCGCATCGTCAGCTGGCTGGCGTTCTATTCTGGTGCGTCTCCGCTGTATGCGTCAGTAGTGACGCTGGTATTACCTATCGTCTTGGTGCAAGCGATTTACTCGGGTGGCGTCTTTACCGGCTCAAGCAGCGGCCTGTCCGGCTTCGAGAGCTTCGATCTGTCACTCGAAATTTGGTACCTCATCAGCGGCATATTCCTGATCGCCATGACCCTTGGTGCGTGGTTGTTTGTGCGCAGCGATGCTGGCCAGCTCTTGGTCGCTATTCGTGAAAATGAGTCACGCTGTGAATACCTTGGAATTGATGTTGCGTGCATGAAAACACGACTGATGGGCATCGCGGCGTTGATCGCAGCGATGGCGGGTTTTCTGTTTGCGTGCGTCCAGATGGTGGTGGCTCCGGAATATGCCGGTTTCGTTTTCGGCACCGAACTGGTGATCTGGGTCGCACTGGGAGGGCGAGGAACGCTGTTTGGTCCTGTCATCGGCACTATCCTGATCGACGTCGGCAGTGCCTATCTTAGCGGCGACATGCCATATCTTTGGAAACTGCTGATCGGCACTGCCTTCGTGCTGGTCATTGTGGTGCTGCCCCGTGGCCTGATGCCGCTGCTGACCGGCGCGTTGCGCGGGTCCCGGCTGCGCACTGCCACCCCAGCACCTCAACAGCTGGAAGAAGCAGCACCGCAGCCGTTTCAGGCCAATCACCCTTTTGCCTTAGTCCTTGATGGCGTTGCCAAGCATTTTGGGAGCTTGCCGGTACTCAACGGGATCACGTTTTCGGTGCGACCGGGTGAACTGCTCAGTATCGTCGGCCCCAACGGCGCCGGCAAAACGACACTGATGCGCTGTATCAGTGACGGCGCAGAAAGCTCATCGGGGACGGTGCAAGTGAATGGCTTCCCGACCCATTCGTTGGCCCCGGACCAATGCGTTGCCCTTGGTATCGGACGCAAGTTCCAGACTGCCATCACTTTTGACTCGTTGACTGTGGCCCAAGCCTTGCGCATTGCCCGTACCCGCATCCAAAAACCGGATCGCTGGGCCAGCAGCCCAGTACTGGCGCTACCTAAAGCGGCGTTGGACGTCTTGCGTGCCACCGGCCTCGATCAGGAACTCGAACGCGAATGCCGCATACTGTCGCACGGGAAAAAGCAGGCGCTGGAACTGGCAATGGTGCTCTCGCTTGAACCGCGCGTACTGTTGCTTGACGAGCCCACCGCTGGCCTGACCAAAGCCGAGCGCACGCTTATCGGCAGCATCCTGGTCGACCTATCGAGCAAGTACGGCCTTTGCCTATTGTTGGTCGAGCACGATCTCGACTTCGTGCGCGCCATCAGTTCGCGCATTGTCGTTCTGCATCAAGGAAAAATCGTCATGGATGGTTCGGTGGACGAAGTGGTGAGTTCGGAAATCGTGCGCAGTGTGTATGCTGGCAGCAATCACATACAGGTGGAGCCATCATGAGTACTACGGCGGCGATGTTGGCGGTGCGTGGTGTTGACAGTGGGTACGGTGCCGCGATGGTGCTCAAGGAGCTCGATCTGTCGCTGCAAGCGGGAGAGATCCTGGCGATCCTCGGCAAGAATGGCATGGGCAAGTCGACGCTGCTGAAAACGTTGATGGGCTTCATCAGGCCAAGACAGGGCGAGATTTCATTCTTTGGCGAAGTCACTGCCAAATGGAGCACGGATCGCATCGCGCGTCATCGGGTCGCCTATATACCGCAGGAAAAAGCGTTGTTTCAGGACCTGACGGTGCGTGACAACCTTGTATTGGCGCTAGAGCATGATAAGGACTTTGCCGTGCGTTTTGCTGTCATCGCTAGCCACTTTCCCTTCCTTCAGGAGCGCATGATCCAGAAAGCGGGCACGCTCTCCGGTGGCGAACAAAAGATGCTGCTGGTGGCGCGCGCGTTGATCTGCCGGCCGCGCCTGATCCTGATCGATGAAATAACCGAAGGCATGCAGCCGTCTGTGATCGAGCGTCTTATCGGCATCTTGCGCCATGAGCGCGAACAATTCGGCACGGCGCTGCTGGTCGTCGAGCAAAACGTGCATTTTGCGCTGGCAGTTGCCGATCGTTATGCCGTGCTGGAACTGGGACGGATCGTCGACACCAGCAGCACCACGGACGAAGATGCGCAGGCGCGCATTACCCGTCATCTTGCCGTTTGAATGAGACTATCCTATGACCTTTTCCATTGTTGCACGCTGCCCGGAGCATGGCCTCCTTGGCGTGGCGGTCAGTACCGCCGTGCCTGCTGTCGGCGCCATGTGCCCGCATGTCAGGCCCGGCGTGGGCGCCGTTTCCACACAGTCCTGGGTTAATCCGCAGCTCGCCATAGCCGTACTTGATTTGCTGCAGGCAGGTTGCACCGCACACGAGGCGCTCGAAAGCGCGTTACGTGCCGATGCGCATGGGCATGTGCGTCAGATTGGCCTCGTCACCGCCGATGGTATTGCCTTGAGCTGGACTGGACAATCCTGTACCGATTGGGCTGGCGAGCGCACCGGTCCCGGTTACGCCATTCAGGGCAACATGCTCACGGGAGCGGCAACGCTAGACGCTATGCAAATGGCCTTCCTCGACTCGAGCGGCGAGCCATTTGAAGAGCGCTTGCTGCAAGCGCTTGAAGCAGGCCAGCGCGCCGGCGGCGACAAGCGCGGCCGGCAATCTGCGTCCCTGCTGATCCGCGATGGCGAACCTTGCCCTTATTTTGATCTGCGGGTCGACGAACACACCGATCCGGTAACAGAATTGCGGCGCGTGTTCGGCGTGGCGGTAGCGCAGTGGCTGCCGTTTCGAGCCAGCATGCCGACCCGCTCCAACCCGGCCGGCATGCCGCCGAAAAATGTCAGTGACATGCTGATGCTCGCGCCATCGCGACGTCCCGGTGCAGCGCTGCAGCCTGAGACAAAGCCGTCTGACCTGATGCCTACTGATGTGCTGCAGAAAGTCTGCGGCACGGCATTCTCGCCAGAGCATGCCGATGCGAACCTCGCGGCCTTCCTGCCGATTCTTGCCGAGATCCACAAGTTGCGCGAAATTGACCTTGGCGACACCCATCCGGCGGTCATTTTTGATCCAGTCGCTTCATGGAGAGCGCGTTGAAAAATGACTTGCTTAACATCGATATCGTCGCGCTCGCAGGTTTGATCGTCGCACGCACCATATCACCCGTCACATTGATGGAGGCATTGCTGGAACAAATCGCTAACGTCGATCCAGCGCTGCAAAGCTTTATCCACCTCAGCGCTACGGCAATGGCCCAAGCGAGACAAGCCGAAGCGATGCTGCAGCAAGGTGCGCGCGTGGGCCCGCTGCATGGCGTACCGATCGCTATTAAGGACAATTATTTGACCAGCGACATGCCGACGACGGCCGGCACTGTCGCAGTCGGGTATGAGTTCGCATGGCGCGATGGCACGGCGGTCAGACGGCTGCGCGAGGCTGGCGCCATTGCAATCGGTAAAACTCGAACCCATGAATTTGCGTGGGGCACGATCACGCCTCCGACGCGCAATCCGTGGGACCTGAGCCGCATTCCCGGCGGCTCAAGTGGTGGCTCCGGTGCTGCCGTTGCGGCGCGTCTGGTCCCTGGCGCGCTCGGATCCGACACCGGCGGCTCAATCCGGATTCCAGCTAGCCTGTGTGGTGTGGTCGGCCTGAAGCCGACATTCGGGCGCATCAGTCGTGACGGCATCGTGCCGCACAGCTGGTCGCTCGATCATGCAGGTCCATTGACACGCAGCGTGCGTGATGCGGCGCTGCTGCTCAATATCATGGCCGGCCATGACCCACACGACACGGCGTGCCAAGACAAACCGGTGCCGGATCATCTGGCCACGATCACACAGCCAATTGCCGGCATGAAAATCGGCATTTGTCGCAATCATTTTTTTGGCGCAAACGAACCTGATGTCGAACAGGCTGTCGAGCGCGCCATCGATGATCTTGCAAAACTGGGCGCACAGATCATCGAACTGCGCATAGACCATCTGGAGTATGGACTTGGCGCCATTTTTGCGATAGAGCTCGCGTCGTCGAGCGCTTATCACGACCGAGCGTTGCAAAGCGGCGCAACAAATGCGATGACACCCGATGTGCGTACGCTGGTTGAAATTGGTCGCATGGTGTCGGGAGCTGACATGATCAAGGCCGAACAATTGCGAGCGATATTGATACAAAATTTCCGAAAGGCCTTTGAACAGGTCGATGTCATGCTCACGCCGACCCTGCCGGTGACGGCATGGAAAGTCGATCAGCCAGCCATCGACGGAACGAACCGCAAGGAAGGTTCATTGGAGGCATCGTGGCGCCTGACCTATCCATTTAACCTTACTGGGATGCCGGCGATCTCGGTGCCATGCGGATTTGACCGCCATGATTTACCGATTGGTTTGCAGCTGGCGGCAGCTCCCTTCGATGAAGTGATCTTGCTGCGCGTGGCACATGCCTATGAATCTATTCATGGCTGGGGTAATCGCATGCCACCACTGCGCCATCGCAATTAATAAGGGAAGTGACTATGACAGATACGCACCAGCAAAGCTTGTTGTCCATCGCCTGCATTCAAATGCGTCCGGAAATGGGCCAGACACAGGAAAACATTGCGCACTCGTTGCAATTAATTCGACGGGCACATCAGCAGGGCGCGCAGCTGATCGTCTTGCCGGAGTTGTGCAACTCGGGCTATATGTTCGCCTCGCGCAGCGAAGCATTTGCGCTGTCGGAAACCATTGACGGGGTTACCGTGCAGGCGTGGCTCGCGATTGCGCAAGAACTGGGTATCACGCTTGTTGCTGGCTTTGCCGAACGCGATGGCAAGCAACTATTCAATTCTGCCGTCCTCGTTGGACCGGACGGCCTGATCGGCTGTTACCGCAAGCTCCATTTATGGGGCGAAGAAAATCTGTTCTTTGAACGAGGTAACTTGCAGGTACCGGTTTTTTCCACCCCGTTGGGACGCATTGCCTGCGCCATCTGCTATGACATGTGGTTTCCGGAGGTGATGCGACTGGCAGCACTGCAGGGCGCAGACATCCTGTGCGTACCCACCAATTGGGTGCCGATGCCGAACCAGCCACCAGATCAGCCAGTGATGGCTAATATCCTCGCCATGGCAGGTGCTCACTGCAATTCCATGTTCATTGCCGCTGCTGACCGGGTCGGAATCGAGCGAGGTCAGCCGTTCCTCGGTTCTAGCATCATTGTCAATTGCGACGGCTGGCCACTGGCCGGCCCTGCAAGCGCTATCGATGAAGAGATTCTGGTCGCACAAGTGAATCTTTCGGAAGCACGCAAGGTCCGCCAGCTCAATCCCTACAATCATGTGCTGCGCGATCGTAGAACTGATTTTTACCATGACATGATCGGTACATCGCTGGTGCGTGAACCGGATTAAGACTGTCATGCAGCAATATGGTACTGGACTTCATCCGCTTTCGTAGACAAATGTCAGCTTCCAGTTCGAAGCTGCTCGAATGCCAGCGGGCTCAGTTGGTCTAGGTGACTGTGCCTGCGGACTCGATTGTAAAAACTCTCTATGTAATCAAACACGTCGGACTTGGCTTCCTGTCGGCAAGCATAGATACGCCGCCTGATTCGTTCCTTCTTCAAGCTGCTGAAGAAGGACTCTGCAACTGCATTGTCCCAACAGTTTCCCCGGCGACTCATGCTGGGCACCAACTGGTTGTCTTTGCACCAGCGGTTGAAATCATCA
>JBLHLW010000098.1:0-9733 GCA_047621345.1 Minisyncoccia bacterium | reverse complement strand
CCGGTTCTCGCGCGTGGGCACCAAGGACTGCACCCTACGCGACGAACCTGCTGCCGTAGGGTGGGCACAGGGTCATGTGCCCACGCGAATGCACCACCGCATCGCCAGAATTGACCAACATGGCCGGTTCGCGCGCGTGGGTACAAAGATCCGTGCCCACCCTACGACCGTTGCCAAGACGGTATTACTTGTCCATCGCCGGTATCGGCGCAAACAAGGCTTCGAGGTCTTCGCCGGAAAATTTCACTGCCGCAGCGCCATCCTCCGACAGAATGCCTTCGGCCAACGCCGCCTTCTTATCCTGCAACGCGACAATTTTTTCTTCGATGCTGCCGGCGACGATGAGCTTGTAGACGAACACCGGCTTTTCCTGACCGAGCCGGTGGGCCCGGTCGGTGGCTTGATTTTCAGCAGCCGGGTTCCACCACGGATCGTAGTGGATGACCGTATCAGCGGCGGTCAGGTTCAGACCGACGCCACCGGCTTTCAGGCTGATCAGAAACAGCGGTACTTCGCCCTCCTGAAAACGCCGAACCGGCGTGGCGCGATCGGTGGTATCACCGGTGAGCAGCACGTACGGAATGCCGGCTTTTTCAACCGCCTTGGCGATGAGCGCAAGCATGCCAGTGAACTGCGAGAACAGCAGTACCTTGCGGCCTTCCTCGATCATGTCCGGCAGCATCGACAGCAGCAGTTCAAGCTTGGCGGATTCCTTGACGTTGGTGGCCTGATCGAGCTTGACCAAGCGCGGGTCGCAGCAGACCTGACGTAATTTGAGCAGCGCATCAAGCACCACAATATGGCTGCGGGCCAGCCCCATTTCGGCAATCACCGCACGCACCTTGTCATGCATCGCGGTGCGGACGATTTCATACAGATCGCGCTGACCGCCTTCGAGTTCGACCTGCCGCACCACCAGCGTTTTCGGTGGCAGTTCGGTGGCGACTTCGTTCTTGCGACGACGCAGCATGAAGGGACGGATACGACGTGCTAGCAAATCGCGCCGGACCGTGTCGCCGGCTTTTTCGATTGGCGTACGCCAGCGCTTGGTGAAGTCTTTTTGTGCACCAAGAAAACCCGGCAGCAGGAAGTCGAACATCGACCACAGCTCGCCAAGATGGTTTTCCATCGGCGTACCGGTCAGGCAGAGCCGGTGGCGCGCCTTGATGCTGCGAATCGCGATAGCAGCGCGGGTGCTGGCGTTCTTGACGAATTGGGCTTCGTCGAGGATGAGCAAATGGTAATTGTGCAGCGACAGTACATCGTGGTCGCGCCACAGCAAGGCATAGGTGGTGATGATCAGGTCATGGTGATCGATCTGGTCGAACTGGTCCTTGCGGCCGGCGCCATGCAGCACCAGCACCCGCAGGCTGGGTGCAAAACGACGCGCTTCGTCACACCAGTTGTGCACCAGCGAGGTTGGCACCACCACCAGCGCAGGCCGGTCCAGGCGTCCCGCTTCTTGTTCGACGAGCAAATGGGTCAGGGTCTGGATGGTTTTTCCCAGTCCCATGTCGTCGGCGAGTACGCCCGACAGACTGTGCTCGCGCAGGAACTGCATCCATGCCACGCCTTGTTGCTGATAACTGCGCAGCTCGGCCTGCAGACTGGCAGGCACCGCCACCTCGCTCATGCCGCCACCGGCTTTGAGACGCTGGGCCAGCAAGCGGATCGAGTCGTCGCCATTGAATTGCCAACGACCCGTATCGTTCAAGGCCTCAAGCCGACCGGCATCGAAGCGCGAGACCCGCAGCGATTCGCCAGTGTTGCCATCGAACAGATCGATCAGCACCCGTACCACCGGTTTCAGGCGGTCGGCGCGCAGGCGCAACCGTTCGCCGCGATCGGTCTTGAGTTCGATGGCTTCGTCGTCGCCAATGCTGTCAAGTCCGCCCTTGAGCCAGCGCGCATCGCGCTGGAACAGTTCTGCCAAGAGAGGCTCGAGACGCACTTTGCGATCACCAACCAGAATGCCCATGTCGAGATCGAACCAGCCATCCGCAGCCTGATGCATCGCGCCATCAATGCCGTCGATATCGATCACATTGAAGCGGAAGTCCGACCCCATATCGACACGCCAGCCTTTGTTGCGTAGCGCCGGCAGATCGTCTTCGACAAAGCTCGGCCAGGCGTCCGCATCGAGGAATCCCCAGATCGACGACGGTAGCGGCGTGCTAGCGAAAATCCGGCCGGACGGAATATGGTCGATACCGGTTTTGCGCAATTCGGCTAAACGGGCTTTTTCAGCCAGCGGATTGCGCCTGACCTGAACCAGTTCTTGCGCGCTGGTTTTGGTGAGCGTGGTGGTGCTGCCAAGGTCGAAGGCAACACCGTCGTAATCGAAGCGCACGCTGCCCAGATCGAATTCCTTGCCGTAAGGACCGTAGCTGCCGACATGTGCGGCATGTACCGCGATCGTGTCGAGTTGCAGCACGGGTTGCGGCGCGCAATCGATGATGCGAATGGCGGCCAATTGCGCCACCGGCGGCACGGGCATCTCCGGGGCGATCTGGCGTAACACGGCCGCGACCATTGGTACCTCAGCCAGTGTAATTGGCGGCATCGTCAGGTATTCGGCAATCTGGTTGGCCGGGCAGGACAGGTTGACTAGCCCGGCTTCGGCATTGACGGCGTCGGCATACCAGAGCGGCTCGACCAGAATCACGCTCGTCGAGGCAGGGCTGGTTTGCAGTAGCGGTTGCAACCGGTCGGCATGACCCGGTTGCCAGGCAATCAGGCCATCGCGGACCGCGCCCGGCTTCAGAGGGATCACCGCAATGGCACCGTGTTCGTCCTGGACGAACAAGCGTCCGGTGGCGAGCATTTTTTCGATGGCGATGGCGCCGTTGGCACCGGCCAGACCAAAGCCGCTGCCATAACCGGCGCGGGTGCGGCCCATCCACAACAGGCGCAGGATGCCGAGATCGTCTTCACTAATGAATTGCGGCGCGTTGAGCAGCGCGCTTTCGACGTTGTTCCAGGGGGCGCCTATGGCGCTGATGGTGCCATCGCGCTTGACGCCAGCCTTGAAGAACAGCACCTCGAAATTACGGTGATAGCGCGAAAAGGCCAGCGCATACACCAACGCGGTATTGGGGCGGGTGGCGCGTGGCTTCTTCGGATCTAACGTCGTCACCCGGGCGCGTAACTGTTCGAGCCAGTGGATCAGTTCCGGTCGCACCGCGGTGCTGACGGCATCGCTGTGTTCCAGACTGGCCATCATTAGTGCGGCGACATGCTTGCAGTCGAGACCGACCGGGCAGCTGCAATTGCTATCGATGACGAGCTGCTTGTCGGCCTGCCGAAACGCAACCATGGTCTTATATGGCGTCAGTTCGGAACCCTGAACCTCGCCGCGCAGCAGGTTATTGTTCCACTCCAGATTGCTCACGCGCCGCACATACGGGCGTCCTTTGGCAAGGGTAGCAGGGCCGAGCCAGCGTAACAACTGGGCATGGTCGAACGGAAAAGCGTGCGATGTCATTGTCATGAGGGAATAAAGTCGGCGGCAAATACCGGTGATTATAAGTTGCCTGTTGATCGAGACTACTGCGACGTGTCAAGAGGCTCGATATCGTGCTGCTACAGCTCCTGTTCGGTGCTCATGTTCTCGCCGGACTCGATCCAGATACTCTGGCTTGGCAGCCGTTTGCTGAAGTAGGTTTTCCAGTATTCGGCAGAACTGCGGTCGATCAGCCACGGCCCGCGTTCGATGATCAGGCGCTTGTCACGCGGATGCTGTGATTCGAAAATCAGGCGATACATCAGCGTTTGATCGACGCGGTATGACTACCCGATATCGTCACGAGGTTACGGTCGTACTAGTGGGTTCATCGCTCCAGCGCGTATGCACTTCCATCAATTGCGGCAGTACGTCGGCAAAGACACCGACCAGTTCCGGATCGAAGTGCGCGCCTGCTCCTGCATGGATGTGCGCGACGATACGGTCCAGCGGCCACGGTTCCTTGTAGGGACGTTTCATGCTGAGGGCGTCAAATACATCCGCCAGTGCGATGATGCGAGCCGACTCGGGAATGTCCTTGCCAGCCAGTTTGCCGGGATAGCCGCTGCCGTCCCATTTTTCGTGATGGCGCAAAGCGATCTCTGCCGCCAGCTGAAATACGGGCGCCTGGCTTTTACTCAAGATGTCGTAGCCGATCTGCGGATGGGTGCGCATGATGACCCACTCGTCCTCGTCGAGCGGTCCCGGCTTGCGCAGGATCGCCTGCGGAATACCGAGCTTGCCGGTATCGTGCATCGGAGCTGCCAGCTCCAGTTGCAGGCTGCGTCCGGCGCTCCAGCCGAAGCCGCGCGCCAGCGTACTCGAATACGCGGCCATGCGCCAGATATGCGAGCCCGTATCGTTGTCGTTGTAATGCCCGGCGTGGCCGAGCATCAGTATCGCATCGCGGTAACTTTGCTCCAGTGCGGTCGCACGGACCAGCGACAGATGCGCACTGACGCGCGCGCGGACGATCTGCGGCGAGACGGGCTTGGCAATGTAATCGACACCGCCGGCGTCAAAGCCGGCTGCTTCGTGGGCGATATCGGTATAAGCCGTAATAAAGATGACTTTGACTTGACTGCCGGGATCGAGCTCCCGGATTTTGCGGCACAAGTCGTAGCCGTTGATATCAGGTAGGCCGATATCGAGCAACACCATCGCGGGGTGGTGCTTGACCATCGCGGCCAGTGCTTCGCTGCCGCTACGTGCAAATACCAGTCGATAACTGCTCTGCAGAATTTCCCGCATGATGGCCAGATTGGCTGGTTCGTCGTCGACGATCAGAATAGTTTGCAGCGACAGCATTGTTAATCTTCCAATTCAAGTGTGAGTTGCTGCGCAAGCTGTCGCACGCCTGCTTCGGCACCGCGAAAATCAAAACCATGCACGCATTCACGAACAGGCTCCAGCGCAGCGCGCGGTAGCCGTGTAGCGAGTGCGGCGAGTAGCGGTTCGACCGGGGCCGGGTTGTCACTATCGAGCGCGACCAGCAGCGCCGTGAACTGCACCTGCAAGTCGGCGCGGTCGGCTGCCGTCAGTTCTTCGATTGGCGCTTCCGGGGCTGCTGGTTCCGGCACGCTGATCGGTGCGAATCGGGCAATTTCCTGCAGCGCCAATCCCATTGCCGTACGCAGTTGTGCGATCACCGCGGCGGGGTCCTGCCCATCGGACAACACTCGCTCTGCGAGTCCGGCCACCCGGTGCAGGTCCGGCAACCCGAGATTGGCCGCATCGCCTGACAACTTGTGGGTCAGCGCGGCTGCGGCAGCGTAGTCGGAGGCGCTGAGCTGGCTCTGAAGCTGACCGATCACGTCGGCATAGCTACGGGCAAAGCGCTGGAGATAATCGCGGTAGATACGCACGTCAGACCAGAGCTGCAAACCGCGTGCGACGTCCATCGTGGTCTCGATCCTGAAAGACATTTCCGGCGGCGGGGTGACCAGCGCTTCTGGCAATCGTTGACGGCGCAGGCGCTGCACCAGAGCGATCGTGGTCGGCACGTTGAATGGCTTGCTGATGAAGTGGTTCATGCCAGCCGCTTGGGCTTCGTCATGCTGAGTCTTGAGCGCGCCAGCCGTCAGCGCAACGATCGGCAAGTCATCGAACTGGGGCAGGCGACGCAACTGGCGGGTTGCTTCGATGCCGTCCATGACCGGCATCTGGATATCCATCAGCACCAGATCAACGTCATCGGGGTGCGCCAGTAGCCATTCCATTGCCTCCTTGCCATTGACCGCCAACGTAATCAATGCTCCCTCGTTGACGAAAATATGTTGGGCAACATGGCGGTTGATTTCGCTGTCATCAACGATGAGCAGGCGCACACCCTCGAGTGCCGGTAATTTGGCAGGCAAGTCAGTCGTAGGCAAATTAAGACTGTTCTTGCGCAGATGCTGCACGCCGGTGACGGCGTTGTATAACGCCGATGCCGTCACCGGCTTGGGCAGGATTGCATCAACCAGACCGGCACCGTCCTGGCTGGCCAGTCCGGCCAGCGAATAGGCGGTCGCCATGATCAGGATCGGGCAATTTTCGGCGGCCAATGCAGCACGGATGGCGCGCACCGTAGCGATGCCATCCATCGCACCAGGCATTTTCCAGTCAAGCAGGACAACATCGGGGAGTTGGCCTGCGGGGCACGCCAGCAACCGTTCAAGGGTGGCGTCACCGGAGCTGTCGGTGAGTACTGTCCATCCCAGTGTTTCGGCGATTTCCCCGAGATTTTTGCGGGCCACCTCGCTATCGTCGGCGATCAGTGCATGAATGGTTGGTGGTGTCGCTGTCGCTGATGCAGCGAGAGTGTCAACCAGTTGCAGTGGCAGCGTAAACCAGAATTCACTGCCCTCACCGGGGGTGCTCTTCAGACCAATTTCGCCGCCCATCAATGCGACAAGCTGGCGGCAAATGGTCAGGCCCAGGCCGGTGCCACCAAAGCGACGCGTGGTCGAGCTGTCAGCTTGCGTGAAGGCAGAGAAAATCGATTCCTGCAACGCCGGCGCAATACCGATACCTGTATCGCATACGGAAAAACGCAGTGTGAGGTGGTCGCCGCGACGGGAGATGACCTCGGTGCGCAATTCGACCCGGCCAGTAGCGGTGAATTTGATGGCGTTGCTGGTCAGGTTGAGCAGAACCTGCTCTAGACGCAACGCGTCACCGATGACTGTGATGACGTTGTCTGGCTGGCGATGGATGATCATTTCGATCGGCTTGTCGCCAGCGGTCACACTCATGCTGGTGGCGAGGTTATCCATCACATCGGCCAGCTCAAACGGTGTCTGTTCAATGATCATATGGCCCGACTCGATTTTGGAAACGTCGAGGATGTCATTGATACTGCCAAGTAGCGTGCGTCCGGACGCCATCATCAACCGCACCATGTTCTGTGCCTCAGGTTCCAGACGGGCTTGCTCCAGCAGATAGCCTAATCCGAGGATGGCATTGAGCGGAGAGCGGATTTCATGGCTCATGTTGGCGAGGAATTCTGCCTTGCTGCGATCGGCTGCTTCGGCCACTTCGCGGGCCCGTTGGCGCAGCGCCAGTTCATCTTCGGCATCGTGAAGCGCCTCACCGGCACGGCGCTTGCGACCGATGTCCCGATAGGCTTGTGTCATCAGCAGACACAGTGCGACGAACAGAACGATCATGAACAGCGCGAAACTGCGCTGGGCCAGATGGCTGCTGCTGGTTTCATCTAAGATACGCTCCGCCAGCAGATTTGTTTCGGTCAACCGGATTTTTTCGGTCTGTTCTTCCAGCTGATTCCAGGTCAGCGCACCACCAGAAAAATAGGCTTCCTGGCCTGCCGGTTGTAGCCCTTTTTCTAGCTGTTGTGTCTCGATGAATGTGGCACTTTGGGCCCGAAATAAGTCGCGCAGCGCGATGATGCGCAGGATCTGAGCAGGGTTGTCGCGTGTGAGTCGTTGGATCGTGAGGAAGGCCTCGCGCGCGCCATCGAGTGCCTGTTCACGCTCACGCAGGAACGATGGTTGTCGTTGCAAAAAATAGCCGCGCTGGGCTGATTCGGCTTGGGCCATGTTGCTCTTGATGTGTTCCAGCGAGGTCAGCACTTCGAGTGTGTGGGCGACCATGTTGGTTGCGCTGTCGAGTCGCTTGTCGGCATACCACGAGGTCGCGCTGAGCAGCGCGAGCCCGGTCATGATCACAAAAAAAACGTCACCATTAGCGGTTGCCTGGGGGTAGAGAACTTCATCACAGGTCTTCCGAGGTGGCTTGGGTAAAGCGCGTGATCGTGCCCATTGCTTGTTGCAAGGCGTGGTCGAGCTGGATCAATGCACGAGTCGGGTCCCGCCCTTCGAGCAGTACGCGTTCGGCATCACCGGCCAGGCGGTGGACGTCAGGCAAGGCCAGATTAGCCGCGTCACCCGCGAGTTTGTGCGCCAGTGCGGCGGCGGCGGCAAGGTCGTCGGCGGCGAGTCGGGTGTTGATACGCTCGATGGCGTCGGCATAACTGTGTGCAAAGCGCTGCAGGTAATCACTGTAAAGCGGTACGGTGGACCAGAGTTGCAAGCCGACTGTCAGGTCCATGACGGCAGAGACGAACGGCGGCCGGGCAGCCGTCTCGTTTGCCTGTGCGGCTTCCGGCAGGGCATCCTGCAACGTTGGCAGGCGTCGCAATCGCCGTATCAGTGCCACGGTACTTGGTACGTCAAAAGGTTTACTGACGAAGTGTGTCATGCCAGCGGCGAGGGCGGCTTCCTGCTGGGATTTAAAGGCACCTGCCGTCAGCGCGACGACCGGCAGGTCATTGAACTGCGGCAGCGTGCGCAATCGGCGTGTTGCCTCGATGCCGTCCATGACCGGCATCTGAATATCCATCAAGACGAGATCAACGTCATCGGGGTGGTTGCCTAGCCAGTCCAGCGCCTCTTTGCCGTTGACGGCCAGCGTGATCTGCGCACCCTGGTCAGTGAGGATGCGCTCAGCCACATCGCGGTTGATTTCGCTGTCGTCAACGATCAGCACGCGGATGCCTGCCAGCTCCTGCTGGGCGGGCAAGGCGGTCATCTCTTGCGCAGCAGCGCTACTGTTGCGCTTGCGTTGCGCCTCGGTGACGGCGTTATAGAGCGTCGATGCAGTGACCGGTTTGGACAGGATGGCATCAACCAGTCCGGCACCGGCCATGCTCGCTAGTCCGCCCAGCGAATAGGCGGTCGCCATGATCACGATCGGGCAGCGGTCTTGTGGTAGCGCGGCACGAATCGCGCGCGCGGTGGCGACCCCATCCATCACACCGGGCATTTTCCAGTCCAGCACAATGACTTCCGGCAGATCGTCGCCGGTATGACGCAAGACGTGGGCGAGGACGGCATCGCCTGATTGGCAGGTGGTGACATTCCAGCCAAGGCCAGTGGCAAGGTCGTCGAAATTTTTCAGGGCGACTTCGCTGTCGTCGGCGATGAGCGCACTGATGGCTTGTGGGCGTTCGCCGACGGGCGCGTTGTCGTCGTGCTTCAGCGGCACCGTGAACCAGAATTCACTGCCGACACCAGCTGCGCTGGTCATGCCGATCTCGCCTCCCATCAGGGTGACCAGCTGGCGGCAGATGGTCAGGCCCAGGCCTGTACCGCCGAAATGGCGTGTGGTTGAACTATCGGCTTGCGTGAAGGCGGAAAATACGTCGCCCTGCAATTCAGGGGCGATGCCAATGCCGGTATCGCGTACACAAAAGCGCAATGTCAGCTGCTCACTGCTGCGGGTAGTGACCTCCACCTGCAGGGCGACTTGACCGGTTGACGTGAATTTGATGGCATTGCTGGTCAGGTTCACCAGTACCTGTTCAATGCGCAGTGCATCGCCGGTCAGCAGCGTGACTCCGACGGGCAGGGGCCGGATCAGCAGTTCGAGGTGCTTGTCGCCAGCAGCGATGCCCATGCTGCCAGCGAGATTGTCGATGATGTCGGAGAGCCGGAATTCGGCGTGTTCGAGCAACATGTGACCGGCTTCTATTTTCGAGACATCGAGAACGTCGTTGATGATCCCGAGCAGCATGCGACCAGAGGTACGGATCTTGGCGACCATCGCTTTTGCATCGCGCTCTAGCGCTGACTGCTCGAGCAAGTAGACCAGGCCAAGGATGGCATTAAGCGGCGAGCGGATTTCATGACTCATGTTGGCGAGGAACTCGGCCTTGCTGCGGTTCGCCGTTTCGGCAGCGCCAAGAGCTTGCAAGACCGCCGCTTCGGCATCTTTCTGGGCCGAGATGTC
>JBLHLW010000097.1:0-9857 GCA_047621345.1 Minisyncoccia bacterium | reverse complement strand
CCCGGCGGCAGCACGGTTTGCACGCCGGCATGCCACAGCATCGCTTGCGTGGCCAGTCCGACCTGCGAGAACAGGCGCTCCGAACCGCAGCCCGGAAAATAGAACACCGCTTCGGTATCGGCGGTCGTGTTCTTCGGATCGCGGATCACCGGGACGATCTTGTCGTCTTCGATATCAAGCAGGGCCCGTGCGGTTTTCTTGGGCAAGTTACCGGGCATCTTCTTGTTGATGAAGTGGATCACCTGTTCGCGGATCGGTGCTTTTCCGTGCGTCGATGGCGGCGCCTTGGTCTGCTTCTTGGCAAACTTTTTCAGGATGTCGTTGCCGAGGCGCTGGGCTTTGTAGCCCCAGCCGATCATGACCTGACGGGTCGCGTTGATGGTCGCCGGATCGGTCGCATTGAGGAAGAACATTGACGCGGTCGTCCCGGCATTAAAGGACTTCTTGTTCATCTTGCGCAGCAGGTTGCGCATGTTCATCGACACTTCACCGAAGTCGATGTCGACCGGGCACGGCGTCAGACATTTATGGCAGACAGTGCAATGGTCGGCGACGTCTTCGAACTCTTCCCAGTGCTTGATCGAAATACCGCGCCGAGTTTGCTCTTCGTACAAGAACGCTTCGACCAGCAGCGAGGTGGCGAGAATTTTATTGCGTGGCGAGTACAGCAAGTTGGCGCGTGGGACATGCGTCGCGCAGACCGGCTTGCATTTGCCGCAACGCAGGCAATCCTTGATGCTCGTCGAGATCGCACCGATATCGCTTTGCTGCATGATCAGCGACTCGTGGCCCATCAGGCCGAACGACGGCGTGTAGGCGTTGCGCAAGTCGGCATCGATGCCTGGCAAGTCCATCATCTTGCCCTTGTTGAAGCGGCCTTCCGGATCAACGCGCATCTTGTAAGCGCGGAAATCCTTGATCTCGTCGTGGGTCAAAAACTCCAGCTTGGTAATGCCGATACCATGCTCGCCCGAGATGACGCCATCGAGCGAGCGCGCCAGAATCATGATCCGGGCGACAGCCGCGTGCGCGTCCTGCAGCATTTCATAGTGGTCGGAATTGACCGGCAAATTGGTGTGCACGTTGCCGTCGCCGGCATGCATGTGCAGCGCCACGAAGACGCGACCGCGCAGGATGCGTTTGTGCACCACGGTGCATTCGTCGAGGATAGGTTTGAAGGCTGCGCCGCTAAACGACAGGCGCAATGGCGCGCGCACTTCGGCTTTCCAGGAGATACGAATGGTGCGGTCTTGCGCCAGGTCAAAGACGGTGGCGGCAGGCTGCAGCAGCAGGCGCTCGTCGAACGCCACTGACAGCGTTTGCAAGCCCAGCGCAACCAGTTCGGCCTTGGCCTCGAGCAGCGGACGGTCGAGGTTGGCCAGCACATAGGTCCAGCGTGCATGAGTCGCCTCGAGCAAGGTTTGCGCTTCGGTGACACGGTCTTCCAGCATTTCGGCGGCTGGAATCGCATCGCCGTCATCGCTCTTGCCCAGTGGCAGATTGCCCTTCTCGAAAAATTCACTGAGGGCTTCGACCAGCTGCAGCTTGTTCTTGATCGACAGCTCGATATTGATGCGTTCGATGCCGTCGGTATATTCGCCCATCCGGTTTAACGGAATGACGACGTCTTCATTGATCTTGAACGCATTGGTGTGGCGGGCAATGGCGGCCGTGCGGGCGCGGTCCAGCCAGAATTTTTTGCGCGCTTCCGGGCTGACGGCGACAAAGCCTTCACCAACATGTTTGTTGGCCATGCGCACGACTTCGGATGCCGCTTGTGCAACTGCCACATCATCGTCGCCAACGATATCGCCGAACAGCACCATCTTCGGCAAGACGCCGCGCTTGGATTTGGTCGCGTAACCGACCGCGCGCAAATAGCGCTCGTCGAGATGCTCGAGGCCGGCCAGAATCGCGCCACCTTTGCGGGTTTCTCCATCAAGGTAGTCCTTGATTTCAACGATGGAGGGAATCGCTTCGCGCGCTTGACCAAAAAATTCCAGGCAGATGGTGCGCGTGTGTTTCGGCATCTTGTGCAGAATCCAGCGCGCCGACGTGATCAGGCCATCACAGCCTTCTTTCTGAATACCGGGCAGGCCGGACAGAAATTTATCAGTCACGTCCTTGCCAAGACCTTCCTTGCGGAACGAACGGCCCGGGATGTTCAGCGTTTCCGTCTTGAACGGCGCAGTGACGACGCCGTGTTCGGCCGGATGGGTCCAGACCAGCTCGAAGGTCGCCATCGGCGCATCGTGGATCTTGCTCAGGTTGTGACCGATGCGGGTGACTTCGAGCCAGTCGCCATTCGGATCGACCATTTTCCAGCTGGCGAGATTGTCGAGTGCCGTACCCCACAACACCGCTTTTTTGCCGCCTGCGTTCATGGCGACATTGCCGCCAATGCACGACGCTTCGGCCGACGTCGGATCGACCGCGAAAACGAAACCGGCTTTTTCGGCGGCATCGGAAACCCGCTTGGTGACTACGCCAGCGCCGGAATAAATCGTCGCGTAATCGCGCTCGACACCGGGCAGCCGCGTCATTTCTACGGCACCAAGTTGCTCGAGTTTTTCGGTATTGATCACGGCCGACATCGGTGTGAGCGGAATGGCGCCGCCGGTATAACCGGTTCCGCCGCCGCGCGGGATGATGGTCAGTCCGAGTTCGATGCAGCCTTTGACGAGACCGGCCATTTCATTTTCAGAGTCCGGCGTGAGAACAACGAACGGATATTCGACACGCCAGTCGGTTGCATCGGTGACATGCGAGACCCGAGAGAGGCCGTCAAATTTGATGTTGTCTTTTTGGGTATAGCGCGACAGGACCTTGTTGGTGCGCTTGCGCAGATCGAAGGTGTGCTTGAATTCTTCACCAAAATCAGCGACCGCCTTGCGTGCAGCACGCAGCAGCGCTTCGACATTGGCACTGCGGCGCAGTGCAGTGGCATCGCCGACTTCGGCCAGATCAGTCGTAATGCGGCGCTTGTCGACTTCGCCCAACCGATGATTGAGCGCATCGACCAGCGCCTGACGGCGCTTGGGATTGTCAAGCATGTCATCTTGCAGATAAGGATTGCGCCGCACCACCCAGATATCGCCCAGTACTTCATAGAGCATGCGTGCCGAGCGCCCAGTCTGGCGGGCGCCGCGCAACTCGTCGAGTAAGCCCCACGCCTCTTCTCCGAGCAGGCGAATGACGATTTCGCGGTCGGAAAAGGACGTGTAGTTGTACGGAATTTCGCGCAGCCGAGAAGCGGCCGCTGCAGGGCCGCTGTCTGCCAGAAGGGACTGAATTTGCGCCGGTGCGTTCATCGAATAATTACCTGCAGGACTCTAAAAAAGCATTTTAGCGTATTGCGTTGCACCAGACTCGAACACCCTTGCATGAGCGGGGTGATGTCAACGCCTAAAACCAGCCGCCTATCCGATACCACCAACCGTCAGGCACAGACAGCAACAAGGTGGTCGCCGTCAGATAGCGCAAGAATTTTCCCAACGCCATATAAAACACGCAGGGCCAAAACGGCAAGCGGGCCCAGCCACCCAGCGTACACAACGGATCACCAACCACCGGCAACCAGCTCAACAGCATCGACTTCGCCCCGAAATGCTGAACCCACCGCATCCAGCGGCCATACTGATCCGATGACAAAGCGCGCTTGGCTCCGTATCCCATCCAGTAATCAACCACACCACCCAGCGTGTTACCACAGGTTGCTACCAAAATCGCCGGCCAGAACAGCGCCGGATTTGCCTTGATCACGGCAAAGACAGCGGGCTCCGAACCGAGTGGTAGCAAGGTAGCCGACAGAAAGCTGATCACAAACACCGACGTCAGTCCCACTGCGGGTGCTGCAACGGCGGCAAGCAACCAGAGTGCGGCAGCTTCTATCATACGAACAAATCATTCAAACAACGCGATAAGGAGAGCAAGAGTGTCCTTTTTTGCTAATCATCAACATCAGGGGTGGTCCGGGCCGTCCATTATAATGAGGCTCCGAAGCATTTCTCATTTGCAGTGACGATCCGGCAACCGTAACGGCCGAATCCACCACGCAGTACTCCGACATCGCCCCCATGACCATCGACTATCTGCAGAAAATCCTTACCGCACGCGTCTACGACGTCGCCGTTGAAACCCCGCTGGAACTGGCGCCTACGTTGTCGCAGCGTATCGGCAACCGGATTTATTTCAAGCGCGAGGACATGCAGAGCGTGTTCAGTTTCAAATTGCGTGGCGCGTACAACAAGATGGCGCATTTGCCACCCGCTCAAATGAAACGCGGCGTCATTTGTGCCTCGGCGGGCAATCACGCGCAAGGCGTTGCACTCAGCGCCACCCGGCTCGGTTGTCATGCCGTGATCGTGATGCCGACGACGACACCGCAAGTCAAGATTGATGCCGTCAAGGCCCGTGGCGGAGAAGTCGTACTGTTCGGCGAGTCGTTTAGCGATGCCTACGAGCACGCACTCAAACTGGAAAAGCAACTCAAACTGACCTTCGTTCATCCCTTTGACGACCCTGACGTCATCGCCGGACAGGGCACCATCGGCATGGAAATTTTGCGCCAGCACTCCGGGCCTATTCATGCCATTTTCGTCGCCATCGGCGGAGGCGGCCTGATCGCCGGGGTCGCCGCCTATGTGAAGGCCGTGCGCCCGGAGATCAAGATCATCGGCGTGCAAACCACCGATTCGGATGCGATGGCGCGCAGCATCAAGGCGGGCAAGCGGGTCACGCTGCCCGATGTCGGGTTATTTTCGGATGGGACGGCGGTCAAACTGGTCGGCGCAGAAACCTTTCGACTCGCGCAGTTGCTGGTCGATGAGATCATCCTGGTGGACACCGACGCCGTCTGCGCGGCTATCAAGGATGTGTTTCAGGACACCCGCAGCATTCTCGAGCCAGCCGGTGCGCTAGCCGTGGCGGGTGCCAAAGCCTATGTTGAACGCTCACTGAAGACTAAAAAACCGATCAAGAACGAAGCCCTGATAACGATCGCCTGTGGTGCGAACATGAACTTCGATCGCCTGCGTTTTGTCGCCGAGCGCGCCGACGTCGGCGAATCGCGCGAAGCTGTGTTCGCGGTCACCATTCCCGAAGAGCGCGGCAGCTTCCGCCGGTTCTGCGAACTGGTCGGTCCGCGCAATGTCACCGAATTCAATTACCGCATCAGCGATGCCGCCCAAGCCCATGTTTTTGTTGGCATCCAGATCGCTAACCGTGATGAGTCTGCCAAGATTGCCAAACAATTCGACAAGCATGGTTTCAAGACTCTCGACCTGAGTCAGGATGAACTGGCCAAGTCGCATATCCGCCATCTGGTCGGCGGCAAGAGTGCGCTAGCGCACGACGAATTACTGTACCGCTTTGAATTTCCCGAGCGGCCGGGCGCGCTGATGCGCTTTCTCGACAGCATGGCGCCAAACTGGAATATCAGCCTGTTTCACTACCGTAATCAGGGCGGCGATCTCGGCCGCATCCTGGTCGGCTTGCAGGTGCCGAAAAAAGAAATGAAAGCCTTCCGCGACTTCCTCGCCACACTGGGTTACGGCTTCCACGATGAAACCGACAACCCGGTCTACAAACTGTTTTTGGGATAACACGAATGACCCCGACCATCACTGTGCCGCGCGCAGTACAAGCCTCGCTGCTCGGCAAGCCGGCTACCTATCAGTCACACTATGACGCCTCGTTGCTGTTTGCCATCGCACGACAGGACAAACGCACCGAACTCGGCCTCGACGCCGGCAGTACCTTGCCTTTCTTTGGTATTGATATCTGGAATGCGTATGAGGTGTCGTGGCTGAACCTGCGCGGCAAACCGCAGATCGCAATGGCCACGATCACGGTGCCGGCCGACTCACCCAACATCATCGAATCGAAATCTTTCAAGTTGTACCTGAACAGCTTCAATCAGACCCGGGTCGCCGACACCGATGCGTTACTGGAACTATTGCGTACCGATCTGTCCAACGGATTCGGCGCACCAGTACAGATTGCCCTGACGCTGCCGGATCAGTTTGGCGCCTTGCGCTTCGCTGAACTCGACGGCTTGTTACTCGACCGGCTTGACATCGAGGTCGATGACTACGCGCCCAATCCGGCGCTATTGCATGCGACACAGCATGAGCCGGCCGTCGAGCAGACGCTGGTGTCGCATTTGCTGAAGTCAAATTGTCTGGTCACCGGCCAGCCCGACTGGGGCAGTGTGCAGATACACTATGTCGGCGCGGCAATAGATCAGGAAAGTCTGCTGCGCTATCTGATCGGCTTTCGCGAACACCACGAATTCCACGAGCAATGTGTCGAACGAATTTTTACGGATATCCTGACCCATTGCCGGCCCCATAAACTGGCGGTCTATGCGCGCTACACGCGGCGCGGAGGACTTGACATTAATCCGTGGCGCAGTAATTTCAGTACTGGGAAGATGCCACCGAACCAACGTAATGCGCGGCAATAAGCGAAGCGCTTGCATCGAAGTATTGGTAGTAATTTTTTTCTACCAAGCAGCACCTGCCAGCAACGTTTGCCGATATGACGTAGCCACTAAAAAAGGTGATTTTCGATTGCTTTAAAGTTGTAATCAAGCGTATAAACAGGCCTATAATCCGGTCGAATTCACCTTTCGTGCGATGCAATAATGACCTCCGAAACATGACGAACCTTGCCAAAATCCTTACCCCGGACAATGTTGTCCTAGGGCTTGAAGTCTCCAGCAAAAAACGGGCATTCGAGCAAGCCGGGCTAATTTTTGAAAATAACTGCGGCATCGCTCGCTCCAGTGTTTCCGAAAACCTGTTTGCCCGCGAGCGGCTCGGTTCGACCGGCCTTGGTCACGGTGTGGCCGTTCCACACGGACGGATCAAGGGGTTGAAAGCACCGCTGGCCGCCTTCGTGCGACTGAGCGAAGCGATTCCCTTCGAATCACCCGACGGCTTGCCGGTAAATTTGCTGGTATTCCTGCTCATTCCCGACCATGTCACGCAACAGCACCTCGAAATCCTGTCTGAAATTGCTGAAATGTTTTCGGATGATGCTTTCCGCAGCCTGTTGGCAACGGATCCCGATCCGGTTTCCGTCCATACTCGCCTGATTGCATGGCAAGGTAGCATGCACGATCTGGATTAATTCCACCGCGTCACGGAGCCACGATGCCGACCATTACTTTGCTGACGATCCAGCAGATATACGATGAAAACCGCGAATTGCTGGATCTTGGCTGGTTTGCCGGCTTTGCCGGCGGTGAACGCCTCATCTCGGGGGATGCGGCCTCCGCGGCCGACCAGGTCGGCCACCTGAACCTGATCCATCCGGGGCGCATTCAGGTGTTCGGCCATCAGGAAACCGAGTATTACCAGCGCCTGTCACCTGAATCTCGACAGTACCAAACCGCTGAACTCGTCGCCGGTGAACCGCCGGCCTTCATCATTGCGCAAGGGCTGAACGCGCCGCCAGAAATCATGGAAGTCTGTGACGAGCGCAGTATCCCGCTGTTTTCCACACCGCTGGCAGCCGCACAGGTCATTGATTATCTCCGGGTCTACCTGTCCAAAAAACTGGCGCAGCACATTACGATGCATGGCGTGTTCATGGATGTGCTGGGTGTGGGCGTGCTCATTACCGGCGAATCCGGTCTTGGCAAGAGCGAACTGGGACTGGAGCTGATTTCGCGCAGTCATGGACTGGTGGCCGACGACGCCGTCGAATTTGCCCGCATAGCGCCGAACATGATCGAAGGCCGTTGCCCCACCCTGCTGCAAAACATGCTGGAAGTGCGCGGGCTCGGCCTGCTCGATATCAAGACCATTTTTGGCGAGACCGCTGTGCGCCGCAAAATGCGCCTGAAGCTGATCGTGCATCTGGTCCGGCGCAGTACTCTGGAAGAGAACTACGAAAGGCTGCCGCTGAACGCCCAGTACGAAGAGGTCCTCGGACTGCCGATCCGCAAGGTTGTCATCCCGGTCGAAGCCGGCCGTAACCTCGCGGTACTACTGGAAGCAGCGGTACGCAATACCATCCTGCAGTTGCGTGGCATCGACACCCTGAAAGAATTCATGGTGCGCCAGCAGCGGGCAATGGACAGCGACTGAGTCTCGCCCAAAACAACCATCTCAAAACAGAGGCCGCGCAACAGGCAGCATGTGCTGAATCGCCTGCTGAATCAGATCATCGAGCCCGCTACTGGCTGGCGTATGTGTTGCCACGCCAATCCCGACGCTGAGCCGGATCGACAGGTTCCTGACATGGATGGCCTGCCCTTGCAGATACACGGATAACTGCCTCGCTAGCACGTCAGCCTGTGCCGCATCACATCCCTGCAATATATAAACGAGTTCGACCCCGGTCCAGCGTCCTGCCTGAACCGAAGGTGCCATACGTGCACCGACTACGCTGGCGAATTCCGCCAAGATAGCGTCCGCATCAAGCCATCCATAAACGTCATTGAGCTTGTCGAAACCTTGCACCCGGCATAACAACACCGACAATGGTGCTCCGGTACGCATTGCATGATCGATCGCACCGGTCAGCACGAACACTGTCTTGCGCCTGTTCATCAGCCCGGTCAGTCCGTCGATCTCGATTTGCTGCGTCAGTAACTGCGACAAGTGCGATTGTTTCCAGAGAAGCTCGGCAACGTGACTGAATGCCTGGAACGGCACCAGTCCAAGACGAGAGAAATAATCGATATCAGCGGCATAAAACACCATGAGTCCGGCAACGCCACTGCGGCCGGAACGTAACGGGATCGCCAGCGCGCAATGCGCAGTACATCCGTCCATGTTGTTGCGCCATGGCGCGAACAGCGAAGGAAAATCATTGGGTACGGCGATATTTTCAAGAGCTGCCTGCGAGTAAGGTGCAATGCTGTCGAAGCACGCTGAAGGCAGACTCCAGTCGACGCAGTCACCCGCATATTCACCTTCAACGGCCAGTGGCGCCACGGTCGCCGCGGGCTCTTCGCGCACACCAATCCAGATGAAGCGCAAATCGCCGGTGGCATCAATGATCGCACGGCAAAGTTGCTCGGCGCTCGACAGCAAATGGTTCGATAGCGGCAACTGCTCCAGCACCTGATAAAGCGCACCACGGAGGTTGGCTAACTCGATATCGGTCCGTTGCGCGCGCGACGCAATGCGCGTTGTCGCCAGCAGGGTTGACAGCATGTTGGAACGAGAGAACAGGTTGAATTTCATCATGCGTTGCTCAGGCAGTGTGTCATTCAAAACTGATGCAATCTGTGTTCAGAGAGTAACACGCACTATGTGCCGAAGTTGAAGTTGATGTTGATGTTGATGTTGACGTTGATTTTGACGTACCCCGCATTGAAGCAGCTGCCAAAAGCCGGAGTCAGGCAGGGGATAAGAGTGCCGCATGTTTGAGGTGAAGCAGGGGTTTCGGATCGCATGCGATCCGCCTGCGTAACGGGATTCGCTTGCAAGCGAATCTGCGCCCTGCAAGGGAAGCGAGTTTGCGGCCCTCCCCCTGACTGGCTCCGACTTTTGGAAACCCGCAGGGCAGCCGCTTCGCGGTCGCCTTTTTCTTGGTTACTTACTTTTTGGCGAAGCAAAAAGAAGTGACCGGCTGCCGGGCCGCACCCGGCTTGGCCATGACGGAGCGCAGACAGAATCAGTTACCGCAGCCAGAGCATTTGGTGCAATGCCCTTCGGTTATTGCACCCACCGTAGTAACTGGCGGACGCTTTCGGTGCGCGCGCGTGGGCACATAAAGCCGTGCCCACGCTACGGGCTGAAGTTGCGGTTGCGGTTGCGGTTGCGGTTGAAGTTGAAGTTGAAGTTGAAGTTGAAGTTGAAGTTGAAGTTGAAGTTGAAGTTGAAGTTGAAGTTGAAGTT
>JBLHLW010000096.1:0-9890 GCA_047621345.1 Minisyncoccia bacterium | reverse complement strand
TGTCGTTTTAGCGGCCCCGTGCCCGCGTGGTGTCGTCAGTGGGCAAGAAGGCAGCCATTTTCGACGCATGGCCTGGATGTCGGCTATGTCTTCGGCATGACTTACCTGTCGCAGTTTTTTATCGCGAACTCAGGCCCCGTAAAGAATGGGGACCCTAAATTGGCTAAAACATTTCAGACGGCATGGGGCGAATTTGGTCGCACGGGATCGATGCCTAAAGTGTGGCCAACCGGGCAATATGTCCCATGGCCCGCTTATCCGAAAAGCGGTACTGGGGTAACCGATCCGGTCTTTAACTTGAACACGTCGGTCAGTGTGTCAAATGGTACGTTGAGTTCTGCATCTGGTACCAGTTAGGGGTATCCCGAAGCTATGCGTCGGCATGCGACTGGCTCGATCACTATGCGGCCTCACCGTGACTAGTGACGGTACTGGCAAGTAAAATTTTTTATTTTCCGTGACGTTGCTGTACTTCAAAGACGAGGCAATAATTTGAACCCCGGTGTCTAACCTGCCGCATACGTTGCCTTCGGATCGAGCACGATGAAATCGGCTTCGACCCCTGCGAAAAAATGTCTCCCCTGTGAACGACCACTGCCATAAGTAGGGTGCAATAACCGCAGGGCATTGCACCGAATGCCTCGATGAACGTCGCCGATACCGGTGACTTGCGACCGGAATTGACGGCTGGAAGAAGAGGTTGTTGGCGGAGATGGTGCAATGCCCTTCGGTTATTGCACCCTACGCAAACGACTGATCAGGCGCGCCCATGAACCTTGAGGCCCGCTGCATACGTCGCCATCACCGCCCGGTCATCTCCCAGCAGCGCAAACGCAAACAACCATTCCTCCAGACTATTGGTGCGCGCCGTACGCCGCGCCAACAGCGGTGTCGCCTGCGGATCAAGCACGATGAAATCGGCTTCCGCGCCCGCGACAAAATTGCCGATCGTGCCTTCGAGCTGCATGCTGCGCGCCGCGCCCAGCGTGGCCAGATAGAACATCCGCAGTGCCGGTAAATAGGTGTTGCCCATGCGTGCGACCTTGTAGGTTTCATTCATCGTCTGCAGCATTGAAAACGACGTGCCACCGCCGACATCGGAGGCCAGCGACAAGCGTAACTGCGCGGCATCGGCTGCCGAAAAGTCGAACAGCCCGCTGCCCAAAAACAGGTTCGAGGTCGCACAGATCGCCGCTGCTGCGCCGGTCGCGGCCATCCGTGCGCGGTCGTCGCCATCGAGCCAGATACAGTGCGCCAGCATGGTCCGCTCACGCAGCAGGCCGAACTGTTCATAGACATCCAGATAGCTGCGCGCTTGCGGAAACAGCGCTGCCACCCACGCCACTTCATCGGTGTTTTCGGCAACATGGGTTTGCACGTAGGTGTCGGGCCAGGCTTGCGCGAGTTCGCCGGCCAGCTGCAATTGCGCGTTCGACGAAGTCGGAGCAAAGCGCGGCGTGATCGCATATAACTGCCGGCCGCGCTTGTGCCAGCGACGGATCAATGCTTCGGTATCGCGTGCGCCAGATTCGGCGGTGTCTTGCAAAAACTCCGGGCAGTGGCGATCCATCATGACCTTGCCGGCGGCCATGCGCAGGTTACGTGCTTCGCTGGCGCTGAAGAATGCCTCGACCGATTCCGGATGCACGGTGCAATACACCATCGCCGTGGTGGTGCCACAGCGCAGCAATTCATCCAGAAAAAATTCCGCTACGTCGCGGGCATGGTCCGGGTCGGAAAACTGTCGCTCGGTCGGGAACGTGTACGTCTCCAGCCACGGCAGCAAGCCCGGCGACGGCGAAGCGATCATGTCGGTTTGCGGATAGTGGATGTGCGTGTCGATGAAGCCGGGCATGATCAGCTTGCCGCGGAAGTCGGACACGACAACGTGTGCAGGGAGCGTGTCCTTGAGCGTTGCGTAGTCGCCGGCGGCACGGATGTGTGCACCATCAACGATGAGCAAACCGTCTTCATGGAAGGCATGGGCCGTGTCGCCAAAGGCCGGATCGGCCGTAAAGTGGAGGATGCTGGCGCGATAGGCGCGCAAGGTCGATGCGGTGGTGGTGGTGATGTTCAGACAGATTCCCAGACTTGAAGTAATTGTGCGGCGACAGCGGCGGCGATGACGCCAGGGGCCTTGCCGCTAATGCCGGCGATGCCGACCGGGCAGGTCATGCTGGTCAGCCGTTCGGCAGGGATGCCGCGTGCCAGTAATCGGTGTTCGAATTGCTGGCGCTTGGTGTGCGAACCGATCAGGCCGAACCAGCCGGCGTCATTGCGGTCGAGGATGGCTTCGCACAATTGCTGATCGATGGTGTGGCTGTGTGTCATGACCAGAAAGCTGCTGCCGGCGGCGGCGTGCCCGACGAGGGCTTCGGGCGCATCGGTGAGTTCGATGGTGACATTGGCAGGGACGGTGGCGGGGAATGCCTCGGCCCGTTCATCAATCCATGTGACGTGACACGGCAAGTCGGCCAGCGCGCGTACGATGGCCGCGCCGACATGGCCGGCACCGAACAGCAGCAAATGCGCCGTCCATGCGCGGCGCGGATCGATCAGCCAGCGCCGTCCGCTGCCATCGATGGCGATGCGGGTCGGCAGCGCCGGATCGTGGCCCAATGCTGTCGCATCCGTGATCAGCAGCGGCGGCGCATCGGTATCGAGCGAGACCACGCGCCAGCTGGTGCGGTGTGTGTCGCGCGGCGCGCGGTGTTCTGCCTTGACGTACTCGAACACCAGTTGCACGACGCCACCACAGCATTGGCCGAGGCTGGGGCCGAGCGCGAAGCGTTCGAGCCGGCGTGATTCGGGAAACATCAGCATCGCGCGGGCAATCTCGCAGGCGCGCAATTCCAGATGGCCGCCGCCAATGGTGTCACGCTGGCTGTCTTGCGTGACCAGCATCGTCGCGCCGGCCTCACGCGGCGCCGAACCCGCGACGCTGGCGACCGTTACCAGAACCGCCGGAGTAAAGGCCGTCACGTCGAACCCACGCGTTGCACTGCCTCGATGGCGTTGAGGATTTCTTCGCTGGTCGCCGGGGCATTGAGCGGTGGATTAATGCGGTAGTCACCGACACTGGCGACCGCATCGCGCAGCGCGAAAAATACCGAGAACGGCAACAGCAGCGGCGGCTCGCCGACCGCTTTCGAGCGATGGATGCTGTCCGTGACATTGCGGTTGTTGAACAGCGCGACACGGAAGTCGTCCGGGCAATCCGACACCGTCGGAATCTTGTAGGTCGACGGCGCATGCGTGGTCAGCTTGCCGTCCTTGTTCCAGCATAGTTCCTCGGTGGTCAGCCAGCCCATACCCTGAATGAAGGCACCCTCGACCTGGCCGATGTCGATAGCCGGATTGAGCGACGCGCCGGCGTCGTACAGCACATCGGCGCGCAGCAATTTCCATTCGCCGGTGAGGGTGTCGATGAGGACTTCCGAGACCGCTGCGCCATACGCAAAATACGAAAACGGATGGCCGGTCATGCTGGCGGAATCCCAATGCAGGCCGGGCGTTGCATAGAACCCGTCGGACCACAATTGCACCCGCGCCAGATAGGCTTTGGCGACCACCTCGGCAAACGGGATGGCTTGTCCTGCAACCAGCAGCTTGCCATCGGCGAAGTCCACGCTGTTGGCTGGCACGCCATGCTGGTCGGCGATAAATGCGGCCAACCGGTCGCGGATCTGCCGCGCTGCCGCTTGCGCCGCCTTGCCATTGAGATCGGCACCGGTCGAGGCGGCAGTCGCCGAGGTGTTGGCGACCTTGCCGGTATCGGTGGCACTGATGCGCACTTGTGCCAGCGGCACACCCAGTTCATGGGCAACGACTTGCATGACCTTGGTGTGGATGCCCTGGCCCATTTCAGTGCCGCCATGATTGACCAGCACCGAGCCATCGACATACACATGCACCAGTGCGCCGGCTTGATTGAGGTGATTGACGTTGAAGGCAATACCGAACTTGACCGGTGTTAACGCCAGGCCTTTTTTCAGGAGTGGACTGGTCGCGTTAAAGGCATGCACGGCGCTGCGGCGCTGATGATAAGCACTGCTGGCTTCGAGTTCGCCGACTAGCGGCTGGAGTACGTTGTCGTCGAGTTGCTGGCCGTAAGGGGTGACGTCGCGTCCGGCTTCCGCATAAAAATTACGCTGCCGGATAGTGAGCGCATCCTGGCCCAGCGTGCGCGCAATATCGTCGATCGCGTATTCGATGGCAAGCGCACCTTGCGGTCCGCCGAAGCCACGAAATGCCGTGTTCGATTGCGTGTTGGTCTTGCCGCAAAAGGCGCGGAGGTCGACATCCGACAGGTAGTACGCATTATCGACATGGCAGATCGCGCGGGTCGCGACCGGGCCGGACAGGTCGGCCGAATAACCGGCCCGCAGCACCATTTCCAGCTTCACGGCGAGGATGCGGCCGTTGTCGTCGTAGCCGACATCGTACGCATAGCGAAAGCAGTGGCGCTTGCCGGTGACGAGCATGTCGTCGTCCCGGTCGGCACGCAACTTGACTGGGCGCTTGAGCTTGTCGGCAGCGATGGCCGCTGCTGCCGCCCACAAGGCCGACTGCGATTCCTTGCCACCGAAGCCGCCACCCATGCGCCGGCACTCGACGTTCACGCGGTGCGCCAGCACACCCAGGGCGTGGGCCACGACATGCTGCATTTCGGACGGATGCTGGGTCGAACACAGCACCCGCATGGCGCGCTCCTCCTGCGGAATCGCATAGGCTACCTGACCCTCCAGATAGAACTGTTCCTGACCGCCGACCGACAGCGTGCCGCTGGCGCGATGTGGTGCCTGCGCCAACCGGGCTGCCGCATCGCCGCGTTGCAAACGCATAGGCGGCAGTACATATGATTGCGCGGCGTGGGCCGCTTCGGGTGTCAGGTGCGCGGGCAGGGCGGTGTAATCGACGAGTGCTAGCCGGGCCGCGCGGCGCGCATTGTCATGCGTATCGGCGACGACGACGAACAGCGGCTGGCCGACATATTGCACCAGCCCATCGGCAAAAATCGGATCGTCATGGATGATCGGACCACAGTCATTGAGGCCGGGAATGTCCGCGGCGACCAGTACGGCGACGACGCCGGGCGAGGTCTTCACGGCGGTGAGATCGACGGCCGTGAAGGTGGCGTGTGCCTGTTGCGACAAGCCCAGTGCGGCATGCAGCGTGCCATGGATTTCTGCGACATCGTCGACATAGGTGGCGGTGCCCAGCACATGCAGCACAGCCGATTCGTGCGGATGCGACTGGCCGACTTCGGCCCAGACGCCGGGTAGCTCGGTGCGTGAGCTCATGGGCAAATTCATGCGCGCCCTCCGTGGGCAAAGGCATTGACCTGTTCGGTTGTGAGCGGCGCATCGGTGCGGGTTTCGAACCAGAAGCGGCGTAACAAATTTTGCGCGGCTTTCATCCGGTACGCGCCAGAGGCACGCATGTCGCTCAGCGGCGCGTAGTCGCTGGCCAGCGCGGTCATCGCGCGAGTCAGGCTGGCGTCGTTCCACGGCTGGCCGAGCAGTGTCTGTTCTGCGTGGCTGGCACGTTTTGGCGTGGCCGCCATGCCGCCGTAGGCGATGCGGATGTCGGTAATCAACTCACCGTCGAGACGGATCGAGAAGGCTGCGCAGACCGCCGAAATATCTTGATCAAAGCGCTTGGCCAGTTTGTAAGTGCGCAATGTGCGGCCGGCTTGTGGCAGCGGGATGCGGATTGCCGTGACCAGTTCATCGGGTTGTAAATCTTTTTTCTGATAGCCGAGATAAAAATCTTCCAGCGCCAGCGTGCGCGTTCCGGCGCTACCGTGCAGTGTCACCTCGGCACCGAGGGCGATCAGCCACGGCATCGAGTCCCCGATCGGCGAGCCGTTGGCGACATTGCCGCCCAGCGTGCCGGCATTACGGACTGGCAGCGAGGCAAAGCGCTGCCACAGTTCGGTCAGTTCGGTCGGATAGAACTGGCAGATGGCCTGATAGGCCGCTTCCAGCGAGGCGGTCGCACCGATGTGCAAGTGGGTTGCGCTGCGCTCGATCGCAGCGAGTCCGGCCACTTCGCCCAGATAAACGATATCGCCGAGCACACGGAATTGTTTGGTGAACCACAGGCCGACATCGGTCGAGCCCGCCAGCACGGTGGCCGCGGGATGGCTTGTGCGCAATTGAATTGCTTGCGACAAAGTGCGTGGCGCGAAGAACGTGGTGCCATCGGCCAGCGGATGCGAGCGCAGCACATCGCTTTGCAGCGGCAACAGCGCGGCGGCGACGGCAGCACGGTCGAAGGCGACCGGCGGCAGTTGTCCCATCCGGGTGGCCGCTGCGATGATGGGGCGGTAGCCGGTGCAGCGACACAGGTTACCCGAGAGCGCGTCATCGACTTGCTGGCGCGATGGTGGCGTCGACTGGCCTTCGCGCTTCAGGTACAGATTCCACAAGGACATCACGAAGCCGGGGGTGCAGAAGCCGCATTGCGAGCCGTGGCACTCGACCATCGCTTGCTGGACCGGATGCAGCGTGCCGTCGGCTTGGGCGAGGTCCTCCACCGTGAACAAGGCCTTGCCATCGAGCGTAGGCAATAACTGGATGCAGGAATTGACCGGTTCAAGCCGCAGTGCGCCATCGCGCAGTTGGCCGACTAGTACCGTGCAGGCACCGCAATCGCCTTCGGCGCAGCCTTCCTTGGTGCCGGTGCAATGCAGTTCTTCGCGCAGGTGCTGCAGCACGGTGCGCAGCGGCGCGGCAGCGTCGACCTCTTGGATCGCGCCACGAAAATGAAAGCGGATGGGTTCGGACATGGGGACAGGGCCTCGGTGATCGTATCGCAGTAGGTTAGCAGTTGATAGGCGCATTGCCATATGCGTTGGCTGATGACGGGTATTGTTGCCGGACAGTCGCGCTGTCGGTCAGCACACGGGATGTGCTTTGTAGTTAGCCTGACCGGGTGTTCTATAATCTGGTCCCTTTCTGCCTGATCATCCGGGATTGCCATCAATACCACCCTCGTCACCATTCTATTAGTCACGACCATATCGGGCGTTCTTAGCATTTCTGCGGCAGCGATTTTTTCATTCGGATTGCTGTCGAAAATGGTCGAGCGCCTGGTGAGTCTGTCGGTCGGCATCATGTTGTCGACGTCGTTCCTGCACTCGTTGCCGGAAGCGTTCGAGTCCGGTGCCGACACGCACACGCTGTTTGCGGTGTTACTGGGCGGCTTGCTGCTTTTTTTCCTGCTTGAAAAAACCGCGATCCTGCGCCATTCGCATCATCACGAAGGCGACGGCCATGCTCATCACCACGGCCATGATGCGCGCGAAGCCGGCAAGGCCGGATGGATGATTCTGGTGGGCGATGGCATGCACAACTTTACCGATGGCATTTTGATCGCCGCAGCCTTTCTGGCCGATCCGACGCTCGGTATTGTGACCGGCCTTGCCATCATCGCGCATGAAATCCCGCAGGAAATCGGCGACTTCATTGTGCTGCTCAACGCCGGATTTTCACGCCGGCGAGCGTATTTGTATAACTTGCTGAGTAGCATGATGGCGGTGCTGGGCGGCTTGCTCGGGTACTTCACGCTGGAGCAAGGCATGCAGTGGATTCCCTACGTGCTGGTATTTGCGTCATCGGGATTCATCTACATTGCTGTTAGTGACCTGATGCCGCAAATGCAGCGTCGCGCCACGCTGCGTGAAACCATCCCGCAAGTGCTGCTGATCGCGCTGGGTGTGGGCATCGTAGTGTTGATGACAGGACAACATTAAAGCTCTGCTGCGCATCGAATAATGGCTATCATAAGGACCACATAATCCGTCAGTTAATCATTATTCGAGAAAGGAATTTCACCATGAAAATTGCAGTCAGCCGGGCGGTAAAGTGGGTAGCGATTGTGCTGATGGTATCGGCAACCATACCGGCGCTGGCAGCGCCACCATGGCTTTCTGGCGCACCTGATGCAACGACGGTTGCCTCGGTCAACGAGACCGGATCATTCGACTACACGGTCTATGTCTCGGGCGGTATTTCCGACTACTACAGCAGTTTCAATATGACGGATTTCTACCTGCCGTATTTTTCTGATTTGGGTATCGCGCACATCGAGGCCGGAGACGGCTGGGATATTGCGATCGAGGAAAAAAACAACCTGTTCGGACTCGGTGGCGGGGTACTGCATTTTTTTGACAAGGCGCCTGATGCGACCGTCCATGACTATGGCCTGACTTTCTCTTTTCAGTCCGCCTACGGTGGCGTCAAAGGCCCGTTTGCGCAGCGTCTCGTGAACCCTTTTACTGCCGAAAGCATTCAGTATTTTGGCGATCCGCTGGTCCCCGCCAGCCCGATGATGATGGCGGCGCTGGCTTCTTCAGTGCCCGAGCCGAGCAGTCCCGCGCTACTGCTTGGCGGACTGGCACTGCTCGGTGCGGTGTCGCTGAAGCGCCGGTCGGATTCGCAACTCACGCGCTGATTACGCGCCGGTAGCCACCGGTCGTGACGTATCGGCACTCCACTGGCTCCATGATCCCGGATACAGTGCAGCGCCCGTCAGTCCGGCGATTTCCAGCGCTAGCAAGTTGTGGCAGGCGGTGACGCCGGAGCCGCATTGCATGACGCCAGTCGCTGGTGTGGCGAGCACGCTGGAAAACTCTGCGCGTAACTGATCGGCTGGCTTGAAGCGACCATCGGCCTGCAGGTTGTCCTTGAAGCAGCGATTTTTTGCGCCGGGAATATGGCCACCGACGCGATCTAACGTTTCATTCTCGCCGCGAAAACGGTCGGCGGCCCGGGCGTCGACGATGGTCAGGTCGGTTGATCCGAGGCTGGCCAGGACCTGATCGACATTGACTGTGCGGGTCAGTGTTGGCTGTGCGTTGATATTGCCGTGTGTAACCGATGTTGTTGCGGTCGTCGTGACGCCGCCGGCAGCGATCCATGCCGGCAACCCGCCATCGAGGACCGCGACCTGTGCATGGCCGGCCCAGCGCAACATCCACCACAGCCGTGCCGCGAACATCCCGCCATGGGCATCGTAGACGACGACCTGGCTGTCGTCGTTGATGCCGAGGCGGCGCAGCGTTTCGATGAAATCAGCCATTGCCGGCAACGGATGTCGGCCGGCGAAGCTGCCATCGGCGGCGGTTTTTGCACCGGAGAGGTCGTTGTCAAGCTGGGCGAAGCGCGCGCCAGGGAGGTGGCCTTCGGCATAGGCGATACGGCCGGCGTCGGGGTTGGCCAGATCGTGGCGGCAGTCGATCAGGATGTGGGTGTCGGTGTCGGGGGTGATTGCAGAGGCGGGGATCAGGGTGGTGGTGGACATTTCTGGACTCCTGTTGTACGGTGACTTGAGGTAAAAAACGGTGGGTGCAATAACCGCAGGGCATTGCACCAAATGCTCTGACTGCGGTAACTGATCCTGCATGCACTCCGCCACGACCAAGCCGGGTGCGGCCCGGCAGCCGGACCGGCAGGCGGTCCCTTCTTTTTGCTTCGCCAAAAAGAAGTAACCAAGAAAAAGGCGACCGCGAAGCGGCTGCCCTGCGGGTTCCCAAAAGCCGGAGCCAGTCAGGGGGAAGGCCGCAAACTCGCTTCGCTCAGACAGTGCGGCCTTCTTATCCCCTGCCTGACTCCGACTTTTGGCAGCTGCTTCAATGCGGGGTACGTCAAAGGCCACGTCAAAATCAACTTCAACTTCAACTTCAACTTCAACTTCAACTTCAACTTCAACTTCAACTTCAACTTCCACTTCAACTTCAACTTCAACTTCAACTTCAACTTCAACTTCCACTTCAACTTCAACCGCAACCGCAACCGCAACCGCAACTTCAGCCCGTAGGGTGGGCACGGCTTTATGTGCCCACGCGCGCGCACCGAAAGCGTCCGCCAGTTACTACGGTGGGT
>JBLHLW010000095.1:0-10115 GCA_047621345.1 Minisyncoccia bacterium | reverse complement strand
CAAGCCGCGCATTGAGGTTTTGTCGCAGCGGCAAACTCACATGCAAGCCGACACCGGTGGTGCCGAGGTCGGCTGTCAGGGCCAGGTCAGTGGCGTTGGCGGCGTTGGCGGCGCTGGTGACAAGTAGCGCGGCAATCAGACTAGCCGCGACGAATGCTGGCTTCATCATGAAATTCTCCTGGGGAGGGTTTTTAGTTATGGTTCCATGTCAGTTCGAACGACATTTTGCATGGAATCTTTTGTAGGAAGAATCATAACGAGGCGATCGTTCCAGTGAAAGGATTTCTAGCCAATTTTGGGCCGATGCGACACTTTTCCTCCAACATAAACTTTCCTTGACAGTAAGTGTCGGCAGCGTACCAATTCCCTGAATCAGTCAGTCTCGGCCGTCAACCTTGGACGCCGCCCGCGGTCAGCCCGGCAATCATCCATTTCTGCGCCAGCAAAAATACCATCGCCGTTGCTGTCGGAAAAACTGCATCGACACGCCTGATAAATGATGGCGCTATGCGCTCATTCGAGGCAATGGGGTAGGGCAGTAGGGTGAGCAATGACGGGGTTGGGTACGGAGCTTTTTCTTGAAACGACATGCCGCAACAGTGCTGCGACGCGTCGGATGATTACTCTGAGGGCGCTTGTGGCAGTCCAGAAAGCAAAAAAGCCGCAGCGCGAATACGCTGCGGCTCTTGATCAACTTACCACCAGGTTTCTACCTGAAAGCCGACCGTGCTGCCATTGGTGGTCGCACCGAACACGCCGGTATTGGATAACGACGAACCCGCGCTGGCGGCTGCCTGTGCGGCATCATTCCACTTCGCATACGTATAGAACGCACGCAGCGCCGGACGAGACCAGAACCCGTTGCCGGCGGTCAGTTGCGGCGCAATCGTCAGTTTGGTCAGGTTGCGGGTGGCTTGGCCATCCGGCTTGACCTGGTCAAAGCCAAGTTCAGTAGCGATGCTCATGTTGTCGGCAAAGTGATAGACCGGGCGCACGCCAGCCGACATCCAGGTCTTGTCGCCGGTGAGGGTTTGCGCCTTCTCGTAGACAAAAGTACCCATGCCCGACCATTTGGTACCTTCTGGCTGGAACATGATCTGTTCGGTGATGCGGGTGACCTTGTCGTCCTTGTTGGCACCGAAATTGACGCCGCCCGTACCCGCACCGCTACCGGTGCCGTGTTGCAAGGCAATCCTGTTGTAGCCGCCGAACAGTTTGGTTTGGGTATGCATGAGCGAGAGCAAATTGCCACTAGGCGTGGACACGGTTGCGCCAGCGGCATCGCGCTTTTGCATGAATTCGACACCGACGGTCAGTGCGCCATCGGTGTTGGTTTTGATTTCCGAGAACCGGATATCGTGGGTCAGGACAGTACGTTTATCGTCATTGACGTTGGGTGAGGCATCGTTCGTGTAGGCATTGCGAACAATCGCGTAGGCAAGCTTGGCGCCGCCGAGGTCGATGTTTTCGAGGCCGGCACCCGGACCGCTGTTATCCCAGTAGTAATAGTCGGTGATATGCACGTCCTGGCGATCATAAAAGCGTTTGCCAACCCAGGCTTTGGCTTTCGAGAATGCACCGGTACCAATGTTCGATGCGATCGCATTGGCTTCGCGCCATGCCGGGCTGTATTGCTCGAAATCCTTGTTTTGTTGCAGTACGAATGCCAGTCGGGTGTTGAGGCGGATGTTGAATCCGTTGTCGCCCTTGAAGGCTTCGCCGCCGAAGGCCAACTCGCCGTAGGTTTCGCACTCGTTGCCGAGGCGATATTTGGAGCCAGCGCCTGCCAGTCCGAAACAGGCTTCCTTGCCGCCTTCACTACTAGTGCCGAAGCCGGAACGGAAATAGCCACCGAAATCAATCGGCAGTGCCGCTTGCGCCAGCGATGCGGTCAGTGCCAAAGCAGCGGCCATTGGCAAGGTCTTCAAAATGCGTGTCATCTCGTCTCCTGATGGTTTTTTAAGTGTGTGGCGATGCATCGCATCACCTTGCGAACCGGTAATAGTCCGGATTCTTGTTGTTAGACAATCGTCAGCAGCAGGGTGCGGCATCAGAAAATCTAGTGAAACTACAATCACATTGAGCACCTAGTAAGGGAATGCTTGCTCTTTAATTAAGTATTTTTGTAGCTCACTAAGGATTATTCTAGCAGTTGTTTGTAGTTTCACTAAAGTTTGTACGTATTCTTTTTGAAATATTTTTTGAATGAAGGCGTTATCTGACGCGAAATAGATTGAAATAAGCCCAGATTTCATAGGAAGCGTCAGTGTAACGAGAGAGTTGTGACTACCTAGTCCGAAGAGTGTTGTAAAATTGATGTATTAATACTACAGGTAGCTAAATTACATAATTTTTGTGAGCCCTTGTACCAAAAATAGGCTGTTTTCGTGGAGGTTTTACCTGCGCGACCATCCGAATTTCCTTGTAATCCTCTATCCGCCAACGGAGTACTCATGCGTCCCATTTTTTCCTCGCTGTCATCACGATGTTTTCCTGTATTGCTAGGCGTGGCACTGACGGTGTCGATGCCGTTGGCGCTGGCAGGGACCGAAGGGTCCAGCTACGAAGCCTGTCCGTCCTGTGTGCCGCGCGATCTGGCGTGGAACGACGGGGAATTTGATCAGATCTATTTGTCTACCGGTAACGCGCCAGCCAACTTGCAACCGCAAGTGATTGCGGTCGATAGCGTCAGCCGTGCGCTGGCGTTGCTCAAGGTGGACGGCAAAAATGCGCCCGTGGCATTGTTCGACGATGACAGCGCACGCAGCCTGGCGCGCGGCCTCACTGCGGCACTGAGCAAGGCCGGCCCCCAGCAGGATGCGCTGTTCTTCATTGTCAGCAGTGGTAACAGCGGATTATTTGGTAACAAGCTTGGCAACAGCGGCCGTGCCTTCATCGACCAGCACGGACTGAATATCATCCTCGGCGAAGCGCGGGTCGATTTCATTGGTCGCTATCGCGCCACCCGCATGCGTCGGGCCTTCGATTTTGGCAGTCGTACGGTTGCGTCTCCGGTGCGACTGTCCGCCGACGGCATGCGTCATGCTCGCAGTGACTGGGTAGTGGTGCCGCTAGGAGCGACTGCCGCACCGGCCATGTTGATGGCGCCGGCGCAACCGGTGCACATGATGGCGGCGCCCGTGGTGCAGGACGAAAAATATTATGCGGCACAGGAAGAGCGCCTGAAAAGTCTCAAACGCCTGCGGGCCCAGGAGTTAATTACCGAACAGGAGTACCAGGCCAAGCGGGCCGATATCCTGAAAGCGTGGTGATGCCCGCAGCACCGGCGCTGTCGCCGCGCATCATGCTGGCGCCGGACGGTCCGGAGTTCTCCCGCATCGTGCTGGGGCTGTGGCGGCTGGGTGAGTGGCAATTGACGCCGTCGCAGCGGCTGGCGCTGGTCGAACAAGCGCTCACCCTCGGTGTCAGTACGATAGACCAGGCCGACATCTATGGCGGCTATACCTCGGAAGCGCTGTTCGGCGAAGCCTTGGCGCTGGCACCGGGCTTGCGCCAGCAACTTCAGATCGTCAGCAAATGTGGCATCCGGTTGGTCCATCCTAACCGTCCCGGGAATCGCATCAAGCATTACGATACCGGCGGCGCGTACCTGATTGCGTCGGTCGAACAGTCGCTTAAAAACCTGCGCACCGATTACCTCGATTTGCTGCTGATCCACCGTCCTGATCCGTTGATGGAGGCCGATGAAGTCGCGGAAGCCTTCGGTCGTCTGCAACGCGACGGTAAGGTTCGCTACTTTGGTAGTTCCAATTTCACCCCGGCACAATTTGAGCTGCTGGCTTCGCGCCACCCCTTGGTGACCAATCAGGTGGAGCTGTCGGTGCTGCATGTGCAGGCACTCGATGACGGGTCGCTGGATCAAGCGCAGCGGTTGCGCTGCGCGCCGATGATCTGGTCGGCGCTGGCGGGTGGGCGGCTATTTATCGAGTCCGATGCGCAGGGAGAGCGAGTTCGTGCGGTGCTGGCGCAGATTGCTGCGACGTATGCGGTTTCTCCTGCGGTCATCGCCATCGCCTGGGTGCTGCGTCACCCGTCGCGGCCACTGGTGCTAACTGGTTCTGGCAGGCTGGCAGCGATTGCCGAGGCGGTCGCGGCAACGCAACTGGTGCTTACGCGTGCGGAGTGGTTTGCCATTTTGGCGGCATCAAGCGGGAGGGAAGTGGCGTAGCAAAGCTGCTTGTATTTCGAGTCAGAAATTTGGGTTACTTGGAAGTCTCGATCAAAAGCCATTAGCGACGAAAAGTATTGTTAAATAGAAATTGTTTTAAGGAAGCTATCGCGCTTGTTTGGTATGCTCAAACCATGGTGAATCTCGTCTGTAGACAATCAATTTCAGTCATCGTCGAATTGATTCGATATCGACGATCCATCGTCTTCGGGAAGGTATTTTTGCTTTAGTCAACGAGCAAGAATGCATCCGGAGGAGGTGGGGCAGACAGCTCTGGCGTGAACAAAAAGCAAACATTGTGAAACTAAAAAAACTATCGTTCTGGTTTTCGCTCGTGGTGATACTGGCGCTGGGGGCTAACGCCATTTTCCTCGTCATGATCCAGCAGTCCTACAACCGTGTCGTGTTGGCGCAGACCCACCGGCAGGAAGCGATCTCGCTGGCCGAGAGACTCAAGGAAGATACCGAGCAACTGACTAGCCTGGTGCGCACCTATACCAGTACCAGTGAAGCGCGCTACCTGACCTACTACTACGACATCCTGAGCATCCGCGAAGGCGAGAAACCGCAGCCGCCTGCTTACGACACGGTGGCTTACTGGGACCTGGTGATTGCCGGTGTGATCCTGCACAAGATGCCCACCCAGGGCCAGCGATTTTCGCTTTCCGATCGGATGAAATCGCTCGGTTTCAGTGCCGATGAATTCTCCGCACTCAGTGACGTCAACGCCGCCACGAATGCAATGAAGCAAATGGAACAAATTGCATTTGCAGCAACTCAAGGATTATTCGATCCCGCCACGCAGCAGTTCGTCTCCGATGGTGAGCCGCACTTGGTTTATGCCAATTGGCTGGTGTACAGCAAATCCTACAACGTGCTCAAAGCTAGCTTGTCGAAATCTGTCTTGGCGCTCGGTTCGCTGGTTGATGCGCGCACCAATCAGGTGGTGTCATCGGCTGCGCATGACCTGGAGCGCGGGATTTTGCTGGTGTCGTGCAGCGTTGCTTTCAGCTTTTTGATGATCCTGATTGCCTCGGAAGTGATTCGTCGCCAGGTGCTGCGCCCGATCGCCGTGCTGTCGACGGTGGCCCGACGCCTTGCTGCAGGCGATTACGCAACGCGTGTACCGGCTGGCGGACGACCAGGCAGACACCACGCGCAGGGTGTGCGGGAACTGGTGTCGCTGGGGACAACACTCGACGGGATGGCCGAGTCGATTGAGCGTGACATCCACTTGCGTCAGGAGGCCCAGCATGCCCTCGAAATGGCCAATCTGAAAGCCGAAGAAGCGACGCGTGCCAAATCGATGTTTCTGGCAAACATGAGCCACGAAATTCGTACCCCGATGAATGCCATCATCGGCATGACCTATCTCGCGCTGAGCACGGATCTGACAGGACGTCAGCACGACTACGTCAGCAAAGCCCATCTCGCGGCCAAATCCCTGCTTGGCTTGCTCAACGATATTCTCGATTTTTCTAAGGTCGAGGCCGGCAAGCTCGAACTGGAACGTGTCCCTTTTTTGCTGGAGGACGTGGTCGCCAATGTGCTCGCGCTCTTGATCCAACCGGCACGGGATAAGGGCCTGGTGCTGTCGTCGGTGTTAGCCGATCCGTTGTTAGCGGGGCGGCAGCGCGCGCTGCTGGGCGATCCGATGCGCTTGTCGCAAGTGCTGACCAATCTGCTGTCGAATGCAGTTAAATTTACCGAACACGGTGCGGTCACCCTGGAAGTCCGTATCGACGAACGCAGCGCAGAAGAGTTGCTGCTGCATTTCATCGTGACCGATACCGGCATTGGTATGTCGCAAGAGCAGCTGGCACGTCTGTTTCAGGAGTTCACGCAGGCCGATGGCTCGACTACCCGCAAGTACGGCGGCACCGGGCTAGGTTTGAGCATCTCGAAAAAATTCGTTGAACTGATGCAGGGTCAACTATGGGCCGAGAGCGTCGTCGGGCAAGGCGCGCATTTTCATTGCACCGTCCGCTTTCCTCTGGCACGCGGCGATGAGCCTGCGCACGGGCTGCAAGTTGAGGCCCCATCGTCGGCGGATTTGCGCGGCATGCGCGTGCTGCTGGCCGAAGACAACCCGATCAACCAGCAACTGGCGATCGAATTAATCGAAGCGCGTGGCGCTCAAGTGACATTGGCCAAGAACGGCCGTGAGGCGCTCGACGCACTGGCCGCTGTCGCTGCCGATTATTTCGATGTGGTGCTGATGGACTTGCAGATGCCGGTGATGGACGGTTACGAAGCGGTCTTGCAACTACGTGCCAACCCCAGCAACGCGGCGTTGCCAGTCATTGCGATGACGGCGCATGTGATGGATGTCGAGCGCGAACGCTGTGTGGCAGCCGGCATGAATGGCCACGTCAGCAAACCCGTCGAACCCGCGATGTTGTTCGCGATGCTGGCACGGTACAGTCCGGCGCAACGCGCGGAGCAGGAGCGTGATGCGACGCCGGTAGGTGGTGCAGCCGACAAGGTCATTGTCACGCTGCCGCGCATTGACGGTCTCGATACGGCAGAGGGCGTGCGCTTTGCGGCAGATTCAGAAGCGATCTATTTGCAATTGCTGGCGATGTTCGTCGAGAGCTATGCGGACTGTAATGAACGTCTGTTGCAGTTGATTACCGATGCACAGTGGCAGCAAATCGAAATGCTGGCCCACACGCTCAAGGGACTGGCCGGCACACTAGGCATGCGTGATTTGCGTCAACCGGCCAGTGCACTCGAGCTCGCCTGCGTCGCACGGCACGCCGATGACATCGCGCAGGCACAAGTTCAGATGGCACAAGTAATGACGCCCTTGCTGGCTGGCCTGCAACAGTATTTTGCCGCGGCGTCAGCGTCGCCGCACAGTGGACGGACCACGTAGGAACATTTTTTATCTCACTACCCGGTACGGAAAAGGACCCACCATGAAACGTTGTGCCATCTCGATCCTGCTAGCTGCCGGCGTCGCCATGACCTTGCCTGCTGCCGCAGTTGACCTGTCTTTTTCAGGCTTCGGCACACTGAGTTATAGCCGCTCGGATCAGCCCTATGCCTACCAGCGGTTTGTCGATGACGGCGGCACCTTCAAGCGCGATAGCGTGCTGGGGCTGCAAGTCGATGCCCGTATCAATGACCAGTTTAGTGCGACGTTGCAAGGCAAGGTCGCACCGTCGCTCAGCAGCGATAGCGCGACCGATGCGACGATCAGCTGGGCGTTTTTATCCTGGCGTCCGAGCAATGAATGGTTGGTGCGGGCCGGCCGTTTGCGCGTGCCGCTGTATCTGCGCAGCGAAACCACCGATGTCGGTGCCACCTTTGATGTGGCCCACTTGCCTACTGAGGTGTATTCGACCTCACCGACGACCGATATTGACGGTCTTTCAGTGAGCAAGACTTGGTATTCCGGGGTGGGCGAATGGACGCTGGACGGCTACGCCGGATCGGCCGACACCACGTATAGCACTTACTTGCGCGACAATTCGGCCGCCGGCTTGTCTGGGCGAATATTTACGCCGGTCAAGGTCAAGGCGCGCGGGCTGGTGCTGACCTTTCAGCAGGGCGACAATCTTTACCGCGTCGGCGCGCATGACGGGCGCGCCAGCGGTACCAACGGGCAAGCGATGCCGGTGACTTTTCCCTTTGTGACGATAGCGCCCGGTATCGGCTACTACCAGGTCTCTTCGCTGCTGCCGGGACCGGGTCTGACGCGGGTTCGCGAAGTGCATAGCCCAACCTATGTCATCGGTGCTGATGTGGCTGCCGGCAAGGATTTTCGCCTTATGGGCGAATACGTGCGGCGCAATGTGCTCGGTGTGAGCTCCGGCGCTGATACCCAAAGCGCCTACCTGTCCGTGCTTCGGCCAGCCGGTGCATGGACGCCCTACGTCAGTGTGGGCCGCTTGCTGTCGATGCCGGAAGTCCGCGATTTTTACGGTAAGGTCAACGCCAGCAGAGTCCCCGCATTCATTCCCGGCGCGGCGCAGATCAATGCCTCGCAACGTGCCGGTGCCGATGGCCTCTCGCCGTTCGATCAGACCACTTGGGCACTGGGCACCTCGTACCGCCTCAGTGCGACCAGCAAGCTCAAGGCGGAATGGGCCCGTACTCGCACTGGTCTCGTCTCCGGGTTGGTTGATGCCCCTCCCGGTGGCGAATCCGGCAACCAGGTTATCAACGTGCTGACGCTGTCTTGCAGCTTCGTATTTTGAAGGGATGATCATGAGAATTTTCACCCGAATCATGGCGTGGTGCGCGACGTTGATGGTGTTGCACGTGTTGCCAGCACAGGCCGGCGACATCGTCGTCATCGGACACAGCAATGTGCCGAAAATGGATGTGTTGACTGTGCAAAAAATTTATACCGGCAAATTCATTGCCGTCGCCGGTGTCAGCGTGGTCCCGGTCGGGATGACGTCGGGCTCGCCGGTACGGTCGCGTTTTTTGCAGGAGTTCCTTGGCCAGGATGAAGAAAAATACGATGCTTACTGGACCGTGCGGCGTTACATCGGCAAAGGTACGCCTCCGTCCGAAATGGCCGATGCGGCCGATGTCATCCGCTACGTGTTGAGTACGCCGGGCGGCATTGGCTACATTGATGCAGTCGAACTTCGGACTGGGCTGAATGTAGTGGCGCGCAAATAGAGGCGCCCGGGAACCTCGTCTCTTGCAGTAGTGGTCCGGCATGGCAAAATGAGGGGCTGATATTCATAAGGTCGCCCTGATGTCCATCCACGTTTTTACTTATGGTTCGCTGATGTTTCCTGAAGTCTGGCGACGTGTCGTGCGCGGCCACTACGCATCGCAGCCGGCCTGCATTGACGGTCACCAGCGCTATGCAGTGAACGGCGACACCTATCCCGGCATCGTGATCGAGGCCGGTGCCAGCGTGACCGGGCTGGTCTATCGCGACATCAATGCTGCCGACCTGGCTGCGCTCGATCACTTTGAAGGCGATGGCTATCACCGTATCGGATTACAGGCGTCGACTGACGATGGCGTAGTGCTCGCGGTACAGACGTATTTGTTTCGCGATCCGGCCGGCCTGTCCGACCAGCCCTGGCTGCCCCATGAGTTCCAGTTGCAACGCTTTCTCGGTAGCTACTGCCGTGACAAGTTAGGCAGCTGACAGTGGCGTCGGTATAATCGGATTCCGTCTTCCCCGCTCCCCTACACTCATGCTCGCTCTCCAGAAACAACGCGTCGTCGCCCTTTTCAACTCTGCCCTGGCACCTCTCGTGGCCGGCACGGATCTGCAGCCGACGGTCGTGCTCGAGCGTCCGCGCGATCCGGCCCATGGCGATGTGTCCTGCAATATTGCGATGCAGTTGGCCAAGCCACTGAAAAAAAATCCCCGTGAACTGGCGCAGCAACTGGTTGCTGCCTTGCTGGCCGATCCGGCCCGCGCCGGTCTGGTCGACGCCGTCGAGATTGCTGGTCCGGGTTTCATTAACCTGCGTCTGGCGCTGGCGGCCCGGCAGGAAGTGGTCCACACCGTCTTGCAGGAAGCCGCCGAATATGGTCGTGGCACGCTAGGCGCCGGTCGCAAGGTCTTGCTCGAATTCGTCTCTGCCAATCCGACCGGTCCGCTGCATGTCGGCCACGGTCGTCAGGCTGCGCTCGGTGATGCGCTGTCGGCACTGTACGAAGTACAAGGCTACGACGTCATGCGCGAGTTCTACTACAACGATGCCGGCGTGCAGATCGCCACACTGGCCAGTTCGGTGCAGGCCCGTGCACGCGGCTTCAAGCCGGGCGACGCCGACTGGCCGGAACCCGCTTACAACGGCGACTACATCGGTGAAATCGCACTGGATTTTCTGGCGGAAAAAACCGTCTCTGCCGCCGATTGCGCGCCGGTAGTAGCCAGCGGCAAGGTCGATGATCTCGAATCGATCCGCCAGTTTGGCGTGGCCTACTTGCGCCGCGAACA
>JBLHLW010000094.1:0-11165 GCA_047621345.1 Minisyncoccia bacterium | reverse complement strand
GTGGGCACGATGACCCTGTGCCCACCCTACGGTTATTCATCTCATTCCTCCGTCGCCTGCATTTCCGAAGACTGCTGGAGCGCACGCAGTCACCATTGATCGCTTTACAAAAAATTATGACGATCGGATAATTATCCGTATCTCATAAAAAGATATAAATCATGACTTTTCGTCGAACCGCACTTGCTGAGGAAATGGCCCAGCAACTGCTACAACCCGCATTTCTCGACACATCGTTGCGCTCCGGATTATTTCTTTCAGGTCAACGACGGGTCGGCAAGACAACCTTTCTCGCCAGCGACTTGATTCCCGCGTTGGAGGGTAGAGGTGCCATCGTCATCTATGTCGACTTGTGGAGTCAACCACAAGCCAATCCTGCGGATTTGGTCCACGAGGCCATCCGGAAGTCTCTCAATGAACTGCAAGTTCCAGGCTCTGGTGTGCTCCAAAAACTAAAACGGGTTGCCAGTATTGAGGCCGGTGCCGCAGGCTTCAAATTCGGATTCAAGCTCTCGGACGTCGGCAAGGAGGGAGGCGTGAGTCTTGCTCATGCGTTCACGGAGTTGATTGACCAAGCTCAAACAGATGTGGTGCTCATCGTTGACGAGGTTCAGCACGCGTTAGGCAGTGCAGACGGTGACAACATGCTCCACGCACTGAAAGCAACACGGGATGCGATCAATACGCGACCGGAAACTCCCGGCTATTTTCTCTTCGTCGGAACCGGCTCGCATCGCGCGCGCGTTCAGGAGCTCTCACTCAAGGGTAACCAGGCGTTCAATGGTGCGGTAACGCATGAATTTCCCGTGCTCGGGCGCGACTTTATTGAATACGTCCTGCAACAGGTCGCGCCACAGTTAGCGACCAAAGTTCCGTCGATACCGGTCACTGAAATCGCGTTCAAAAGAATGGGAAGTCGTCCCGAAGAATTAATGAAAGCACTCAATATCTTGCGCAGATTGCCACCGGGAGCCGATGCCGACGAGCACTTGCCAACGATAGCCCAGTCTCTTGGTGCTGCCGCAGCAGATGTCGAGCTTCAAAAAATAGAAGCTTTGGGCCCACTTGCCGCAGCCATCTTTTCCCGTATTTGTCATATTGGCGGAAACGTCAAGGGCGGGTTTACTGCAGACGCATTGAGGGAGTACTCGGCGCAAGTCGGGCGGGAAGTCACTGCCCAGGAAGTGCAAAGCGTGATCGGCATGATGACGTCCACCAACCTGCTGATGCGGGTCAGTCATGGCCACTATGGCGTCACGGACAGCTTTGTCGAACAGGCTTGGGTGGCAAGATTGCACACCGACGGGCTTTTGCCGGACTGACGCGCCTGACCTCTTGCCCGCCCCATCACGTCACCCACGCTCGCGGACTGACAACGTCGGCAGGTCCCGCATCGATGGTGCATTCGCGTGGGCACGATAACCCCGTGCCCACCCTACGGCACGACGATTTTGTAGGGTGGGCACAGCCTTTCGTGCCCACGCGCGCGGACAAAAAATGTCGGCCAACTCCAGCATCGATGGTGCATTCGTGTGGGCACGATAACCCCGTGCCCACCCTACGGTACGACGCACCCGACAGCCAAATCCATCACGGTGCTCCCGCCGCATACCACCTCCCGATCAACGACCGCTCGTCCTCGGTAATGCCGGTCAGGTTCCCGATTGGCATCGCCCTGAGCTGCACGACTTGCTGATAAATCCGTGCCGCATGCTGATGAATCAACTCGGACGACTGCAATTGCACACCTAACGGTGCCGCAGCAAAACCCGGCTGGGTCGGTTGCGCCGCATGGCACGCGACACAACGTTGATCGATGATCGCTTGTACTTGCTTAAAATCGACCACCGCCACGGTGCGCACCACCGGTGCTGGGGCAATCGCTACCGCGACCGCAATCAGGATTGCCACTCCGGCAACCGGATAGCCCCAGACAAGCCGGCCCTTGTGCCGCAAATTGAAGAAGTGCCGGATCAGTACGCCGGCAGCCATCATCGCCGCCAGCACTAGCCAGTTGTAAGCGTGGCTATAAGTCATCGCATAGTGGTTGCTGATCATAATGAACAGCACCGGCAATGTGAAGTAGTTGTTGTGCACGCTGCGCTGCTTGGCGCGCTGACCGTGGATCGCTTCGGGCACCTGCCCGGCCTGCATCGCCGCGACCATCTTGCGCTGGCCGGGCATGATGACCATCAGCACATTGCCAACCATGATGGTGCCGAGCATCGCGCCGACATGGATGTAGGCGGCGCGTCCGCTGAGAAATTTCGACAGCACGAAAGCGGCCGCCACGATCAGCACGTACAGCACAACCCCCAGCAAACCATCGCGCGTTCCCAACGGTGAGCGGCACAGCAAGTCGTACACCACCCAACCGGTGACCAACGTGCCAAGCCCGATCGCCACCGCTTGCCACACGGCGAGGTCGGCGACCGAACGGTCTATCATCATCGCCGACGCATTGAAGTAATAGACGATGGTCAGTAGCGCAAACCCCGAGATCCAGGTCCAGTAGGCTTCCCATTTAAACCAGTGCAGCGTGGGCGGCAACGTGGCCGGCGCGACCAGATATTTTTGCGGATTGTAGAAGCCGCCGCCGTGAACGGCCCACAGTTCACCGGACACACCACGCTTGGCCAGTTCGGAGCCGGGCAGCGGCGGGCGGATCGAATTGTCGAGCCAGACAAAATAAAACGACGCGCCTATCCAGGCAATACCGGTCACCAGATGCAACCAGCGCACCAACAAGTTGAGCCAGTCGATGCCATACGTGAGTAAAAAAGCGTCCATGCAGTCCTTGTGGAAGTGTCGGTCGTGCGACCGCGCGCGACGATGACTGATCCGACGACGATAAGCGCAAACGCTGCCCAACTCATGCAACATCCCGTATATTTCACATATTCATTGTCATATGAGGCACTCATGTCCGGCGCACTTCCCGACCATCTTGATATCCACCTGATCCGCATCCTGTACATGCTGTTGTCCGAGAAAAGCGTCTCGCGCGTGGCCCTCAAGCTGAACCAGCCGCAACCATCGATTTCGGCCTCGCTGCGCAAGTTGCGCGAACTGACTGGCGATCCGCTGCTGGTGCGTGGCGCACGCGGCATGGTACCCACCCAGCACGGCGAGAGTCTGCTCAAACCGGCCAAGCGCATTCTGGTCGAAACCGAACGACTGTTCGTACGCAAGGTGCCGTTCGTGGCGCAGGACGAAGGCCGCACCTTCCACATCGCCGCGCCTGATTATCTGGATAGCCAGTTCCTGCCCAACGTCGTGTCGAGCCTGCGACGCGAGTCACCAAAAAGCAAGCTGGTGATTCATGGTCTCGGCCCCGAGATCGACTACATCCGCTTGCTGTCGGACGGCGACCTCGATTTGGTTATTGCCAACTGGGGTGAACCACCAGCCCACTTGCATCTGTCAAAACTGTTCGAGGACACCATCGCCTGCTTCATGCACAGCGAGTGCGCCTACGCCAAACGCACCGGCTCCGAAGACATGACGGTCGAGGATTACCTGAGCCTGCCGCACGTGGCGCCGGCTCAGACACTGGCTGGCTACAACGGCGTCATCGAAGGCTATCTGGCCAAGCAGAACATGAAGCGCAACGTGACCGTGCAATCGGCCTTTTTCGGATTGATTCCGTACATGCTGACGCAGACCGATCTGGTACTGACGACCGGCGAACAATTCCTGCGCTTCTATGAAAAAACCCTGCCGCTGAAGCGCTTCACCGTGCCCGTGGCCTTTCCGAAGATGCGCTACTACCAGCTCTGGCATGACCGGGTGCACCAGTCCAACGAGCACAAGTGGCTGCGCGACCTGATCACTACAGCAGCGAAATCACTGACGACAAGGTAATCCATTCGGTGAGATACCGTCAGCCAAAGCGCGGTGGATCCGCGTGGGCACGATACCCCTGTGCCCACCCTACGAACGGCATACGGCACGTTGATTTTGTAGGGTGGGCACGGCATTTCGTGCCCACGCGCGCGAACCGGAAACGCCGCTCAATGACGGTTTCGGCGGGACATCCGCGTGGGCACGATACCCCCGTGCCCACCCCGCGAACGGCATACGGCACGTTGATTTTGCAGGGTGGGCACGGCATTTCGTGCCCACGCGCGCGAACCAGAAACGTCGCTCAATGACGGTATCGGCGGGATATCCGCGTGGGCACGATAACCCCGTGCCCACCCTACGAACGGCATACGGCACGTTGATTTTGTAGGGTGGAATAGCCAAAGGGCATTGCACCAAATGTCCCAATCCCCCCGATAAGTCCCCCAGTTCGCAGCAGTGAAAAACCACCTCACCGCACCAGCTCAAACAGCATCGCCGACATCGACGCAATCACCGGCAACGGCGTGCGCTGCCATAACTTGCCAGGCTGCGACAACGGAATCACGCGCCGCAAGATCACGCCGAAATCGAGCGACGGCTCGTGGGGAAAGTAGTCTTGCTGAATCGAGATCACCTGCCGAAATCCCTTGCCGTAGTAATACGATAGCTGCGGGTCGGCGGGCTCGCCGGCATGGAATTTCTTTTTGCGATGGACGTATTCCCACGCCGACAGTGCCGGCTCAAGCGCGCGTGCGCGCCGAAACCCTGGCATCGGTGATCCGAGATACACATCGCGCCAGCCAGCCTTGAGTGCACGCGGATAAAAGAACCGGAAAATCGCATCGGTCGCCGCCGCATGATTGCTGCTCAGACTAATGCCGAACAGGCTGCGCGTATTCCGATGCAGCGCATTGTCACCGGTCAGGTTGGCGGTCAATTCCCAGCGAGTGGGCCCGATAAAAATCGCCGGATTAATCGGCCGCATGAACAGCGATGCCAGCGCCCTGCCGCTACGCGGACAAAATGTCCCTATGCACAGTTGCGGATAGGCCGCGATGCGCTGACGCAGCATTGCTTCGGAGGCCGCCTGATTCGACTCCCATTTGTCGTGTTCCAGCGCCAGCAAGGCCGGCACATCAGCCTGCACCAGATAGCGCGTCTGCAAGCGCGCCCCGTGTGCGCGACGTAACAGCTGGGGTAACAGGTCAATAAACATGGTCGACTCCGCGGGCAGCAACAGGCTGGTTGATGGTTGATATCTCCGTGATCAGGCCCGTCAGGTACCCGTACGTAATGACAGCACGCCCACGAAAAGCCGGGTCCATCATCAGCGCGCGGTGCAACCGGCCCAGTCGAAAAAATGGCACGGAAGGAAACAGATGATGATCGGCATGAAAATTGACGCCGTTCTGCGCAATCAGCAACCGCTCCAGCGGGCCAACTTGCATCGTGCGTGAATTGTCAAAACCGACAGCCGGCAAGCCGACATGTTCGCCCAGATCACGCACATACAGAATCGCCATCAGAAAGGTCGCCAGCGGCACGATCCAGTACAGCAGGACCGGCCGCCACAGGTCGAAATAGGCAACAGTCGCAACCAGCAGCAGCGCAAACACGAAGCGGCAAAGCACAGTACTGCGCGGCAGACCGGTGGCCATGCCGGCGTCTACCGTGTAGCTCTTCAGATCCTGCAACGTGTACCAGCCGATCGTGTGCTTGGCGATCTCCAGCCAGACTTGCGACCGTGTTTTCGGGAACTGGTAACGGCGTTTTTTGGCGGAAGCGACATAGTTCGGATCGTGTTCGGTCCAGGCATGCCTGTGATGCAGCATGTGATTGCGGCGAAAGCCGTGGATCGTGATGAAGAACGGGAAGGCCGTAAAGACGTCGCCCACCAGATCGTTGAGCCAGCCGCGCTTGCGGCTGAGCTGATAGTGCGAGTAATCGTGCATCAGCGCCAGCAACGCGTGCTGGCGAGTGGCAATGAGCAGCATGCAGAGCAGGCCCACCGCCCCTTGGTCTGACCATATCGCCAGCCACGCCAGACCAATGATGCAAGCCCATTCGAGGCCGGTCTGCAGCAGCAGCCGGCCCGGTGCCGGGGTGGCCAGCGTCTTCAGGAGGTCGCGTGGAAGGCGGATTTTTCGGGAAGAAACAGCGTGTGAGGAAGGTGACATGAAAATCTCCATCGGTCTGTACAACAGTAATTTGCCGATAATTTACTGATGAATTATTTCTTCCCCGTGACATCACCACGTAGTTGGCAATACAACCACAGACGGAACCATCAGCCCTTCACGGACACCTAGACAACGTCACTTGCTCTGTCACTTTTCTTCCCCGTATTTGATCCTTTACTTGCTCACCATCCATGACCACCACCCCGCGGCCCGGTGCTAGACCGGCAATCACGCAATCTACTCTGGTGCCGCACGCCGGCAGAGTTGCGCCGACGCCGACGGGGCAGGCCACCAGCCCGCCGACTAACCCGCTTGTCGTGCCGGCCCACAACACAATGCGCAAGAGGTTAGCCCGGCTACTCAACACCAAGTTGGTTCCGCACCTGCCGGCTCGGCGCTTCGATGCCGTATGGCAGGCTGCGGCGGGCGACATTTGCCAAGAGTGGGTCAGGACCCAGGCCGGGCATAGCGAGACGACGGTGTCGCTTGTCGCGCTGTCGCGCATGAAGGCGCTCGAATACGAACGGAAAAATCTTGCCGCTATCCACGAAGACCAGCGATTACTCCCGGCGAACGCCACCAAAGGCGATTACTACCAGGCAGAAATCGAAGCCTTCCTCGCCGCTGTCGGCGAACGAGACCCGCAAGCGGTGCTGGAGAGTTTCAAGCTCGCCGGCAGCGGTGGCTTGCATCGCCAGCATGCCACCTTCGGCGCGACCGTCAGTAATTCGCTCAGTGCGGCGGCCTTGCTCACGCCCGATCCGGTCAGCAAATTAGCGCTGGTCGCTACCCGCGGGCTGACGCAGCTCTATACCTCGGCCGCCGTCATTGCCGCCGGGCCGCGTCGATTTCGCAATGCCTGCGCCGAAGACATCATTCCACTCGGACGCGCTGATGCGTCAGCGGCAGCCAAGCGGGCGCCCAATATGTTGCAGGCGTCGATGAGCGTCATGCGTACCTTAAAAATCAAGGACGTCATTAAGAGCTTGGAGCAAATGCAGGTGGCGATGAAGAAGCTCGAGCGCGCTAGGGGCAGCGGCACCGTGAAAGCCCGGCAAGACGCGCGACAACAACTGGAACTCGCCTTCGCCCGGATCTGCCACCAGCTTTCGGTGAAGACGGCTTACAAGACCTCGTCCGAAAGCGCAAAAGTTGAGTTCATCGGCAACCTGCGTTATCTGTTGAGCAGCTATACCGGCACTGCGGCCGTGCTGACTGCGTCCATGATCGCGGTCATGACGCCGGTGTTCATCGATGCGGTTGTCACAGGCGGACTGATTGGCGCTGCAACCGCACTGACGGTCGTGATGTATCTCGGTTATCAGCTCGGCCCAGGCCCGTCACGCGACGGCGAAGAAAAAGCCAAGCGCGCCATCGTGGCCCTGGTCAAGATGCTCGAAGTGCTCGGCGGTGAAAATACCGAGAGCACACGCCAACGGGGCGCAGCTTATGCCGACTATCTGCAGAACCGGAAAGTGCCGCGTCTGACCCGACCGGCAGAGCGAAAAAAAATCCGGGAAGCCGCCCTCGCGACACTGCAAGACAGGCTGGAAGCGATCGCTGCCATCAAACCACCGCCCGCAGGGCTCGACCTGAAGACCAACTGGGATGCCTATAGCGCGCACCTCAGAGTCGCCAAGGACAAGGCCGCCGAGGCGGAAAAAAACAAGCTCGACGAGCCAGCGCGCGAGCAGCAATTGATCAAGCATGACAACGAGTTCAGTGACCTGCACCAGCAAAACTTTGCCGTCGCCGAGCTAGTCGCGGCCTGGAAAACCCCGATGCGCATCCGCATGGACGCGGCCAGCCGGATCATGAAAGGCAAGGTGGCGCAATCGACCAAGCGCTTGCTGAAACTCAAGCACAACGAAACAGCGACAACCTGGCGGGGAGGAGCGGGCCAGATTGACCGGCGCAATTTTGCCATCGACGAGCAAAAAAAGGATTTACGCAATCGTCTGTGTGACCTGTTCAACCTCGAACTGGCACTGCAGGACTTGGAGCTGCCCGCGAGCGCCAGCAAGGACAACATCAACGTGGACCGCGCACGCGAGCGCATCGCTGCAATCACCGATACGGATGTGCACCAGCTGTTTTGCGGCAACGCCGAAGAACAGGTCGAAGCCATCAAGTTGTCGAAAGAGCTGACCGCCGGCGAAAGCGAGCGCTATACCCATGCCAATACCGGCCTGGCAGCCTTCGGCATTGCGCTCAACCTCGGTGTTGCAGGGGCGGACGTGGTGGTCAATGTCGGCAAAGCAACCAACGCGTACAACACCCTGCAATTTAATGACTACAAGTTGGTCACACTCTCCCAGGCGGGTGCACAACCGGGTGCGCATCATAGCGCCGGCGACCGCGCCGCCTTCCAGAAGCGTGAAATGGAACGGTTACTGGAAGAAACCGAGCTGAAAGAACCGGCGCCCGTGTACCACCTGAAACTCCTGGATGGCAACGTAGTGCTGAAGCCAGACGATGATGCCTTCAAGACCGCCCTCGACAACCTGGTGGAGGATCTCGGCAACGCCGACGTCGTACCGCGCGCCCTGCGCTTGACGCTGCGGCATGCGTCCCCGCCCGCAGCCGGGCCATCGACGAGCGCCGCAGTGTCCGTGTCAGCGCAACCGAAACCCGAAGAGCTAGCCATCAACCTGAAGCCGACCACGGCATTCCATCGCGTGCAATACAAAAAAAATCCGCCCGCACAACGCAGGCGCCACATCCGCCATCAAATGGCCGTCATCGGACGACAAGTTGCGATGTCGATTGCCGGATTGCCGGTGCAGGCGTTTGCCCAGCACCGGGTCAGGAAGGCGGCGCCGACGCTCGCCACCGCCGCCGGATTAGGCGGCGAGGCGCAAACCTTGTTGCGGCCAACAACATTTGACCGGACAGAAGTGCCGGTGAATGAGTCCGGCGTGGAATGCCTGGAAAACAGGCACGTCGTCATGGTGCAATCCGGCACGCCGGATCAGGCGCCGCATCCGATGCATGCGCACAAGATCAGGCAGCAGTTGCGCAGCAATGCTTCCTACGCGGCAGGGCAATCGCCGCAACATGGCAGCGTCGATGATGTCATCGTGCAAGGGCTGGCATCGGGACAGGGCATCTTCCAGTTCGTCTCGACCATGGCGCATTACAAGCCCAAGGACAGTCGCGAAAAACCGGTCATCGGGATGCTGCTGGAACACCTGGAACAGAATGAGAATCCGAAGCGGCTGATCGGCGGGCGGTATCTTGTGACCAGTGTTGAACACATCGCCGGCGGCGGCGACAGCGATTTCCTGCGCCACGTACTGGTTGCCGAAGACACCTGGTCGAAGCCGCCACAGGTAGTCCGGATGCCGATCACCCAGGCCGGGCTGAAATTTTCCGGTCGCAAGTTGTGTGTAGATGAGATTCAGCGTGCCAGCACACTGCTCGACGAGCACAACGCCTGGCTCAACGAGAACAACGCCCTGCTGGCGCTACCTGCCAACCCGGCCGATGCCGACAAAATGATTCTCAGCTTTGCGGGCATCGGGCGCAATGCCACGCTCATTACCTATCGCGTAATCAGTGCAGCGATCGACGACGGCAAGGTCACGGAAGAATCCCTCGATTTCGCGCTGAATGCCGAAATCTGGCCCAACCGGGTACGGCGCGGACCGCGTTACGTCCACACGCCAGATCAGCTGGTGCAATTGCGCGCCGCGCTATCGGTACAGATCGCTGAGCAAAAGGCACGGATCGCTAAGCGCGATAGCGCCACGAACCCAATACCATCCTGACAACCGGCGTACGGGACGCCAACCCATGACGGACTGCCGTGGCGGCAGGTCGCGCTGATGCCTAGTCGCAAATCGTAATGATCTGGTCCAGCAGGTTGCCAACCAGGGACATCACGTCAATGGGTACTTTTTTCCACGGATGCGGCTTCGCTCCGCGTAGTTGCCAATCAAAACTTTTCGGCTGGTGCGCGAGTACGTAACTTGCTTTCCCTTTGTCGCCGATGAATTTCACGGCAAACGGATTGGATTCGTTCGATGGCGATGTGGTCATCGGTAATCCAATCACGATCCGTGTCCGGGCATTGAATTCTTTGGGCGACAGTACCAACAGAGGGTGCATGTCTTTCATTTCACGTCCGACCTGCGGATTAAAGTCGATCCAGATAATGTCTTGCCGATCCGGCACCCAAATTTTGCTGACCATCAGAACACTTCTGCGCCGATGCGTCCTGAAGGCATGGCCTCGCCACCGTGTTTGTCCGGATCGAATGCGGCCAACCTTTGCGCGAGCGTGCGCGTTGGCGGCCCCTTGCGGTGAACCACGACGCCCAGATCATCCGTCGTCACTTCCACCGATTGTCCCGCCACAAAATTGACTTTGCGGGCAAGTGCAGCGGGTATCCGAACGGCGAGGCTGTTGCCCCATTTCTGCACGGTTAACGTAGCGGTTTTGCTCATCGTTTTTCCTTGGTTGTTTAACGTATTAGTGTAAACATTACGGGAGATGTGTCAACGTGTATAAACGCCCTGTTGTGGCCGCTGACGGGTTGCCGTGGTTGGCACGTCTTGAGAACCTGTTTTCCGTTGCAATAATCTCTGATGCTGCGGCGCGGTAATAAAAAAGCCATTGACGCGATCGCGCGCGGCGAACTTCCGGCAGAATCGCTGGACGACGCGCTCGATACCGAAATCACCCCCAACCGGGTAAGGCGCGGACCGCGCTACGTCCACACGCCGGCGCAACGGGATGCACTGTGCGCCGCGCTAGTGGCACTGATTACGGCGCGGGACTCGGCGGGACAAGTATAATCAGGCCTCCTTTTCCTCCTATTGGCCGCGCCCGTCATGCAAGACAAATACAACCACGCCGAGATCGAAAAATCAGCGCAAGACCACTGGCAAGCGACCGACGCCTACAAGGCCGTCGAACACGCTCAGGACCAGCACGGTAACGACAAGAAAAAATTCTACGCCTGCTCGATGCTGCCGTACCCGTCGGGCAAGCTACACATGGGCCATGTGCGCAATTACACGATCAACGACGTGATGTATCGCCACCTGCGCATGAACGGCTACAACGTACTGATGCCAATGGGCTGGGATGCGTTCGGGATGCCGGCCGAAAACGCCGCGATGGCCAACAACGTGC
>JBLHLW010000093.1:0-11562 GCA_047621345.1 Minisyncoccia bacterium | reverse complement strand
GCGGCCAGTCAAGCTGGTGCGGCAACAGATGATTGTCGATCAGCGATTTGCCCAGCAGCGGGCCGATCACTTCTAGGCCGGCGGCCAGTACCAGCCACCCCGTGCCGATGAACAAATGACGCCGGTCCGGCGCCGCCGAGGTGCGCAACAGCGCAATAGCTTGCCGGGTTTCAGAGCGCATCGAGACTGGCCTCCAGTTGCTGGTAACGCCACTGGCTGGCGTACCAGCCATCGCCATCGAGCAATTGCTGATGGTTGCCCCGCTCGGTGATGCGGCCTTCGCGCAGGACCACTATCTGGTCAGCGTCGGCCACGGCACTGAGCCGGTGGCTGGCAATGATGACGGTGCGGCCATGACGGGCCACGCGCAAGTGTTGCAGGATGCTCGCTTCGGTGCCGGTATCGACAGCCGACAAGGCATCGTCAAGCAGCAGCAGCGGACTGTCCGCCAGCAACGCACGGGCGATCGCCACGCGCTGGCGCTGGCCGCCGGACAAGGTCACGCCGCGCTCGCCGACTGCCGTCTCGTAACCTTGTGCAAAACGCAGGATGTCGTCATGCACCGCTGCCAGTCCGGCCGCGTGTTCGACCTCGGCATGGCTGGCACCGGGGCGCGCCAGCGCGATATTATCGGCAATCGATGATGAAAACAAAAACGACTCTTGCGGCACCCAGCTGATGGCCTTGCGCAGGGTTTCCAGCGAATACGCGTCGAGCGCCTGCGCGCCCCAAACGATGTTGCCGTGCAGAGGCCGAAATTGGCGCAGCAACAGGCGCAGCAGCGTTGACTTGCCGGCCCCGGTCGGGCCTACCAGACCGAGTGTCTGGCCCGGTTCGAGTCGCAGCGAAATATCCTGCAAGGCCAGTGCGCCTTGTCCCGGATAAGAAAAGTCGATCTTGTCGAGTGTCAGCAAACCGGGTTCGAAGCGGGTCACCGTACCGTTGTCGTCGACCGACAGCGGCAGGGCCAGTATCGGTGCGAGTCGCTCCCAGCCGGCACGGCCGCGTTCAATCAGCGACAAGACCCAGCCAGCGGCAAACATCGGCCAGATCAGCTGGCCCAGATACATCGAGAAGCTGGTCAGTTCACCGATGGTCAGGGCGTTGTTCCACACGTAATAGCCGCCCAGCGACAGCGTTAGCACGCCGGCGGTCGACAAGGTGATGCCGACGGCAGGTTCGTAAGCCGCTTCCCAGCGTTGCGCGCGCAGATTGGCGGCGGCGGCATGTTCGGCCAGCTCGGCAAAATGCACTGCGCTGCGCTGCTCCAGCCCGAGCGCACGCAAAGTGCGCACGCCGGCCAGGGTTTCTTGCACATGGTCATTGAGGTCGCTAAAGCGCTTGAGGGAATCGGTCGCTGCGAGGTGAATCTGGTTCGAGATGCGCCAGAACGCAAACGCCATGAACGGAAACGGCACCAGCGCAATGAGCGTCAGACGCCAGTCGACGCCGATCAGCATCATCGCCAGCACCATCAGCAACGTCAGCGAACCATCGAAACCCGCCAGCATCGCTTCGCCGGCAGCCATTTCGACGGCATCGATGTCATTGGTGGCCAGCGCCATCAGGTCGCCGGTACGCTGCTTCTGGTAAAACGCCGGCCCTTGCAGTGCCAGTCGGGCGTACAGCCGGGTACGCAGTTCGACACCGAACTGATAAGCCGCCTTGAACAATTGCAACCGCCAGCCGACCCGCAGAAAATAGATCGCCACACCAATCGCCACCAGCACCGCCAGTTCCTGCAGCAATGCTGCGCCGCCCAACTGCCCGGCGACCAGCGCATCGATGATATGACCGACCTTGCGCGGCACCCAGACAGTCAGCAGCGCAACCGCAGCCAGCATCGTGCCGGCGGCGATATACGACCGCCAGTGGCTGCGCACGAAGGTGCCGATTAATCGGGACAAGGTCATTCGAACTGCCTTTGCAAGGGATGGCTGGAAAGTGGATACGGTGGGCCGGCGGATCGCACCGGGGGCGAATTTTACCGCAAGTTGCCGGATCGAACCGGCACCCCTGTAGCGCCGCAAGACCCGATCGCGCAGCCATCACAGCGGTCATGGAACCAAGACGACGCCGTGTTCCACTCAAGAACCAGACAGCGTCAGACCAGCCAGTAATGCTGGTCACCTGCAGTACGCAACCGACTGATCAACAATCAGCCGGCCTTGCCTAGAGCGGAACTGCGTAGTTATATTTATGCGGTACGTCGCAATCCTGGATCGGCAGGCAATTTTTTTGTGCTGGGACGCAGGATGACCTCGACCGAATGCATCGCCGTCAATGGCATCCGCATGAACCAGCAACAGTGCTACCTCAAGGCGGCTGAACTCGATCCACAGTTTGAAAATGCATTCCTAAACCTCAGCAATACTCTGCCCCCGACTTCGCGCATCGACGTCAACGGCATCTCCATGAACCAGCGCGACTGCTACCGTAAGGTATTGGACATCGAGCCTGGCAATACCTTTGCCCAAAATGCATTGCAACGCCTCGACGAGGCAGAGGTAGAAACCGCTGCCACGCCAGCCAGCTCAATGTGCCGGTGCCGGTGGGCCTGCCGGTCTTGCCGAATAATCCGCACCTGCTCGCTCACCACATTACCTTTCGCAAATCGATGGGGTTGCTGTACGCGAGCACGCAGATGATCAGTAGCGGCCAGGTTCTGGCCGATGACCCGCACCTGGCGAAGGCGCTCAAGGCGCCTTCCCTCTCGATACCGTTGCCACTACTGGGTGCGGTGGCCGGTTTGGCGGGTGGGGTAATTTCCCTCGCCGCCGATGAGCAAGCGCGCGTGATGGCGACGCGTTACCAGCCGCGATTCGGTGATCACGTGGCATTTTCCAGCCTTGTCCACAGTGTCGCCAGCACGCTGTGCAACGACACCGACTACCAGCAGCGATTGCTCCTGAACCAACGGCGGCCGGCTGCGACCCCGCTGGAAAACTGGTGGAAGACGGCTTTTTTACTCGCCATGCAGTGACGCCGGACAGCCCGCCCAGCCGCCGCCACCTGAGAACTGTGCGCAAATCGGACAATCAACAAGACATCATCGCCGCTGCCAAAGCCTATTACCACAGGACAGTGGAAAAAGGCCTGCAGTAAGGGCGTGGCGTAATGCGTGACGATGGCGGTACAAGCCGAATCAGCTTGCCGGCTAGTCCGGCGGTTGACCGACACGGGCATCCTGCTGGCAACCGGCCAGATTGCGTACCCGACAAGGAGTCAAGGCGACACCCTGCATACGGCAAGTAGGGTGGGCACAGCCCCACCGTGCCCACGCGAGCGCCCCCATCCCCACCGCCAATTCCACCAATTACGGATCATTCGCGTGGGCACAAACGACCGTGCCCACCCTACGTGTGGCGACGTCGATACAAGCTGGATCAGCTTGCCGACTGGTCCGGGAGCTGGCCGACAACGGCATCCGGCTGGTAACTGGCCTGGTAGTACACCCGCCGAAAAAAACACTCCCCATGAAACCAAAGCGACGTCTTGATCCCTACTCATGCATATCTCGAATACCACTCCGCGTTCGCGGACACCCGCTCGCGCTAACAATGCCGATGACGGCGCCGCGCCTCTGCTCAACGTCACACCAGTCGCTGTCGGCAGCAACCCGCAATCTGGCGCGCAAGCCGCACGCACAGTCGATGCAATACGCAACCGGCTGTCCAGCAACCAGTCGGTCTCGCCCAGGACGGGGCTGCGTGTCGAGATCGATGCGGTACGCAGCAATCCCAGATCGGCCAGCGCTTTTTTTAGGCTGGGGCTCAACATGACCTCGACCGAGCACATCGACGTGAATGGCATCCGCATGAACAAGCAACAGTGCTACCTCAAGGCGGCTTAACTCGATCCACCGGATGCGAAAGCTTTCAAAATTCTCGGCAACATGCTGGCCCCGGGCAAATGCATCGACGTTAATGGCATCTCCATGACCAAGCGCGACTGCTACCATCGGACCGATGACGCAGTGGATGATCTCAGTCGTGATGGGCAGGCAGGTCAGCGCCGTGAGCGCGCCGGTGCTTCCATCAGGGGGAGGACGATTGGGTCAGGACAAGGGAATAGGCGCGCAGTAAGGAGTGGTGAAGTCCATGCAAGCCCCCCCATATCCTTCACCGCTCCACAAGCTGCAATGCTCTGCCACGACAACAAGCAGCCCTTTCACATCAGGTGAAATATGGTGCAAAAGAAACCTCAGTCCATTCGCCACACTGATCTTTGCCCTCCAGTGAAATGCACGATACGCCAATCTCACGTGAGCGGAAATGAATCCACACCATGTCCGTAGAGGTTGACGATTGTTGAACCGATTGAATGCTGTGTGAAGGCAGCCTGCAAGACCTGCTCGCGGTGCTCGGCGATAGCGCTGACAACGCAGGTGGGAACAGCTACGGAGAACAGGTATCCGATGCCGTCAACTGGAAGTAATAAAAGGCGTTGTTTGAAGCGACGAAATACATAGAACGGCTTGCACATTTCCTCGCGGCAATTGATACTGAAAATCATAATTTATTCTTATAGTCAGTAACAAAGCAGTTTTAATATTGTCATCATCTTCGCCTGTAGCAATATCGGAGATATAAAAATATCAACATATTCATAATCTAGCGCGGTCCGACGGATGCTGGGCTACGCTTTGCTTGCACAAGTAATAGGCAGAATATTTTTTTCCTGGCTCTGGTTACATCGCCTCGACGGACAACTTCCTCATCAAACTTATTTAAAACTAGCCATTTTTTATTTACCGAAGATATTTAGATGCTCAATCGAACCTGACTCGGCGCGCTACTTTCGCATCCAATAAGCAACGTCTGTTTCTGCTTCTATTGATTGATTGCACTCAGATGGGAATCAATTCAGTACGCCCCCCTGAAACCTCCTCTTTATGACGTCAACGGAGATATCACCATGATCAGAAATAACGGTCTTAAAATTGGATTAGTGACTGGCCTGCTGCTATGGGTCGGGTCGGCCGGTGCGCAGACAAACGCAGTACTCATTTTTAGCGACACCCAACCGGCGATCAAATTCGCCGCAGGCGAGTTGAAAGCAGCGCTCGAGCAAAAAAAGCAATTTACTGTGGGAACAGCGACACCATCGCAGCTCGCAGCACAAGCCGCCCCGATACAAATCATCGTAACAACGAACGGCGCAATCACTGGACAGCCTGCCGTCAGCGGACTATCAAAAGAGGGTTATGCCATTCGACGCGTCACGACTGGCAACATTACCCGGTGGTGGGTAATCGGCAATGACGCTCCTGGCGCCATGTATGCAGGACTGGAACTGACTGATTCGGTGAACATTGACGGCAGCCTGGCCAATGTTAATGACAAGCAACGCAATCCCAACCTTGCCGTACGTGGCATCAAGTTCAACATACCGCTGGACGCTCGCACCCCGAGCTACGCGGACGACTCCACCGTGGCACAGGCAAACATTCCCGAGATGTGGAGTACAGAGTTCTGGCACGCCTTCCTGGATCAGATGGCACGCAGCCGATTGAACTCCCTGTCTCTGTGGAACGAGAGCCCCTTTCCATCGCTGGTCGTTACACCGGGCTATGAGAACGCATCTATCACTGACGTGAAGCGCAAAATCGGTGCGATCGAAGAGGGCTACAAAACCAGTTGGCAGCTAGAAACTGTCAAGACGATGACAATGGAGCAGAAGGTCGCGTTTTGGAGGGAGGTGATGCAGTACGCCAATGACCGTGGTATCGACATCAGCCTGTTCACCTGGAATTTATTCGTCTACGGCACGGAGGGTAGCGGATACGGGCTTACCAATTCCACATCAAACAAAGCAACCAAGGATTACATCCGCAAGTCCGTGCGCAGCCTGTTCAACACCTACCCATTACTGAAGGGTATTGGCGTGACTGCTGGCGAGAGCATGCCTGGTTTGTCCAACGATCAAGAGGAACAGTGGCTTTGGGATTCGTATGGGCAGGGTTTCAAGGATGCCTTTCAAGATATGAAGGATCCCGCTAACGCTTCGTACAACCCGAATCGCCAGATCAAATTCATCCACCGTCCTCACTATACGGATTTGGGCTCGATCCTTGCCACGTTTAAACAATTGCCAGGCTACACCGACCCGGATTCATCATTGCGACTCACGTTCAAATATTCGCAAGCGCATATGTATTCGAGCACCAGGCCTCTGTACATCAACGGGTACACGAATGGTGTCCCTGCAAACTCAAAAGTGACTCTGGAAGTTCGAAACGACAGTACCTACAACGTGCGCTGGGGTGATCCCGATTTCGCGCGGGAGTACCTGAACAATATTCCTGACCGGACGAAGATTGACGGTTTCTATATGGGCCCTGACGGGAACACATTGGGCCGAGATGTGATTAGCAAGAATCCCGACACACCGCGGCAGCAGTTCATTCACAAACACTGGTACTACTACATGATCTGGGGCAATTTGGCTTATGACCCATCGCTACCGAACGGAAGATTCCAGGACATGCTGGGCGCACATTATCCAGAAGTGCCCAGCGGCAGTCTTTATAGCGGCCTGGCATCGGTGTCAAAGATTTTCCCTCTCGTCAACCGCTTCTTCTGGGGTGATCTTGACTTCAAGTGGTACCCGGAAGCCTCGGTAAAGAAAGGCGGCTACCTCGGAGTGCAAGACTTCATCGATCCTTATTACACTCCGATGACGGCACAGCAAGATGGACAAGTACAGTTGCTGATGTCAGTCAAGGATTACGTTAACGGCACCAATGCGAATGGACGACTGACACCGTTAGATGTGGCATCTCTGCTGGAGCAGTACGCAAACACCGGCATCCAAAACGTGCAAAACCTAAATCCGGGTAGCAACAAGGATCTACGCGAAACGATCGGAGATGTGAAAGCCATGTCCTCACTGGGGCTTTTCTATTCGCGGAGAATTCGGGGCGCGGTTGACCTCTATCGCCATCAAAAAAACACGTCGGATATAGCGTCACTTACGAGCGCGAAGGACCATCTGCAAATGTCAGCGAACTATTGGAGAGACTATGCGACTCAATGGTCAAGCCAGTACCTGCCTCAGCGACTGGGGCGCTTGGATCAGGTTGTCGATATGGTGGCACTTCAGGCGTCTGTCGATAAGGACGTCCCAGGGGGAGCCGCGCCTGCACCAACACCAACACCAACACCAACACCAACACCAACACCAACACCAACACCAACACCAACACCAGCACCAGCACCAGCACCAGCACCAGCACCAACACCAACACCAGCACCAGCACCAACAACCGCTTATGACGTCAATGGCTTAATTCTGGTGAACGCGACCAATGGCGCTGCAATAAGACCGCTCAAGGCAAACCAAACCATCAGCCTGAGCGACCTTGGTGCGCCCAGCATCAGTATTCAAGCGTTGACCAATTCGGGGACCAAGAGCGTCAAATTTGAAGGTACAGGCATCTTGCACTCTGAAAATTACGCCCCTTATGCACTCCTTGGCAACAGTGGCTCGTCCTATACAGCATGGACACCAAAGACGGGCGTGTATTCGATCACAGCTACTGGCTATTCAGCACGTAATGCGTCTGGTAACGCTGGCAAGCCATTCAACATCACGATCACCATCGTTCCATAGAAATTGCACGGCAGGGGTTGCTTCTGTATATCCCTGCCGATGCAGACTACAAAGTCGCGTCGCTGGAAGTGCCGTGCAGGCCAATGACAGTCGTTTAAAGCCTGGGCGGTACTTTATTTTTCGCTTGCAAGGAATATTTCCTGGACGATTAAGGTGAACGAATAACCGTTTAATTTCCCTCTTCGTTAGCATTTGCAAACAAACCCCACCTCGCTCATCTCGCCAAAAACTGTATATCCCCGTACCATGCCGTCGCCTGTTCGCCCGTGTTGTCGGTATCTGTTGCCAGTGCCACAACCACTACGTCAGGTGCCTCTTCACCAAAAGCGGTCCTGAAATCCGCTGCGACGTCGCGTGTTTCGGTGACCCACTGGCCAGCTTTGTCGCTGCCACTTTCAACAACAAGCATGCGGGCGCGATCGGTGTAAGTGTTGTCTTGCCAGGTTCCGACCGGCTGGCGGTTATCCCACAGGTAGTTAATGGCCGCCGTCGGAATTTTCATGCCGTACAGAGCTTCGCCGATTTTCAGTTTGGCGCGGGTAGTAAACGAGAGTTTCTCGACTGGGTAATCGAACAACACATAAATCCGCCCAGCGTAATCGTCACCGGATTTCTTGGTCATGTCGGCACCTTTTACCGGCGCTGCGATCTTCCAGCGCCAGCGCAGTAGCGGGGTCTTCTTCAGGTCGATCCGCACCGTGTGCGCCATGATGGACATTGACTGCACCGACTCGGCCTTGAGCACGGTCTGACCCTCGTCGCGCACCAGCGTGTAGAGAGTATCTGGTGCTTTGGCCGCCGGCTTGACAACATTCCAACCGGTCACCGGCGCACCGGGTTGCATCTGCGAAAACGCTGGAATATCAACCGCCTGCGCACCACCAGTGGCCAGCAAGAACAGCAGTCCGAAGGAATTTTTTTTCATCACTAGGAGCCTCAATAAAGTGGGGTGATGCGATCTGGCATCGCTGCCAGTTTTTTGTGCAGTAGCTGATAAACGTCGCGATCAAAGCGTGGCCGACCATGCTCGGTCAATTGACGCGCTTCGGCTTCACTGGTGGCCGTGCCCAGATAGCTCCAGTTATCGATGACATGCAACTCTGCTTCTTCGCGAATAATAATCGGCCCGGCATAGGGCCACGGTTTCATGCGACTGGTTTCAAGTGCCGTGCGCAAACGCGCGCTATGCGACGCGAGACTTTCTCGCCCACAGCACGCGCCTTTGCATTGAGCGACCTGACTGGCAAAACAGGGCTTGCCAGTAGCGACTTTTTCTAGTCCTAGCAAGGCGAGGCAAAGCTGGTGTGAGCTGGCAAGTGCCTTCAAGGCGGTGGTGGCTTTGCGGTGCGTCGCAAACGGACCGAACAACTCGGCCTCACCGGCGACAAGCATGTCATCAGTCTTGATCAGCGTGATCAGTGATTGCGCATCGAGACGCCAGAGGCAGGCGGCATCGGAGCGACGCAATTGCCGATTGTGCGACGGCGACATGTGCTTGATCAGCATCGTTTCCTTGAGCAGCGCTCCCAGTTCACCGGCCGTCGAGATCCACTCGACACGCCGGATTTGCTGCGACAGCTCCAGCTCCTTGGCAGAAAGATGGTCGCCACTGAAATGAGACAGCACGCGACGACGCAAGTTGTTAGCTTTACCGATATAAAGCGGCAAAGATCCTTCGCCAAAAAAAAGATACACGCCGTGCGTGGAAGGCAAATCATCGACCATCGCCGCATCAAGCTGCGATGGCAAATTCGGCCGCGCAGTAAGCTCCTTGATGGCCGCGTTGATCTGCGCGTGCGGCAAAGTGGCGTGGATGGTTTCCCAGAATTGCCAGATGACCTGGGCATCGCCCAGCGCACGATGACGCTCGGTCACCTGCAACTGATGGCGCTCGGCTAGCGTATCAAGATTGTGTTTGGCAAATTCAGGATATAGCTTACGCGAGAGCTTGACGGTACACAGCACTGTCGGGCGAAAATCAATGCCGACACGCTTGAATTCATTCTTCAAAAAGCCATGATCGAAACGCGCGTTGTGAGCCAAGAAAATACGCCCTTCGAGGCGCTCGTAAATCTCGACCGCGAGCGCATCAAAACTCGGTGCATCCGCCACCATCGCATCTGAAATCCCGGTCAAACCTTCGATGAATTCAGGAATATGTCGATGCGGATTAACCAGACTGCTCCAGTGCCGTACCCCCTCTTCATCGACTTCAACGATGCCGACTTCGGTAATGCGGTCAGTGACAGCCGTCGCGCCAGTCGTTTCAAGGTCAACGAAAGCGAGGCGGGGATGGGCCGGGTTATAGGCCATGGGAAAGGTCTTTCAATGAGGCAATGACAGGCAGAAAAAATCCGTCAGCGTAGCGGTTCACGCAGCACGGCTCAAGAATTATTTATCGAAAACGCCTTGACGGCAGGTACCCAGGATCACATATACTGTGCATCCATACAGTGTTTTTAACGACACCCGGAAGATAGACAAGATTCATCATAACGGAGATTCCCATGCTCGCATCCACCACCCGCTTTGCCACCCCTACCGTCGCCAATGCTTTACTGGCGAATATGCCGGACACTGTGTGGCGTGGTAACCAAATGGGATCGCAACGACTGGTGACAACACCCTCTGGGTTTCAGGCGCTGGATCGCGAGTTACCTCATGGCGGATGGCCGGCATCAGTCTTGATCGAGTTACTGCTGGCACAACCAGGTATCGGTGAATTGCGTTTGCTCGCACCACTGATTGCATCACTCACGCAAGCCAAAAAAACCGTGATCTTGATGGCGCCGCCGCACATTCCGTTCGCGTCCGCCTTAGCGGAATTGGGTATCGACCTGACTCACATCCTGCTAGTAGAGGCAGAAAAGCCGGCCGACCGCATCTGGGCAATCGAACAAGCACTTAAAAGTGCCAGCTTCGGTGCCTTGCTGTGCTGGCTGCCACAATGCCGAGCAGATCATTTGCGCCGATTGCAACTAGCCGCTGGCGCAGGAGAAGGCCTGACTTTCGTATTCCGTCCGGCCGCAGCACAACATGAGTCTTCTCCAGCACCGCTGCGTATGGTTTGCCGGGCGATCGCGTCTGGGCAGTTGTCGGTCGAAGTCATCAAACGACGCGGTCCAGTACACAGCCAACCAGTGACTCTGCCATTGGCGGTGCCGACGGTACTGGATCAGCCATTTGCCAACCTTGCTCTCGCCGACATCCTCCCTTTCACCTTACCGGTTACCTCACTCCATGCTGTGGATCGCCCTGTACTTTCCGCAACTGCCACTCGATACCGTACTGCGTTGCCGGCCTGAAGCTGCACTCATGCCGGTCGTGGTGGTTGAGCGCAAGCGAGTCATCGCTGGCAACCAATGCGCGACGGATTGCGGGATTGCGCCAGGCATGTCGGAGTCCAATGCATGGAGCATGTGCGCCGATTTGCTGACATTTCCGCGTGCACCAGCAGGAGAACTGGGAGCGCTCCACGAAGCGGCACTGTGGGCATTACATTTCACGCCGCAAGTGGCGTTACAAGAGGCTGGTCTAGTGCTTGATATCACTGCCAGCCTTCGGCTTTTCGATGGTCTCAACAACTTAACCGCACAGCTCATCTGTGGCATCAATGACCTCGGCATTTGTGCCCACATGGCGTGTGCACCGACAGCAAGTGCGGCGTGGCTGCTGGCGCGCAGTGCCAGCGACTGCCAAGATAAACCCCTCATTGAACGCCTTGCTGCAGTGCCATTAGCAGCACTGGTCTCGGCGCAACCACATCTGGGTACGTTAATTGGTATCGGCTGTCATACACTCGGCCAGTTGCGCGGGATGCCACGTACCGGGATTGCACGTCGCTTCGGCAACACTCTTCTACGAGAAATTGATCGCGCCTATGGGGATGAAGCTGAAGTTCATGACTGGTTCAGCGCACCCGCCAGTTTTGACGTCCGACTGGAATTG
>JBLHLW010000092.1:0-11646 GCA_047621345.1 Minisyncoccia bacterium | reverse complement strand
AGCAACAGCAACAGCAACAGCAACAGCAACAGCAACAGCAACAGCAACAGCAACAGCAACAGCAACAGCAACAGCAACAGCAACAGCAACAGCAACAGCAACAGCAACAGCAACAGCAACATCAACATCAACATCAACATCAACATCAACATCAACATCAACATCAACATCAACATCAACATCAACATCAACATCAAAACCGTTCTGCAAGGGTGCGAAAACACCGATTGATTTCTTCCACTGCCTGATTACCGAACATGGACCCTGCATGATAACTGCACCACCTGACCACAATCTCGCCCTCGATGCATGGATCGATCAGCACTTCGACGACGAAGTCCGCTTCCTGCAAGAACTGGTGCGCATCCCGACCGACACGCCGCCCGGTGACAACGCGCCGCATGCCGAGCACACGGCCAGTCTGTTGCAGGGTTTTGGGTTCGAAGTCGAACAGTTTCCGGTGCCGCAGGCCGAAGTCGCCGCTTGTGGCATGGCGTCGATTACCAACCTGATCGTGCGCCGTCGCTATGGCGACGGCAAGACCATCGCGCTCAACGCCCACGGCGACGTGGTGCCGCCGGGCGAGGGCTGGAGCGTCGGTCCGTACGATGGCACCATCATCGACGGCAAGCTGTACGGCCGCGCGGCGGCCGTCAGCAAGAGTGATTTTGCCAGCTACACCTTTGCGCTGCGGGCGCTCGATGCGTTAGGCGTGGCGTTCAATGGCAGCGTCGAACTGCATTTCACTTACGACGAAGAATTCGGTGGCGAACTCGGTCCCGGCTATTTGCTGCGCCACAAGCTGACCCGCCCCGATTACTTGATCGCCGCCGGTTTCAGTTATCAGGTCATCAATGCGCACAACGGTTGCCTGCAAATGGAAGTCACCGTACACGGCAAGATGGCCCATGCCGCGATTCCCGATTCCGGCATCGATGCGCTGCAAGGCGCCACCGCGATCCTCACTGCGCTGTACGCGCAGAACCAGCACTACAAGACGATCCGTTCCGCCGTCACCGGCATCACCCATCCGTATCTGAACGTCGGCCGCATCGAAGGCGGCACTAATACCAATGTCGTGCCGGGCAAGGTCGTGCTGAAACTTGATCGCCGTATGATCCCGGAAGAAAATCCCGCCGAAGTCGAGGCGCAAGTGCGGCGCGTGATTACCGACGCTGCTGCATCGGTAGCCGGAATCCACGTCGACATCAAGCGCTTGCTGCTGGCCGAAGCGTGGCAGCCACAAACCGCCAATGCCGCGTTGATCGATGCTTTACAGCGGCATGGCGAAGCAGTTTTTGGCGAGACTATCCCGACGTCGGGGACGCCGCTCTACACCGATGTACGGCTCTACGGCGCGTATGGCATTCCGGCTGCGATCTATGGGGCGGGCCCACGTACGGTACTTGAGTCGAACGCCAAGCGGGCTGATGAACATCTCGATCTGGACGACTTGCGGCGTGCCACCAAGGTCATTGCCCGCACGCTGGCAGAGTTACTGGGCTGAGGGTTAGCCGCGTTCGGAAAATAAAAAAGCCGCGCGACATCGTGTCGTGCGGCTTTGGTTGAATGCAGCGTGCGGCTTGTTTTTAAACTGACTTACGGCGGCGTGCCATGAAGCCCAGCAAGCCCAGACCAGCGAGCATCATGGCGTAGGTTTCTGGCTCGGGAACCGGTGATATCGGAGGCGTCATACTTACTTCGGAAATGTAGGCACGATAGTTACTGATACCTTGCGGTAGATTGCCAAACGAAAATACCGTACTGGCATCTAGTGGAGCGGCCCAATGGAAAAGCAATTCACCCTTCCCGTAGTGAATAGCCAGGTAGTCAAAGCTTGACGAGACCGTGAAGGACCCTGACTTGCCGCCCTTCTTAATATCCGCATCGCTAGTCAGCGTAATCGAACCCGGTCCGGTTGCAGGTAAGCCAAACTTTGTCGTCACCAGGCTCAAAATTGTTGCCGGGTCTTGATTGCCGGGTGGATTGGCACCGTCGTACACCCATACCGTTTGTGCGGCCACCGGGCCGTATTGAACGTTGTTTGCGCCAACGGTGAAACCGGCTGTGGACGGGTTAGTTGTTTCTATCCATTCTGCCGATGGTGGCTTCGCCTGCGCCGTTGACAGCATCATCGAAGAACCCATCACCAAAGTGAAAGCGAGCGCAATTTTAGGTATGTTGGTCATTTTTTTTCCTTGGTGATAGCAGTTAATTATTTGGTCGCAAATTTTTGGTGAGCACTAAGTTTGCGTGACGAACTATCGTGCAGTCATGTCCGCATGTCAACATAATGATAAAAAAATAACATTTGTTTGCAATTGGTTGGCAGAGTCAACCTTAAAAAATGTGTGGAAGACGGTCTGAAAAAACGCACGTGACCGTGACACGAGGCCATTTTTTGCCACTGCAGTCCTGCAAAATTGACTTCGCCGCAACGCTGCAACAGCTTTGCCACATCCGCGTTGGCCCACCAGCCATCACTCCGCTATAGTTTGCCCCCCGATCAACTCGCACCGAATCGCGCCCTGATGTTCTTCCAACCCGATCGCCTACATTTTTTTCGTCCGCTGGCCAGCAAGCACCGCGGCATTCTTGTCGATTGCGTGCACGCGCTGTATGAGCGACTGCATGGTCCCAGCGCCGACTACGCCCAAAACCTCACGCGCGAATCGCTGCGTGACCTGCTGTTGCCGGTGGTGCAGCAAGCCCGGCTGGCGCTGGGGCCCGATGACGATGCGCCACCCGACCTCGACTTCAGCCTGACCACCGATAGCGATGACGCACAGAGCACCGCCGCCGTGATCCGCGCGCTGGAGCGCGATGGCTGGCTGGAAAAATTTGGTGATCGGGCCGGACTGGTGTCGGCCTATCGCTTCACCCGTGCCGGAAAACTGTTTGCCGAAGCGTTCTGGACGCTGGACCGGCGCAGCGCCCGCACGCGCCAGCGCAATGTGCGCAGCTGCCGCAATGCGCTCGACGCGGCGCTGCGTAACCTTGATGCGTATGATCTGGTTGATGCGTATGACTACGCCGAAAAAATCATCAGCGACCTGTCCGAGAATGTCGATTATTTTCAGGAACTGGTGCGCCGGCTGATGCAGGAAGCGGCCGAGACACCGTGGGATGGCTTTATGGAATTCCTGCAGCGTTTCGAAACCGAATTCAAAAAGCAGCTCACCGCCGACAGCGTCGAACGGCATCGGCAAGTCATTCGCGACCAGCTCCAGCGACTGCAGCAACTACCACCCGAACAACACCGCAAACTCGAAGCACAATTGAATGACATCGCGCGTTGGGCCAGTCAGGAACGGGTCGGGGCGTCGACCCTCGACTGGCTGCTCGAACGCATCGAAGAGATCGTCGAAGCAGCCTGCACCACCAAGCACCCCGAACTGATCAAGGCGATGAGCGTCTACATGCAGCGCGCCGCTGCCATCGTGCAGCAGGCCGTGATGCTGCGTGGTGGGCAGCGCAAGCAGGCTTATAGCATCGCCATCAACAGGACTGCGGCGTTGTCACCGGCGGCGCAGCAGGCCTTCCTCGAGCAACTCGGACAGGCCATCGCGCCGGCCGCATTGCGCCTGCTTGATCCGGCCGCATTCAAGTTGCGCAGTGCCTCGCAGCGCCGGCGTGCATTGACCGTGACTGCGCAGCCGCGCATCAGTCACGCGGCCCGGATGGAGGCGGCAATGACACGTGCCGAAGCCGATGCGTTTGCCCTGTCGAACGAAGACGTAGTTAGTCGCATCCGTGCCGAATTGCAGTTGCGCGATCGGCCGATCCGGCTCTCGACGCTGCCGGCCACCACGGCCACCGAAATCCTCAACAACATGCAACTGGTCGAAGCGGTGCGCGGTGCGCGCGACCCGGCCCTGCGCGTGACCAAATTGCCGGCCAAATTATTGAACGCTTTTTATGCCGGCGATGACTACCAGATCGAGATCACCCAATGACGTTGACAGCTACACTGAACACCACCCTCAACGAGGCACTGGCGCTGCATAACCTCGACGCTGAGCGCTTTCGTGATATCGTCGGCCGACTGTACGCCGCCGGCATCATCGTGCGCGATGAAGACGGCGTCGAGCAGCGCCTGTACGACGACATGCGGCGTATTGAAGCCTTGCTGCACGATTACTTCGGGCTGGCCGGGTTCCGGCTGGTGCATGACATCAAGGGCGAATTTTTTCGGCTGTATGCGCCGGGTGCGGACGTGCCCGGCATGCCGGCCGACGAACTCGAACCGGTGCTCGGCCTGCGCGCCCGGCTCGGTGCCGACTTCGTCGCGGCTGCGCTGGCGCTGCGCTTCCAGTATCAGCAAGGGCTGGCCGAGGCCGGCCGCCGGCTCACCGATGACGGCGAAGTGCTGGTCACGTTCGAGGAAGTCTCGGCCACGCTGCAGACCCAATTGAAGCGTACGCTGCCGGCTAATACCGTCGAGCGTTTGCGCTTGCTGGCGGACCTGCGGCGCCATCGGCTAATCCGCATGGCACCGAGTTTTTCGATGGACGACGAAGACGCCTTGCTGGCGATCCGCCCGACCATTCTCGGCATTATCAGCGATGACATGCTGGCATCGGCGCTGGAAGCCGACGGTGTCGATGACGCTGAATCATCGACCGACGCACACCAGGACACACCATGAAGCTCGACAAACTGATCCTCGTGAACTGGGGCGCACTGCGCACGCAGGAATACCCGATGGGTAACATGACCTTGCTGACCGGTCCGACCGGCTCCGGCAAGTCGACGATGCTCGATGCACTGCAAACCGTGATGACGGCGGTCTACACCAACATCTTCAACTACAACCCCGGTCAGGATGAAACCACGCAAGGCGCGCGCAATGGCAAGACCAAGCGCACGCTGTGGTCTTACATCGTCGGCGCCGAAGACAATCTGTTCGCGCGACCGAACGGCGCGCATGGGTATATCGCTGCAGTGTTCAAACCGAGCGAGGGCGAGGATGGCCGCGAGTTCACGGCGTTGATCGCGGCATCGGCCCGGCTCGATGGTGCCGGCGAACGTCGTCAGGCAGTGGCCGAACGGCTGGTGCTACTGATTATCGACGAGGCTGCCCTGCAGCTTGGCGACCTGACCACGCTGGCTGCCGATGGCGCGATGACCGTCATCGCTGTCGAGAAAATCGAACAGCACCTCGCCACCCGCTATCGCAACGTGATGAATTTTCGTGACAGTAAACGCGAGTACTTGTGCCAGTTGTACGGCCGCTTTCGTGGCCAGAAAACGGTTCCGTTTGCCGAAGCCGAAAGCGCCGCCAAGGCGTGGAGCCAATCGATTGCACACAAGCCGATTGGCAGCGTCGACGAACTGGTACGGCATCAGATTCTCGAGCTCGACGCGACCCAGTTATCGCAGCGGATCGGTCAGATCAGCAAGCTGATGCGCCAAGTCAGCGAGCTGCGTCGCGAAGGCGAACGCCTGGCCGGCAACGTGCAACGGCTGGCTTTGCTGGGCAAGACCGCCAGCGCCACCAGTGCGGCCCATGAAGCGGCAGTGCAGGGACAATTGCTGGTCTCGACGCTGGCCTTGCGCGAGGATAGACAACAGATGAGCAACGCCGATCTGGCCGTGCAAGCCGCGTTGGGTGCGATCGATATCGAGAACGCCAGCATCGACCAGCTTGAACAGGACCGGCTCGGCAAACAGCGCAGCCTGACGCAATTGCAGGCGCAAATGATGGGCATCCCTGCCGCCGAACAGAAGCGCCGGTTGCAGCACGATGTGCAGGCCAATGCAGCGCGCATCCACACGGCACTTGGTGCGCTGAAGCAGAATCTGCTGGCCGCGCAGCAACTCGAACGTACCGCGCAGTTGGTCGGTGGCATGCAGATTCCTCTTGGCTATTTCGAGTTAGTGAAGGCGGCGCGGCACGTTGCCGTCTCGCTGTCGGCGGCCAGCAGTCCGGATTGGACGAGGCAGTTGCAAGCCATTGCGCAGTTGTCGGCTAGCGCGGAGATCGATGTCCTCAAGGCGCTGCTGCTGTTGCAGGAACTGGCCGGTATCGAGTTGCCGCTGCTCGGATTGCATGCCGCGCTGGTCGGCACTGGACAAAGCTTTGCCGCTGCGTTGCACGCGCAGATCGCGCAGTTGCGGGCCATCGAAACCGATGCGCTCAAGCGTGAAAAAGAGTCCGCCTCGCGCAAGGCCAATCTGGCCGAAGGTGGTGCCGATTATCCCGCCTCGACACGTCATGCGCTGAAAACCTTCCGCGAGGAGCTCGGCGCCGCGCGCGCGCAGGTACTGTGCGATTTGATCGAACCGCTTTCGCCGCAATGGCAGCCAGCCATCGAAGGCTATCTGGGTGGCGCGCGATTCAATCTGGTCGTCGATCAGGAATGGGAAGCGCGCGCGATTGAATTTGTGCGCCACCGCAAGCTGCGCGCCAGCGTAATCCAGGGCAGCTTGTGCCTCAAGCACAGTCGGCCGGATCGCACGCCGGCCGATTCGATCATCCATGAATTGCGCGCCGAGCATCCGATCGCCGAGGCGTATTTGCACGAGCAGTTCGGACAGGTCGTCAAGGTCGCCGATGCGCAAGCCTTGCGCCAGGTGGCACGCGGACTGACGCAGGACGGCAAGGGCAGTGGCGGGCGCACGATGTTTGCCGCCGATGCCGAACAGCTAGTGTTCGGTCAGGAAGCCAAACGGCTGGCGCGCGAACGGGCTAGTCAGGACCATGCCGACGCCGAAGCCGCGCTCGATCAGGTGCGCGGCGAACTGCGTGATTTTCAGGGGGCGCTGGCGCTGATGGTGCCGCTGCAGCGGGTTTCGCTGGCGGCGATGGTCGAGCTCGACGGCGCCGTGCGCAGCACCGATGCCTTGCGTCAGGATCTGGCGCGCATCGATCTGAGCGAAGTGAGCAAACTGGAAGACGAGGTCGAGATCTTGCAACAGGAACTGCGCCGCCTTGATGAGCGCAAGAGCCATTGCGACAAGCAAATTGGCGGTCTCGAACGCACGTTGCAGGCGCATCAGTTGACCATTAACAAGCTCGTCCTCGGCATGGAGCCCAAGCAAGAACGGGTCGATCAGGATCGCGCTGCGCTGCGTGATGTCTGTATCGCCAACGCTAGCCTGTCGCTGACGGCGCTGGCTGATGCGGTCGCGCTGGATGCCGAGTCCGGGGCACTCACGCCGAACGAGGCGGCGGCACGTATGCAGCAGCACGCCCTGCGCACCTGGCGTTTGCATGGCGACATGCGCGATGCGTTGGGCGACTACCATGCCCATGCCCGACCGGATGAACGCTTCGATGTGAGTGAACAGGCCGAGGAACGCGAAGGTGATTTCGGCCGGCTGTATGCCCGCATCGTCGCGCTGGCAGCGCAGGTACGCGAACAGTTGTTGCGTCAGCAGGAGATCGGGCTGGTCCGTAATCTCGACCAGTTGCGCACCGCCGAGGCGTCGTTCAACGATGTTTTCACCAAGCAGTTCTGTTACGAAATCCGCAATGCCGTCGATACCGGCGTGCGTACTCTCAAGACGCTCAACACCGAACTCGACAAGCTCAAGTTCGGTACTGACACGTTTCGTATCGATTGGTCGGAATGGGTGCCTGAATTCAAGGAGTATTACGATTTTTTCAGTGCCACCGCTGCACTGTCGGAGCAGCAGGAGTTCCTTGGCCTGTTCGATGAGACGCCGCTCAGTGACGTCAATTGTGCGGTGCGCGACCGCTTGCTGGCCTTGCTGCTGTCGGACGAAGGCGAACACGCGCTCAAGGAATTGCAGCGCGTGGCCGACTATCGCAATTACCGTCGCTATGAAATTTTCAAGGAGTCCGAGTCCGGCTCGCAGGTCCGCTTGTCCGAATGGGGCACCGGTTCCGGCGGCCAGCTTGAAACCCCGGCTTACATCATCCACGCGGCAGTGGTCACCAACCGGCTGCGCCATTTCGACAAGGGCAGCAATTTGAAATTGCTGGTCAATGACGAATCGTTCTCGAAGATGGACGAGGGCAGGGCGCGCGATGTCCTGAAGTTCTTGCGCGACAATCTCGGCATGCAATTGATTTGCGCGCTACCGACCAAACACGCCGGTGCGATCAAGCCGGAGTTTTCACGCGAGTGGAGTTTCAGCCGCACCGAAGCCGAGGACAACGGCGAGGTCGGATTTGTCTCCGAAGCCGACGAGCGCGAATTGCGCGCTGATCAGTTGCGGGGATTGTGGGAGGATCGACGCGCGCAGGTGCGGGAGCAGGCCATGCTGATATTCGGACAAGGATGAGCTGTCGTCCGTAGGGTGCAATAACCGAAGGGCATTGCACCGAATCCCGAACGGGGCGGTCCGCTTGCCAAGGCATCCGTCGTCGTTTTTTACAGGATTATTCTTCATCGGCGTCAGGAGCTTGAATGCGGTGCAATGCCCTTCGGTTATTGCACCCTACGACACTAAGGGGCATTTCCGGTTCGCGCGCGTGGGCACATAAAGCTGTGCCCACCCTACGACATTAACGGGCATTTCCGGTTCGTGCGCGTGCGTGCTTCTTAATTGTCAGCCCTTCCAGCACAATCAAAAGAACCCCCGTAAAATCCGGAAATTAAATAACGTGCCATAAACGTCATACTCTTAATCCGCCCATGAACTTTACCCCTCGCTACACCCGTACTGCCATCCTGCTGCACTGGCTGATTGCCTTGCTGGTCATTGCAGGTTTCATTCTCGGCTTGGTCATGACCGATATTCCCGGTTTGACGATGACCAAGCTGAAGTATTACTCATGGCACAAGTGGATGGGTGTGACGGTATTCATGCTGGCCATCGCGCGGGTGGCATGGCGCAGTACGCATACGCCACCGCCGACTCAGGCGCTGATGCCGGCGTGGCAGGAAAAAGCGGCATTGATCACGCACTGGTTGTTGTACTTCCTGATTTTTGCCGTGCCGCTGTCCGGCTATTTTTACAGCCTTGCGGCGGGTGTTCCGGTCGTGTACTTCGGCGTGATTCCGTTGCCGGTACTGATCGATAAAAACGACGCGATCAAGGACACGCTGCAATTGGTGCATGTGACGCTCAATTACACGATGGCCGGACTGGTTGGTGTGCATAGTCTGGCGGCGCTCAAGCATCAGTTTTTTGACCGCGACGGAACGCTGGCGCGGATGCTGCCGTTCCTCAAATAACTTCGTCAACTTATCATCTCCCACTAACAGGAATTTCCATGCGTGCAATTGAATTGTCCACAATCGGTCTGGCGCTTGCGCTGTTGTCGTCGTCTGCCATGGCGCAGGTCGATCTCGCAAAAAGTACCGTCTCCGCAACCGCCAAACAGATCGGCGTGCCGATCGAAGGCAAGTTCAACAAGGTCAATGCGACCATCAAATTCAATGCGGCCCAACTGGCGCAGTCGAGTGCAAAGGTCGAGATCGATGTCGCCAGCTACGATATGGGATCGGCGGAATACAACAAGGAAGTGACGGGCAAGGAGTGGTTCAATGCGGCCCAGTTCCCGAAAGCGACTTTTGTGTCCGGCGCCATCACGGCTGCCGGCACCGGCAAATACAATGTCGCCGGCAAGCTCACGCTCAAGGGCAAGACCGTCGATGTCGTCATTCCGTTCAGCGTCAAGCCGGACGGTGCAACCCAAGTGTTCGATGGTGTGCTGCCGATCAAGCGCACTGTGTTTAATATTGGCGACGGCGAATGGAAAGATACCTCGGTGGTCGCCGATGAAGTGACCATCAAATTCCATCTGGTTGTTGCTACTACCAAGTAATTTCCCCCACCCTAAAAGGAACATCGATGAAATCAGTCATCTTCGCTGCCATTGCTTCTCTGGTTGCCGCTTCTGCGGTCGCCGCACCCGTCACGTACAACCTCGACCCATCGCACACTTATCCGAGTTTTGAAGCGGATCATTTCGGTGGTCTGTCGAAATGGCGTGGCAAAATTTCGAAATCCAGCGGCAAGGTTGTTCTCGACCGCGAAGCCAAGACCGGTTCGGTCGAAGTCACGATGGACATGGACACCATCGATTTCGGTATGAAGAAAATGAACCAGCACGCCACCTCGGCCGAAATGTTCAACACCGAAAAATTTCCGACCGCAACCTATGCCGGCAAGTTCACCAAGTTCGACGGCGAGAATCCGACTGAAGTCGATGGCATGCTGACACTGCATGGCGTGACCAAGCCAGTCAAGCTGATGATCGCGGAATTCAAATGCATCATGCATCCGATGCTCAAGCGCGAAGTCTGCGGCGCCGATGCGTCGGCCACCTTTAATCGCGACGATTTCGGTGTTGACTACGGCAAGGCCATGGGCTTCAAGCAGGAAGTCAAACTGGCGATTCAGGTCGAAGGCGTGAAGTCGGAGTAGTGAGTAATTGGTAGTCGGTCATTGGTTTGACCGTCGTAATAGCGATGCAGGCCGGTTAGTCCGGCCTGTGTCAGCAGGGAATTTATGAATGAACTCAAGTACCTCGCCGGTTATTCCGACGAACTCCGTACGCAAGTCCACAGTTTGATCGAGCGCGATAAACTCGCCGCCGTTCTGCTAAAAAAATACGCCAAGCCGCACGATATTCGTACCGACAAGGCGCTCTACCAGTACGTGCTAGAGCTTAAAAATACCCGCCTGCGCAATGCCGATGCGATCGACAAAGTCGCCTTTGATAGCAAGATTCAGGTACTCAAGCATGCGCTCGGTACGCACACCGCGATTTCACGGGTGCAGGGTGGCAAGCTCAAGGCCAAGCGCGAGATCCGGGTTGCCACACTGTTCAAAGAAGTGCCCCTTGAGTTCTTGCGTATGATTACCGTGCATGAACTCGCTCATGTGAAAGAACGCGAGCATGACAAGGCGTTTTACCAGTTGTGCTGTCATATGGAGCCGAATTATCACCAGTATGAATTTGATCTGCGGCTCTATATGACCTACATGGAATTGTCTGGAAGGCAACTTTGGTAATTTAACGGATTTTTACAATTGCCAAGGCAAGCATTAAATGTACTATGAAGGTGGCAGCCGGAATTAGTACATACCATTCGGCGCATCCCATTCGCAGTTTGTTGATAACGCGTCCCTGGAGAATCTCATGACGACCAGTACCCCCGCCTTTGAATTTGCGCTCGCTGTTGACGGTACCAGCATGGCTTATCTGGTCAGCCCGGTGCTGGCTGAGGATGGCCAGTTGCGCAAGCTGTCCATCTGGAATAACCCGCCCGCGGCCGACATGGTGGCTGAAATCGAAGTCAACCCTGAATTATTCCATCAGTTCGCCTTGCCGAACGTTGAAACATTTTGCCGCATCGCCATTGCTCAGGCGGCCATCGAAGGCGCATTCGAACAGGAGCGCAGCACCGTGTTCGGAGAAGGAGTGATGCTCGATTTTGCGATAGAGCCATGGGAAGGCGAGCTCGAGCCGGTGTAACACGTCTCAGACGCACCGTCCGTCATCCTGCACGAACGGCTGTGTCGATCACCGATTGCAATAAGCGCAATGCCTCGGATCTGCTACGGTAATGTCGGTCCTCTTTTGTACCGACCTGTGCTGGCAACGCAGGCATGTCCACACCTCGCTGCGATAGGTGGAGGTCGGCAGGCAGCACGCTGCACAGGGAAGCCCCGGTTGTCGCTCGGTTACCCAATAGCCGGGGGCTTCGCAGGCTGGGCAAAGAG
>JBLHLW010000091.1:0-11786 GCA_047621345.1 Minisyncoccia bacterium | reverse complement strand
TCGAAGAAGAAATAGAAAAAGTCATCGCCTATGGTGCCTACGATGGCGCACCCACCTACCAAGCGATCGCACAACGTGGCGCCGATATTGAGGTGGTGATTCCGCCACGAAAAACCGCCGTTTCCGCTACGGAATCACGTTCGCCAAATCAGCGTGACCGGCATCTTGACTTGATCAATACAGAGGGTCGGTTGGCTTGGCAAAAAGCGACTGGCTATGGGCAGCGTGCCTTGGTCGAGACAACCATGGGCCGCTACAAATCCTTGATTGGTCCGCGCCTGCGTGCGCGAGGGTTTGCGGCGCAACAAACCGAGGCTGCCATCGGGGTCGCTGTGTTAAATCGCATGCTGGCCGCCGCACGCCCAAACTCCGTTCGCAGTCAAAAAATGGCAGCATGGTCGTGCATGGGTTGGGGGGACTGTCGTTTTCTGATTTGAAGTGCACCAACGCCCGCTTCATCCCACCCGTGCGAGCTTTGCGCACCTCAGGGGAAAATCTAAAGTTCCGGCGTCGAGCCGCGATTTACCGGGTTTGCCGAGCGCCGTCAGCGCGCCGGCTTGCACCCTCAAGACCCTGGACAATGCCTCTATTTGCCAGGCTTCAGAATTACCTTGGTCCAGCCCGATGTGCGTTTATCAAAATTCTCATAGGCCATCGGCGCGTCATGTAAAGACAGTTCATGCGAAACGATCATCGACGGTTTAGCCTTGCCCGCATGGATTAATTTTGCCAAGCTCCGGTTATACGCTTTGACATTGGCCTGTCCGGTTGCGATGCGTTGGCCTTTAAACCAGAACTTGCCAAAGTCAAAAGCGATCTTTCCTTCCTTGGCGAGCGCATCTTGCGCGTGCGGATCTTCGGGAATAAATACACCTACGACACCGATCGATCCGGTTGCCTTTACTGTTTGTACAAGATTGTTCATCGTCAGATGCGGCACTTCTTTGCCGTGCATATTGCAGCATTGAAATCCAACACATTCGCAACCGCAGTCGGCGCCCTGTCCGTCAGTCAGATGCAGTACCTGTTCAACACCGCCCGCATCGCTGTCGTCGATAGGGATGGCACCCATCTTTTCAGCAAGCGCTAACCGGTCCTTGTGGCTATCGACGACAAAGACCTGGCTTGCGCCTTTAATAAAGGCCGACGTGGCGGCCATGAGGCCGACCGGCCCGGCACCGTAAATGACGACTGAATCGCCCGGCTTCACGCTTGCCAATTCGGTCGCGTGATAACCCGTCGCGAAGATGTCCGATAGCATCACATAATCATTTTCTTTCTCTTTCGCGTCATCCGGCAACACCAGACAGTTGAAATCGCCGTAGGGCACGCGAAGCATCTCGGCTTGTCCACCGCTATAGGGTCCCATGCCTGCAAATCCGTATGCGGCCCCAGCGGTTCCCGGATTGGCGGTCAGGCAGTAACCGGACAGTCCGCGCTCGCAGTTAGCACAAAATCCGCAGCCGATATTGAATGGCAGGCACACCATATCCCCAACCTTGACGCGATCAACCGCTTTCCCTATTTCGATGACTTCACCTAAATTTTCATGGCCAAGAATGCGCCCGGCTTCCATATTGGTTCGACCTTCATACATGTGCAGGTCAGAGCCGCAGATATTGGTAGCGGTGATACGCACCAGCACATCGGTTGGCTTTTCAATCTTGGCATCTGGCATTTCTTCGACTCGAACGTCCTTTGGTCCTCGATAAACAAGTGCTTTCATGGAAGTTTTCCTTTATGAATATGGGTATAGAGAGAGAAAAATGGTTCATTGGTACCCGTTTCCTTAATCTGGCACGGACGCTTTCTTGTGACATGGCTGCCGGGGCTCAGCCCGGTTTGTAAATAAGAAAACGTGCGCCATCGCTGTTCTGGATGGCGGGCCTGCCTCGTCGAGATTGACGGCATCATCTGCGGGGAACGCGATTACGGAGTGGGGGGATGGGAGCCGGAACTCAGACTTAAGCCACGAGGGTGGGCGCTTGTGTTTAAAACGTCTGTGTGTTGGCGCACTTTGACTTTAACTGGTGCTGTTGAACGCAACGAAGTCAGGTTGGTGGTGGGCCGCACGACCAAATTTGCCGTCGTCGCCGAGACTGCGGCGTTCAATGAAGCGGGTCTGTCCGAATATTGCCGTCATAAAGGACTGCATCCGGAACAGGTCAATGCCTGGGGCGAAGTGGCCATTACGTCCCAGCATATGCACCGGGAGGCAAGCGCTCACGAAGAGCTGTAGACCAAAAGCTACCGCAAGCAAATCAAGCAACTTGAATGAGAGATCACCCGCAAGATCAGTGCCCTGGTGGAGGCGGCAGCATTGCCGATCTTGCAAAAATAGATGCACGGCCTGTGGGAGAGGGGCGAGGACGAACGACTTCCTTGATGGAACGTGTTAGCAGCGGATGTAATCTGACACACCGATTTGATTTAAGATAACGGCTGTTGACGCCGACCGAAAACTGACCCACCAATAGCTGTTGTGCCGACCGAAAACTGACCCAGGTGTTCTACTGCTCCTGCCTAATTATTAGGCGGGAGAACTACAAGGTGATCACCATGGAAATGTTAGGTAAAGTTCGACGTATGCATCTGCGCGACAAGCTGTTGCTGCACGAAATTTCAAAGCGTACTGGCCTGTCCCGCAACACGCTGCGCAAGTGGCTCAGGCAACCGGAAGAGGCCGTCCTTGCTCCGCCCAGCTACCACCGCGACGCGGTAACGACCAAGCTCACGGCGTACCACACCATTCTAGAGCTTGCCCTCAAGGCCGACGCGCTGCGCATCAAGCAAAATCGCCGGACCAGCAAGGCGCTGTTCCTACAAATCAAGGCCGAAGGTTACGACGGCGGCTACAGTCGCGTCACCGACTTCACCCGCGAATGGCGCGGCCGCGCAGGCAGCTTACCGCGCGCCTTCGTGCCGCTCAGCTTCGAGCAGGGCGAGGCGTTTCAATTTGACTGGAGTGAGGAAGGCCTGGTGATCGGCGGCATTTACCGGCGTATGCAGGTGTCGCACATGAAGCTGTGTGCCAGTCGCGCCTTGTGGCTGGTGGCCTACCCGAGCCAAGGCCATGAAATGCTGTTTGACGCCCATACCCGTTCGTTCGCTGCGCTCGGCGGCGTGCCACGCCGGGGCATTTACGACAATATGAAAACGGCGGTCGATAAGGTCAACACGGGTAAGGGCCGGATCGTCAACGCTCGTTTCGCCGTCATGTGCGCCCACTATTTGTTCGATGCCGATTTCTGTAACGTCGCATCGGGCTGGGAAAAAGGCGTCGTCGAGAAGAATGTGCAGGACAGCCGCCGGCGCATCTGGGTTGAAGCGCAAACCCTGCAGTTCGCCTCGTTCATCGAGCTCAATGTCTGGCTGGTCCAGCGCTGCCGGGCACTGTGGAACGAGGTGCGGCACCCTGAGCATCCGGCGCTGAGCGTGGCCGATGTGCTCGAACAGGAGCAGTCGCAGCTCATGCCGATGCCCACGCTGTAGCACCAAAATAGAAATGTCCGGTTTCCACCAAATAGAAATGTCCGACTTTTTCCATGCTTTTTGATTTGTTTGGCGGCTATTTGCTAATTTCCAGCCTTTTGACCTTGTGTGCCGCAACGCTTTTTGCGGCAGCGGCTCCGGCAGTGTTTTCTGCAGACGAAGGTTGCCGGTAAGTCCTGTTGCGTTTTTTGATCGCTCCGAGTTGGTCGACGATATGGCCGAGGGTTTTGCTGTCGACTTCGATAGGTCCAAACGGCCGGGGGCGCATCAATGTCGAGTAATCAAAGCTCACGCCGGCTGCCCGCAGTTCGATCTCACCACTGCCCAATGTGTGAATCGTGATGCGCTGTCCGATGTGCGTGCGCGCTTCACTGCAGTCTTTCAGGACATGCGTGACTTGGCCGTGCTGCAGGGTCAGTTGCGGCGACAGTTTGCGCTGTTCGCGCCATGCCAGAATCCGTTCCAGGCACTCCGTTGGCACCAGCGCGCAGTGTGCATTGAATTGGCTACGCGGCGCTTTGGCGAAGCGCTTGTTGTAGTCCTCAATGTAGGTCGAGGCCCATACGTTGGCCTCATCGATTGAGGAAATTTTGCATAACCGTAGTTCCTTGACGAAGCGATCCTGAAGCGTGCGGTTCATGCGTTCAACGCGCCCTTTGGCCTGTGGCGAATTAGCGCATATGAGCTCGATATCGAGCTCGCTCAGGGCGCGGTGGAATTGTGTCCGGCTAGCGCGATCGGCCGCACTGGGACTGCGGAAGATGGCAGCCTTGTCGGCGTAGAACGATTGCGGTTTGCCGTGTTGCTCAATGTACTGGCGGGTGGCGGCAAAGTAGGCGCTGGTCGATTCCGTCGGTGCAAAGTGCAATTGGAGCAGGCGTCCCGTGGCGTCGTCGATGTAGACAAGCAAGCTGCAGGCATCGGCGCGCTCCTCGAACCACCGGTGCAAACTCCCGTCAATTTGTACCAGCTCGCCGAAGCAGGCCCGGCGCATACGGGGCTGGTGGAGCTTGGTCTGACGCCCTTGTCGCGTCTTCCACAAACCACTCTGGGTCATCAATTGACGCACGGTTTCTGTCGATAGCATCAGGTCGTGGCACTCTCTAAGCTTCTCACAGGCGAGGGTGGGACCGAAGTCGGCGTAATGCTCTCGGATGAGATTAAGTGCACTGCGCGCCAACTCCGGCGCCAGCTGGTGATTGCTGGCCCGACCCCGTTGCCGCGATACCAGACCGACAACGCCTAGCTCCTTGAACCGCACTACCAGCCGATGAATTTGACGCGCACCCAGCCCCAGTCGCAATGCCGCAATACCTGGCTTCAGCTCACCGGCAGCCACCGCCTTGATCACGTTCGCACGCTCAATCTCATCCATGTTCATCCTCACGATTCCGCTCATCACTCGACACCAACCAATTTGGGATCGCTAGCGTGAACTACTTTGCAAAATCGGACATTTCTATTTGGGAGAAACCGGACATTTCTATTTTGCTCCAACACACGCCGTTTGATGGCTACGTCGAAAAGCCATCGCGGGTGTCGTCCACCTGCCTGGTGACGGTAAGCCGCAACCGCTACTCGGTGCCGTGCGAGTTGGCCGGCCAGATGGTCAGTGCCCGGCTGTATCCGGGCCGGGTGTGCGTCGTCGCAGGCGACGCCATTGTGGCCAACCATGAACGGATCGCCGAGCGCGGGCAAGTGCTCTACGACTGGCAGCACTACATCCCACTGGTGCAGCGCAAACCGGGGGCGCTGCGCAATGGCGCCCCGTTCGCGGACCTGCCGGCGCCACTGCTGCGCCTCAAACAAGGGCTGCTAAGGCATGCCGGCGGCGACAGGGTAATGGCGCAGGTGCTGGCCGCCGTGCCCACCGCGGGGCTGGATACGGTGCTGGTAGCCGTGGAACTGGTGGTGGAGTCGGGTGTGCTCAGCGCCGAGCATGTCGAGAACGTGCTGGCACGGCTCAACGCTAGCGCTGCGCCGGCCACGGTGGAGACCAGCTTGCAATTGAAAGAAGCGCCGGTTGCCAACACCGGCCGTTATGACAGCCTTCGCGCCACCGATGCCGACATGGCGGAGGTCGATCATGCGTGATATCGCCGCCGAACTGAAAGAACTGCGCTTGCACGGCATGGTCACGGGGTGGAGCGAACTGAAGGCGCAAGACGCATCAGCGGTGGCGGCGTCGTCGTGGTTGCTTGAACACTTGCTGCAGGCCGAGTATACCGACCGGGCCATGCGGTCGGTCAGTCACCAGATGTTCGTAGCCAAGTTCCCTCTGCATCGGGATCTGGCCGGCTTCGACTTCGCCTCGTCCAAGGTCGACCAGACGCTGGTACGCCAGCTCGCCACACTGGCGTTTAGCGACACGGCGCAAAACGTCGTGTTAATCGGCGGCCCGGGCACCGGCAAGACCCATCTGGCCACCGCGATGGCCGTGTCGGGCATCGCGACCAAGGGCAAGCGGGTGCGGTTTTACTCCACCGTCGACCTGGTCAATGTGCTGGAGCGCGAGAAGCGCGACGGGAAGGCGGGCCGGCTGGCGCTATCGTTGCTGCGCATGGACCTGGTGGTGCTCGATGAACTTGGATATCTGCCGTTCAGCCAGGCTGGCGGCGCCTTGCTGTTCCACCTGCTGTCGAAATTGTATGAGCACACCAGCGTCATCATTACGACCAATCTCAACTTCGCCGAATGGTCGAATGTGTTCGGTGACGCCAAGATGACCACGGCCTTGCTGGACCGGCTGACGCATCATTGCCACATCGTGGAGACGGGTAACGAGTCGTACCGTTTCCAGCATAGCAGCATGGCTGCCAAGGGAAGGATCAAGGCACGGGAACAAAAACGCAAAGCGGAAAAGGCGGGCCAGAGCGACGTTGATACGGAGGAAAATACCTGATAGCGATTAACGATATAAATAGTTTATATCGTTAAATACAAAACAAAACTGAAGGGGGATTTGTTCCGGGCTGCGCCCTCCACGAATTCCACTTTTTTATTTGGTACACTTATCCACAGTTGCTAATCAAAAACGCAGCGCCCCGCCCTGGGTCAAATTTCGATCGGCACGGTGGGTCAATTTTAGGTCGGCGCCAACAGGTATCGCCATTGAGACGTGCTTGATGCTGCGCGCCGCCTTCAAGATGGCGCTGTGCCAAACAGAAGGATTGATGGCGTCGGTACTGACGTTGATGAATCTGACGGTCTCTGCCCCGGATCACACAACTGTTAGTCGCCGATCGATCGGGTTGTCGGTCATGAAATCCCCGCCGGCAGCAAACGGACCGTTGCATGTGTTGATCGACAGTATCGGCCTGGAAGTCTTCGGTGCAGGCCAATGGCGGGAAGCAAAGCATGGCGCGAAGTCGCGCCGGACGTGGCGCAAGCTGTATCTGGCGGTCGATGCCAACAGTGGGATGATAATCGCCCAAGTGCTCACTGATCAGCAGTCGGACGATGCATCGCTGATGGAACCGCTGCTGATGCAGATTGAAGAAGAAATAGCAAAAGTCATCGCCGATGGTGCTTACGATCGCGCGACGGGGTTCCTATATTGAGGTAGTGATGCCGTTACGAAAAACCGCTGTTTCCACTACGGAATCAAGTTCGCCAAGTCAGCGTGATCGTCATATTGAAGTGATCAATACAGAGGGCCGGATGGCTTGGCAAACCGCCACCGGTTATGGACAACGCGCCTTGGTGGAAACATCCATGGGCCGGTACAAATGCTTGATTGGTCCTCGGCTGCGTTCACGCGGGCTTGCAGCGCAAGAAATCGAGGCTGCCATCGGGGTTGCTGTCTTAAACCGCATGCTGGCCGCCGCACGCCCAAACTTCGTTCGCAGTCAAAAAATGGCAGCATAATGGGTAGGGGTTAGGAAATTGTTGCCTTCACCTTTGAAGTGCACTAACGCCTCAAATAATTCATCAATGGCTAGAAACAACCAGTGACGAACACAATACATTAACGTGTTGCATTTGGTTTTTGACTCCGCCGACATTAGCCTGCTTTTGTCAGGAGCTCTAAGAGCCAACGCACCGGGCGCTTGATTAACTGCGTCATTGGAATCGGCTTAAGCAACATTTGTATTGCCATTCTGTACGGGTAATAGCGACGTGCCAGCCGTTTAACCTGCTTATTGTAGACATGCCAGTGCGCAGCGTTAAATGGAACGCTTGGATTTCGCGTTGTGTGCACATACCTGAAAGCGAGGTATGCGTCCTCGCGGCGCACTTCGCGTACGCGGCGCCAGATCGTCGCGATTACCTCGCTCGCTGTATGCTGCTTGCCCACGTTAAGCCGATCGAAATGCCGCCGAAAAAAAGTGTAGTGGGCTGCTTCATCCGATTTAATTTTCTCAATCAAACCACGTAACACGGGCTCATTAGTGTAATCGTGTATGGCGCGGTAAAAGGTGGACGTCCCTGTCTCAACGACGCAGCGGGCAATCAGCTCAAGGGCTTGTTGAGGCTCCAATTTTTCGACGGTACAGCAAGCCACATAGTCGCTCCGGAAACGTGCATGACCGCTCTCCCAGTCGAACTCTGGCCAAACGACATTCACATAGGTTTTTAGTGCTTGGCCATGCTGGATTTCTTCTGGTTGCCAATGCGTTTTTAGCCAATCAGTGATCTCGGTATGTCCAATAAAATGTCGAATCAAGTTTGCACTGTAGGTTTGTGCGAGGATTTCGACAAACGATGCCGCCGCTAACGTAGTGAACAGGAATTCATCAGAACGCACAGCCCTGATATCAATATCGTTGAAAGGGATATCACTAAGTTCCCAGTGCCCTTGATTAGTTGCCTCGTTCATCCGCATTTGCCATCTTCTTCACGGTTTCGTTGTAACGACTGGCTCGATGCGACTGGCGTTGGGATTGTCTCCGTTGATGCCACCTGTGGGTACATGTACTGGCGCGACCACGGCAAGGTATCGCTGTGCCTTCCCGCTTTTGTACAGACGATCTGATATAGCGAGATCCAGTCCTGATTAAACGCGAAGGCACAGCCGGCCAAATAAACCCGCCAAATCCGATAACGACGTTCTCCAGCAAGCAAGCGGACGGATTCAGAATTCGCTTCGAAATTATTTGTCCAGAGTTCACAGGTTCTAGCATAGTGGTGACGCAGATTCTCGACGTCAAATACCTCTAATTCGGCCTCTTGCATCGTCTTCAGGACTAGTCCTACGTGCGGCAATTCACCGTGCGGAAATACGAACTGCTCAATAAATTGACCATTGCCATAGGGTGTTTCGCCATTGTTCGCATCGGTGGACGTGATGCCATGGTTGATCGCAATCCCATCCTCGGCGAGCAAAGAGTTGATCTTGGAAAAATAACTTTTCAGATTGCGGAGACCGACATGCTCGAACATGCCAACACTGGTGATCCGATCGAAATTACCTTCGATGTCGCGGTAGTCTTGAAGCCGAATTTCGATGAGCTCCGTAAGGCCTTTTTCGGTGACTAACTGACGCCCTAACATTGCCTGATTCTCTGATAAGGTCACGCCGACGCCATGCGTGCCAAATTTTTCGGCGGCACGTATCAGTAACGCTCCCCAACCGCAACCGATGTCAAGTAGCGTGTGGCCGGGCGCTAACCTTATTTTCGTAAGGATATGGTCAATCTTTTTTTCCTGCGCCGTTGCCAGGTCTTCATTGCCGTTCTCAAAATACGCACACGAGTACACCAGGTTGGGGTCTAACCAACAGCGGTAAAAATCGTTCGAGACGTCGTAGTGGTAGGCGATGGAATCGTGGTCGTTGGCTTTGGTATGACGAAGTTTTCTGGTGATTCGCGCGAACTTTCCCTCCAGTTTCAGTGTGCCGGCGGCGAGCGCGTTTCCGATCGCAATAATCGCTGCTGGTTTGCCTGTGACCTCGATTTTTCCTTCGACGTACGCTGCGCCAAGATTGGATAAGGACGGCGTAAAAAAATAAGCGAGCGCTGATGCATGTGGCAAACGTACGATGACTTCCGGGGTACCTTCTCCGAGATGTAGTTGTTGACCATTCCATAGGTCTAGTCTCAGGGGCAATGCGAGGCGACGACGAATATCTTCAGCCCAGCGGATCAATTTTTTTTCTAAAAACATGGGTCTACTCCACATTAACAATTACGGTCGTTAAATGACCTGCCTGAGTCTTCGGTCGAACGTATGGCCAGCTGTCAATCCATCAGGAGCACGCCGCACTTGCGACCCCAAACCGCGAAAAATGTCATTTGATCGCTGGACCAACGCTGGTGTGCACAAACGACCTATTGATGAACGAGCGAAATTCCACCAAGCCGCATTCAAGAACGATTCAGTGGTTCCGGACTTCCCCATCCTGCCGGCTTGGATTGCCGACAGCGTGGGCGCAGTCGTGCTTACATGATCTGGTGATATGTGGGCGCGGAGCCCAACTTGCTTAGTGGTACCCAGCGTGTTTTCGTCTGTGATGAGCACGTCACGCTGCTGGTTGTATTCAGTCGCAGCAACCGCAATACTCTTTTCACGACCGCGGTTGAGTATTTGAAATCCAGCGATCTCGACCATCGCATTAAGGTCAATCAAGAAATTCCTCATTGCCCGACTTGGATGGTCGTAGTCATAGGTCAAATGGTTTAGTGACTAGCCGAGGGGCAGCAAATCGGTATAGTGCAGGCGACTGACTTGCCACGTCCAGAATCGCTTTTCCGCTCGTCTGCACATGAGCCAGAAATAGTTCTCGTGTTTTCCCTCGCTCCTTAGCTCCTTGTTTCCGGCTTTAAGCGCGTATCAACTGCTCAAAAAAGGGTTTGATTCTTTGAACGACCTGCTGACAATTTTTTACTCGGGCTTGCCTTTGAACCACCGTGTCGTTGCATCGCCATTCGAGGTCGCTCTAACTGGCAGGCAGGAATTTTTCAATCACGGCCAGCCATGAAGGTCGCGCCCAGATTGAAAAATCGCGAACTACCTGACAGCAGTCGAAGATTGAATGTGCCGTCTAAAGCAATTTCGCTGGATCCTTGATAGTTCATCTGCTTAATATACCGTCCCGGCCCAACAGCGTCTGTGCGGCTCCGCACAAAGGATGGGTCGGTCTACTTCGAACTCTACATATGCTGACAGTGGGTATTTGAGTGTGGTCAGTTAATTTGATGGTGCAACATTCACGATCATTGATGGCCGTAAGACATGGCAAATTAATACTAAAGCGCCGCCAGCTATTCAAGCTGGCGGCGCTTTAGTATTAAAGATATTTGTTCATAAGTTGGCAGCCTGCCAGCGATTGCAGATGACGCAATGGTGATGCTGGCAGGACCAATGGACAGGATGTGTTCGTTCCAGATCAACGCACCGCGGTGCGCCGCTGCGGCGATGTATCCGGTTGGACAAAGACGTCCAGATAGAGCTTCTCGTCGAGCACAGGCAAGTCTCGCTGCGCGGCGGCGGCGAGCAGTTCGGCGGCCAGAGTCGTCATGATCCGGTAATTGCCGGCCGCATGATCGCACAAGGTATGGCGTAACTGTGGCGTCATCAGGCTGGCATTGCCGGCACCGGCCAGAAGATGATCGAGACAGGCAAGCAGTTCGTCGCGACTGGCGAATTCGGTAGCAAGTCGGGTCCGAATGCGCGAGCCGAGGGGGAGCAAGTCTTCGCGCCGCAGTTTCTCCAACAGGCGCGCATCACCAGCGAGCACCACGCACAAGAGTGGCTGCGAGTCGAAGCGAGCCGATGCCAGCAGGCGCAATTCGGACAGTGCTGCCGGCGTCATTTCCTGCGCCTCGTCGATGAGCAAGACGGGACGCCGGTGCGTCGTCTCCACATGGGCAATCCACAATTCACGCAGGGCTTTGAAGCCGCCCCAGCGGTTGTGCGGGCGCAAGGCCACGACGAAGATGTCGCCCATTTCGCGATAGAAGTCCGCCAGGTTACTTTGCGGATGACTGATGACGCCAACCTGAATGTCCGGTAGCCGCCCGAGGCGTTCGGCAAGCAGACGCAGAGCGACGCTCTTGCCACTGCCGGGATCGCCATGGATCATGGCAAAGCCGCCTTCCCTGATCAGCGCGTGTTCAATGCGCCAGGGCGTTGGTGCTCTTCGAACCCGAGAAACGGTCGATGATACGATGCTGATCGATTTTTGCTGAGTGTTCCCGATGCCAAACAAGCACAACACCGACCGCCGTCATCACATTGCGAAGATGAAGTTCAAGGTTCAGAACTGGCCGGAATATGAAGCGGGACTGCGGCGGCGTGGCAGCCTGACATTGTGGATTGAAGATGCGGCACTGGCCCAGTGGCAAAGCGTTGGG
>JBLHLW010000090.1:0-11905 GCA_047621345.1 Minisyncoccia bacterium | reverse complement strand
GCATGAACAAGATCGTCGACAAGATCGAGAAGGTCGATGCGATGACGGTACGTTTTAAATTGCTGCATCCGGAGGCGCCGTTTCTGGCTGATCTGGCGATGGATTTCAATTCGGTGCAATCGGCCGAATATGCCGACAAAATGAAAGCGGCCGGCACGCCGGAGGTGATCGACCGTGAGCCGATCGGTACCGGTCCGTTCCAGTTCGTGTCGTACCGGAAGGACGCTGTGATCCGCTACAAGGCATTCGATACGTACTGGGGGGGGCGACCGAAAATCGACAACCTGATCTATGCGATCACGCCGGATGCCTCGGTGCGTTATGCCAAGCTGAAAGCCGGGGAATGTCACGTAATGGCGTTTCCCAAGCCGGCCGATATTGCACTGATGAAGGCCGATCCGGAGCTGACCTTGTATTCCAAGGAGGGTCTCAACATTGGCTACGTTGCGTTCAATGTCGAGAAAAAGCCGTTTGACAATAAGCTGGTGCGCCAGGCATTGACGATGGCAGTCGACAAGCAATCGATTCTGAAAACCGTGTTTCAGGGTTCCGGCCAAAATGCGAAGAATCCGATTCCGCCGATGCTCTGGTCTTACAACGACAGGATCGTCGATTATGCGTACGACCCTGTCAAAGCCAAGGCCATGCTGGCCAAGGCCGGTTATCCGAATGGTGCCGAAGTCGATCTGTGGTATTTGCCGGTCAGTCGTCCGTACAACCCCGATGGCAAGCGCATGGCAGTGTTGATTCAGGCGGACTGGGCCAAGGTCGGTGTCAAGGCCAACCTGGTGACCTATGAGTGGGGCGAATACCGCAAGCGCAGCAAGACGGGCGAACAACAGGCGATGATGTTCGGCTGGTCTGGCGACAATGGTGATCCGGATAATTTCTTCGGTCCGCTACTCGGTTGCGATGCGGTCGCCGGCGGCGGTAACGTGGCGCGTTGGTGCAACAAGGATTTCGAAGCCCAACTGCAAAAAGCCAAGACCACGTCTGTTCAGGCCGAGCGTGCCAAATTTTATGAACGCGCTCAGGAAATCGTCCATGAAGAAGCACCGCTGATCGAGATCGCGCATTCGGTGCGTTTTACGCCAGTGCGCAAGGAAGTGATCGGCTTCAAGATGGACGCGACCGCGCATCATTATTTCGACAAGGTCGACCTGGCAAAGTAATGTGTCCGGTTGGGTTGGCACAACGGTACCCACCCAACCAGCAAGTTAACAATCCCGTAGGGTGGGCACAGCATCATCGTGCCCACGCGTGCGCCTCACCAGTGACGTAGGGTGCAATAACCGAAGGGCATTGCACCAAATGCCCTGACTGCGGTAACTGATCTTGTTTGCGCTCCGTCATGACCAAGCCGGGGGCGGCCCGGCAGCCGGTCCCTTCTTTTTGCTTCGCCAAAAAGAAGTAACCAAGAAAAAGGCGACCGCGAAGCGGCTGCCCTGCGGGTTCCCAAAATCCGGAACCAGTCAGGGGGAAGGCCGCAAACTCGCTTCGCTCAGACAATACGGCCTTCTTATCCCCTGCCTGACTCCGGCTTTTGGCAGCTGCTTCAATGCGGGGTACGTCAAAGGCCACGCCAACTTCAACTTCAACCGCAACCGCAACCGCAACCGCAACCGCAACCCGTAGGGTGGGCACGTCTTCATGTGCCCACGCGCGCGAACCGAAAGCGCCCGTCAATTACGGTGGGTGGACACAGCGTCATCGTGCCCACGCATGCGCCTCACCAGTCCCGCTATTCTTCCACCCACTGCTTGATCCCATTAACCCAGCTCTTGGCTGGCAGCTTTGTGCGTGCCACCACATTGGCGGCCAACGCGTACAGCTCGGCAAAGTCGATCTGGCGACGCCGCCGGAACGCCAGCGCCACGACATTGCCTTCATGGACTTCCGGTAAACAAATCACGTCATCGAACGCAAATCGCATTGCCTTCAGGTTGCGATTAAAACTTGGATGGTCGCCAAACAAGTTGACCGTCATGATGCCGTCTTCGCGCAAGCAGGCCGCACAAGATTGATAGAACTCGGCGGATTCCAGCACCGGTCCCTTGGCTGTCGCATCATACAAATCGACCTGCATCGCATCGACCGACTCCAGATTGGCCGGATCATTGACGAAGTCATTGGCATCCATTTCCAGCACGCGCAGGCGATCGTCTTCCGGCGGCATTTTGAACATCGTCTCGCAGATCGTAATCACCGAGGGATTGAGTTCCACCGCAGTGACACGGGCTTCGGCAAAAGTGCGATAACAGAATTTGGTCAGCGCCCCCGTTCCGAGCCCCAGTTGTACAACGTGCTCCGGGCGTTCGATAAACAGCATCCACGCCATCATTTGCTGCGCGTATTCGAGCTCGATCCAATCGGGTTTGCGCAGGCGCATCGCGCCTTGCACCCACTCGGTACCAAAATGCAGAAAGCGCACGCCCTCTTGTTCGGACAAGGTGACCGGGGCGTACTTGATTTTGCGTGGGGGTTTCGAGATAGGCGCGGCAGGGGGTTTTTTGCCCGGGCCGATTTTGTGATTGGCCTGTGCTTCGATGGACTTGCGTTTGATGAGCATGGGTGGACTTCGTCGCTGGTAAAAAGTTACGCAATGATACCGCGCCAGTGCTCCAGCTTTTGCGCAAAGCTCGACATGGCATTGGCCGGCGACGAGGAAGGCAGCACCAGCGACGCGATGCCGCGTGCCGAAAAATCAGCCGCAAATTTGCCCGCGGTTTTACCATTGAAGCAGACCCGGCGCAGTTGCGGACAGTCGCGTTGCAAGCGGGCGAGATCGTTGGTGCGCGCGTCACGGATCGCGCTATCGAGACTGCCACGGCGTTCGCATCGGTCGATCACGTCCCACAGACCGATACCCTGCGCGAGTAAGCATTGCAGCCGTTCCGGGTAGGGCAGCGCGACCAGCGGTTGCTGCAGCACCGCGGCCAGCAACGGCCAGAACTGGTTTCGTGGATGCGCGTAATACTGGCCGGCGGCGAGTGACGCGACACCCGGGAAACTGCCGAGGATCAGGATGCGGGTCGCGCTGTCGAGGACAGGGGCCAGGCCGCCGAGCAACCCGTCACGCGTTTCCATGTCAGGCAAATTTTTCATGCAGGCAGTATATGCGGCAGTCGCTGGGAGTGGCTGGCGTTACACTGTCGGCTATCTAGTTTTTTAGGGTCGATATGCCAGTCCCGTTCTTGCGCAATCTCACCGGTACCGTTCGCACGCGGCGCGCCAATCGACAGCTCGGTGCGGTACTCGCCTTCGTCGCCGGGGCGGTCAATGCCGGCGGATTTCTCGCCGTCCAGCAATACACCTCCCACATGACCGGCATCGTCTCGATGATTGCCGATGAGTTTGTGTTGGGTAATATGCTAATGGTGTTCGCCGGGTTCTGTGCCCTGTTTGCCTTCATTTCCGGCGCGGCCACGACGGCGATCCTGATCAATTGGGCAAGGCATAGGCAGATGTACAGCGAGTACGCGATGTCGCTTGCGCTCGAAGCGATTTTGCTCTTGCTGTTCGGTCTGCTGGGTGCAAACCTGGAAACCTATGTGAGCGTGATCCTGCCCGCCACCGTGATGGTGTTGTGTTTCATCATGGGCTTGCAGAATGCCATCGTCACCAAGCTGTCGCAGGCTCAAATCCGGACCACGCACGTTACTGGTCTGGTGACGGATCTGGGTATCGAACTGGGCAAGCTGATTTACTGGAATCGCCGGCACAAGGACGGTACCAGCAGCCTGGTGCGGGCCGACCGCGACAAGCTGGCGATCCATTGCCTGATCCTCGTCATGTTCCTCGTCGGCGGCGTGGCCGGCGCTTTCGGTTTCAAACACATGGGCTTCAGCGCCACGCTGCCATTGGCCGTAGTGCTGTTGGTGATGGCGGCCATTCCGATGTTCGATGATATCGCTCCCCACCTGCCGAACTTGCGGATCCTCAAACCCTCCATGCCCGTCGATGCCGACAAGCCCCCGCAACCATGACCAGTCGACTCGTCGTCCTGGGCAGTGGTTCGGTCGGCACTTATGTTGGTGGTGCACTGCTCCATGCGGGTGCCGACATGGTCCTGATCGGACGGGAGCGGATGCGTCAACGCCTGCTGCAACACGGACTTCACCTGACCGATCTGCAGCAACGCGAAGTGCGACTGGCGGCGAGCGACATCCCTTATCACCTTGAGCCGCACGTGCTGGCCAGTGCCGACCTGATCCTGCTGACCGTCAAAAGCAGCGATACCGCCTCGGCGGCCGCGTTGATCTTGCAGCACGCTGGCCCGGCTGTGCCGGTATTGAGCTTGCAGAACGGTATTGGCAATGCCGCCACGTTGCGCCAATTGCTGCCTGGTCGCCCGGTGCTGGGCGGCATGGTGCCTTTTAACGTCGTGCAAACCGATGACGGACGACTACATCGCGGTACGCAAGGCGAACTGATGGTGGAGGCGTCGTCGCTGCTGGTTGACTGGTTACCCTTGTTTGCGAGCGCCCACCTGCCGCTGATCGAGCGGACCGATTTTCTCGAAGTGCAGTGGGGTAAGCTGCTGCTGAATTTGAATAATCCCCTCAATGCCTTGTCCGGCCTGCCTCTTAAAACCCAATTGTCGCAGCGTGCCTGGCGGCGCTGTCTGGCCTTGCTGGTGGAAGAAGCGCTCGCCACCCTGGACGCGGCCGGCATCGTGCCGGCACAAGTAGCAAAAATTGCGCCGCGTCGGTTGCCCTTACTGTTGCGTCTGCCGAACTGGTTGTTCACGCGCATCGCCGCGCAAATGCTGCGCATTGATCCGGAAGCGCGCTCGTCGATGTGGGAAGATTTGCAGGCAGGAAGGCGCACCGAGATTGATTACCTCAACGGCGCCGTGGTCGCGCTGGCGGTCTCGCTGGGTCGCACGGCACCGGTCAACCAGCATTTAGTAACGCTAGTCCGGCAAGCCGAAGGTAGCGCGATGCCAGCGCTGGATGGCCAAGCGTTATGGCGTCAATTACGCACGCTGTAGCCGCGTTGCCCTTCCGGGCCATCCCTCGGTCGGTTACAGCAAGCCCATCTTCTTTGCCGCCTGAGTGAGCTCAGCCCGAAAATTCGGATGCGCGATTGCAATCATTTCACGCGCACGCTGGCTGCCGGACTTGCCGCGCAACTGGGCCACGCCGAACTCGGTGACCACATAATTCACATCATTCTTGCTCGTGCTGACATGGGTGCCCGGGCACAGTACTGGCGCAATGCGTGAAATCGTGTCGCCCTTGGCCGTGGCGGGCAACACGATGAAGGCCTTGCCGCCTTCGGAACGATTGGCGGCACGAACAAAATCGCTCTGGCCACCAGTGCCTGAGTACGGTATCGATGCCAGACTTTCGGAGCCGCACTGACCGATCAGATCGACCTGCAAGGTCGCATTGATGGCGGCCAGCTTGTTGTTCTGGCCGGCCAGATACGGATCATTGGTGAAGTCAGACGGATGCATTTCGACCATCGGATTGCGGTCGATGAATTTGTAGAGCTTGCGCGAACCGAGCACGAAGGTACCGACAATTTTGCCCTTCATGTAGGTCTTCTTGCTGCAATCGACCGCGCCGCTTTCGACTAGCGACAGGATGCCGTCGCCAATCATCTCGGAATGGATGCCGAGGTTTTTCTTGGCGCTCAGTTGCAACACCACCGCATCGGGAATCCCACCGTAGCCGATCTGCAGCGTCGAACCATCGTCGATCAGCTCGGCGACATAACTGCCAATGGCTTGCTGGACCGGGCCAATGACCGGCATGCCGACTTCGGTCAGTGCGTCATCGCTTTCGATCAGTGCCGTGACTTGCGAAATATGGATGTGGCAATTGCCATTGGTAAATGGCACGTTCGGATTGACTTCCAGTACGATGATGCGGGCCTTGCCCACCGCCGCCATCGTGTAATCGGTACCCAGACTGAGTGAAAAATAGCCATGCTCGTCCATCGGCGAAGCGATCGACAACACCACATCGGCGGCAATCTGGCCCTGGCGGATCATGCTCGGGATTTCAGAAAAATAATTCGGGATGAAGTCAGCCCAACCGGCCTGTCCGGCCGCACGCGAAGCGGGGCCGAAGAACAGCGCCGAGTGCCGCACATGGCTGGCCGTCTCCGGATCGAAATAGCCGTATTTGCGCACCGCCAAAATCTGCAGCACCTTCACATCCTGAAAATCGCGTCGGTGTTCCGACAGGGTAGTCAACAAGGTAGGCGGTTCGCCGACCCCGGTCGGCACGATGATCGCATCGCCGTTACGTACCAGACGGATGGCGGCTTCGGCGGTGGTCAGTTTGCTGCGATAGGACTCTTGTACGGACATGCTGTCTCCTGAAGGGGGCCGTGGTCGTCTTTGCGCGAGTGCGGCGGTGAGCGTGCTGGATGTGAATGCCGGTTGCCTCTGGCGTGTAACTCGGTATGATGCGACTGCTTTCTTTCCGTTACCTTACAGTACGTTGATTTATCTGCAAGTTGCAAGGGGCGGGCAGGTTTTTTCCCGATGCTTCACGAAAAGATGGCCACGTTCTGGCTGGCAAGCGAGATGCCCGATCTATCATCTGAACACGTCGTACGGCATCAGAAACTCGACGCCGCACAGGAGGTAAAGACCGGCTGCCAGATCATGGCGCTGGAGAAACTGGTCAGCCTGCTGGAGGTATGCGCTGGCGGGGAGGTGCAGGTCAGACGTTACAAGGCATTGAAGCCGCGGGAGGCGAGTGTCCAAAAAAGTGAGCCAGCTTCTTCCAAACCAGTGGAGTGACGGTCAGCGGTGATAAACGAAGCCCGTTTCCAACGTTTTTTTACCCGGAAGCGCGTTACTGCTGTCAGTCCGCAGGGCCGGTCACATCAGCACGGTCTGCGGCACGTCCTGAGTCATGCCGGCGGGGCGCGGTCGAAGTGTTGACGATTCGCTTTCCAGACCGCTGCCATGAGAATTGCTGCCGGATCATCTGGATTGACTACCCGGGTCGCGTTGTCCATGTCGCGCGTGGCGTTTTCCATCAGACCAGGGCCGATCACCTGTTCGATCGACGATAAATGATAAAAGCCCATTTTCCATTCAGGGAACATGGGCGGGCGGTCCTGCTCTGAATCGGCAAGAATCAACAAGCCCTCGTGGCGGCGATCAGCCGTAATTTTGTTCAACAGCGTATCGATTGCTTTCGGCTCCCCTTCGATCAGCTGCAAAAACAAGCCATCATGATGGAGCAGTACGCCCGAAATTCCTTCCGCCTGATTCGATGCGCGCGCTTGTGTCAGCAACTTACCGAGCTCGTCTAGTGACATAGGCTGCATCGAACGGCTGACGTAGACGACACTGCGTAGAATTTTTTGCATTTTTTTCTCGAAAAAAATGTCAAGCCGGATGACGGCATCGCCCAAAGTGTCCGGGTTGGCAGTGAGTAAAGCCCCGATGGGGATGTCTACAAGAACAGCGACGATAGCATTTAACGCATTTTCAATGAATATTTTTTATCAAAAACAGTATTTTAAATTTTAATCAAATAAATGCTTTTAAGAATCTTAAAAACTATTGATGTGGCATAAATCAATAAATTCGTGCTCGCGGGGCAGGAAATGCATTCCGCTAGAAAATATCAACAGAGCAGAATTAATCCCTGCTATTTCCTGCTTGACCGTCGGCAGGCTCCGGTCTCCAAAGCACAAAACCATGCTGGATACAGCACGAAGCGTCTCCGGCAGGCGACCGCTGGCCAAAACCGCCATTGACTTGCCGGCAAAATAGGCGCGGGAGGTGGCGCTGGGGTTGATCGGACACTACGCCGGTTGAGATTGGTTGCCTTAGTGCTGTGGTGCTTGGGGTTCGCTGGAGATTGTCGCGTCAGCAATGCAGTCAGCGCGGCATCTTGCCCAAGTCGTAGCCCCGCACGCAAGTCATCGATAGCATGTTGTAACCAGTAGTGGCGCTCGCCGCTTCCGGTTCAACCTGCCAGCATTGATGACCCCGACTACCGCCTTCACAACCTGCATTCCCACGCGCAAGCTGCGCGGCTCGGCCGTCATCGAATTCACGGTGATCGGTCCGCTGCTGATGATGACGGGTTTGTCGATGCTGCAATATGGCTTGCTGTACTTCACCAAGAACCAGTACAACCATGCCAGCTTCATGGCGGCGCGCGCCGGCAGTGTCGCCAACGCCAGCCTTGGCAGCATCGAAACCGCTTACGCCCGTGCACTTGTCCCGATCTACGGCGGCGGCACCACTTCCACGCGACGGCAAGCCGCGTTCGATCTCGCATTACAAGACGTCCGGGCGAATGCCCGCATCGACATCCTCAATCCCACCGCCGACAGTTTTACCGACTTCAACAGCCCGGCGTTACAGGCGCGCTATCGCTTGCCTGACAGCCAGCATGTGATCCCCAACAGCGGTCAACTGTTCAAGCCGGCCAGCGTCGTGCTGCCGCGATCCGGCCAGAACATCCAGGACGCCAACCTGCTTAAGTTGCGCATCACGATGGGCTACCGGCCGCAAGTGCCGCTGGTGGGCCGGCTAACCATGCGCTATCTGCAATGGCAGGACAGCGGCGGCGACCCGGCGGCCTCGGCGCTGATCCATGCCGGCCGCATCCCGGTGGTCACGCACGTCACGGTGCAGATGCAGTCGGACGCCATCGAAGGGCGCAGCATGTCGACACCCGGTCCCGGCAATGGTGGACGCCCGACCGGCCCCGGCGATCCACCCGCGCCAACCGGACCCGCGCCGGATTGCGGCAGCGCCTTTTGCACCGAGCCGCCGCCCGCCAGCCCTGAATCGACTCCGGAGCCGCCATGCTTCTGATCTTCCTGCGGCGCACAGCGCTCCAGCGCGCGGTCGTCATCGTGCTGCTGGTGATGATGAGTCTGATCCACGGTGTCGCACCACTAGCGCAGGCCGCCACGCCGGTCTGGCAAATTTGCAATCCGCCACCGGTCTGTTTTGCCAGCAAGGAAGCCAAGCAAGCCTGGGCCGAGGCTAATCATTGCCGCTTCATCGAAGACGTCTGCGATCAAACGCCACCCGGTGCCGACAACAAAGGTGCCAGTGATGCCGACCAGGGTTTCTGGGGCAGTGCATGGAGCGAGGTCAAGAACGGGCTGGTCTACGGCTATGAATTCGTCAAGGGATTGCTGACCGGATTGAAAGACCAGATCGGTGACTTGCTCAGCCTGATCGGCCATGTCGACGACGTCGTGCTGGGCCTGATCGATCTCGGCAAGGCGTTTTACAACGACCCCCGGGGCACCTTGCTGAAACTGGCTGAACTGCTCGGCCAGGAAGCCATCGACGCCATCACCCGCGCGACCCAATGCAGCGCCTACGACATGGGCAAAGTCATCGGCACTTACGTCAGCCCCGTCATCATGCTCAAGCTGGCGACGCGACTGACCAAATACGCCGGCAAAGTGTCCGAGGCCGTCGCCGCCGTCAAGCACGACTTCGGCTGCGCCAGTTTTGCCGCCGGCACCGTCGTGCTGACGGCGCAGGGGCCGCTCCCGATCGAGCAAGTTGCCATCGGTCAGCAAGTCCCCTCACGCAACGAGCGCAGTTACGCCGACCGTCCGCAAGCCGTCACCCGCACCTTCGGCCGTATCGCTCCGAGCTACCGACTTCTGCAAACCGAGTTCGATACTTTCAAGCTGACCGACGAACACCCGCTCTGGGTGCAAGGCAAAGGCTGGACCGAAGCCCGCAGCATCACCGATGACGACGTCATCGCCGGCCAGCATGGCGATGCGCTGGTGTTGCGCAATGAGGTGGTCGCGCGGCCGCTGCAGGTTTATAACTTCAGTGTTGCGGGGACGGAGAGTTATTTTGTTGGGGCGGGTGGGGTTTGGGCGCATAACGCCCGGTGCAGTATTAATCCGTTGCGTAAGGCAACGGCGGAGGATGCGGCGAAACTTGGGTATGACCGGTTGATCAAAGATCCGCCGTTTGATTCGCATGGACAGAAGGTATTCGGCAATGGAAAAAATTATATTAGCCCCGATGCTGATGGGCATAACGGCGGGGTGTGGAAAATGTTTGATAAAAAAGGACAGCGGGTAGCTACTCTTGATGGCGATATGAAAGTGATAAAGGATTGAAATGACATTCAATATAACGGCAGTAAAAGGCGAAAATTATAGTGATGGCTTGCCAAGGTGTGAAATCGAAATAAACGGTTACCTTGAAAACTGTCCATTGATTACAGATTTATGGGATCTTGATCAATATAGAACTCAATGGAGGAATGCACTTTTTAACTTGCACGAGAGAAAGGTGAGCAAGTGCATGTTGGTGACTGATGTGAATAAAATGCACGTAAATACAGCGCTTACATTCTGGGCACTTTATGGTGTGGGTAAATTAATCTATATACGTGAAATTTTCATTAAAAATCCAGGTATTGAAAAAGTGGTGGATCCTTTTTTAATCGAGGAATATATCTATGCGCGGGAGGAGGATGATGAAGATATTTTCGATTCTTGTGGTACTAAATTATCAGTTTCCGAGTGGACGATAAAATTTGAAGATATCGCACATTTGGTTCAGTAAAAATTAATCATATTAAAAGCTGTAATTACTTCAGAAAGGCCACATGCCATCCACCTTCATCCTCGGCAACCTGCTCGGCCGCGCGCTAGTCAGTTACGCGCTGGTCTGGTTCGTTTGCTGGCTGGCCAGTCGCCTTAACTGGCGCGCGGCGTTCACGCGTAGTGGTCGCTGGTACAGCGTGCTGGCGGTCGTTGCGCTGACTCTGTTGGGCATGGGCGCGGCTGTCATGCGCAAGGGCGGGTTATGACGATGCGCGTCCCATTCCGGCAGCGTCGCAGCTTCGTCACCGTTGCAGCGATTCTTGCGATACATCCCGCCGCGCTGCTGGCCAAACCAGCCCTGCGCGAAATGCAGATCCACAAGGTGCCAGAACTCGGCCTGGAAATCTGGGTAGAAAACCAGCCGGCGTGGGAAGCAAAGCTGATCGATGTCTCAGGCCATCCGAGCTTCGTCGCGCAAAGTCCGTCGACGTATCACCCACCGACCGTAATGACGTATGCCAGTTGGCCGAAACTGCTGGTCACGCCGGCCATGTTGCCCGACGTGGCGAAGTCGGCGATCCGGCAAGCGAGCCAACATTTCGGACTGGATCCCGGACGTAGTCGCATGCTGGCGATCAAGCCAGCTAGTCATGGCGCGTTGCGGGGTTTCGAAGCGGACTTTGCTGGCAAGACGGACGGTGTGCCGATGGACGTCAAGATTTTTGTCGGCCAAGCAGCCGGACAATTCCCGATCGCGCTGACGGTCACTACCTTGCAAGGCAAGATGGCGCACCTTGAAGAATCCATTCGGCGCGGATGGGGCCGACTAAACTATATGGCTACCGCCAGCGAGCGGTAGAGCCTTGCCCGGATTGCCACCATGCCTATCGCCACCACTCCCGCCACGCCGTATTACGCCGTCATCTTTACCTCACTGCTCTCCGCGCCCAATCCTGCTTACGACGACATGGCCGAAGCGATGGTAGCGCTTGCGGCGCAGCAACCAGGTTTTCTCGGCATTGAATCGGCCCGTGAGGCGGTTGGAATCACGGTGTCGTATTGGGACGGGCTCGATGCCATCGCTGCATGGAAGAAAAACGCCGCGCATCTGGTGGCACAGCAGCGGGGGCGGGAGGATTGGTATGCGGCGTATCGGGTACGGATTTGTCTGGTGGAGCGGGAGTACGGGAGGTGATTTTTGATGGGGAATACCATTTTTTATGGTTTGATCGGTGGCCACTGCCTTGCTGTGCTTACTAACTGATGTTACGCAGCCGCCTGAAGTTGCTGAAGTTGCGCATAGGCGGTACGCGATGCGTTGATGAGTAGCTTGCGACAGAGCGCAAAGGGATTCAGTTTGCTTTTAATGCTCAGGCATTCGAGC
>JBLHLW010000089.1:0-12344 GCA_047621345.1 Minisyncoccia bacterium | reverse complement strand
ATTGGCATAACTAGTGAGATCAAGATACTTGCTCATGTCAGGACGGTAAACCGACCACGACGTGTCATCGGAAGGCATCAAATAATACTGCTGCCGTGCAATGAGATCGACCTTGAAAAATCCTGGTGCGGTGGCGACTATGTCGGCGCCAGCGGCGGCCTGTGTGGCGTTTGCAGCGTCCTGCACCAGCAGGCTGACATCGGCCGCAGTGCCGCTGCCGAGCCACGTTTCAACAACGTAATCGCCGGGCTGCAAGTCAAGTACCGCAGCCAGGTTCTCTGTCTCGAAAAAAGCCGCATCTGTCGTAACAAAGTCCGTCCCTTTTCGCAGCCGCCAGTACACATCGCCAGTTGTCGAACCACTGATGGAGACCAGGCTGCGCGTGGCCACGGTAAAGCTGCGTGCGCTCGTGACACCGGTTACCAATGAAATCGTATCCGTCGTTTCTGGCGTGATCGGGATGCTGTTCGCGACCGGGTGATCGGTATGGCTGGTGAGCGATGCCGAGACCGTGCAGGCTGCGGTGGTCGCGTTCCAGGATGTCCGGCTGAGCACCAGCAGATAGACGCCGCTGGCTTTTAGTTCAAGGCTTGCAACCGGATCGCCGAGACTGCCGGAGAAGACGATCGTGCCATCCGCCGCCACCAGGCGCCAGTTGCCCGTTGCCCCCGTCGCAATCGATGTCCCCAGCGCGATGCGGTCACCGGCGGCGCCGTCAATCCGAACCACCTGGCTGCTACCTCCGGCCACCAGCTGGAGATTGGTCGGTGTGCCTAGCATCGATGTCTTGTCCGTGCCACTGAGCGTCGCGAGCCGAAACGTGAACGACACAGGCGGGTTGCCGGCACGGTAACGCGGATAATTAAACGGTGCGCCAAACGTCACGACATAGCTGCCGGCAGACAGCGCCAGAGGCGGGTTGCCGGCGCTACCGTCAACCGTGCTGCTCACAAGAATTTGTCCGTCGGCGGTGCTGACCGTGTAATTGACGCCGTTGTCTGCCGACGCGACCAACGTGTCGAACACTACGCTGGCCGGCTGGGCCAGCGTGAATGCGTAACGCGCGCTGGTGGTCTTGCCCTCTTCATTGTTGGACGGCAGCGACACCACGGTGCTGGCATCCACGCTGAAGGCGACCGCCGGCACAGGTGTCGTCACCAGCGTCAGGGCAAGGCTTTGCGTTGTGGCGCCGTGGCGGCGAACCTCTACGACGTAGTCCCCGGTGCCAAACGGAACGAGGGTAGTTGCACCGCCCTGCCCCTGTGCGAAGATCTGCTTGTACCTGTCCAGCAGCACCCAACTGAGCGCGCTGGCATCGTCGCCGGCGATGGTCAGGTTCAGGTCGGCAGCGTCATCTGCATCAAATCGATAGACCAGCAGGTCACTGCCAGGAGCGAACGTAGTCGCCACGCCTGAGCGCGGCAACATCGGGGCATGCGAAAGATCGACCAATTGCATCTCGTAGTGGTCATGTACGCCGCCCTGAATCGAGACGTCATAGTCGCCGGCCTGAAGGAAATACAAGCGGTTGTAGTCGGTCTCGGTATCGGTTTGTGGTGACGGGGACGTCCCGGCGTCGTGGTTGGCGAAACGGGAACGGATGCCCGGATCGGAATTGATATCGTGCAGCTGGTAATAGCCACCGAACTGGACTTTCAGCCGAAAGCGCCCGCTATTGGGCGCTGACGTCAACTCACCTGCAATTTTTTGACCGGGGACGATGTCGGGCAAGACGCCCGACTTGAGCGCCAGCGTGTAGTCCATCGTGCCGGGGGTGGACTGACCGCTCTTGACGAGAATGGTGTAACGCCCGCTCGTCAATACCGGCATCACGGTGCTGCCCGGACTCGTGCCGTACACGATCACGGACTTGTGCTGGTCCAGAACGGTCCAGTACAACGGCGTGTTGCCGGAACTGGTGGTGTTAATTTCAAGCGTCTGTCCGTCAACCACGTCGACACGGTAGGCTGCACACTGTGTCGCATCCGCCAGCGTCGCGGAGATGCCGTTGACCGGCACGACAGGTACGTTGTCGAGGTCCACCAGCCGCATTTTGAATGGGTTTTTTCCCGGCGCGCTGCTGCCCGACTGCATGACCAGGAATTCATAGTCGCCAGCGGCGAGATTGCGGTTATACGGATACCCGGCTTCAGGATCACTGGTGCCCGTCGGTACGCCGGCGATGTCATTCCAGTTGCCGCTGCTGCCGGCAGCACGTAGCTGCCAGCGAGTACCCACAGCGGAACCTTCGTCGTGCACCCGGATATGGGTTCCCGTCGGCACGTGGATACGGAATAGTTGCGGCGCATCAGTACTGCTCACCGCGCCCGCCATCAGCGTGCCAATAGCGCTGGCACCCGTGCCATCGAGCGGCGTGACAGCGACGTTGAAGTCGACACTATCGGCCGGTGCAGCGTGGCCCGAAACAACCAGGACATACCGTCCTGCGGCCAGCACATCGGTATCGACGGCGCTGGCAGTCCCGCTTCCTGCAACAATGGCGCGATCAGGATTAATCAGCTGCCAGGATAGCTGTGACGCCGTTGTCGTGGACACCTGCACATGCAGGGCAGCCGCCAACGCCAGGTCGACATTGTAAATCGCCGCCGGGGCACCGCTACCCAACCGGCCTGCCGTTCCTGCCGCCGGCAGTTGGGCAGCGCCCGTACTGTCAAGCAGCTGCAATGCAAAGGCAGAGGCGTCGGCATTGGCGCGGATGGACAGGTCATATTCGCCTGCTGCCACGCCAGCGTTAACGGCGTTCGCAACGTTGCCCAAGTCGAGGACATCCGGCCACCACGGCGCCGATCCTGCTGTGGCGCCGACCGGATTCCATTGCCACGAGACGTCTTGCGAACCCGCATCGTGCACCAGCGTGCGGGCAGACAAGCTCTGTCCGAACGGGACTTTAATCCGGTAGGTAACGAGGTCACCCTGATGTGCCAGCATACCCGTCAAGGTATCGCCGGGCGTGGCGTGGTTGAGCGTCGCTGCTGCCTCAGTGGCGGTCATGGAATAGGCCAGCGCTGCGGTTGCACGCGCCGCACCCTTGATCACGATCAGGCGCTCAACGCCATTCGTACTACTTACTACCGACTGGCCGGCGATCGGCAAAGTCTGTGCTGCTAATAAATGACCCGCCGCATCAAACACCCGAACCGAACCGGTTTCGCCATTGCTTGCTGCCGCATTGAGCGTCAGGCTGGCATCGGCAATCGTGGTGACCACGCGATAAACGCGGGTGCCGTGCACACTTGCGAGCGTTGCGCTCGTGGCCTGGTCGAGCGTCAGCAATTCTGCCGTGGCCACGTCGATCATCCGCAATCCGTAGTCGCCCATGGCTGCGACATTGTCAGCTTGTACTTCGACGGTGTAAGCGCCGGCTGCAAGCACCACCACGTCGGCATTGCCGAATGAGCCGGTTTGCAGCACGACTCCGTCCGCGCCACGGATTTTCCAGTTGTGCCCCGCCCCTGCCAGCGCGTCCAGCACCAGCCGCCTGGGCGCAGTCAAGGACAATTGCCACAAGTCTGGAACGCCGACCGTCATGGTGGAGCCGGCCACATCGGTGCCAACATTGAGCGTTGCGACCTTTGGCGTGACCAGACTCGCGCTCCACGCCAGCGTGACCGGCGTTGCGTTGCCGATCGCGCCCTCCACCACAACAAGATGGCGTCCGCTGACGTTCAGTGCGGTCGAGATCGTGTTGCCTGCAATAGCGGCGGTCGCTTCAAGCAAATGCGTGCCGTTCGGATCGATCATCCAGACCCGCGCCGCGCCGCCGGACAAACCGGAGACGTTAAATGCCCACCGATCGCCGGCGCTGCCGTCAAGGCTAAACACCTTGGCGCTGCTACCCGGATCAAGCATCAACGATTGCGCGCTGCCAAGCGGCTGCGCGGTTGCACTGGCAACATCAATCAAGCGGAAACCAAAGGCGCCCTGTGCGGTGGTGCGCGGGATCACGCGCAGGTGGTACAGGCCGGCTGCTTCCAGCCGGATCGGCGCACTGGCGGCGCCATCATCGATGCTGCCAAACGCAATATTCGAGCGCAACGGGCCCGTTGGCCCGGTCAACTCCCAGGTCAGGTCGGCGCGGTTGGTCAGACTGTCGAACAGGACCGTGGTCGGTGTCGTGGTCGTGAAACTGAAGTCGTAGCGCTGGCCGATTCGATCGATACTGCCGACATTGTCGCCAGTAAAAGTGAGCGGCAATGCCGTCGTGACGATCCGGCGCAGCGTGAATTCATAGTGCTCTGCACCGCCGGCGGCGTCGTCGCCGTCGACAACCAACAGGTAGCGGCCTGCAGCAAGTGAAAACGGCCCGGTAGCCGACGACATGCTGCCATTGCGCAGCGTATTACCAAGCCGGTCGAGGATACGCCAGCCGGCACCGCGCGACAATGACGCCGGGTCGAACATGAATTCACTGACGGTATCGACCACCATCTGGTAGGCCTGCGCATGGCTGGCCGGAGCGAGCGACAGCTGAGTCGCCGCATCGACCGTCAGCAATGGTGCATTGGCGGTATCGACCAGACGAAAACCAAACGCGCCGGTCGTCAGGTTGTTCGACGCGACTGCAAATTCATAGGTGCCGGCCGGCAGCGACAGTACGCTGTTTGGCGCACTGTTAAAGCTGCGTTGCGAGGCTTCATCGCCACGCGGGCCTTTCAGGCTCCACTGCAGAGACGCCAGATTCGTCGTATTGCCGGTATCGACCAGAACGGTCGTGGGCGCATTCAGGGTAAAGCTGTATTTGACGGTTTCCGCAGGCCGTGCAATCACACCGGCGACATCGGTATCGAGCGAGAGCGCGGCAATCGTCACCGGCTTGGGTATCAGGCTGAAATTGACACTGCGAGTGGGAGAGGACCCGACATAGATGCCCGCTTGCGGCACCACGACCAGCAAATATTCGCCTGTCGCAGGAAGTTTGAAGTCCGGATTATCCGAGCGCGAATTGAGATTGGCGGTGGTACGGCCGAACGGATCGATCAGATAGGCGGCACCGTAAGTACCGTAGTAATAATTACTGCCCTGGTCTTTGCCATTGAAATAATAATGTTCGCCAGCGGTGCCGTTGAAGCGGTAGATCACCGTCTCCCCCGAAGGTACCGTGGCATGTACTTCAGCGCCGGGCGTGATTGCCGTCGCAGCGTTGCGGTCGAGCAAACGGAATTTGTAGGTCGCAGCCGTATCCTGGGTATTGCGCAGCGTGACTGTGTAACGCCCGGCGGTCAGGTTGTAAATGGCATCGTCGTCGGAGCCAACGTTGCGCCAGCCACTGACTATCCCCAGCGGGCCGGCCAGTTGCCACTGCAGGTTGTTTGTATTCGCCGTGACCGGGTCAAGATTGTCGAACACGACCGTCCCCGACTTGTCCAGCGCGAAGGTGTAATCGGCCAGGCTTTGGCGTCCCGCCAGCGTTGCGCTCAGTGGATTGTTGAACGTGAGTTCCGATACTGCACGGGTTTGCTGCGCCAGCGTGAATGTCACGTTGGCCGTACCTGATGTGTTGTACGGCCCTTCGTTCAACAGGGTATAGGTCCCGGATACCGGGATCGCGTAGGTAATGCCATTCCCATCGCTCGGTACCGCGGCGACATTGCGACCGTTCGGATCGATCAGGCGCCAGCTGCCAGCATAGTAATAACCGTTATCGGTCGAATTCAGGATCAACGTCGTTCCTGCCGTCGCCGCAAGTCGATAGCCGATGGTCGAGTTCGCCGGCGAACGGTTCGCAGAGACCTGCTGGTTCAGGGTCAACGGCGAAAAGGCCGCGGCGTCGAGCAAACGGAACGCATAAGCGCCATTACCGCTCAGGTAATCACCGGCATCGACCGTGATCGCATAGTCGCCCGCAGGAAGACTGAAAACGGGGAACCCAGTGTTGCTGTCGCTGCGGTACAGGGACGAGCGCGAGACTTCCGTACCGCGTGGACCTTGCAGCGACCACAGCGCGCTGCTGCTGCTGCCTTGCGTATCCATGACGATCTGGCTGGCACTGCCGAGTGTAAAACGGTAGGTCGCTTGGCCGCTGGCTGTCGCGAAGGTACCGCTGACGACTTTGCCGAGGGTCAATGGATCTCCGGCCGGCAGAGCAACTGGTGCCAAGTTACCTGCCGCGTTGAGTTGTACATTGAAGTCAAGTGCCACCGTGCGGTCGACGCTGCCCTCGACTAGCAAAGTGTAGGCGCCACCAACAGCCAGGGTCAGCGGTAGCGCGCCGGCCGACAGGCTCTGTGCGCCGGCAACATCGTGACCGTACTGGTCAATCAAGCGCCACGTGGCCTCGCCGCCGGTCACGCTGGCAGCCTGAAAGCTCACCTGATCGCCGGCGGCGACGCTGAACCGGTAAGCAAGGCTCGAATTTGCCGGCGTCAGTGTCCCGGTCAGCGGTGTATTCAACGTCACAGCCGAAGCCGTAGCCAGATCCGCCAGTTTGAAACCGAAGGCGCCAACGGCGCTTGCACTGCCACGCACAGTCAACCGGTAATGACCGGCCGGCAGCATCATCGCGGACAAAGCGTTGCCACTATCGCTGCGATCGAAACGCCGGTTCGTCACTTCATCGCCGCGTGGCCCCGTCAGCGACCACGTGATATCTGCGCGATTGCTGCGTGAATCGAATGCCAGCTGCGACGGTGCTGCCAGGTCAAAGCGGTAGACGGTGGACTGGCCAGCAATGTTGATGGCGCCGTCGACGGTTGCGCCGAGTGTCAGCGTTTGCGGCACATCCGGCACGCGGTTGAGTGCAAATGAAAAGTTGACGACGGCATCCGGTGCATTGCTGTCCGCACCATCTAGGGCCAGCCAGTATTCGCCAGTCATCTTCACGACAAACGGATCAACCGGCGAAGTCAACCCTGCACCAACGACCAGGACACCGTAGGGATCGATCAGGCGCCAACGCAGCGATCCGCCGCTGACGGATTGGCCGTCGAGATAAATTTTGTCGCCGGCGGTCAAGGCAACCTTGTAGAACTGCGTTGCACGTGCGACATCGAGCCTGCCGCTGGTTGGTGTTTCCGTAGTCAGCACCTGGGCGCCATGGGCGCTAAGCAAGCGAAACGGCATCGCGGCCGTGCTGGCTCCATCCAGATCTACTGCAATAATGTAATCGCCCGCCGCCAGTGCGAGGCGGGAAAAGCCATCGAATAATCGGTCCCGATCGCCGTGGTAAGGGCCCGTCGAATGACGGGCGATTTTCGTACCCTGCGGACCGGTCAGCGACCAATTGAAATCTGCATCGGTCAATTTATCGAACAATATCGGCGTGGCCTCCGCCAGACTAAAGGTGAACCTTGCCGTTTTGCCGCTCTGATCGATATTGGCAGTAGTGACGGCGTCCAGCGTCATCGGTGCAATGCTGTCGGTGACCCGCGACAGGTTAACACCGTAGTCGACCGACGCCGTATTTGCGCCGCTGCCTTCGAGCAGCAACAGGTACTCTCCCGTTCTTTGCAACGTGAACGCCGCCGAGTCGCTGTTCGTGGCGTATTTGGTTGCGCCTTCTTGGCGGCCATACGGGTCGATCAGGCGCCAGTCGACACTCGTACCGCCAGTGCCGGTGAAATTGCCTGCGGTGTAAAAAAATCTATCCCCCGCCGTGCCGTTGAAGCGGTAAACCGCTGTCTTGTTGCCGCTATCGAGCGTCCCGCTAACCGCAACGCCCGGGGTCATCGACACGGCAGCGTCCGCATCGATCATGCGCAGGGCAAACGCACCAAGGGCATCATTCTGGCCATCAATGGTCAACTTGTATTTTCCAGGCCCGAGCTCGAACGCCGCAGAGTTGGCAAAAAAATCCGTATTACCGAAACTGCGGCTCGTAATCTGTCCGTTCGGACCATCAAGCGTCCAGCTCAAATCGTTGCGGGCGGTCAAACTGTCGAACACCACACGGCGCGCTTCCTGCACGTCAAATTCGTAGTGCGTCTGCTGGCCCGGCACCGACAATTCACCGGCGATCGTGAGTGCCGCCGGATTGACATCGCCCGACATCAGGACGCGTGGCTCCAGCGTTTCAAAACGAATTGATCGAACCGAACCGGTGTTGCCGATAGAACCTGAGTTGGCGGGGGCCGGGTTTTGGTTGCAAATGCGTCTTTTGAAAGCCTGGGTCAATGCTGACACCAGAGGCGAAAGTACCAGTCTTTTGACACGGTCGGGGCGATCGTTTTTGATGACAGTCTTGGGCATGTAGATTCCAGAAAAATTCCCTGCGTTGCGGAGGATTATTGAAACAAGAGAGCATCAAAAGTTGCGTTGGCGGCCAGCACGACAGCGTCAGCATCACGCTGCTGTGCTACGTGCTCGCCACGAAGGGCAGAAAAAAGGGGGAAGCCCGGCACCAGTGTGACGCTCGCACTGGCAACAAATTCGCGGACGGTGTCCGAGCCATGCGGGTGTGGCGAGGATGCCGGCCGGACGATGCGGGAAATACACAAAGAAAGCATCCTGGTGCACGTCATGTGGCGTCATCGTTAGTGGCTTCCTGTAAAAATCTTATGAGAGATGCGCCTGCTTCGCAGTGGGTCCCATCCGGACGGAAAAGACTCCGATTACAAACTCACCCCAACAAGACAAGGCCTTACTCAGGAACATGCAAGTCATAGGTGGACTAAAAGCAGAAATTTGTTCCATGCAAACGGCAGACAAAAACGGGCGCAGCAGAAAAAAAACGAGAGTGAGCGTCAAGGTCAGCTCAGCGACAACCTTGTGGCATCGATAGCGCCGGGTAGCAGCGGCGCATTGCTGCGCCGCTGCTACCCGGCGGCATGGCCCAACCAGGCCCGGATCGTAGTGATATCAACTCCCGCGCGCAGCAAGTGCACTGCTGTCGTGTGGCGAATCGTGTGAAGAGTGATACGTTTTGTCATCATGGATGGCACGCCTTGGCCGGCACGATCGGCATACTGAGTGACGACGCAATGCACGCTAAACCACGTCATCGGCTCCTGCGTTCGACCGAGAAACACGTGATCATGGTCCTCACGCCCAGTCACGAACCGCGTTAGCACTGCCACGGTTGCTGGCGACAATGGACACAATCGCAGTTTGTTCCCTTTGCCAAGAATCCGAACCGCCGGCGAACTGCCCAACTGCAGATTGGCGACCGTTAAACTCGCTGCCTCGTCAGCACGAGTCCCGCTGTTATAAAAGAACAGCAGTAATGCATGATCACGCTCGCCGCGAAGCGTACGGCGGTCAGGTTTCGTGATGACGGCAAATGATGGCTTGCGGCCATACAAACCGTCCCTGTTCGAGCCGCTTGGCCAGCAGGCACAGACCATCTTCCGTGGCCCACAATACTTTGATCGTATCGCCACGGCGGCCACGGAACACAAAGACATGGTCATTGAACGGATCGGCTGCCAATGCAGTTTCTACCTTGGCAGCCAATCCATGGAAGCCACAGCGCATGTCCGTGATACCGGCGGCGATCCAGATCCGCGTGCCGACAAGCAGGCAGGCCGATCATGGGTGGAAGTGACGTAATACCTGCGCCAGGGTGGTCGCCAAGCTGATTTCGATGAGACCAGGCTGGATGGTTCGCCGGGTTTCACGCGTTGCTTTCGACGCGATGGTATCAATCTGCTGCGGCACAGGTGCCGCAGCAGATGCCACCGCGTTGGTGGCAGGCGTGATGTGAACTTCCACGAATGTTGACGACGCAGTTTCTCGTGTGCTGACCACGCTGGCGAGATGCTCACGCCGCCATCTGTGCAGCATATTGGCGTTGATCCCATTGTCCAAGGACAGACTGGCGACGGACACGCCAGGCGCGCACGCGGCTATCGCCAGTTGCTTCTTGAAATCAATCGGGTAATTACGACGGCCTTTGCGACTGCCGGATTGGATGGTCGTGTTCAAAGTGATCTCCACTACTATGTGGTGGACACCACTTTGGCGGGTCACTGGGGTGCTGTACAGACGGCCTTGATGAGGCGCTTACTAGCGGCGCAACATCCATATAGGCCATTTGCAGTTCTTCACCTTGTGAGCTGAACTGAAAATGACCGACATGAAACAGACAAATAAATTCCTGTAACTCAGGGCCGTAGACAGGCCCCGAATCGGCTGCCTCTGCCTGAGCAACCATCAGCACAAACACCTGCGACCAGTAACGTCATATGAGATGGGGCACGAGCGTGTTCCGACCTCTAAGACATTACGATCAAACAGGATTAAGGCGAGACGACGGTCAAGCCCATCAAGGGATCACTAATGCCAATCACATAGACAGCGATCACCGTGATCAATCCAGTCATGAACAGATAATAGAGTGTTGGAATAATCGTCATACGGATAACCCGTCCTTCACGACCAAGCATCCCCACTGTCGCCGAGGCCGCTACGACATTATGAATGGCGATCATGTTGCCGGCTGCCGCACCAACCGCTTGCGACGCAACCAGCATGGCACCTGACACACCGATTAGGCGGGCGGTATCAAACTGGAACTGTGCCATCATCAGGTTCGATACGGTATTGGAGCCAGCAATAAAGGCTCCCAACGCACCAACCGACGGTGCAAAAAACGGGTAGATGCTACCGACGGTACTGGCTACCAGTTCCGCCATTGCCCGTGGCATCGATGGCAAGTCGGAAAGGTTGACACCCGAGTTGATCAGGATACGCACCATCGGGATGGTGAAAATCAACACGAAGCCCGCACCCAGCAATGTCTTGGAAGACTCTGTGACCGCTGCTGTCATCTCGCTCATTTTCATACGCTGTAGAAAGAAAGTAGCTATCACGACCATGATCATGATGCCACCCGGTAGGTAGAGAAGCTGGATACTTCCAGAGATCCCTGCCTCGCCGAGGATGTTATTCCAGCCAAGCGAGAGGTAGGTTGTGAAGAATGCTTTGACATCGGCATTAACGCGCGACAGGACGAGTAAGGCTGCCAACAGCACATAAGGGAACCAGGCCAGACCAATCGACATTGGCATTGCATTCGAAAGCCGGTCAATTTTCATTTCAATATTGCCCATCCAAGACTCGGGCCACTCCTTTGGTTCAGAAAAATCCCAGGTTTTCTTTGGAAGCAGGAATCCCGCTTTGGCGGCTGGTACGACGATCAGCAGACCGACCAATGCACCTATCATCGATGGAAACTCGGGACCGAGGAACACGCCCGCGGCAGCGTAAGGAATCACAAACGCAAGCCCTGCGAAAATCGCAAAAGGTGCGATCGCAATGCCTTCCATCCAAGACTTGTTACGTCCAAAGAACCGCGTCAGCATGAGGCACATAAAGAGCGGCATCATAATGCCGATGATGGCATGGGTGATGGCAACTTCCGACGTGATCAGGCGATAAAAGGTATTCCAGTCCGAGCCATTAGCAATTAGCTGGGCACTGATACCTACTTTGTCGAGCCCGCCAGTAACACCGACTACGATCGGCGTACCGACAGCCCCAAAGGACACTGGGGTGGACTGCACCATCATGCCGAGCATGACTGCGCCGAGAGCAGGAAAGCCAAGCGCCATCAGTAGCGGCGCAGCGACCGCGGCAGGCGTGCCGAAACCGGACGCGCCTTCGATGAAGCAGCCAAATAACCAAGCAACAATAATGACCTGTACACGTCGGTCAGGACTGATATTGGCAAAGCCTCCGCGTATTGCACTGATCGCACCAGAATGCTTCAAGGTGTTGAGAAGCAAAATAGCACCAAAAATAATCCATAGAATCGATCCGGTCAGAATCAATCCCTGCAAACTAGATGCCAAGACTCGGTTAAAAGACATGCCCCACGCAGTGAGAGCGATGAGGGCTGCCACCAGATAGACAACCGGCATAGCGCGTTTGGCAGGCCAACTGAGGCCGACTAGTAACACGGCCGCGAGGACAAGAGGCACGAAGGCCAAGAGGGAAAGTGCAATTGTGTTCAAGCTGGATTCCTTTTTTCAGTACATATAGGTCAAGTCCGGCGTGCGGAACTTTGATCACATCTGGTCGAGCCAGATCTGAGGATAACCAGTGACAAGAAATTGAAACGCGGATGTTTGCGGCAGAAGCCGGTGTCTCACATACCGTCGCTCAAAGATGACCACTAAGCGTGGATTTAGGGTGTAATTCCAATGAAGAAAATTACCTAGAGAGCGGGCAAACAGTGCCCGACGGGACTATCGGACGTCAACCAAGTGGGCATTAACCGCAGGAATCTTCCTGCTTTTCAATTTATTGCGGGTATTAATAACTAAAACGCAAAAAGGCCCTTCTTTCGAAGGGCCCCTTTGTTTGCTGCATGTAACTTAGCCTGACGATGACCTACTTTCACACGTGTTGACGCACTATCATCGGCGCAACGTCGTTTCACGGTCCTG
>JBLHLW010000088.1:0-12556 GCA_047621345.1 Minisyncoccia bacterium | reverse complement strand
GCCCACGCGGGCGCATTGGCGACCGAGCAGAATTGGCGAGCTTTTTCGGTTCGCGCGCGTGGGCACGAACGGCCGTGCGCACCCTACAAAATCAATGCGTCGTATGCCGTTGGGAGGGTGGGCACGGGGGTACCGTGCCCACGCGGGCGCATTGGCGACCGGGCAGAATTGGCGGGCTTTTCGGTTCGCGCGCGTCTGCCGTACCTACTCTGGCATGTTGTATCTAAATTTGACGTTAACGGTGTTGCGCCAAAGATCTCGGAAGAAGCGCGTAGCGCGCCTGTACGTATCTTTGGCGAGGCGCTCCCGTCTTCTTGGATCACCGTTCGAAAAAAGAGAAAGGCAGCGCCGGTTGGCGTAACCTCCATCTCGCCGAATCGACTTCAGGCGCGATGCATTATCCGTACCGCTCACCATGCAGCGACCGCCGTCGCCGGCAGCGGTTAAGATAGTCATACCGTCCTCACTTCCTCGATCAAGCCCATGAAAATTCTGTACCAGGCCGCTAACCTCATCGAAGCACACATGATTGTTCATCTGCTCGAACAGCAGCAATTACAAGGACGCGTCGATGGTGAATACCTGCAGGGTGGCATCGGCGAGTTGCCGGCGGCAGGCCTGATCCGTGTCATGGTGGCGGAACAGGATTTCGATGCAGCGCAAGAGCTGATCAGGCAATGGGATGCGGCCCAACCGGCCCACGCGCCGGTAGCACCTGCCATCACACCGACCCAGCCACTCGGCATGCTGGCCGCCGGATTCGTCGCGGGCGTATTGTGCACAGTGGCGTATTACCACTCAACGTGGCAAGTCGTACTGCAAAATTAAGCGCCATTCAGGGCGCATAATTTGTCAGGCATCGCCTAGTCGCAATGCCAGCACCGCATCCGTGCATAATCAAGGACATTGCCACCGAAGAGCACCCCATGTATCCCGACCTCCCATTCTGTCTTTCCTTCACCGTAGTGTTCTACCCAATCCCGACTGCACGCGACGCTGCAGGCAATCCATGATGTCGGGCCAACTAATCCTGTTCGATCCGCAAGACACCAGCGTGGCAGCGCCATCGCCCTGCATCAGTGTCTGCGAAATGGATGAGCGCAGTGGATTGTGCGCAGGCTGCCAGCGCGACATCAACGAAATCGTCAGTTGGGGCAGCGCCGGTGAGAGCGCCCGTCGCACTATCTGGCGCGCCATCAACCAGCGCCGCGACGCCTTGTTCGATGACTGAACGATTGCCGGCCACAATGCAGGTGTTCGAGCGCGGTTGGCTCTCGTCGAACAATATCTTCTTCAGCGGCGCGCAGACCGCACTCGTCGACAGCGGCTATCTGACGCACGCGCCGCAGACGCTCGCATTAGTGCAGCATGCGCTGCAGGGGCGACCACTCGACCTGCTTATCAATACTCACCTCCATTCGGACCATTGCGGCGGCAACGCGTTGCTGCAGCAGCATTACGACTGCCATACGATCATTCCCGCCAGCGAAGCGGACAAGGTGCGTCACTGGGATGAAGACGCGCTCAGCTTCTTGGCCACCGGCCAGCAATGCGCCCGCTTTCACTTCGACACCACACTGGTGCCGGATCAGCCAATCCAGCTAGGCGAGATGGACTGGCTGGCGCTAGGCGCACCGGGTCATGACCCGCACTCCCTGATTCTGTACTGCCCAGCCGAACGCATTCTGATTTCGGCAGACGCCTTGTGGGAAAACGGCTTTGGCGTGATCTTCCCTGAACTTGATGGCGAGTCAGGTTTTCGTGAAGCGCGCGCGACGCTCGATCTCATCGCCACGCTCGATGTGCGTCTGGTCATTCCAGGTCATGGCGCGCCGTTTTCCGATGTCGACAAAGCGCTTGGAACGGCTTTTTCGCGGCTCGATTATCTGGCGGCCGATCCGATGCGCAATGCGCAAAATGCCATCAAGGTGTTGTTGAAGTTTTTGCTACTGGAACGCCAGCAACTGGCGCTTGATCAAGTAGCGATTCTGCTGGGAAGGATGCCGATCGTGCGCGAATCCAACCGGCGCTTCTTGCAACTACCGATCGATGAGTTGGCGCAGTGGGCCATGGCACAACTGGTGCGGGTGGGTGCGGCAGAGGTGCAAGGAACGTTGCTGATAAACCAGGGGTAACGGGACTCCCTGAACGACCGGCTCACGCAGCCCGGTGAGTACGCTACCAAAGGAAAGTACACAAGGCGCTTCCCGAGACTAGTTTCAATGCGGCCTGACCACACGCACTGCGCGCAAGCGCCCCACAATCCCGCTCGGAAAAAAGTAGACCGACAGGATAAACAAAATCCCCAGCCACAACAGCCAGCGATCCGGCGACAGCAGCGCCGACAGCAACGGCACGCTGGTGGTGGCGCGCGCGGCCATGCCCATCAGGTCTTGCAGGTAACTTTGCGCGAGGATGAACAGCGTTGCGCCGCACACCGCGCCGTACAGCGTACCCATACCACCGATAACAACGATGAGCAGGATGTCGATCATGATCTCGAACGACAACGAGGTATCGGCGCCGTTGTAGCGCAACCAGATTGCCAGCAGCGCGCCAGCCAGCGTCGCAAAAAGCGCGGCCAGCACGTTCGACAGCGTGCGAAACACGACCGTGCGATAGCCGATCGCTTCGGCCCGAAAATCGTTTTCGCGAATCGCTTGCAAGACCCGTCCGAAAGGAGAATTGACGATCCGCAGCAGCATCAGGAACAGCACCACGGTGCTGGCAAAGAGCAAGTAATACGTCAGCAAGCGACCATCGGGCGTGACACCGAAAAATGGCGACTCACTGAACCGGAATGCCGGTGTCAGCAGTTCCGGCAACTTGAAACTGAGCCCATCCTCACCGCCGGTCAGTTCAGACAATTGTGACGCTAGCGTCTGAAAGGCAGCCGCCACCGCCAGCGTGATCATCGCGTAAAAAATCGCCCGCACGCGCAACGAGAACAACCCGATCACTAACGACAGCACCAGCGACAGCAACAGTGCTGACGTGATGCCAACGCCGAGCGCCAGCCAGCCCGGCCCCATCCGCGAGCTGGCAATAGCCACGCCATACGCGCCAATACCGAAAAACATCGTGTGGGCAAACGAGACGATGCCGGTGTATCCCAGCAGCAGGTCATAACTGGCGACCAGCACGATGAAGATCAGGATCTTGGCAGCGACATTGAGTGCCTTGGCTCCCGGAAAAATGAACGGCGCCAACGCCAACCCGAGCACAATCAGCAGCAGAAGCGCGCTCAGTAAGCGGCTGCGCGGCAAGTCATCAGAGAGCAGGTGGCGGATCATCGCGAGGTCACCGGAAATAGTCCGCGTGGACGCCATAACAGAATCGCTCCCATCAACAAGATGTTGGAAAACAGGGCGACCTTCGGCACCAGAAACCCGGTGTAATTGGCCAGCAAGCCGACCAGTAGCGCGCCGAGGAAACAGCCGCCAGTCGAGCCCAGTCCGCCGATGATGATGACAATGAAGATCAGGACGTTGACCTGTGCGCCCATCTGCGGAATCACGTTTTGCTGGTATAGCCCCCACATCACGCCGCCCAGCCCGGCTAGCGCGGAACCGACCACGAAGACACCGACGAACAACTGACGGATACGATAACCGAGGCTTTCGACCATCTCGCGATCCTGCACGCCGGCGCGGATCAACAGGCCAAGCTTGGACCGGTTGAGCACCAGCATCATCGTGCCAAATACCACCAGTCCGACCACCATCGCCAACACGCGGTATTTTTCAATCGCGGCATCGCCGACGATCAAGGCACCGCGTAGCGCAGCCGGCAACGGCAGCGCGATTTGCTGCGCGCCCCAGATGACCTTGATCAATTCTTCGCCGACGACCATGCCGCCCATCGTGATCAAAATTTGCTTCAGGTGCTGGCCGTACACGCGTCGCACGATCACGCGTTCGAAGACAAAACCCACCGCGCCAGCGACGACCATCGCGGCAATCATCGCCAGTGCAAGGGCCGACAAATTCAAGCCAATGTGATCGGCCTGAACCCACTGCGGCATCGCGCCCAGCACCGACACGGCGACAAATGCACCGAGCGCAATGAAGACGCCATGGCCGAAATTGAGCACATCCATCAACCCGAAAATGAGCGTCAGGCCCGACGCAATGATGAAGATGATCATGCCCATCGCAAGGCCAGCCGCAGTCAGCGTGATCCAGGTCGATGGCGAACCGACCAGCGGCAACGCCACCAGTGCCAGCACCGGCACCAGCAACAACGGAATCAAGGCGGGTCGATCAATCATGATGGTCCTCTAAAAAACATTCTGCGTAAGGTGGGTACGGGGTCACCGTGCCCAAGCGTGCACGCCACCGAACGCCCCGAATGAACAAGCCTTTCCGGTTTGCGCGCGTGGGCACAGATTCACCGTGCCCACGCGTGAACGCCACCGAACGCCCCGAATGAACAAGCCTTTCCGGTTTGCGCGCGTAGGCACACAAAAACGTGACCACCCTACGTAGGGTGGGCACAGGTTCACCGTGCCCACGCGTGCACGCCACCGAACGCCCCGAATGAACAAGCCTTTCCGGTTCGCCCGCGTGGCCACACAAAAACGTGCCCACGCGTGCACGCCGCAAACCACACGCCGCAATGAACGACAATCTCAAGCCGCCCCCAACGACAACCCCAGCAAGCGTGCCTGCAAGGATTCATCCTCAGCGAGCTCCGCCATGGTTCCGCGATGCACGATACGCCCGTTGTCCATCACCGCAACGGTGTCGCCGAGCTGCTTCGCAAAGTTGAAATTCTGCTCAACCAGCAGGATGGTGGTGTCGGTCTGCTTGAGTTCGCGAAAGGCGGTAATCATATTGGCGATCATGGCTGGCGCTAAACCCTTGCTGGGTTCATCGATCAGGATCAGACGGCGTGGCTCGATCATCGCGCGCGCCACCGCCAGCATCTGTTTTTGCCCGCCCGACAATTTTCCCGCCGGATGCAACCAGAATGTTTTGATGGCCGGAAACAAATCAAAAATCCAGTCCAGCCGTTTGCCGTCAATAGCGTCGATCGTGCGGGCCGCGCGCGCAGCCAGCAGCACATTGTCGCGCACGCTCAGATCAGAAAAAATGCCCATGTTCTCTGGCACATAGGCGATCCCGAGACGGGCAATATCGGGCGTGGCCAGCGCCGTGATCGGCTGGTCGTCAAAGGTAATGCTCCCTTGCGAGGCCTGCCACAGGCCCATGATGGTTCGCAATGTGGTGCTCTTGCCCGCCCCATTGCGACCCAGCAGCATCGTCAGTCCGCCACGCGGAATGGTGAGATCAACGCCATGCAGAATATGGTAAGCACCGATGTGCGTGTGCACGTCGGTTAGCGTGAGCAGAGGAGCGCTCATGTGTCTGCCTCGACCGGTGCCAATCCGAGATACGCCTGCTGCACCACCGGCGACGCGATCACCGCATCGGGTTCGCCATCGGCTACCAGCGCGCCATTGTGTAGCACGATGATGCGGTCGGCGAGTTCGCGCACCACGTCCATCTTGTGCTCGACGAGCAGAATCGTCTTGCCGGATTGTTCCTTGAGTCGGAGGATCAACTCGAGGATGACCGGCACTTCATCGACACTCATGCCAGCGGTTGGTTCGTCAAACAGGTACACCGCCGGATCAAGCGCCATCAGCATGCCGACTTCGAGCTTGCGCTGGTCGCCATGGGGCAAGGCCGCCGCCGGTTGGTCGCGTCGTGCAGTCAGCGCAACGCTCTCGAGCACCTGCTCGGCGCGCTCGATAAGGCCCCGGTGATGCGACCAGACATGCCACAAGTCGAGTCCGAGACGCTGGCGCGATTGCAGCGCCAGCCGGATATTTTCCAGCACACTGAGATTCGGGAACAGGCTAGTCAGTTGGAACGCACGCCCGAGTCCGGCATGCGCGCGCGCCGGCGCCGAGAGTGCCGACAGGTCGCGTCCGTGTAGCAGCACTTGCCCGGAACTCGCTTTAAGTTGGCCTGAAATCAGATTGAAGTAAGTGGTTTTTCCGGCGCCGTTCGGCCCGACGATGGCCGTCAGCGTACCGGACTCGAACGCACACGTGACCGCATTGACCGCGACATGGCCGCCGAAGCGGATCGTCAGGTCGCGGGTTTCCAGAGAAATCATTGCGTCGAATTTAACGCTTGTTGCGGATCGGCAGCTTCATTTCGTCGATGCCGATCTCGCGCACCAGTTCCGGCACACCCCACGGGAAGGCCGGATCGACCTTGATCTTGAAGTGGTACATCGATTGCAGCGCCTGATGATCTTCCGCGCGGAAAGTCATCTTGCCTTTGGGCGTCTCGAAGCTCATGCCTTCCATGGCCGTGATCAGCTTTTCGGTACTGGTATCACCCTTGGTTTTTTTCAGTGCTTCGACCAGCGCGATACCCGCCGCCATGCCGCCGGCAGTGAAGAAGTCGGGTGGCGTTTTGTAGCGTTTGTAATGCTCGGACACCAGCCAGTTGTTGACCGGATTTTTTGGAATTCCAAAGTAGTAATAGGTCGCGCCTTCCATGCCGGGGAAGTTCTTGTAGGCCACCATCGCTGGCAGGATATTGCCGCCGGTGGCGATCTCGATGCCATAGCGTTTCGGGTCGAGGTCAGCGATCTTGAACGGGTTGCCGGCACCCGCCCAGATAATAAAGATGACCTTGCGACCGGGCTTGTCTTTCAACGCATCGAACAGGCGCTGGGCACCGGCGGTGAAGTCGGTGGTGCTGGTGGGCAGGTATTCTTCGTGAACAATTTTTGCGTTCTTCAACGTCTCGCGGAAGGCTTTGACGCCATCCCTGCCGAAGGCATAATCCTGCGCCAGTGTGGCAATCGTCACGCCCTGCTTGTCGAGCGCGACCGCGTTCGAGATCGCATCTTGCGACGAGTTACGACCAGTTCGGAAAATGTAGCGATTCCATTTATCACCGGTGATGGCGTCGGCCACGGCAGGCTCGACTAGCAGTATTTTTTTGTACTCTTCAGCTACAGGCAACATCGCCAGTGCCACCCCGGAACCGGTTGGCCCGACCGCCATATCGGCCTTGTCATCGGCATAGGCCGCTGCGAGCTGGGACTTGGCGACATCGGGTTTGCCCTGCGTGTCTTTTTCGATCAGTACGATCTTGTTGCCGTTGACAGTCATGGTGCCGCCAGTGGCGTAATCGAGCCCCATCAGCAGACCGACCTGCGTCTGTTTGGCATAGGCTTCCAGCGGGCCAGTCTTGTCGTAGACATGGGCGATGCGGATATCTTTGGCAATAGCCGCCGGAGCGGAAATCACGGCGGCGCTGCACAGCAGGGCGGCAACAGCAAACAGGTGGAGTCTCATTTTTTCAATCCTCTGATGGGTGAATGCAGAGAAGATTAACCGATGTCCGGGTTTTGTCAAACTGGTAAAACTACCATCGGTCGCGCCACTTACTAGCAACCTGGTTCCGCATCTCCCGATGCTGATTTTGCATAAGGAAGGCGCACTTGTCGTGCAAGAATAGTGCCCTACTGTTCCCACCGAAAGCCTGCAATGCATGATCCCCTCGTTTATCTGAATGGCGACATGACGCCGCTATCCGAAGCAAAAATTCCGGTGCTCGACCGCGGCTTCATTTTTGGCGACGGCATTTATGAGGTGATCCCGATTTACCAGCGCAAACTGTTCCGCGCAGAGCATCATATGGCACGACTGTTCCGCAGTCTGGCCTCTGTCGGCATCACCAATCCGCACACCCAATCCGAATGGATGGCGCTGATCGATCAGGTTGTCAGCGCCCATCCAGTCGATGACCAGATGGTCTACCTGCACATTACGCGCGGCGTCGCCAAACGTGCTCATGCTTTTCCGAAAGACGTTACGCCAACAGTGTTCATCATGACCAATCCGATCGTGCTGCCGTCTGCAGCAATGCGGCAAGCAGGTGTGGCCTGCGTGTCGATGGAAGACAAGCGCTGGCTGCGTTGCGAAATCAAATCGATTTCGCTCTTGGGCAATGTGCTGGCAGCACAAAATGCCGCCGAGCACGATGCGGTCGAATCGATTCAGTTCAGAGAGGGCTTCCTGACCGAAGCGTCTTCATCGAATGTCTGGATCGTCAAGGACGGTGAAGTCATGGGGCCGCCGAAAGACAACCTGATCCTCGAAGGCATCCGTTACGGGCTGATCGAAGAGCTATGCGCCGCCGGTGGCATTACTCTGAGCGCGCGTCGCATCACGCGTGACGAAGTCTTTGCCGCCGATGAAGTGTTGCTGACTTCGGCCACCAAGGAAGTCCTGCCTGTGGCGACGATCGATGGCCTGCCGGTTGGAAAGGGCGTGCCCGGCCCCATCTATGCGAAACTGTATGCCGCCTATCAGAATGCCAAGGCGGCCTGACCTTTTTCTCGAGAGCCACACCATGACCACAACACCGGAAACTCCTGCCAGCCTGATCGACTATCCCAGTGATTTTCCGATCAAGGTGATGGGAGCAATGCATGAGCATTTCGCTTCGACCATCGTCGAGGTGGTCATGCAGTTCGATCCGGAGTTCGGCCATCACAAGCTGGAACAGCGGCCGTCGACAAAGGGCAACTACCTCGGCCTGACGGTAACGGTGCGCGCCACTAGCCGGGAGCAACTTGATGACCTGTACCGTGCGCTAAGTTCGCATCCGATGGTGAAGATGGTGCTCTAAGGATGTCGTGATCTCTCCGAATAGGCTATCTCCAGACTGCCGACTAGCGCAAAATCCTGCCCCCCTGCGCGGTAGTGTCATGTTTTCCTACACCGGCTTCAGTTGCTGTCTTATAGATCGCACGAAAAACGACTGTTAAGATTTATTGCATCGTTTAATGAATCGGCGCATCGGACGCATCATGGGCAAATACCTACTCGGCTGGCTGCTAGGCGTTCCCGCTGTCATACTGCTGGTGATTTACCTGTTTATGCATTAAATGCATCACTACTTTGCGATGGCGACAGTTTCGCCACCACCACCAACAACTCGCTCACCGACCGGCCTCCGTGAGCGACCTCATGTCGCGACCCGCCCGTTCCCGCTTCCCCGACGGCGCAGTATTTCTCCGGTTATCGCCGCCGGTTGCCGGCGCCAACAACTAAGGAACAAGACATGGAATCAAGCACGCCACCGCGACAGAGCTTCCGAATTCTGCTCATTGACGACAATGAAGATGCCAACGAGTCGATGGCAGCCTTGCTGGAACTGATGGACTACGACGTCCGCACCGCGACCAATAGCGCGACTGCGCTAGCGCTGACCGCACAATTCGAACCCCAGCTAATCCTGTCCGATATCGGCTTACCCGATATGAATGGCTACCAACTGGCACCGGCCCTGCGCCAAATTACCGGCCAGCGCAAAGTCATTCTGGTCGCCGCGACCGGCTATGGCAATGCCAACGACAAGCAGCGTTCACAGGCGGCGGGCTTTGACCATCATCTGGTCAAGCCGCTCGATGCCGACATGCTGCTCGCATTCGTGGCCACGCAAGCCGCTGCTTATTAATTCAGAAGCAATTCAGAAGCAATTCAGAAGCCAACATGACAGCTCCCGACTCCATCTCCTCTCTTCAGCGACAGCTGGCCGACTTGCAGGAACTGATGGCCTGGCTCGACGCCGAACAGCAACGACAACACGATGTGCTGGCCGACGAAGTCCATGACCAGCTCGGCTCATCGCTGACCGCGCTGGCCATGCGCCTGGCGTTGATCGAACGGCAGAGCGCTGCCGGCAGCGATCTGCGGATCACTGAGCAATGGATTAAAAGCAATGCCCTGCTAAGCGGCATCACGCACACGGCACGCCGCCTCCAGCACCAGTTGCGCCCTATAGCGCTCGAGGCGTTGGGCTTGCACGCCATACTGGCCGATTACCTTGATGCATTCAGTATTCGCACCGAAACGCCTTGTACGCTCTCGGTCAGCGGTCCCGAACCGGACTTGTCGCTAGAATCGGTGCAGTGCCTGTTCCGGTTGCTGCAAGAAAGTTTTTCCAATATCGAACGCCATGCCGGAACTTGTCAGGTACAGGTCGCGCTGAGCACGGACAATCAACAATGCCGCCTCAGCATTGAAGACAACGGCTGCGGCTTCAATCTGGCCGGGCTAGATTGGCAACGTAGTCATGGATTGCGCTTGATGCGCGAACGCGCCGCCCACCTACCAGCGCGGCTAGACCTGCACAGCCAGATACAGCAGGGCTGCCGCATCACCGTGTTACTCGCATTACCGGCATGACCTTTTCGGCGCTGCTTCGACCGCTTCCCTTCGTGCGTCTGGCGCGGATTTGATGGTAAAACGGCACTCCCCTGTCTATACTGGTGAACGCAATCCCGAGCGCCAACCGGAGATCATCATGCTGTTACGCGACATCAGCTGGATGGCCAGCCTGCCAGTGGCAGTGACATCGGCAACCATCTTCCTCTGTACCGAGAACGTATTCCCGCATCCGCTTTACTATTGGGCGCTCTATCTTTAGCCCTCGACGAAAGGAACCTCCATGGCTCTGAACAACGACAACTCCTCCCGCATCGTCACCGCCCTGTTCCATGACCGCGATAGCGCAGAGCACGCCTACACCACAATCGCCGAGCGCGGCTACCACCGGGACGACGTCAATGTGGTGATGTCGGACGACACCCGCCTGCGTCACTTCCCGGACGACAGCACACTGACTACCGAACTCGGCAGCAAGGCAGCAGAAGGTGCCGGCATTGGTGGCGCGATCGGCGGGACACTAGGCGCCATTGCCGCAGCCATCGCGGCGATTGGCACCACGCTGGTACTACCCGGTCTGGGACTGGTCGTCGCAGGCCCCATCGCCGCGGCCATCGCCGGCGCCGGCGCTGGTAGCGTCACCGGTGGACTGGTCGGCGCGCTGATCGGCTGGGGTCTCCCCGAAGAACGGGTCACGCATTACGAAGCCGGCATCCGCGATGGCGGCATCCTGATGGGCGTCACTGCTCGTAACGAAGAAGACGCACTCCATTTCGAGCAGGAATGGAAGGCACAGAAAGGTGAGCGCATCAGCCTGTAACGACGAACACGACGGGGAAATGACTTGTGGTTTTTCTTCTCTTCCTACAAGACCATCAGTCACTGTCCTATAGGCCGAGCCCTGTCAAAACGCTACGATACTGGTTCAATTCTGCCTGACGGATAACCCGGAGCAAATATCATGACAAATCGTACACTCGCCATTACATTGGGACTCGTCGGCTGGGGACTCGCCTACATCATCGCAAAATCCAACAAGAATGCGCTAAGGCGTGACAGTCGGCTGAGCAGAAAACAGCTCACCACATGGGAGGGCGAAGGTGGTAACTTGCCTCCATCGCTTTCGTCTACTGCAGCGAATACGGCTGAGGCCAACCCGTAATGAGGCAAAATTTAATTCAATTTATTCAAGGATAAAAACATGAATTCCAACGACAACATCAACACCGCCATCACAAAAAATGGTGCCACGGCCGACCGCAGCATCGATCAGGTCAGCAACGCAGCGCAAGAAGCGATCACCAAGGCCGCCGAGATCGCCCATCCAGCCGTCGACCGATTCACTGTCGGCGCCCATCAGGCGGTCGAAAAGCTGATGAGCGTTGCCAGCTCAACCGCTGACACCGTCGCGCATCGCAGCGAGCAACTGATGGATGCGCAAGAGCGTCTGGTCGAAGACTGCCGCACTTACGTGCGCCAGAAACCCGTCACCGCACTGGCCATCGCCGCCGGCGTCGGGTATCTGCTCAGCCACCTGCTCAGTAAACGCAACTGATTGCACCATCCTGAAAACAAGCACCTCCGGTGAAATCCGGCGGTGCTTTTTTTTCGTTACACTCACGACATGCCGACTCCCCTTATCGTTCAACGCGGTCACGAAGACTACGACACCACGTTGCGCGCCATGCGCGCCTACACCGACACCCGCACTGCCGACAGTACGGACCAGCTCTGGCTAGTCACGCACGACCCGGTCTTCACGCTGGGACTGGGCGCTGATCCGTCCCACGTACTCGATGCACACGGCATCGCCGTGGTCCAGACTGATCGCGGCGGCGAAGTCACGTATCACGGACCGGGGCAGGTCATCGTGTATTTGCTGATCGACTTGCGTCGTCAGCGCAGCGACCGCCGCCTGCTGGCGCGCGAGTTCGTACATGGCATCGAGCAAGCGGTGATTGATACCTTGGCCGCGTATAATCTGAACGGCCAGCGCAAAGACGGTGCCCCCGGAATTTACCTTGCCGATGGCCAGTTCGAAGGTGCCAAAATTGCGGCGCTTGGCTTGAAAGTCCGGGTCAATGGCTGCACTTATCATGGGGTATCGCTGAACGTGGCGATGGATCTCACGCCGTTTTCGTGGATCAACCCGTGCGGTTACGCAGGACTGCGCACCATCGACATGCGCAGCCTGGGCAGCAACGCAACGGTCGAACAACTCCAGACGACGCTGACTGGACAACTGATACAACAACTGAAAGGACACGCTCCTGCAGCGGCTTGACGCAGGAGTCAGACATCATGGCAAACGATCCGACCGAACTGGCGACACCGCTTTACTACAATCCGCTC
>JBLHLW010000087.1:0-12822 GCA_047621345.1 Minisyncoccia bacterium | reverse complement strand
TTCTTGGTTACTTCTTTTTGGCGAAGCAAAAAGAAGGGACCGGCTGCCGGGCCGCCCCCGGCTTGGTCATGACGGAGTACATACGGGATCAGTTACCGAATTGACGGACGTTTTCGGTTCGCACGCGTGGGCACATAAAGCCGTGCCCACCCTACGGGTTGCGGTTGCGGTTGCGGTTGCGGTTGCGGTTGCGGTTGCGGTTGCGGTTGATTTTGAAGTTGAAGTTGAAGTTGACGTAGTTTTTGACGTACCCCGCATTGAAGCAGCTGCCAAAAGTCGGAGTCAGACAGGGGATAAGAAGGCCGCATTGTTTGAGCGTAGCGAGTTTGCGGCCTTCCCCCTGCCTGGCTCCGGCTTTTGGGAACCCGCAGGGCAGTCGCTTCACGGTCGCCTTTTTCTTGGAGTCTTCTTTTTGGCGAAGCAAAAAGAAGACACCGGCTGCCGGGCCGCTACCGGCTTGGTCGTGGCGGAGTACACATGGAATCAGCTACCGCAGTCAATCCATTCGGTGCAATGCCCTTCGGTTATTGCACCCGACGTCACTGACAGGCATTTCTCTTGTGCCAGTTGCTGGCCGCATAATCCGTTTCAGGCTCATGCAGTGCAAAACGACCGGCTGGCCCGACGTTTTTTTCGAGCAGAAAACAATCCGCGATAAACCGTATAAACCGATCGCCCTGAGCTGCCCTATCAGCGACGTGAATCCTCTACAATGCAGTATTCCGTTCCAGTCACTCCAACTAGCCCCCATGCGTCGTCTAAACAAACCCGGTTCTCACAAACTTTCTGCCGACGGCCAGCGTCTGGCAACTTTTGCCTCGGCCATCGTGCTGTCATCGAGCCGCATCGAAGAGCGCGGCTGGGAAAGTCAGCTCGACGCGTTACTGCAAAAGCTACTCAAAGCCGATCATCAAGACACTCTCGATGGCGCCCTTGATCTGCTATTTCAGTCGGATGCAATGGCTTACGACGTGCTGATGGAAGCAGCCGAAGCCAATAGTGAATCAGCCGTGCTGGAGTATGACGACCAACTCTACGACGCGTTGTTACTCGCCGTACCGGTACTGGCGTGGACGCGCTTTTCGATTGCCTCCGGCCCTATTCCGGCGGATATCGTCCTGACACTGAGCGCCCACCTGCATGCCCACGTCCTCGCTCCCGACGTCAAGATGGCGATGGCGCCAACGCTGTTTGCGATCGATCAGCTACCGCGTTCGCATGTCGAAACCTGGACAGTGACACACCGACTGGCTCAGGCAGCCCTCAAGAATACGGTCTTGCGTACTCCCGTCAGCGTGCCGGAAACCGCCCCCTTCCTGGCCGACACCCGCTACCTGCTGGCGACTGTCGTCGTGCCGGCAGGTGCTCCACTGATGCGCTGGCAAGCATCGATTAACCTTGACGACCGCGACCTCGCGCTGGCCCAGTGGCAAGCACAGGCATTACCAAGCGTGACACGACTATTGCCCGGCTGCGGCATCGAGTTACTGTTACCCGAAGCGTATTACGTCGCCTGTCGCGAAGGTGACCGGCAAATTCGTCCGGCCTCAATCAACGCCGCCGTGCATTTCCTGCACCACACGCTGTCCATCGAAGTGCGCGATCTGCAGGCCAGCATCGGCAGCTTCGGCGAAGACACCATCAATGGCCGCGCCGACGAATACCGAATCGGTTTCAGTACCGGTAACGAGGGCGAAGTAGTTTATGGCGTCGTCTGGCCGCTCTATGGCGAGGAGGATGAAGAAGACATGGGCGATCCGGCCGAACTGCCCTTGCAGCGCCTGGCCGCTGGTGAAGTACCGCATCCAACGCCGCTTGAAGAAATCACCACGCTCTTGCGCGATGCTGGTGTGACACGGATTACTCACCACCCGGAACGCTTTCCTCTCGAATTCTGTGATGACTGCGGTGCGCCGTTGTTCCCGGATCCGAATGCCGAACTGGTCCACGCTGAAATGCCCGAAGATGCGCCACAAGGCACGCCCCATTTCCATTGATAAACGTGCTGCGTCTTCAGCGAAACTGCTAGCGCATTGATTACCGGGCAACACATGGATCGCGATGCACTACTCACGACTACCCGCGAACAGTTCCTGAGCGCATTCTTACTGGCAGTTGACAGGGCTTTGCCACGCGCATGCGCTACCTTGTTACGGATCGCAGAAGCCACCTTTTCAGCCGCGGACCAGCGCCGCTTGTTGGGTGCTCACGGTCTATTCCGAAAAGACCAAAGTGCACTGGTCCAGCACATGCGCCACAGCATGGACCAGTTACTCAATCGCAGTTTTCAGACCACTTACAGCATCTTTCGACCGTCTTTTACTGACAGCTACAACACGAACGGCCTGACGCTTCTCGATACTACTGAGCATGAGGATTTGCTGCGCATTAACGAGGTCACCGCGCGTTTCCGACATGCCGCAGAGGGCCAGTTACGCGACCTTAATATCCGTATCGCGATCCTGTTCGAGCAGGACCGCATCAACGAACGCGAAAACCCATTCCGCCCATTCCTCGTTTCACGCGCAATGGCCAATGCCATCGATCATCTCGGCCAGCCAACGGATATCAATGCCACGCTGTTCGACCAACTGGCCGAAGACATGCGCAGCGAAATCCCGACAATCTACGATGTCGTGAATCAATACCTGGCCGGCCATGGTATCGCCGCCCAATTGCCGCTGCGCATCGAGAAAACGCCTGATGCCAGCGCCAACGGCGAGAGTGCCGAATCCGCGTCCAATGCCATGAATCCGCAGCAGTTCGATTCGGGAACACGTCCCCAGTCGAATGCCACGCCGCGCAACCGGATAGAACAGTTGGTCGACATGGTGCGACAAATTGCCCGACCGTTTGCAGCAAGCAAAGACCGGTTTGATCAAGCACCGGCCGGCCCGGACACGGCGGAAAGAACATCTGCTGCCGGCCATGCGAACAGCAACAAAGGCTGGCCAGGGACACAAGGACTAGTCGTCGCGCTGCAAAAATTATTCTCCGGCGCTCCGACTCCTCTATCGCCAGCAAGAGAACCTGTCGACATGACCGATCCTTTTGATCCATCCGGCAACCGCGCCGTCAGTGCTCCGTTGCACGAATCGCTCGACGCGCTGATCGCCGATGCGGTCCCGCTGGCCGAACAGATGGCATTGGCTGACGGCGACCTGCGCAACCTGATTTTCGAGCAGCGTGAAGCACTCAGCGCCGCGACTGACGACAGCCACGAGCAAATGACCATCGATGTCGTCGCCATGCTGTTCGAATTCATCCTGCGCGATTCACAGATACCGGCCGAAGTGCGTGCCCAGCTCGGGCGTCTGCAATTTCTCGTTCTTAAAATTGCCCTACGAGAAAGCACGCTGCTGACCCACAAACATCACCCAGCGCGCTTGCTGGTGAACCGGATCGGGTCGATCTCGATCAGTCTTCAGCAGATCGACCCGGGTGGCGGTCGCGCGAGTACCGAAATTAGCCGCATTGTCGACACCTTGCTTTCCGACCGCAGCGATACTGCGCGGGTATTTACCGAGATGCTGGAGCAGTTCGACGTCTTCATTGCGCAAGAGCTACGCGGTTGTGACAGCCCAATCGATCTAGCCGTTCAGGCGCTCGAAAAAGCCCAAAGCCGCACCTTGCGCTTTGCCCGCCTGAGTGCCGGGCTCGCGCAAGGACTGAGCGGACTGACCATCGATCCGTTCCTGCATGATTTCCTGACGACAACCTGGGTACGCGTTATCGAACACGCTGAACGGGCTGATCGCGGGATAGTCACAACAGCGGCACGTTTCCGCCAACTGGTACCAGACCTGCTGTGGAGCATCATTCCCAAGAACACACCGGCACAGCGCAGCAAGCTAATCAGCATGTTGCCCGGCTTGGTCGGCACATTGCGCGAGGGCATGCTGCAAGAGAACATGACTGGTATTGAACGACTGGCGGTGCTGAACTGGCTGGTCGACGTCCACAGCCGAGCACTGCGCGGTAGCGACGCGGGAGGACCAGACCTGCTGCTAGAAACTGTGCGACTACAGTTCGCTGCGTTCACCGAAAAAGTGAACGCCGTTGCCGATGCGTCACCAGCCGTTTCGTCGATTCAAGTCAACGGCGATCCGCATCACGACGGGTTTCTTACCGAGGCCTTGCAAGAGACCGATGCCGCATTGGAGTTGCTCGATCCGATACTGGAACAGGACCCGGCACCAACCTCACCGATCTCTAACCAAGCTGATATCGATGACGTCCTTGGTCGGCTGCGCAGTGGTGTCGCCATCGATATCACGCTCGGGACGATTCCCGGCTCCGGTCGGCTCCACTGGATCGATCAGGAGAGCACGACATTACTGCTACAAATAGAGGGCCACCCAGCGCCGTCGATGATGAGTGTGCGGATGTTCCTGCGTCTACTCGGCTTGGGCCGAGTCGGTTTTAGCGAAGCCGCACCGCTGTTCGAACGGGCAGTGCATGCACTGATGCTCTCGGCGCAGCAAATGGAAAAAACAGTAATTTGAGGGCACCCGTCGCACCTCTGTCATCTTAGTTCTCTCCAGACGACATCGCTACGCGCCTGCGCACCGACCGGGAAAACACCGTATTGGCCAAGATGGATACTTTCCAATAACTAGCGACGACTTGTGCAGGCAGCAAGTCGACCGCTCGCTAAGGTCTACATCGCATCGAGCATAGGCACCAAGATTGCTGCACCGAGTTGCGCACTGCGGTCCCCGTCCCAACCAATGCGGGCATCGGGGTTGTTGGCATTGTCCTTAAACGGCATTTCAAGCGTCAGCGACACGCACTTGAAGTGATGTGCCACGTACTTCGATGCCAGCTTCAGCACTTCGGCACGGTATTTGCCGGTGCCGTATCCAAACTTGGTCTGGAAGTCCGGGCTAGCCTGCACAAAGCAATCAATAAATCGCTGCTGTGCGCTGGCCTGCTCGGCGCTAAACTCTTCCAGCATTTCGCTACCGGCGACAAATACGTACGGCAGCGCTTCGTCGCCATGCAGATCGAGAAACAGATCGCAGCCGGTTTCGTGGATCTTCGCCCTGACGCCCAGCACTTCCGGGCTGCTGGCCAGCGACGGCGTCATCCATTCTCGATTGAGGTTGGCACCGGCGGCGTTAGTCCGCAAGTTACCGCGCACAGAGCCATCCGGATTCATGTTGGGTACGATGTACACCACGGCCTTGTCGAGCAATGCTACAGCGACCGGATTATCAGGATCCAGTAATGCACCAACCATACCTTCAACACACCATTCGGCCATCGTTTCGCCGGGATGCTGACGCGCGATGACCCAGATTTTTTTAGCGGCGGCCGGGTTACCGATGACGATGGCATTGACGTCCCTGCCCTCAAGTGTCGTGCCCAGATCGAGGATGCGGGCCAGTGGTGATGCCTCTGCGTCACCGAGCAACTGCAGATGACGCTCCCACGAATAAGGTTCGAAATACGCATAGTAGACGCTGTCACGCTCCGGCGTATGGGCAATTGTCATGACCTGGCCATCGAACGTGGTTGGCACACGGAACCAGCTCTCGCGATCGTAACTGGCAACGGCCTGGTAGTTTTCCCAACCGCCTGGAAAAGTCGCTTGACCGGCATTGAGAAAACGCATCTGGCAGGCTTCGCCGCGCGCGCCCTGCAAACGAAAATAAAACCACTGTGCGAAGTCGGCATGGCTGTCTTTACGGATGTGCAGATCGATCTGTTGCGGGTTAGTTGCGGAAATGATCTCGATGGCGCCGGCATCGAACTGGTGGCTGATCTTGAATGGCATGGAGGTCGATTCATGAAAGGAGGGAGCGGAGACGGCTAACACGCGTGCAGGCTGTCGGGTGATGCCCATGATAAAGGAATTTCGGCTGTAGGCTGGCCGCACAAAATAGCGTGCCGTCATGGCGGCATGCCGACTTGCTCTGCTATACTCCGAGCTCAGTCGGGGCGTAGCGCAGCCTGGTAGCGTACGTGCATGGGGTGCACGGGGTCGAGTGTTCGAATCACTCCGTCCCGACCAATAGAATCAAGGGGTTACAAGTTTCGGCTTGTAGCCCTTTTTGTTTGCTGGACGAATTATCTCTATCTATAGGCAGGCAAATAGCTCATTTAGCCAGAGGCACTCAACACATAGCATAGGCGTCGATGTGGACCTCTCCGGCCAATCGCGTCAATATAGAAAACCAACAACGAGTTAGAAATCAACCCTCTCCAACAGCGGATTATTTTGGAGTATCCGTCGCGCAGCGTCAAACGACGAACGGCGAAAAACCTTCGCCGGCATTGCCTTCTCCCATATATTATTGCCAAAAAATTGAAACCCACTGTCCTTAATGGCTTTGAAAATCTGGATCGATTCCTCCTTGTTTCTTACCATAACGACACCGCGAAACGGCTCCAATCGCTTAGGGAGGAAAATCACGCTTGGATAGTTTTCGGTTAATTCAGAGTAAGGATTCTGCGTATCTGCTCCGTGCTGAACAATATCATTGTCGCTAGTACGTCCTAATGCTTTGTTTATTTCCGGGATAAATTTTTTCAGTCTTGGTGAAATAATCCCCAGGTCGCTGTCTGATTTAATAGCTTCAGTACTAATCCGAAGCGCCTTTGACTTTCCTTTATCGCTATTCTCAGTCGGAGACCTATTTTCTTTATTCAAGGACAGCTTGGTCTTGTTATTTTTCGATACTTGAACTAATTTCGCCGACAACACGCGACCTGAAGCGCTAGGCTCTTTGTGGTTAGAAGCAATAGGATCTCTGTAGCTATCCTGACTGGAAAGTTGATCCAGCGGTACCGCAAACAATAGGAGGTCGTAGTCAGCTGTCATTGGACGTGGCTCCTGCTCGCCCCCACTTGGTGTAGCGAGAACATGCACTGGCTTGCCCAAGTGCGATATCGCATATTCCGGGGCAGCAGTCGAGCCCGACAACTTGCCGGTAAATTCGTGAATAAACCCGTCTTTTGTAACCGTAATGTCCACTCCCTCATTATTTTTTTTTATTGTGGTGATGGCTTTCCCTGCTAATAACATGTCCAATCGTGCTTTATTAATCGCTAGCGGCATGCTGACAGCATGTCCTTTTTCGATGCACCCACTGACTTCAGCATCCGATTTTTTTATTTTTTTGAATTCATTTTCCACCCCTGCAAGCTTACTCAATTTTTGCTGAACCGGAATAAACCCCGCCATGGGTCCCCAGTCCGCACTTTTACCTTTGATGTGAAGATTTTTGGTCGGATAACCTTGTTCAAGCAATTGTGTTGCTAGCGAATTAACGGGACGAAATCCAAATACCACATCATCTCTTGTCGCAAGATCAGACAAGATGGACAGATGACTGCCAACAATACCGTGTTCTGCACCGCATGCGCGAACCGCATCGATCCCACAAATCAGATCGTGAGGCACGGCGGCATGAGTGTTGGTGCTGGCGTTAATCCGCGGAACTGTTACTCGAGGTAGTACGGTGGAAAGCATGGTAATTCCTATCGCCTTGAATATCACCATCACATGTTGAATTTATTAAAAAATTTATAAATTTATATCGTGTTTTGTCATTCGAAAAATAGTTATAGAGGAAATAATAATTAATCCAACATTATATTCAACGCTTTAATTATTAATCTGTGGCAACGAAAGACACATGGTTCCATGCTGAAGAACAAGGTGACATAAATTGACATCCGACTTCAAAGCCAGGCATCAATTCTTGTAATGGGTATTTTTAACGCGGCATGATCGCGACAACAGCTTATTTGACGCGCTGTTTTTCCAGCTTGCGCGCAAGCGTACGGCGGTGCATGCCAAGCCGGCGTGCCGCTTCCGAAATATTGAAATTCGACTCGCGCAATGCGTCGTGAATGTGCTCCCATTCAAGGGTCTTGATCGAGGTCGACCGGTTTGTCAGACTGACGTCGGTTTTGCCGGCGATGTTGCCGAATGCGGCTTCGATATCGTCGGTATTGGATGGTTTGGCGAGGTACTGGCAGGCACCGAGCTTGATGGCTTCCACCACGGTGACAATGCTGGCAAAGCCGGTCAACACCACCACCAGAATCGTCGGATCATGCAGATTAAGCATCCGCACGCAATCGAGTCCCGATGAGATGCCGTCGAGCTTCAAATCGACCACTGCGTATCCGAATGCATGCTGCGTCACCAGCAGCTTTGCGCCGTCCAGGGTATTGGCAAGGAAGACGGTATAACCACGTCGCTCGAACGAGCGTCCGAGTGTACGAGCGAAGACTGCATCGTCTTCAATAATCAGCAGTTGGCGCACCAATGGCATCGCACTTTCATCAGGATTACTCAAGGCTGATTGCCGCTAACGGAAGCGTAGCTTGCACCAGCGCCCCACCCTGAGCCAGGTTCCTGGCGTGCACCACACCGCCTAGTTTGCGCACGACGTTCACGGAAAAAAACAATCCAAGACCGCCGCCCGGCCGCCCCTTGGTCGACTGGTAGGGTTTGCCAAAGTGCGTCAGCATCGGCGCCGGAAAACCCGGCCCGGCATCCGTGACAACGAGTCGCAACGCACCGTCTTCCCGCATGGCCTCAAATCGTAGCCAAGTCGGTGACGCCTCAAAGGCATTGTCAAGCACATTGCAAATCATCTGCTTGAGTGCCGAATCGAACACCACCGGCATGTCCTGTTCGATGTGGTTGCTGTAATCGAGCACCACTACCGGACGGGTAGCGCGCCATTCAAGAATCAGTTCATCAAGAAAGGTACACAGCGTCGTCTTGATCGATGATTCGCTACGGGCTTCTCCTGCTGACATCAACACGCCACTCACAATGGTCTTGCAGCGCTTTAGCTGCGCTTGCATCTCACCAAGCTCATCGAGTAACTGGCTGTTTTTTTTAAACTCCGGCATGCGCCGCCAGTCGCCGAGAATCACTGACAGTGTCGCCAACGGCGTGCCAAGCTCATGTGCCGCTCCGGATGCCAGCAATCCCATACGAACAATGTGGGCCTCTTCGGCAGCATGCTGGCGCAGATCAGCCAATTGCGCAGCGCCACTGCGCAAGTTGCGGTTAATTCGGCTGACAAAAAATACCAGCAGGCTGGCATTGATGGCAAAGCACAACAGCATGCCTTGAATATACAAGTCGGATAAACCGCTAACCGGTCCGGTCGTCAGGATCAACGGTTTTGCATACAGCGACAGACAAGCCAGACAAATGCTGGTGATACCGACAAACACCCAGGTTGACCACACTTCAAGCAGGACCGCGCCAAGGATGACCTGCAACAAGTAAAGGAAGGCAAACGGATTGGTGGTGCCGCCGGTCAGGTACAACAACCCCGTTAATGTGGCTGCGTCAACTAGCAACGCAAGAAATAGCTCACGGTTGGTCACCACCCGCGATACGCGCCAGCGCAAGTAGCTGGCGATATTGAACAGCACCAGGCAAGCAAGCACTTTCAACAAATCGGGTAACGGCAACGCGATATGGAAACCAAAGATGACGACAGCGATGGTGGTGATCTGCCCCACCACAGCGATCCAGCGCAACTGGATTAGCAACAGCATGTTGCTATGGCCAGCGTTGCTCTCGGTACGGGACGTACCCAATGGCGTCGCCAGAGCTTGCAAGCTTTCCGAAATATCAGCGATACGGGTCAGGTTCATGGCTTCAGTCTAGGTGATCCGCAACGAACGTGCTGGAGTGGCGCAAACGTCGCTCTTCACGTACGCTCCAGCCCACTGCACCACCCAACATTAACGCTAGTGTGAACCAGGTAATTGCATAAACAAGGTGGCTATTGTGGAAGGCAATCACCGTTAGCCCACCGACCGGGATGTCGCCGGACGGGTCGTCGGCGCGCCGACCGGCGCTGACCACATCCGCATCTACAAAATACGGCGCAACGGGACCAACTGCACTGGCTAATCCACTTGCAGCTGCGATTGCGCTCACATCCCGTGAGTACCAGCGATTGTTGGCCGGATCATTATTGCGCAAAAAAGCGCCGTCTTTTTCGCTGATGCGCAGTAGGCCTGTAACGGTCGTCATCGCACCGGTGCGATCAAGCGCATCGGGCGTAACGAGACCGGCTCCTGGCAGCCAGTCCCCCGTCCGCGCAGGCACATAACCGCGATTAATGAGCACCACGTCACCGCTCGCACGCCGCAAAGGCGTGAGCAGCCAGAAGCCGCTGCCACGCTCGGTGACAGCTTGCACTCGCACCGTGCGGCCAAACAGGAACTGGCCGGTGACACTCACATGGCGATATTCATCCGACGCCGCTGTCACGCCGGACCAGGCGGGCGAGGCAGGCGCCTCGACGACGGGCGCCTTGACCCGCGCATCGACACGAGCGATCAGATCAAGCTTCCACTGCAAACGAACCACCTGCCAACTACCCAGTGCCAGCAAGCTTAAAAAAATCACGCCCGCGCACACGAGCAGCAGCAGTTTGCCTGCCCTTGAGCGGGACGCCGGCCTGCCCTCTGCCTGACTCACAACGAACATATCGTTGTGGCGATCCTCATTCCTGCGGTGCGCGACGACATCAAGGAGCCTTCGGTGCAGCTGGCGTGGCCGGCATGTCGTTCATACCTTCCATTCCTTTCATGCCGTCCATGCCTTTCATGCCCTCCATGGAGTGCATCGCTGGCGGTTTTGGCAGGGAACCGGTCACGGTCTCACCCGTGGTATCGGGCATCATCCCCGGCATCATGTTGTTATTGAGGTGGTACATGACCCAGATCGAGCCGCTCAGCATGATGACAACCAGTATCGTCGTAAAGATCAGCGCAAGAATTGACCAGCCACCTTCCGACCTGGTGTTCATGTGCAGGAAGTACACCATGTGGACGACGATCTGCACTGCCGCAAACCCAAGGACGACTAGTGCCGTCGTACTCGAACTCTCGAAAACTTTACCCAGCACGATCCAGAACGGAATCGCCGTCAGGATCACGGCCAGAATGAAGCCAGTCAGGTAACTTTTCACGGAGCCGTGATCGGCATGGGTGTGGTGACTTTCGTCGTGCTCTTGATGACCGCCGGCGTGGGCCGGCGTGTGGTTATGTGTCGCACTCACGGCAGGACTCCCATCAGATAAACAAAGGTAAAGACGCCGATCCAGACTACGTCAAGGAAATGCCAAAACATCGACAGGCACATCAAGCGACGTGTATTTTCCGTTGTCAGACCACGAGCACCAATCTGCACCATCAGCGTGACCAGCCAGATAATACCGAACAGCACGTGCAAGCCGTGGGTGCCGACCAGCGTGAAGAAGGCTGTCAGAAAACCGCTGCGCTGCGGACCCGCACCTTCACGGATCAGATGGATAAATTCGTACATTTCGAGACCGATAAAGCCGACCCCGATCAAGCCCGTGACAGCGAGCCAGATCAATGTGCTGCGTACCCGTTTGCGCTGCATTTCCAGCATCGCAAAGCCATACGTGATCGATGACACCAGCAGAAACGCCGTGTTGAGCGCCACCAACGGCAAGTTGAACAGCTCGGCCCCGGTGGGGCCTCCCGCGTAGTTCCTGCCGAGAACGGCGTACACCGCAAACAGGCAGGCGAACACCAGGCAATCGCTCATCAGGTACAGCCAGAAACCGAGCGTCGTCCCGTTCTCCGGGTGATGCTCCAGCACGTAGTACCGCGTGCTGTCGGTGGAGGGAGAAGTCACTGTATTACGCATGGTTAGTCAGCAATCTTGTACGGTTATCTTCGATCCGGGTGACTTCGGCAGCCGGGATATAAAAGTCGCGCTTGGTGTTAAAGGTGTGAGCAATGATCCCGGCAATCATCATGCCGAAGGTCATGCCAGCCACCAGCCACATATGCCAGATCAGGGCAAATCCGATCGCCGCACTGAGCAACGCAATCAGGAAACCTGCTGCCGTATTTTTTGGCATGTGGATAGGCAGGAAACCTGTCAGCGGACGGACATAGCCGTTTTGCTTCATGTCGGTCCAGGCATCCGTGTCATAGACCTTTGGCGTGAAGGCGAAGTTATACGACGGTGGTGGCGACGAGGTCGACCATTCCAGCGTACGACCACCCCATGGATCACCAGTGAAATCGCCCAGTTCTTTACGACGGATGTAGCTGACGACCAACTGAATGATGAAGGCAGCGATACCTAACGCGATCAGCACGGCACCGAAGGCGGCAATCTGGAACCAGATCTGCAACGACGGATCTTCGAAACGGCTCAGACGACGTGTGACACCCATCAGGCCCAGCACATACAACGGCATGAACGCGAAGTAGAAACCAATCGTCCACAACCAGAACGACCATTTGCCCCAGTACGAATCAAGCTTGTAACCGAAAGCTTTCGGGAACCAGTAGTTGATACCGGCAAACATGCCGAACACGACACCACCGATGATCACGTTATGGAAGTGCGCAATCAGGAACAGGCTGTTATGCAATACGAAGTCGGCTGCAGGCACTGCCAGCAACACGCCGGTCATACCGCCGATGACGAAGGTGATCATGAAGCCGATCGTCCACAACATTGGGACCTCGAAACGGATGCGACCACGGTACATCGTGAACAGCCAGTTGAAAATCTTCGCCCCGGTCGGGATCGAAATAATCATCGTCGTAATCCCGAAGAACGAATTGACGCTGGCTCCCGAACCCATCGTGAAAAAGTGATGCAGCCATACCAGGTACGACAAGATCGTAATGACCAGTGTCGCGTACACCATCGATGTGTAGCCGAAAATGCGCTTGCTAGAAAAAGTGGCAACGATTTCGGAGAACACGCCAAAGGCCGGCAAGATCAGGATGTAGACCTCCGGGTGACCCCAGATCCAGATCAGGTTGACGTACATCATC
>JBLHLW010000086.1:0-13774 GCA_047621345.1 Minisyncoccia bacterium | reverse complement strand
GTCGCATCGAGACCGCTAATCCGGCATTCCGGATCGCGTCCCAGCCAGCGGCAACCAGCCTGCCACCAGAGCGACGCGCGCGCCGGAGCAAAATAAATGGCATAGCGTATGGGAGCATCAGCAGGAGAAAGTGACATCTTGACCAGTCAAAAAATGAATCGGTGCGTGATCCTAGCCGAAGAAATTCGCCGCGATCATGCTACCGTCCTTCCGTCCTCAATAATTTCACACTCCATGACCCTGATCCGCAACGCCATCCTGATCACCGCGACGCAACAACTTCCGGGCGCACTCGCGTTCAGTGGTCAGCGCATCAGCGCGCTGCAGCCCGGCAGCAATGGCCACGAAGGACACGACTGGCAAGGCGATCTGTTGCTGCCCGGGCTGGTCGAGCTGCACACCGACAACCTCGAAAAGCACCTGATGCCGCGACCGAAAGTGGCATGGCCAGTCATCCCCGCGATCATCGCGCATGATGCGCAGGTCGCTGCCGCCGGCATCACCACAGTACTCGATGCGATCGCCGTCGGCGACATTGATCCCGACAGCATGCGCATGCAAACTCTGGCCAGTTGCGTCGCCGGTTTGCACCAGGCGCAACAAGCCGGCGTCCTGCGGGCCGACCATTTTTTGCATCTGCGACTGGAATTGGCGTCCCGAGACCTGCTGGAATTGTTCGAGCCACTGGTCGACGATCCGCTGCTGAGGATGGTCTCGCTGATGGACCATACGCCGGGTCAGCGCCAATGGAGTGACTTCGACCACTACCGCACGTTCATCACCGGCAAGCGCGGCTGGAGTGATCAAAAAGTTACCGACATGCTCGACGGCATGCTCGAGCGTCAGGTCCGTTATGCCGATGCCAATCGCCGCGCCGTCGTCGCGCGCTGCCATGCACGGTCTATTCCGGTACCGCTCGCTTCGCATGATGACACCACACCGGAGCACGTGACCGAGGGACACAGCGACGGCGTGACGATGTCCGAATTCCCGACCACGCTGGTGGCCGCCCGCGCCGCGCGTGCACAGGGATTGGGCATCATCATGGGTGCGCCAAACCGGGTGCGCGGTGGCTCGCATTCGGGCAACATCGCCGCCGCCGAGCTGGCGCAGGCCGGTTTGCTCGATGTGCTGTCATCGGATTACGTCCCTGCCAGCTTGTTGCACGCCGCGTTTCTGTTGCAACAAGACGGCTTGAGCCTGCCGCAAGCCATCGCAACGGTCTCGCGCAATCCCGCACGGCTGGTGGGTCTGGACGATCGTGGTGAAATTGCCGTCGGGTTGCGCGCGGATTTTTTGCGAGTGCGGGTGGTGGAGGGCATACCGGTGGTGCTGGAGACGTGGAAGGCGGGAGAGCGGATTGCGTGAGGTCGGTTTCCTCGCGTGATTCCATAGTCTAACCAGTTGATATTATTCATGTTTCGGTATATTTTTAAAAAACTCCAAAAAATACCGAAAGCCAACCTATGTCAGAGCGAACTGCCGATGCCATGCGTCAATATATTGATGCCGTGTCTGTTTTCGAAGCGCATGAAGAGGCGCTCGCCGAGGCAGAGCAAGTGCGTGGGGGCATGTATTGGCACAAGGGTTCGACTGCCTCACCTGACGAAAGCTATCTGGTGAGAACCAGTGCCTCCGGGAGCGAAAGAAGTCTTGGGCGGCGCATGCCGGAAACCGAGGCGATATATGCCAAATTCCTGCAGCGAAAAGAAATGTCGCGGCAACGACTCGCCGGTTTGACGGCATCACTGGCTCGGCACAAGAGAATGAACCGTGCACTGCGCGTCGGACGCGTCAACCCGCTGATCGTCGACATTCTCAATCGTCTATCCACCACGCGTCTGAGCGAACATTTTCGCGTGGTGGGAACGCATGCGCTGTATGCGTATGAATCGGCAGCCGGCATTACCTTTGCCGATGACGCAGTCGCCACGCGGGATATTGATCTGCTTTGGGATGTGCGCAAGCGATTGGTCTTCGATACGGCATTGCGTCAAGTCGACAGTTCGATGTTGGGTGTGCTGCGCAAGGTTGATGCAACTTTCCGGATCAGGGATTCGCAAAAATATACCGCCGTCAATAAAGACGGCTTTGAGGTCGATATTCTTCGACGCAAGCAAGTTGCCGACGCCCCCCATCCGATCAGGCTGAGCGACGACGGAGGTGATTTTTGGGTGGTACAAGCACCACGTGCGCAGGAACTGATTGATGCGCCCCGATTTTCTGCGGTCATCGTAGCGACGAATGGCGCTATGGCACGAATGAATACGCTGGCACCGATGGCATTCGTTCGCTTCAAAAAATGGATGAGCGCTTTGCCAGAAAGGGACCCGCTCAAGCGGAGACGGGATGCGCTGCAGGCGAAGGCCGTCGAGGAGGCGGTTCAAGAATATCTGCCACAGTGGGCCAAAAGCTGACGTCTTTCAAAAAAGGCTATCCCGACTTCCGCCAAAACTAGACGATTCAATCTAGCACGACCGTACTTTTTTAATCCGTTTCCGGCCTATAATCGACCACTGTTTTTCCACCCCCTACCCGTGAGGTCGTCATGGCACTGCCCGTTGCGTTGCAAAACCTGAGTCTGCCGGTCATCGGCTCGCCGTTATTCATCGCCAGTGGTCCGGCGCTCGTCACCGCGCAGTGCAAGGCCGGCATTGTCGGCTCGTTTCCCGCGCTCAACGCCCGCCCGGCCGCGCTGCTCGATACCTGGCTGACCGACATCAAGGCGGACCTCGCCGCCTACAAGCTGGCCAATCCGCAGGCGCTGGTAGGCCCGGTTGCCGTCAACCAGATCGTCCACCAATCCAACGACCGCCTCGCGCACGACGTCGAGATGTGCGTCAAGCACCAGATCCCGATCATCATTTCCAGCCTGCGCGCGCCGCCCAAAGAAATGATGGACGCCATCCACAGCTACGGCGGCATCGTGCTGCATGACATCATTTCGATTCGCCATGCACAAAAGGCGCTCGAAGCCGGTGTCGATGGCCTCATTCTGGTCGCCGCTGGTGCTGGCGGTCACGCCGGTGCGTTGTCGCCCTTCGCACTGGTCGGCGAAGTACGTAAGTTCTTCAGTGGTCCGATCGCCCTGTCCGGCTCGATCGCCACCGGCGACGCGGTGCTAGCGGCGCAAGCCATGGGTGCGGACTTTGCCTACATTGGTTCGCGCTGGCTCGCGACCAAAGAATCGAATGTCGATGATGCCTATCGCCAGGCCATCGTCGAATCCAGCGCGGCCGATATCGTCTACACCAACCTGTTTACCGGTGTGCACGGCAACTACCTGAAAAAATCCATTGTTGCCGCCGGCCTCGATCCCGACAACCTGCCGGTTGCCGACAAGACCGCCATGAACTTCGGCTCCGGCAGCGCCAAAGCATGGCGCGATATCTGGGGCGCCGGTCAAGGCGTGGGCTTGATGGACGACGTGGTGACGGTCGCTGAGATGGTTGCACGTTTGAAAGCCGAATACGATGCTGCGCGGGCACGCCTCAAACTGTAAATTGATGGGGATCAAGGGACTCATACGTACCTTGCCAAAGTAGCTTCTTTGTTGCAGCATGGCGCTTCGACGAATTTCTCGCCAGCGCCATGCCTAATCTGTTTTCTGTTTGCTGCAATCCGCTGAGTGGCGCCCCCGATGTTTGATCGTTCGTCCCTTGCCCGCATTGCACCGTTCGCTACCTACATCCTCTTCATTGCCATTGCCGATCTGTTCACACGACTGGGATGGTCTGCGATGGAGTTACGCTGGCTATATCCGCTCAAAATTGTCCTGATTGTTGCCCTGCTGTGGTTTTGGCGGCGCGAGTATGTCGAACTGGTGTGGCCATCCACGCGCAACGCACGCAACTGGGTCATCGCCATTGCCGTTGGTATCGCCGTCTTCGTGGCATGGATCAATTTAAGCGCGGACTGGATGACGGTAGCGGCGCCCACTGTTGGTTACCAACCGCACGGGCCCGATGGCGAGATGGAGTGGGGACTGATCGCCATCCGTCTCGCGGGAGCGGCCTTGGTCGTGCCGGTCATGGAAGAGCTATTCTGGCGCTCCTTTCTAATGCGCTGGCTGGTCAGGCCTGACTTCCTGCAGGTAAATCCTGCATCGGTTGGCCTGAAAGCCTTTGCCATCACGGCTGTACTGTTTGCGGTCGAGCACAACCTGTGGCTGGCTGGACTTGTTGCAGGGATCGCCTATAACTTGTTGTATGTGCGTAGCCGCACACTCTGGTCCCCGATAATCGCGCATGGTGTCACGAACGGGCTATTGGGTTTGTGGGTGATTACGACCGGGCGCTGGGAGTATTGGTAATACGTTCACATAACTGAAGTCTGTGGAGGATCACAGCGTAAAATGCGCCGTGAGTGACAGTAGATATCTCCCTCTTCGCTAACAACAATACCGCTGGCCACTAACCCGTCAAGCGGTGAATTTCTGGAAATCATTACTATGCTTCGTCTTTCATCGCCTGCCTTGATTCCTCTGCCGTTGCTGGCTCCGCTGACGATGGCGGTTTGTGCGCTGTTTTGCACGAATGCGGTGGCTAATCCAGAGGATGTTTTTCAGCCATATGTAGGCTTGTCCTATGCCCATAACGACAACGTCTATGGACTGAGCAGTGCGGAGCAAGGCAGAGCGCTAGGCATCGACAGCCTCGCTGATACATATCGTGTCATGTCGGCTGGCATCAATATCGACAAGCAGATCAGCCAGCAGCACCTGATTGCCAACTTAGGCTTGAGCCGTTCCAATTACGATCGGTTCACTCAGTTGGACAACGACGGCAAGAACGCGCTGGTCAAACTGGATTGGCAAATTGGAAGCAGGATTACCGGCAATATCGGTGCTAGCTATGCCGAAGCATTGAGCCCGGACCGCGGTTTCGTCACACAAGAGCGTAACTTGCGAACTCAGAAACAGGTGTTTTTTGATGGGGCATGGCGCTTTCATCCAAGTTGGCAAGTGCGCGGAAAAATGACCCGCGACCAATTGGCTTATGCACTCGAGTCACAGCGCGCCAATGATCGTAATGTTAATGCCGAAGAAATCGGTATCGATTACCTCAGCGCGGGAAGCGGAAGCATCGGACTCCAGGCCGGCCATTCGACGGGCGCCTACAAATTTCCCGAATTGGTCGGTCAATTCAATCAGTTCAGAATCGGTAATGACTACTCCCAAAATGAATTCAAAGGCAAGATCGACTGGATTGCCAGTGGCAAGACACGCTTGCAATTTTTGGGTGGCTGGGTGGAGCGCAAGCATGCAGCATTTACCGATCGCGACTTCAGTGGGCCCAATGCCCGTCTGATCGCCAACTATGCGCTCACCAGCAAGATAGCACTCACTGCGAACGTTTATCGTGAAATTGGATCGGTCGATGACACGACTGCCAGCTTTACCCTCAACAACGGCGTGAGCCTCGGGTCAACCTGGGACTTGACGTCAAAGGTGCAACTGTCGGCCAACGCCAGTACCGTAAAACGAAAATATGACGGAACACCGGCATTACCGACCTTGCAATTGTCTACGCGATCTGACTCGTACCGCAACATCTCAGTCGGTGCGAATTACATCCCGACACGCAAGTGGAGCATTAGTCTGAATGCATACCGCACCGAACAATCGACTAATTTTCAGCAGGGAAATTTCACGTCAAATGGTGTGACGCTCAGCACCCGTTACGCCTTCTGATCACGGCCAGCCGATGACCATCAATAACACCCCTTTAGTCTCGTTCTTCAAGCGGCTGCTCGACCCTTTCATTATCCTCAGCCTGCTGTACGGGCTAACGCTGTTGCACCAGGAGGTTTTCACAGGCTACTACCTGGTGCTAGCCATCATCGCCTTCTTCGTATCCTCGTACGTCTACGAACAAATTGACCTGTATCGCACCTGGCGCAGTGGTCGTCTGATTGCCTACACGCGCGGCATCTTGGTCGGCTGGATCATCATCGTCGCGATGTTGCTGTTTATCGGGCATATCACAGGACTGAGCTATCGCTTTTCGAAGCAGGTCATCCTGATCTGGTTCTCTGTGACGCCATTGGCACTGCTGGCCAGTCATCTGACGTTGCGACATATCGCCTCGAACTTGCGCAATGACGGTGAAGTACGCTCGGTCGTCATCGTCGGCGCCAATCCGCCGGGACTCAAGCTGGCCAGCCGCATCGCCGACTATCCGGACTTGTTCATGGCGGTGCATGGTTTTTTTGACGATCGCAGCGCCCAGCGCCACGACGGCGAGAACGAATTCAAGATGCTGGGCAAGATGACCGACATTGCTGATTACGTCCGGCAACATGCCATCCAGATGATCTTCATCAGCCAACCGATGTCGGCCCAGCCGCGCATCCGCAAACTGATTGATGAGCTCCAGGACACCACCGCTTCAATTTATTTCTTGCCGGACATTTACGTCTTCGACCTCATGCAGGCGCGTTTCGATAATGTCGGCGGCGTGCCGGTCGTAGCCATTTGCGAGACACCGTTCACCGGATTTAACAGCGTCGTCAAACGGACCAGCGATATTGTATTAGCCACGCTCATTCAGCTGCTGCTCACACCGATCATGATCGGTATCGCCATCGCCATCAAGCTAACGTCACCGGGGCCGGTGATTTTCAAGCAACTGCGGTACGGCTTGAACGGCGAAGAGATCATCATCTACAAATTTCGCTCAATGAAAATCCACGACACCGGCGCCGTCGTCGTCCAGGCCCAAAAAAATGATTCGCGCCTGACACCGATCGGCGGCTTCCTGCGGCGCAGTTCGCTCGACGAGTTACCGCAATTTATCAACGTGCTGCAAGGCCGGATGAGCATCGTCGGCCCGCGCCCGCATGCGGTTGCCCACAACGAGCTGTATCGCAAGCAGATCAAGGGCTACATGCTGCGGCACAAGGTCAAGCCCGGCATTACCGGCTGGGCGCAGGTCAACGGCATGCGCGGCGAAACCGACACCCTCGACAAAATGGAAGCCCGCATCGAGCTAGACCTAGACTACCTGCGCAGCTGGTCGCTAGCCCTGGACTTCTGGATCATTTTCCGAACCATCAAGGTCGTCCTAAAACGCGATAACGCCTATTAAGTAGGGTGGGCACAGGTTCATCGTGCCCACGCGAATGCACCACCGAACAACCAGAATTGGCCAACGCTCCCAGCTCGCCCGCGTGGGCACAAAATGCCGTGCCCACCCTACTCACCCGTAGGGTGGGCACGGGGTCATCGTGCCCACGCGAATGCACCACCGAACAACCTGAATTGGCCCACGCGCGCGCAACACCTCCGTTCGCCAATTCACAAAAAAAGACGCCGTAAGTGTCAATTTATGGCGATTAAGTCGCCTATGTGGTGTTTAAGCCGGATCGTCCCCGCATTCCAACGATAACGTTGAGTGCCCCGACTCAATCTCCCTCGCCCCCTGTTGCGCCGGACACAATCCTCCAAACGAAGGAGATGCCATGTCGCGCTATCGTCGCTCCCTGCAATCTGGCGGGAGCTATTTCTTTACCGTAGTCGCTTATCAGCGTCGATCAATCCTCTGTGACGAACCCATTCGCCATGCCCTGAAAAACGCCATTGGCATAGTCCGTAAAAACCGTCCATTTGTCATCGACGCCTGGATATTGTTGCCAGACCACTTGCACTGCATCTGGACATTACCCGACGGTGATGCGGATTTCTCTTCACGTTGGCGACTAATAAAAAGCTACGTATCAAAAGCATGCCGAGAGCAATATCACCGTCAAGATCTCATCTCGCCATCAAAGAAAAAACACCGTGAAGCCACCCTATGGCAGCGGCGATTCCTTGAGCATCGGCTCCGCAACGAAGACGATTTCGCGAAACATGTCGACTACATTCATCACAACCCCGTAAAACATAACCTAGTAAAAACCGCTGCAGCATGGCCCTATTCCACCATCCACCGCTACATCAACAACGGGCACTACCCATCCGACTGGGCCGGTACAGAACAGACCCGCTCGTAGGGTGGGCACAGCATCACCGTGCCCACGCGAATGCACCACCGAACACTCAGAATTGGCCAACACTCCCGGCACACGCGCGTGAGCACAAAATGCCGTGCCCACGCGAATGCCCCACCGAATAACCCGAATCCACCAACGTTCCCAGCACGCGGCCGCGGCCACAACAGACGGTAACCATCCAATACAGCATCGCTGTCCGTAGGGTGGGCACAGCCCCACCGTGCCCACGCGCGCGCCGCACAGCCGCTAGCCAATTCCACCAATCGCGCAGGCACAACCAACCACACCCACCCAACAAGCCCGATCCCAGCACACCACACCACACAACTAACCAACAACAATTCGACAAAACCGAAAAATGCTGCACTGCACCAGCAATCCTCACCTAGAATGTTATAAATTGTTAGATTGATATCTCTCAATTGACACTGGCAATATGCTTGTGTAAAGTCAAAACACTTAAATTTGGTCAGAGTAATGCTTAATAAACATCCTCAGAACTAACAAATTTTTAATTAATGCAGTGCAACAAAAACCTAATATTCCAAGCCAACTCGCGAGCCGCGAAATACAATCGCCACCCTCCAAGGTTGTCAAGCAAGCAGCACCCTACAAGAGGCCTGCCAGATGAACAAATTACAACTATGTGCCGCCGTACTCATTTTTGGTATCGCTGGAATTGCCACCGCAAGCGTACCAATAATCAAAATCAGCGCGACAGAAAGTCGCCATCCCGATTCCTTCAGCCAAAAAAACCAGCCCGTTTCAGTCGCTGAAAATAGTTCCGCGAAAGCAGAGGCAGGGTCATTTAATGCGGTGTCAAGCGACCATTTGGCAGGTATGATCGGCACCAACTTGTCAGCGATGAAATCGGCATACCATAAAACAGCAGCCAACGTCCCAGCGCTCCCGATGCCAGAAACCGGGATGCTTGGACTACTAGTGATCGGGTTCGTCGCGCTGCAGTCAATCGGTCGTAAAGAAAAGGCTGGTGCAACCAAGTTGCAGTAAGCAGAGAAAAGTAAGCACCTAAATCCGAATTGGTTAGCTGACAAAAGGTAGTTTCAGTTTTGTTCGCGACGGAGCAGTTGTCGTATATATAATGATTGCACTTTAAACAAAGTTATTTTGACTTTCCTCAAGGCTAAGCAGTCCTCAAAAATGAATAAATCCTACTTGGTACACGGTGCATTGGTCTTAATAGTGACGCTAGGCTTATCAGCCTGCGGCGGCGACAAGAAAAAAGAAGCCAGCCAGTCGCTAGTGCGGGTCGACGGGGAAGAAATCACCGTCTTGCAACTCAATGAAGAGCTGGGACGTACCGCACCACAAGCAACCCCTGAAGCCCAAGAGACCGCCCGTAAGCAAGTGCTCGAGGCATTGGTAGACCGGCAACTGCTACTCAACGAAGCCGCCACCAACAAACTCGACCGCGACCCTAAAGTCATGCAAGCCATCGAGCGCGCCAAGGCCCAGATCCTCGCGCAAGCCTACTTGCAAGGCCGTGTTGCCAAGACCGCCCAGCCAACCAAATCCGAAATCGACGATTACTTCGCCAAGCACCCCGAATTCTTTACTCAGCGCAAATCGTTTGACATGCAACAACTGGTCATCGCCACCAAAGACTTCAGCGACCCGCTGCGCGCGATAATCGATAACGCCAAGTCACTCGATGAAGTGGCGGTCTGGCTCGACAGCAATAAAGTCCAGTACGCCCGCAACCAGGTCAGCCGCACCACCGCCGACCTGCCACCACCGCTGGTCACCAAATTGCAGACCATGAAAAAAGGCCAGCTGTTCGTCATCAAAGAAAACGACCGCAGCTTGTTGGTCGGCCTCAACGACATCAAGGAAAGCCCGGTCACGGCTGAAGCCGCAGCGCCGCAAATCGAGCAATACCTGCGTAACCAGAAAAATCAGGAAACCGCCAAGGCCGAACTGGCACGCTTGCGATCGATTGCCAAAGTGGAATATCTGAACAAGGCCGATGGTGAAAAAGACAAGGCAGCCGCCGCCCCAGTGGCAGCGCCAGCAGCAAGTACCGCAACCGACAGCACCACAAAAGCCGACAACATGGCGCGTGGCGTAGCCGGACTCAAGTAACCCAGTTGACCCGCACACAGTGCAGGTCAACATGACATCGCAAGGTACACCATGAAAAAAATCGCACTCTGGCTGATGGCACTGACGATGGCGTTCAACGTCAATAGTGTCGCCGCAGCCGACATCCTGCTCGGCCCTGGCGACGTGATCAAAGTCTCCGTCTTCGGTAATCCCGACCTCAGCCTGGAAACCCGCGTCAGCCAAACTGGCAGTATCAGTTTTCCCTTGATCGGTGAAGTCGCCATCGGCGGCCTGGCCGCATCCGAAGCCGAAAAGAAAATCGCCAGCATGCTTGAAACGGGTGGATTTTTGCGCAAGCCGCAAGTCAACCTGCTGGTGACCGTGCTGCAAAGTCAGCAAGTCTCGGTGCTAGGCCAAGTAACCCGTCCCGGCCGCTACCCGATCGACGGCACCCGCACACTCACTGACATCCTGGCATTGGCCGGCGGAATCGGCCCCGACGGTGGCGACATCGTCACCCTAGTGCGTACTCGCGACGGGAAGACCACCAAGGAAGCCATCGACCTAGTCGAAATGATGCGTTCCGGCGACTTCAACAAAAACCTTGAGCTAACCAGCAACGACGTCGTCTATGTCGAGCGCGCCCCGCGCTTTTACATCTACGGTGAAGTGCAGCGCGCCGGTTTCTTCCGCCTCGAACGCGACATGACCGTACTGCAAGCCCTGTCGGCCGGTGGCGGACTTAGCCCGCGTGGTACCGAGCGTGGTATCCGCGTGAAGCGTCGTGATGCTAGCGGCAAGATGACCGAACTCGATGCCAAGATGGATGATCTGGTGCAAGTCGACGATGTGGTGTTCGTCAAAGAAAGCATGTTCTAAAAGTAGGATCAAGCCGGCGGCAACAGACCGCATTTTCAAATCGCATTGGATGACCCTGTACGCTCGAAAGGCAACATGAATTTCTCCCAGTTTCTGCTAGTGCTACGGGCACGCTACCTGATTATTTTGGTCACGTTGGTTGCGGTCGTAGCGATTACCATGACCATTACCTTGCTTTTGCCCAAAAGCTACAAGGCAACGACGTCATTGCTGTTGAATTACAAAGGGCAGGACCCTGTGACAGGTCTGACCACGTCCGGCCCATTGATGGCCGCATACATGGCAACGCAGATCGATATCATCACCAACGAGAATGTCGCGTTGCAAGTGGTCGATAAACTCAAACTGGCAGAGAGTCCAGTGGTTCAAGCACAGTATCTGGAGGCAACCGACGGAGCAGGTAACATTCGGAACTGGCTGGCCAGCTTGCTGCAGCGAGGAATCCTACCCGAACCATCGGCGACCAATAGCGGCGTGCTCGACCTCAGTTTCAAGGGTGCCGATCCACAATTTGCTTCAACGATTGCAAATGCATTTGCAGAAGCCTACATCCAGACAACAATCAGACTACGCGTCGAGCCTGCAAAACAGTCGTCGGTCTACTTTGACCAGCAGATCAAGCTGTTGCGCGATGAGTTTGAAGCAGCACAAAACAAACTGTCTACCTATCAAAAGGCTAACAACATTGACAATGCAGACGGTCGGCTCGATGTCGAGTCGGCACGACTCAATGAGTTATCGAGCCAGCTAGTCGCCGCCCAAGGCATGACGATGGAAGCCAACTCGCGCCAGCAACAGACCGTGACAAACGCGAATACCGCTCCAGATATCTTTAATAATTCGCTGATTGCAGGGCTTAAATCCAGCTTGTTGGCAGCAGAAGCAAAGCTTGCAGATCTCTCGCAACGCCTCGGCGTGAACCACCCGCAGTACCAGGCAGCCCTGTCTGAAGTTGAAAAGTTACGCTCCAATCTCAATGAACAAACAGCGGCGGCATCCAGTGCCATTGCCGGCTCAGCACGCATCCAGCAACAGCGCTCGGCAGAGTTACGAGCAGCACTTGCCGCACAACGTGTGAAGGTGGTGCAGCTCAATGGCTTGCGTGACCAACTAAAGGTACTGAGTAACGAAGCTGCCGCAGCCCAGCGCGCCTATGAAGCGGCCTCGTTGCGCCTAACCCAGACTTCGCTGGAAGCCAGCTTTGGCCAGGCGGATATCTCAATACTCAATCCAGCAAGGCCACCGCTGGTGCCATCGAGTCCGAGAGTGCCGCTGCTGGCAGTTCTTTCGGTGTTTCTCGGTCTGATGCTAGGTATTGGTTTGGGTGTCGTTGCCGAAATCATCGATCGTAAGGTGCGGTCAACCAGCGATTTGACAGACCTACTAGGCATCCCCGTGATGGGCGAAATGGTAGTCGGCAAGAAACCGCAGCACCGCCGCTTCGGATTTGGCCGTCGCTCCCTGCGACACACGATGAACCTGGGTTGAACGATAAAGATGACTATGAACCAATTGAGCAACCCACTGGCATTAACCGATCCGCACGATAGCAGCCACGAGCGCAACGGCAGCGAACGCAATATCGGTCGCGTACTGCTAGACAATGGCAAGATCACGCCAGAAGATGCCGAGCGTATCTTGCGCTTGCAAAAAGAGACTGGCCAGCGCTTTGGAGAAGCCGCAAAAAGTTTAGGACTGATTACCGAAACGGATATCCAGAGTGTCCTGGCAACGCAGTTTGACTATCCCTATCTTCAGCATGGAAAAGGCAATTTTGCGCCCGAGCTGGTCGCTGCCTACCACCCGTTCAGCCCGGAAGTAGAAACCCTGCGGGCCATCCGGAGTCAGTTGATGTTGCGCTGGTTTGCCAACGGACACAAATCGCTCGTCATCGCCAGCATCAATCCAGAAGACGGCGCTAGCCTGTTTGCGTCAAATCTGGCGGTCGTGTTCTCGCAGCTGGGAGAAAAAACGCTGCTGGTGGATGCAAACTTGCGCAACCCGCGTCAGCAAGAGGTGTTCGATCTGTCTGCCCGGCAGGGTCTGTCCGATATCTTGAGTGGTCGCGCCGACCTCAATGCCATTTCCAAGGTTGACTCGTTCGTAGACTTATCCGTACTCTGCTCCGGAACATTGCCACCGAATCCGCAAGAGCTGGTAAGTCGTCCTTCATTCAAGGATCTCGACCAAAGCCTGGGCCTCAATTACGACGTCATCCTCTACGACGTGTCGGCATTTTCAGTCGGCGCAGATGCGTTGGCAGTTGCCGCACGCGCCGGTGGCGTCCTGTTGGTCGTCCGCAAGAACAAGACCGGCGTGGAAGACATTCGTGAAGTAGCCGAACAGCTCGCCCGCTACGGTGCCGAAGTGGTTGGTTCTGTCGTTCTGGACTTCTGATGCAGACAGCCACCATGCCTACAACTGTTCATGCGCCATGGTGGAAAGCAGCCATTCCGGAATGGCTGCCAATTGCGATCGGCTTGCTCGTACTGTACGCACCGACGTTCTACGATTTGTTCACGGGAATATGGTCAACGGAAGAACAAGCGCACGGGCCCATCATTTTTGGATTGGCGCTCTGGTTGATCTACCGTAACTGGTCCATGATGATCGCGCAGGGCGCAGGAAAATCCTCTCCGGTATTGGGCTGGACGTTGTTCCTGCTGGGTCTGGTACTTTATATTCTTGGCCGCTCACAGCAATTTTCGATTTTTGAAATCGGCTCGTTCATCGTTCTGTTGGCAGCCATCGTGCTGATCAAATGCGGCCGTAGCGGCCTGCGCGTGATGTGGTTCCCGTTATTTTTCATGCTGTTCATGATCCCGCTGCCTGGCTTGTT
>JBLHLW010000085.1:0-13997 GCA_047621345.1 Minisyncoccia bacterium | reverse complement strand
CCGTGCCCACCCTACGGGACTCACGGTAACTGTCCAGCAATATCGACACAAAACGGGGCCAAGGGCAGAGCCAAACTTGCGTCGACTAATGCCCTTTCGCCACTTACAGCACCCGTTCCAGAACGCGTTGCAATCGCGCCGTCGCCGCACCATCCGTCAGTGCCGGCAAGTTACACAAAGCCACCAGCATTTGCTGCTCGGTTGCCACCGGTTGCCCGGACTTGAGTGCCGCTTGCAAAACCTCGACCTGCAATTGCAACCGTTCGCGCATCAGTTCAGCGGGGCTATCCAGAGACAACACGATTTCCATCCGCAACAACTCTCGGCCCAATACGGCCCGGTTGGCTTCAAGTGTCACTGCGTAGTCCGTATCGGCCTGCTGCACCGCGACTTGCGCCTGTCCAAAACGCTGGCCCAGCGCCTGCTCGAACGGCGCAGCCAAGGACGGCAATGCTTGCCACTGATCCTGCAGCGCAGCCGTATCAACGCCGCCTACCAGCGCGGACTCGACTTGCTGGCACAACTGCAGCTTGGCCAGAATCGCTTGTTTGGCAAGCGCATCGCCGGCGCGCTGTGCGTGATCGACTTGCTGCTGCAAGGCGGCCACGGCCTGTCGGTAACGCGTGTCGATCGTAGTTTCTGCTGCGCGCGGCACGGGGCCAGCTTGATGCCATGCGGTGCCTGTATCCCGCAGCAGGTTGACCACCTGAGGAATGGCCAGTGCGCCGGCCTGTTCCAGCGCAAGACATAACGCTTCTTTTGCGTGCAGGTTGTCTTGCCGGCCTGCGTCGGCTTCGGAAGCTGCTTCCTTGCGACGCGCAAAAACCGTATCGCAAGCCGCGCGAAAACTTGTCCACAGCGCCTGCTCATCATTGCGCTCCAGCGGCAAAGCCTTCGCCCGCTCTTGCCAGCGATCTTGCAGCCCACGCAACGTATCAAGCGCACCGCGATCACTGGCCGACAGGGCTGTCACGTCAGCAATCATCTGCTCACGCTCGCGGATCTCATCAGCACGGACAGCGTCCAAGGGGGCGCGCAGGCGCTGCAACACGGCATTAAATTCGGTATCAAGACGCTTTTTTTCCTTGCGCTCGGTCGGTCCCAGACGCTGCCAGCTTTGCAGGCTACGTTGGCAAAACAACGCCACCGCTTTCCAGTCAGGTTGATCAACACCGACCAACGCGTCGGCACTGCGCTGCATATCCGCGATCATCTCGGAGGCGATCCCGACGTTGGCCTGCCGTTCTTCGGCCAGTTTGCCGAAGTGCTCGGCGACCGGTGCGTAGGCCGCCGTGCAAGCCGCATCGAAGCCATGCCAGAGTTCCTTCGGCGCAGAACCTGCCGACACATCCAGCGACTTCCAGCGCTCGCGCAGGCTGCCAATTTTTTTCGCCAGTTCGGCAATTGCCAGTGCTTGCTCCGGCAAGGCTTCGGCCGCCTTCTGCAACTCTTCCCGCGAGACATTACCACCCCAGCGCGCCCAGCCTTGAAGACGACCCAGCTCGGCGCGCAAGCGCGACAGTTGCGCAGTCTGCGCTTCGCTCGGGCGCAACGCGGCCAGATCAAGTGTCCGCAAGCGCTTGTCTGCTTCGGCAGCAATTTGCAAACTGCCCTCGTCCAGCGCCTGCTCCATCGCCTGCAACGCGGCAATAAAAACGGGCTTCTGGTCAGACACCGGCAAGTCGGAAACGACCGGTATCACTTTGACAGGACGGGCAGCAATCACACGCTGTAACAGGGTATCGAAACGCTGCTGCCACTCTGGCGCGACCTCACCTTGCCAGCCGCGTCGCAGCGTCGATTCCTGCAACGACTCGGGCGCCGCCGCTTCCCAGTCTTCCAGCAGAGCCAAACGCGCCAGCGACGCGGCGTGGCGCTGCTCGATCACCACCAGCGACGTGCGCAATGCCTGTGCGGCTTCGTCGCACTGGACCAGCAAATGTTTCGGGACGACGGCGATGTCCGCAGACAGACGACACGTCGCAAGTAATGCCTCCAGCGTGTCCAGGGTAGCGCGCACGACCTCAGGTGTTTGCTCGCCGGGCAACGCACGCAATTGCGCCAGCGTATCGATAACGGCACGTTGCAAAGTGGCTTGCGCCGCGAGGCGATTGCCCAGCGTAGCGCGGATTGTCGCGAACGCTTGTTGCTCGGTTTCCGGCACCAGCTTCAGTGCTTGCCAGCGGCGATCCAGCTCACTGACCTGATTGGGCGTCAATGCCGCCCCGGTTGCCAACCGGTCGGCGTCGGCGATGCAACTCGTGGCCAGCGCCAGCAGCTTGCGCTGTGCATCAAGCTGGTCGAGCCGCGTCTGCATCAGCTTGGCAACCCGCCGGTCAGTGTTGCGCATGGCCGCCAGCACCTGCTGCAAGGCAGGCACCGAGTGCACTGCTTGCGCAGCGAGCAAGCGAGCATCGGCGAATTCACATGCGACCAGAAAGGCGACACTGGCCGCTTCGTCGTGTTGCAGTGCGCGCGCAGCGGTAATCGCCGCTTCGCGCGCAGCAGTCGGTGCAACCGGAGCCGGCGCAGCGATAACAACAGGGGTTGGCGGAGTTTTAGGTTTGCGCTTGAAGAGGAAATCGAACATGGATGACGGGCCGCAGCAGAAAAAGGAACGTCATCATAACAACGGATGACACGGCATTCGTGCGCAATCTCACAGTCAGCGCAATCTCGGCACTGGCCCGCACCATCGCGAGGCGTTCATGCACTGGAATTGGCGGGAAAATTGCTGATCGCACATTCGCGGTTGGCACTCAGTTGGCACATATACTGCTAATCCTTACCAGCACCAACCACCCGACACCCGACATGCCCGACGCCAGCTCATCACCCTCCACCACCCGCAGCCACTGGCAAGCCCAGTTATCGCTCGGCTTCATCGACGATGCTGGCACGACCCGTCTGACCGAACGCGAACATCGTGGCCCACTGCGAGTACAAAAAGCGCTGTACCCCGAACATCCATCGGTCTGCCATGCCGTCATCGTCCATCCTCCGGGCGGCGTCGTCGGTGGTGACCAACTCGATATCGCCGTGCGGGTCGGAAGCCAGGCTAGCGTGTTCATCAGCACACCCGGCGCGGCCAAGTGGTATCGCGCCAATGGTCATGTTTCGCGCCAGAGCGTGCGTCTGGAAGTCGCCGCCGGCGCCTCGCTGGAGTGGATGCCGCAAGAAACTATCTTCTTCAACAATGCCCATGTACGCCTCAACAGCACCATCACATTGCACGGTGACGCGACCTATGTTGGTTGCGACATCCTCTGCTTTGGTCGCACTGCTTCCGGCGAAACATTTAACGCGGGTACCATCGCTCAACACAGCACGATACGGCGTGACGGCAAGCTGATCTGGTTCGAGCAGGGCCGCATCGATGGCGCTGGCAACGCCATGCACAGTCCACTGGGACTGGCTGGAAAGACCGTCTGCGCGACACTGCTCGTGGCTGGAAAAACCATCACGCCGGTCGCACTGGCTACACTACGCGAGACGCTCGGCCCGCAAGTGGGCATCACGCACATGAAATCCATCCTCGTCGTGCGCCATCTGGGTGACTCCAGCGAACACGCGCGACGCCTGATGATGCAGGCCTGGCAGGCGCTGCGGCCGTTGTTGCTGGCGCGTGAAGCAGTCGTACCGCGCATCTGGAATACCTGAACACCACAAGGAAAAACATGGACCTGACGCCACGAGAAAAAGACAAGCTGCTTATTTTTACCGCCGCGCTGCTGGCCGAACGCCGCATGGCACGCGGCGTGAAATTGAACTATCCGGAAGCCATCGCGCTCATCAGCGCCGCCATCATGGAAGGCGCGCGCGATGGCCGCACTGTGGCCGAACTGATGTCGGCCGGTACCCGCATCCTGACCCGCGCCGATGTGATGGAGGGCATCGCCGAAATGATCCCCGACATTCAGGTCGAAGCCACTTTCCCGGATGGCACCAAGCTCGTCACCGTCCACCAACCGATACCCTAGAGGCCGCCATGATTCCAGGTGAAATGCTCATCGAACCCGGCGAAATCGCCCTCAATGTCGGTCGCCGCACCGCCACTGTCGTCATCGCCAACAGCGGCGACCGGCCAATTCAGGTCGGCTCGCACTTTCATTTTTTCGAGACCAATCCGGCGCTGCAATTTGATCGCGATGCGGCCTACGGCATGCGCCTTAACATCGCCGCCGGCACGGCAGTGCGCTTCGAGCCGGGCCAGCAACGCACGGTCGAACTAGTCGATCTGGCCGGCACGCGGGAAGTCTATGGCTTCAATGCGAAAGTAATGGGAGCACTGAAATGACGTCGCCGCTCAGTTCAATGAGCCGCAAGGCCTACGCCGAAATGTTCGGCCCCACCACCGGCGACCGCGTCCGGCTGGCCGATACCGAACTGTTCATCGAGATCGAAAAAGATTTCGCGACCTACGGCGAAGAAGTCAAATTCGGTGGCGGCAAAGTGATCCGCGACGGCATGGGCCAGTCGCAGCGCAACCATGCCGACGTGATGGACACCGTCATCACCAACGCCGTCATCATCGACCACTGGGGCATCGTCAAGGCCGACATCGGCCTGAAGAACGGTCGCATCGCCGCCATCGGCAAAGCCGGCAATCCCGATATCCAGCCGAACGTCACCATGGCCATCGGTGGCGCGACTGAAATCATCGCTGGCGAAGGCATGATCGTCACCGCCGGCGGGGTCGATTCGCACATCCATTTCATTTGTCCGCAACAGATCGACGACGCGCTGATGTCCGGCGTGACGACCATGCTGGGCGGTGGCACCGGCCCGGCGGCCGGCACCTCCGCCACCACGTGCACGCCAGGTCCGTGGCACTTGCACGCAATGCTGTCGGCGGCCGATGCGTTTCCGATGAACCTCGGCTTTCTGGGCAAGGGCAATGTCAGTTTGCCGACCCCACTCGAAGAACAAGTGCGTGCCGGCGCCATCGGATTAAAGCTGCACGAAGACTGGGGCACAACGCCTGCCGCCATCGACAATTGTCTGGCTGTGGCCGACCGCATGGATGTGCAAGTCGCCATCCATACCGACACGCTCAACGAAGCCGGTTTCCTCGAACACACGCTGGCCGCCTTCAAGGATCGCACCATCCACACCTTCCATACCGAAGGTGCCGGCGGTGGTCATGCACCGGACATCATCGCTGCGGTCGGGCAAGCCAATGTCCTGCCCTCCTCCACCAATCCGACCCGGCCCTACACCGTCAACACGCTCGATGAGCATCTCGATATGCTGATGGTCTGCCACCACCTCGACCCGGCCATTGCCGAAGATATCGCGTTTGCCGAATCGCGCATCCGGCGCGAGACGATTGCCGCCGAAGATATCCTGCACGACCTCGGCGCGATCAGCATGATGTCGTCGGATTCGCAAGCGATGGGCCGCGTCGGTGAAGTCATTTTGCGCACCTGGCAAAGCGCGCACAAGATGAAAATCCAGCGCGGTGCGTTGAAAGAAGACAGCAGCCGCAATGATAATTTTCGGGTCAAGCGCTACATCGCCAAGTACACGATCAACCCGGCCATCACGCATGGCATCAGTCATCTGGTCGGCTCCATCGAAGTCGGCAAACTGGCCGATCTGGTGTTGTGGAAACCGGCGTTTTTCGGCGTCAAACCATCGATGATTTTGAAGGGTGGCATGATTGCTGCGGCCCTGATGGGCGATCCGAACGCGTCGATCCCGACCCCGCAACCGGTCCATTACCGCAAGATGTTTGGCGCCTATGGCGGTGGCCTGAAAACCTCATTCACCTTCGTCTCGCAAGCGGCGATGGATGACGGCATCGGCGATCAGCTCAAGCTGAACAAGACCCTCTTTGCAGTCAAGAACATGCGTCATCTGCGCAAGTCAGACATGATCCACAATGGCGTCACGCCGACCATGGAAGTCGACTCCGAGACCTATGAAGTGCGCGCCGATGGCGAGCTACTGGTGTGCGAGCCGGCCAAGGTGCTGCCGATGGCGCAGCGCTATTTTTTATTCTGAACCGGGCCCTCTGATGCTGACTCTTAACTCCCGTATTACCCATGCCGACCAGATCGATGATGAACTGATCCTGCCCTTCGAACTGCGCGAAAAAAGCCGCTTGCGCGCCACCCTCGTCAGCGGTGAAGTCGTCGCCGTATTCACCGCACGCGGCACCGTGCTGCGCGACGGCGATTTGCTGCGTGGCGACGATGGCCGTGTGGTCAAGATAACGGCAGCGGCCGAAGCGACCTGCCGCGTCGATTGTCCGACCGCGCACGACTTGTTGCGCTGCGCTTTTCATCTTGGTAATCGCCACACGCAAGCGCAAGTCGGCGATGGCTTTTTGCGCATTCGCGCTGATCCGGTCTTGACCGAAATGCTGCAGGGACTGGGCGCAAACGTCATCGAGGAACTGGCCCCGTTCGAGCCGGAATCCGGCGCTTACGGTGGCGGCCATGCACATCGCGATGACGGCAATTTGCTGGCACCGATTCCGCTACGCCAGCGCATTCACAGACCGGCGCAGGTCACCGACAAGCGCGCCGAATAGATGCAAGCAACCGCCCTGCTCCATCTTCTGCAACTGGCAAGTCCGTCTTTGCCAATCGGTGCCTACAGCTATTCGCAAGGGCTGGAAGCAGCGATGGAAAGTGGCATCGTCACCGACACCGTGACGGCGCGTGCCTGGATAGTCGACACTCTGCATCATGTCGTCGCACGCTTTGAAGCGCCGGTATTGTGGCGCTTGCTGCAGGCATTTTCTGCCCGTGATGACGTCGCTATCGCGTACTGGACCGAACAATTCATCGCCGCGCGCGACACCGCCGAGTTCCGTGCCGAGACCATCCAGATGGGCTATTCGCTGGGCAAGCTGATGGCTGATTTGCAGATTGACGATGGTGGCTTGCTGGCGCTGTTGCAGGCACAACCGGAGATTCCGTTGCCGACGGCCTATGCGTATGCAGCGGTCGCGCTGAAGGTGCCGTCGCAAGCGGCGCTACTCGGCATGCTGTTTTCGTGGGCCGAAAATCAGGTGCTGGTGTGCGTGAAATCGGTGCCGCTCGGGCAGGTGGCAGGGCAGCGTTTGCTCTTGTCATTGCAACCGGAACTGGCGCTGGCGGCCGAGACGGCCAGCACGATCGCCGATGAAGAGTTGTCGAGCTGGTCGCCGGGTTTGTCGTTGCTGTCGATGCAGCATGAAGTGCAGTACAGCCGGTTGTATCGGTCGTGAGCTTTACGGCTACGATCGTTGAATGTTTTTACTCCGTAATCCGCAAGCAGGGTCAGTGTAATTTTCGCGGAAAAACATCGCGAAAAAAACACTGACCCTGGTTGCTGCCGATGTCGTTTGCGGCGTCCTTTAACCCACACTAATTTTATCCATGACTCCTTCCAATCCCCTACGCGTCGGCATCGGCGGCCCTGTCGGCTCCGGCAAAACCGCCTTGTGCGAACTGCTGTGCAAACGCATGCGCGACCACTACGACATGGCCGTCATCACCAACGACATCTACACCAAAGAAGACATGGAAATCCTGCTGCGCGCCGATGCACTACCGGCAGAGCGGTTGATGGGGGTCGAAACCGGCGGCTGTCCGCACACCGCCATTCGTGAAGATGCGTCGATCAACCTCGAAGCCATCGCCCGCATGAGCGCCGAGTTCCCGGACCTTGATCTGATCCTAATCGAATCCGGCGGCGACAACCTCGCTGCCACCTTCAGCCCGGAATTATCCGACCTGACGATCTACGTGATCGACGTCGCCGGCGGCGAAAAAATCCCGCGCAAGGGCGGCCCCGGCATCACCCGCTCGGACCTGCTAATCATCAACAAGACGGATCTGGCACCGTATGTCGGCGCCAATCTCGACGTCATGGCCACCGATGCCAAGCGCATGCGCGGCGAACGGCCGTTCGTGTTCACCAATTTGCGCAGCGGCGATGGCGTCGATACCGTGATCGAATTTATCCGGCGGGAAGGCTTGATGGAATCGTGACCAGCACGTACTCGACGGTCATCTGGTCGAGTGTCGCCATCATCTGCGCGAAGGCGGCAGTGGCCTGCTCCGGCTCGCCCTTGACGCCCAGTTCAATGTGACGCCGTGTTTCGGCATCACCGACACTGGGCAAACTGAATACTTTCACTAGCGGATACTGGCTCTCGATCAGTTCCATCAACGGCGTCAACGTCGACTCCATGGAGCCGTACACCAATGCGGCTTTTTCGAGCCGCGGCACTTGATGGAACAGGTGGCTGTAATGGGTATCGAGAACCCACTCGATCATCGGCCAGGCCATCACCGGAAAACCGGGCACGAAATAGTGCGCGCCGCCGTCGCCGGTCAGCAGTGAAAAACCGGGAATTTTGTTGAACGGATTCGGGATGATGGAAGCGCCAGCCGGAAATTCGCCCATGTGCAGGCGATGCAGGTTTTCCGGGGCGGAGAGGTTGATCTCGGTACCGCTTTCACGCGCCATCTCCCTCATCCGGCCTTCGATCAATGCCTTGGCTTCCGGATGCTGGATGAGCGGTGTGCCATACGCCGCTGACGCGCATTGACGCGTGTGGTCGTCCGGTGTCGCTCCGATGCCGCCACAAGAAAACACGATGTCGCCAGTCGCCATGGTGCGCGCCAACGTCGCGGTGATGCGGGCGCGCTCGTCGCCGACGTATTCAGCCCAGCCGAGTTGCAGACCGCGCGCCGACAGCAGCGAAACGACTTTGGGAAAATGCTTGTCAGCGCGTTTTCCGGAGAGGATTTCGTCGCCGATGATGATGAGTCCGATGGCCATGAGTGTGTCAGTCCGGTGAAGAAATTGTTGAGGGGTTGGCGAGGCGGTGGCGTGTCAGCGCTGCCAGGCAGTAGTGCTCGAACCATAATCCGGTGAAGATGAATACCAATACGTACAGCCAGATCGATAACGCGGCCAGCAGCGGGAATAGCACCACCGACAGCGCACCACCCAGCCAGAGCAAGGTCGGCATCGCACCAAGCGCACCGGCAATCGCGCCGATTAGCAGCAAGGGCCATTTATGCTGGCGCAAGATTGTGTGCAATTCTTTGGTGTCTGCATGCATCGACAGCGCATCGTACGCCAGTACGCGATAAGTCAGCCAGCCCCATAACAACGGCTGCACCAAAAATCCCAGCGGCGGGATCGCCGACAGCGGCAAGGTGACCACCCACAACAGCAGGAAGATGACGAAAGACGTGAACGCAATCCAGAGACTGCCGAGAATCGAGCCGTCGCCACGCTGTTCCAGCGTCGGAAAACGGCGACTGGCGACGTGCTTGACGATGGCTGGCATGGCCAGCGTACCGATGAATACCAAGGCGGTCAGTATCATCAGCGGCAACAGTACCCACATCGCCAGCAGCGGCACGATCACCGTCTTGATCGCACCCAGACCAAACCAGCCGAGGACATCGCCGACGATGCGAAAGCCGTTATTGTCGAGAAACCAGCTGTGTATCCAGTCGATCAACGGCTGGAAGCCCAGCCACAGCACGATGCCCCAGATCACCACCGAGAGCAGAAACGGCATCAGCGTTAGCAGCAGCATGCGCCCATGCAGTTGCGACCAGACTGCGCGAAAAAAAGCGCCGAGGACCGGGTGCATCAAGAACGCGGCTTATCGAAACCGGTCATGCGCTTCAACCCCAGCCATTGCTGCGCCCAGAAACCCTGCCCGTAGTCGCGATCACTACCGGCTGGCGAAGGCAGCTGGTCGCGGATACCGGTCGGACCGAAGCTTTCGCTGAAATCCGCCGTCCGGAAAACAATGTCCCAGACCGGAAATAGCACCGCAAAATTATGCCCGCCCAGCGAGCCTTTGCCGTAACTTTCGTGGCCGATACCAATGCCGTGATGCACCCGGTGATAACGCGGCGACACCAGCAACCGTTCGCCGAGCCAGCCGAAGTACAACTTGACGTTAGCGTGCTGCAGACTTTGCAAGATACGTGACGCCGCCACCAGCAAGACATACTGGCCGGGTGGCACGCCGATGGCCAGTGCAACGACGGCCATGTAGATATCGCGCATAAAATCATCGAGCAGGTGATTACGGTTATCACTCCACAGATTCATATCCTGCTGGCTGTGATGCAGGCTGTGCAAGCCCCACCACCAATGGATTTGATGCGAACCACGGTGATACCAGTAATCGAAAAAATCCAGCACGAACAGGTATAACAGGAACGTCACCAGAGGAAGGTCGGTCACGCCGGGCCACAGGTTATCGAGGTTGAATGGCTGCATGCCCTCGAGATGCAGCAGGCCAGTCAGGTGGTCAATCAACGGGTCAAGGACGAAAAACACGGCGACCGTGAAGGCGCCCAGACGGTGGATCGCGGTGTACAGGAAATCAATGCGGCGGGCCCGCTTGTCGCTGATCACCTGAGCTGGCAAGAGCGCTTCAAGCGGACGCAGCAGAACAAACAGCAAGATAATTTCGCACACGCCGATGAGCAGCCACTCGGTACCCTCAAACGCTTGCTCGGTGAATTCGCCGAGACCGGTCAGATAGATGAACGGCGCGATCACACTCTGAAACAGCCAGCCCTGAACTTGTGCAAACAGATCGACCAGATAAGCAATCATCAACGGTGCTCCACAATAAACTGGCGGTAATCAGGATGGTCGCGCAAGGTCGCAAAGCACAACCCTTTTTGCTCCAATCCGGTCAGCAAAGGTTCGAGCACCGCCGGTGCCCATGGGTCCTGGCGCGACCAGATGCCGAGGTGCGCCATGAAAATGTCACCGTCTTTCAGGCCAGCCAAGGATTGCTGCAACAGCTTCGCATTCGACCAGGTTTTGCTCGATAATTCATCGCCGGAAAAACCGGCGGGCGCCCAACCGACATGCGCGTAGCCGCAGGCCGCGCCAGCTTCACGCAGATGCGGCGTCAGCTTGCCGCCCGGCGCGCGCCACAGCGGATCGAGCTTGCTGCCAGTCAGTTCATGGAAGCGTGTCGCCACGCGATTGAGTTCATCGCAATATTGCTGTCCGCTCCAACTGGCTTTTTTGCCAGCCTGCGCGCCAAATTGCGGCTTCATGTCGATCTTGCCATCCGGCAGATCACGCTGGACATACACATGATCAAAAGTATGCGTGCCAAAGGCGTGGCCCTCGGCGACGCGGGCTTTCCAGTAAGGCGCCCATGAGGGATCCAGTGAAAAGTCACCGTTGACGGTTTTTTCATTCGCCAGAAAAAACGTCGCTTTGGCATGATGGCGTCGCAATGTGTCGGCTATCAGCGTGGCCTGCGACTGGCTACCGGTGTCGAATGTCAGGTAAATCGTGCCCTTGCAGGCGTTGACCGGGACGACCGCCGCTGCATTGCTCGCCGCCGACCATGCCAGCAACAGGCAAATCAGTCGCGCTGGGCCGACAGAAAAATCCATCATCGTCATGGGTGCTTGCGCATATCGTCAGCTAGCGGCCCGGTTGATGAAGTACACCCCATGCGGTGACCGTCCGACCGGGATCAGCTTGATGACCTTGCGGCTGGCGACATCGATCACGGCAACTTTCTTGATCCACCGTAGGGTGACCCAGAGTGTCTTGCCATCGGCAGTCAGCTCCATGCAATCTGGCCCGCCGGGAACATTGATGGTGCCGACGTTCTCCAGCGTCTTCATGTCAATCAGGTTGATCGTATTCGATACCCGGTTGGACACAAACATATGGCGACCGTCACTTTTCGGATGGAAATTATGGGTGCCGGCACCGGCCTTGATACGTTTGACGACCTTCTGGGTGCGCCAGTCGATCACTTCGACGACGTCGCTGCCCATAATGCCGACCATCAGATACTTGTCATCGGGAGTAAGCGCGATGCCGGCTGGCAGTTTGCCCACCGGCATGGTCCACTTGACCGTTTGCGTCGTCAGGTCGATCGCGCTGATCTCGTTGCTGCCTTGCTGGGTAATGAAGACGGTGCTGCTGTCGGCGGTAAACGCCATGTGGCTGGGCAATTTTGGCAACGGCACGCGCTTGGCCAGCGTCATGTCCTTGCCGTCATAGCGATAAATGTCGACGCGATCGAGTCGCAGCGCATTGGCAACAAACCATTTTTGATCAGGCGAAAAACCGATCTGGTACGGGTCGGCGATGTCCTTGACGTGGCGCTGGATCTCGCCGGTGGCCGGATCCAGAAAAACCAGTTCGTTGCCGGTGGCACTGGCGACGATCAGCGACTTGTTGTCGGGAGTCGCCATCAGATGGTGCGGCTCCTTGCCAACCGAAAAGGTCTTGGTGACCTCGTAAGAGTCCTGATCAATCAGACTGACCGTGGCATCACGGGAATTAAGAACCACCACGACGGTGGCCTGAACTGGCGCTGCACTGAGCAACGCAACCAGGACCGCACAAGCACTACCTAAATGACGAAACATGGACACCACTTGAAGAGGGTTGGAACGAACCGTATTTTACCGCGTCAATTCATGTGCTGGTAGCCGTCATGTGTTTCGGATTGCATCAGTAGCGACACAACGGCCGCCGCCGACCCGGCCTGCTACAATCAAGCCGCGTTTTTACTCCCTCCCACTTCTCTCAGGAAAAAATCATGTCCCTCACCATGTTGGCCTCAGGCCTGCAATACGAAGATACACAAGTTGGTACCGGCGACGAAGCCAAAGCAGGCAATCATGTCAGCGTGCATTACACCGGCTGGCTGCAAAAAGCAGACGGCACCGCCGGCAGCAAATTCGATTCCAGCAAGGATCGCAACGATCCGTTCAATTTCCCCCTCGGCGCTGGTCATGTGATCAAAGGTTGGGACGAAGGCGTGCAAGGCATGAAGGTTGGCGGCGCGCGTACGCTGGTCATTCCTGCTTCGCTGGGCTATGGCGCACGCGGCGCTGGTGGTGCGATTCCACCGAATGCGACGCTGATTTTCGAAGTTGAATTGCTGGGCGTTTAAGGCTCCGTATGAACCATTTCATCAAACATCTTTGTGCGGCGGCTTTGCTTACCGCCATGGCGGGCGCCAGCATCGCCGCGGACGCGGTCACTCCGGCTGATACCAAGGCGATGGTGACGACGGCTTCCGGTCTGCAATATAGCGATGTCAAGCTCGGCGCTGGCGCAATGGCCAAGGCCGGCGGCAACGTCAGCGTGCACTACACGGGCTGGCTGCAAAATCCAGACGGCAGCACGGGCAAGAAATTTGACTCGAGCCGCGACCGGGGCCAGCCATTCAAGTTTCCACTGGGCGGTGGTCAAGTCATTCGCGGTTGGGATGAAGGCGTGCAAGGGATGCAGGTTGGCGGACAGCGCCGATTGGTCATTCCCGCAGCGCTGGGTTACGGCCAGCGCGGTGCAGCTGGCGTGATTCCGCCGGGCGCAACGTTGATCTTCGACGTCGAATTGCTCGGTCTCTGATCCACATGCTCAGATACCTTGTTGCCGCGCTGATCCTGTTACCACTCGGTGGTTGCGTCGTCATGACGGTGGGTGCGGCAGCAGTATCGGTGGCTAGCACGGTTGTCGGTGTCGGCGTCACTGTCGGCTCCGCCGCCGTCGGTGTGGCTGGCAGTGCCGTCAAGGGTACGGCCGGCCTGATCGTCAATTGAATTTATCCACGTCTGCCGAAGGGTCACCATGACACTGCAAGACCAGTTCGATCAAGCGCTCGCCGACTCCAAAAATCTCGACGAGCGTCCTGACAATATGATGCTGCTGAAAATGTATGCGCTTTATAAGCAAGCTAGCAAGGGGGATGCAGATGGTGTTCGGCCAGGTTTTACCGATCTGGTTGGTCGTGCCAAATGGGATGCGTGGGATGCATTGAAAGGCGTCGCGCAGGCCGACGCAATGCAGCAATATGTTGACTTGGTAGGCGATCTTAAGGGTTGAATAAAGTGCGCTCGGTGCAGTGCCTTGCGGTTATTGCACGCTGCGTAACGGACGGGCGTTTCCGGTTCGCGCGCGTGGGCACAACAAGCCGTGCCCACCCTACGGGTGCGGGTGCGGGTGCGGGTGCGGGTGCGGGTGCTGTT
>JBLHLW010000084.1:0-14094 GCA_047621345.1 Minisyncoccia bacterium | reverse complement strand
GCACGATAACCCTGTGCCCACCCTACGCCGGGTTGCTACCGTAAAACCGCTTGCATCGCGAACAGACCAGTCGGTGCAATGCCCTTCGGGTATTGCGCCCTACGTGACTGAGCCCACGCCATGCGACTTCAACCCGTAGGGTGGGCACGGCCTTACGTGCCCACGCGCGCGAACCGAAAATGCCAGTCAATTCCAGCCTTGCTGCGGGACATTCGCGTGGGCACGATAACCCTGTGCCCACCCTACGCGCACAAATTTGAAGTGGATTGGGAGCAAAGGTGCGACGTACCAGCGCGTGATGAGGGCTGTCCGGCAGACATCTTGATAAAGTGAAATACTCACCGCTTACAAATTTTGGCGACGCGCGAGCGTTGAAATGAAGAATGCGACCATCAACTGTTCTCGAACTGAACAGACCCCTCATCCGCGAAGCTGCGACACGCTTCCGGGCCGCCAATCCCCGTGTGTTCTGGACGTCCCAACACAACACCACGTCCAATGATTCAGGCCTCGATGTGCTCGTCGATGCACTGCCCGGCGCCACGCTCATCGACCTCGGTGGACTTCAAACTGAACTGGAATCCCGTCTCGGCCTCACCGTGACGGTGTGGCGGCCGATTGATTTGCCTGCCGGACTGCGCGACAGCGTGCTTGCCGAAGCCAGGCAGGTGTAATCGGCGGCGAAAAGGTCACGGCTGGCGCCGCAACCCGCACTACATGCCATCAGCAATTAAAACTGCACGCCTCTGGTCAATGCCCCATCGACCACGAGGTTAGTACCGGTGATGAAACTGGCCGCCGGACTGCACAGGAAGACCACCGCGTTCGCCATTTCTTGCGGTGTCCCCATGCGACCGGTCGGATTCAGCGCCAATGACTCCTTGAAGAGCGCCGGATTACCCTGTTCAATCTTGTCCCAGACGCCACCGGCAAAATAGGTGTTGCCGGGCGAAACGGTATTGGCACGAATCCCTTTACCGGCAAGGTGATAGGCCAGGCCCTGGGTGTAATGGATGATGGCAGCCTTGAAGGCACCGTACGGGCCGGAGACAAAATCGATCTCGCGTCCCGACACGCTCGATACCGCGAGGATGGCGGCGTGCTTGCTGTGTTCCAGACTCGGCATGGCGGCGTCAACCAGACGCACCGTGCCCATCATGTCGACCTGATAGCCAGTGTTCCAGGCCGCTTCGTCCTGGGCAATGGCGAGCGCGCTGACATTGGCCACCACGATGTCGATGCCCCCCATGCGCTGCGCACTGGCCGCCACCCATGCTTTGAGGCCGGCGGCGTCCGCCACATCGACCACGCTACCAAGTACGCTGGCACCGGACGCTGACAGCGCCGCAGTGGCCTGCGCGACTTCTTCTGCATTGCGGGCGCAGAAACAGACCTGCGCCCCTTCGGCCAGCAAGGTCTCGACGATCGCTCGGCCGATGCCGCGGGTTCCGCCGGTTACTACGGCTCTGAGGCCTGTGAGTTGAAGATCCATGGTTTTTCCTTTAAGTAAGCGCGCTCAGGCGAGGTATTTTTTGTCGATGCCGGTCGCCACCGTATATTTGGGATCGACGAAATTGCCGAGGCGTACCTTGCCGCATTGACTGAGCATCATGTAAGCATCCCAGCGATCAAATTTGTATTCCTTTTCCAGCCACAGCACCAGCTCATGGTAGGCAATCCGGGTCGCGTCTTCCAGCGGCCGGGCACTGCCGATCGTCATCATCATCGTTTCAGTTTCCAGACGCGGCCAGCTGATCTGCCAGTTCTTGATCAGCTCAACGTGGATGGTGGTGCGACTGGCGAATTCCACGGCCGTACCGCACACTTCACCATCACCCTGACAGGCATGGGCATCGCCGATGAACAGGCGACCGCCGGGTGACCGTACTGGAAGGTAAGTGATACTACCAGGGCCCATATCGGGAATGTCCATGTTGCCACCATGCGAGTCCGGGGTCAGCGAATTGATCGAATCGATTTCCGGTGACAGGCTCAATGTGCCAATGTGCGGGCAGTACGGCAGCGTGATGCGCTTGCTCCAGTAGACGCCTTGCTCATCAACGTCGATCTTGCGCGTGATTTCTGGCAAGGGTTCGTTGAGCATGGCCGTGGACTCGGTGCCGGTCAGTGCGCCGAAATACGGAATCAGGCAGCAGGTGCCGCGTGGGTTCGGACCGCGTGGCAACATTGACTCGATGTACACGGCAATGACGTCGCCCTTCTCGGCACCCTCGACCATGATCGGACCGCTTTGCGGGTTCAGGAACGGCATCTTCAGCTTCTGACTAGGCATGTCCTGCTCGGTCTGGATTTTGCCGTCGAACGCATCGCGCGTTTCCACGATGACGCGGTCACCGGGCTGGATATGCAATACCGGATTGGAGTAAGGACCGATGGTGTAATGAAACTGCCCTTGCAATTCTTCGGTCAGTTCATGGGTCTTGCCCTGCTTGCCGCCAGCTACGCCACGGGTATGCATCAGTGATTTTTTTAGCCAGTCCATCAGGTTTCCAATCTTTTAAAGTTACGTTTGAAGAGTACTGTTTCATGATGCACCAGACCGTCCGGCACACCGGTTAAACCGAGATCAGCGATCTCACGTCATTTTTTTTCATGTCGGTACCAAGTCCGCTCGCGACGACCTGCCCCCTTACCAGTACCACGTAATCGTCGGCTACGGCTTCGGCGAAGTCGACATATTGTTCGACCAGCAAAATAGCCATGCGCCCTTTCAGGGACAAAATCACGGTCTCGATTTCCTTGACGATCGAAGGCTGAATGCCTTCGGTCGGTTCGTCCAGAATCAGCAGCGACGGATTGGTCAGCAGCGCCCGGCCGATTGCCAGCTGCTGTTGCTGACCACCGGAGAGATTGCCGGCGATGCGTGCGCGCATCGTCGCCAGTACAGGAAAAATATTGACCACGTCTTCGAGCGTGAAGCCAGAAGCGCCAGCACGCTTGGCCTGCTGGCCGGTCATGGCACCGATCTGCAGGTTCTCCGCGACGCTTAATTCCGGAAAAATTTCGCGCCCCTGCGGCACGTAACCCAGTCCGGCCCGGGCCCGCAGGTGCGGCGCCATGCGCGTGATGTCGCGGCCGTCGAGTTCCATACTGCCGGAACGAATGGGCGTCAATCCCATCAGACAGCGCAGCAAGGTGGTCTTGCCCACGCCATTGCGTCCGAGCAGTACGGTGCAAGCCCCCGTCGCGACGGTGAGATCGACATTGCGCAGCACCTGGCTGCTGCCGTAATACTGGTTGACCGCTTTCAGACTCAGCATCGCCTCATCTCCCCAAATAAACCTGCACGACACGCGGATCATTGCGTACCGTGTCCATCGAGCCTTCTCGCAATACTTGCCCTTCATGCAGCACGCTGACGAGGTCAGCGATTTCATCGACGAAGGCCATGTCATGTTCGACCACCACAATAGCCCGGTCGGGCGAGCGCAGCCGCGCCAGCAACTCGACGGTACGGGCGGTCTCCTGGTCGGTCATGCCGGCTACCGGCTCGTCGAGCAGCAATACCTTGGGGTCTGCCGCCAGCAGCATGCCGATTTCCAGCCATTGCTTCTGCCCGTGTGACAGCACGCCCGCCAGTTCGTTGCGGTCCGATTCCAGACCAATAGTCTCGAGTACTTCGTCGATACGATGGCGCTGGCGTCCGCTCAACCGTGAGGCCAGCATGGCCAGATAACCTTGGCCGTTACGCACCGCCAGTTCGATGTTCTGCTCCACCGGCAAGGCCTCGAAAACGCTGGGCTTCTGGAACTTGCGACCGATGCCGCAACGGGCGATGGTCGCCTCGCCGAGGGCGGCGAGGTTGAGTTTGCCATCGAGGTAGACCTCGCCACTGGTGGGTCGGGTCTTGCCTGTGATGACGTCCATCAGCGTGGTCTTGCCGGCGCCATTGGGGCCGATGATGGCGCGCGTCTCGCCGTAGCGCAATTCGAGCGTCAGATTGGTGATGGCCGCAAAGCCACCGAAATTGACGCTCAGGCCATTGATGTAGACAGCGGTGCGGTGGTCCATCATGCCCCCTTGTCGGCGGCGCTGCGGCGACCGGTCAGCAGACGCACGCCACCCCACAAGCCATTACTCAGCAGCACAGTAATGATGAGTGTCACGCCAGCGAGAATGAACGGCCAGGCACTCGGCACTAGCGCACTGAGCCAGAACTTCAAGCCATTGACCAGCACCGCGCCCAAAATCGCACCGATCAAACTGCCTCGTCCACCGATGGCAACCCAGACCGCGATTTCCACGGACAACATCGGCGCGACGATGGTGGGATTGACAATACCGACCTGCGGTACGTACAGCAGGCCGGCCAGCGCCGCTACCGCCGCTGACAGCACCCACGCAAACAGCTTGATGCGGTCAGTGCGATAACCCATGAAACGCAATCGCGCCTCGTCATCGCGCACGCCAATGAGCGTCTGGCCGAAGCTGGAATCCGCGATCAGGCGCAGACCCAGAAAAACGCCCCCCAGACATACGCAGGCCAGACTGGCCAGTCCGACCTGCGTCCCGGTCTGGGCCAGCGGATGGCCGGCAATAGTGGTGAATCCGGTCAGGCCATTATTGCCACCAAGTCCGAGGTCATTGATAAACAGCAGCAGCATCAGTGCGTAAGTCAGCGCCTGGGTAATGATCGAAAAATACACGCCATTGATGCGCGAACCAAAGGTCGACAGGCCGAACAGTCCGGCGACGATGACGGCACCACCGATGGCCAGCGCGATGGCAACATCGAGGCGGGCAAACGCCTGCAGTAGCGCCGGAAATTCCTTCCATCCCATGTAGAGCATGAAGTCCGGTAGCACACCGGTATCGGCATAAGCGCCATTGAGCAGATAGAAACCCATCGCATAGCCGCCGAGTCCGAAAAATATGCCATGGCCAAGACTGAGAATTCCGGCCAAGCCCCAGACAAAATCGAGCGCCAGCGCCAGCATCGCGAAGCACATGATCTGGCCAAGCATGTTGATGCTGAATAGCGAGAGATGGAACACGCTGCCGCTGTCGATGTACGTATTGGCGATCGGCAGATAGGCACCCAGAATGAGGAGTACCAGCACCAGCGCGTATTCGCCCCGGTGACGCGGTGTGCGGCCATACGCGTGGGACGGTCGTTTCGCCAGAGTCTGGGATGGATTGCTAATAGCGTTCATGGTCGGTTCCTTGGAGGCGTGCATCAGACGCGGGTCTTGCTGGCAAACAGGCCTTGTGGACGGCGCTGGATGATGACGACGATCAGCAGCAGAATGGCTACCTTGGCAGCGACGGCACCATAGAGCGGCTCGATGATCTGGTTGATTTCACCCAGCGCCAGCGACGAGATGGCGGTACCCACCAGACTGCCCGCGCCGCCGAGTACGACGACCATGAAGGCGTCGATGACAAAGGACGTTCCCATGGAGGGATTGACACTGGCGATCTGGGTCAGCACCACGCCGGCCAGACCCGCCAGACCAGCGCCTAGACCAAACGCCAGTCGGTCAATTTTTTCAGCGGCGACGCCGAGGCTGCGGGCGGTGTCACGGCGTTGCGTCGTAGCGCGAATAAGCAAGCCGAACCGGGTATGCCGGATCAGCAGCAGTGTCGCGCCAAAGATTGCCAGCGCCAGCACGATGGCGAAGATGCGGTTGTAGGTCACAAAAAATCCGGCGAACACTTGTGTGCCGCCGTTGAGAAATCCCGGCGTGATGAATTCCAGATTCTGCGAACCGAACACCAGTTGCACCAGCTTGATGGTGGCGATGCTGACGGCCCATGTTGCCAGCAGCGTCTCGAGCGGACGCCGGTATAAAAACCGGATCACACAGAACTCGAGCAGCATGCCAAACAGCGCACAGACGATGAAGGCACACGGAATCGCGACAAAAATATAGGCCCCGAAAAAGGCCGGCAGATAGGCTTGCATCAACTGCTCGACCACATACGTGGCATACGCGCCGACCATGATGAATTCGCCATGCGCCAGATTGATCACGCCCATCAGGCCGAATACGATTGATAGTCCCAGCGCGGTCAGTAACAGGATGCCGGCATAGCTCAATCCGCTAAAGAGCACCGAGCAGATCTTGCCCAGCATGAGCCACTGGTCGATGGTGCGAATGCCGGCGCTGGCTGCGCCGATCAGATAGGTATCCGTTGGCGCGGCGGTGGCCAGCACATTGGCCAGCAAGGTGCGCGAGGCCAGGCTGGGCACGCTGGCGACGATGTCAATGGCGCGCCGGCGCTCGTCAATCGACGTACTTTCCAGCCCGCGCTTGGCCATCGCCAGCGTGAGCGTCGCATGCACCTGTGCGTCTTTCTCCCGCGCCAGTGCGGCATTGATGATGTCTTTGTCCAGCAGCGCATAGAACTTGTCCACCTGTGATGCGGCCTGCTCCCGTTCTGCCAGGACACTGCTAAACAGATTGAGTTCGGCGGCCGCTACAGCCAGCTTGCGACGCACGATCATGTTCGGGACGTACACCAGCTCGGACGGCAGACTGCTGACCGAGAGCAGTGAAACGGCATCGACTTGCCGCGCCGTATCGGCTAAAACCGGCGGACCTGACGGCGGACACAGTAGCGCTGCTGTGCGGATCGCAGCAATGACGCGCTCGGCCCAGGCGCGCTCAAGCGGGTCGCCTGCCACGCCGTGAGCGACCAGCCGGGCCAGTGCCTGCGACGGACCCGCGCCGGGGTCGTCGGCGCAGATACCGGTGATGCTGGCCAGCCGCTGCTGCTGCACCGCCGGTGCGCTGATGCTTTGTCCGCGCACCGTTGCTGACCAGGGCAGACACAGCAGTAGCAGTCCCACTTGGCATGCAAGCCGCAGGGCAGTTGTCCATCGTTTCATGATCGACCTTGTTGTATGACGAATTCGGAACAGCGGATGCCGTCATGTTCTGGTGCTGGGTGTCCAGCACCAGAGGAATTGCTTTATCCCTTGATGAACGGGCTGTACGGCACAGGCTCAACAATGTCCTTGGACTTCCAGAGAATGTCGAAACCCTGCTTGGCATTGATCGAGCCGATCATGACGCCGCGCCACAGGTACTGGTTCTCCATATCCATCTTCGCGGTGTAACCCGCCGGGTCGGCAATCGTCATGCCCGCCAGCGCCTTGCGTACCGGCGCCGTGGCCACGGACTTGGCTTTCTGTGCGGCCTTGGCCCAGAGGTTAATGCCAAGGTACGTCGAGACCATCGGATCAATCACCATGTCAGGCCGGTGCTTGAGTTTGTTGGCCTTGACGTAATTGCTCCAGTCCAATTTGAACTGGCGGTTCACCGGGTTGTCGACGTTCTGGAAATAGCACCAGCAACTCAAGTGACCCACCAATGGTTTGGTATCGAGACCTTCCAGATCACTGTCGACCACATCGAGCCCTAGGATAGGGATCTCGGTCGCCCGCACACCCTGGTTGATGGCTTCCTTGAACATCGCCGGAATCGAATCACCCACAACGGTCAGTACTACGATCGCCTGGCCGCCTGGTAGTGCAGCGAACTCCTTGATGTCACGCACGATGCTCTGAAAATTGGAGTGACCGAACGGTACGTACTGCTCGCGCAGCGCGGAGTCAGGGATGTTTTTGGTCTTGAAATATCCCTTGAGCATCTTGTTGATCGTGCGTGGCCACACATAGTCGCTCCCGATCATGAAGAACCGTTTTGCCTCCCCCCCCTCCGGCCCCATCAGGTACTCGATGGCCGGCAGCACCGAACTACTCGGCGGCGAATTGAGATACACCACATTCTTCGATTGCTCTTCGCCTTCAAAATGCAGCGGATAAAACAGCAGGCTGTCATTGGATTCCACCACCGGCAATACCGTCTTGCGCGAGACCGAGGTCCAGCAGCCGAATGTAGCGGCCACCTTGTCGCGCAAAATCAGTTGCTTGGTCATCTGGGCATACATCGGCCAGTCCGACGCCGGGTCAACTACCACCCCGAGCAGCGGCCGTCCCAGCACGCCGCCCTTGGCGTTGATCTGGTCTATCGTCATCAATGCCGTGTTCTTGAGCAGCGACTCATTATTGGCCATCGTGCCCGACTGCGAAAACAGCAGACCCAGCTTGATCGGGTCGCCCGCCGGTGCGGCGAGCAGTGTTGAAGGTAATGTCGCAGCCACGACACCCGCGCCTGCTACGGACAAAAAATCACGTCTTTTCATTGAGGACTCCGATTGAACATGCTGAATTTCCAAAAAAAAAGCCCGCACCAATTGCTTGGTTGCGGACATTTTTGGCCGGTGTCGCTCAGGACGTCTTTGTCTTGAGCAACGAGGTTTTCAATCTCACTGAACGTTGAAAATTAAAACCTTCACGATGACTAATGCAAAGGTTGTGCCACCATCTCGACTACCACCAGCAATGGGCAACCAGGCGGGTCACGACGACCCGCAATGCGGACTGAAGTCAGGCTTTACGCCGGGCGTCAGCCACTATTGCGCATGGATTCATGCCGGATTCTGCGCCTGAATAAAACGCGCATCGCGGCAACGTATCAACGACGTTCTTGCACTTTTTTTGTTCGCATGCACGCAACTGGCGCACTGCTGGCGACCCATCATGAAGCATCGAAATCTTGCTGCGCAGGTCAGCAACCTATGCAGTATTATTAATTTCTAACTCTTCACGGATGCCTGAGACTGAGGCACTTTCTGCATGCTTCCAGACCGTTCCAGCCCGATTAAAATCGGCCTTCTTTATTCCGATAGCGGCCTCACTGCTGCGGCCGAACGCAGCCAGCGCGACGCCATCGTGCTCGCTGTCAAAGAACTCAATGATGCCGGCGGCGTGCTGGGCCGGGAACTCGAACTGGTGTTGCGCGACCCGGGCGGCGTGCCCAGTCGCTATGCCGCGCTGGCCGAAGAATTAATCGCCAAACAGGGAATCCGGCTGTTCATGGGCTGCTACTTGTCGAACGCGCGCAAGGCGGTCGTGCCGGTGATGGAGCGCCACAATGCGCTGCTGTTTTACGGCACGCCGTATGAAGGTTTCGAGTACAGCCGCAACGTCATTTACACCGGTGCGGCGCCGAACCAGAACGCCCTGCCAATTGCCGAGTTCATGCTGTCGCATTTCGGTGCCCGGGTCGCAATGGTTGGTTCGGATTTCGTCTGCCCGCATGAATCCAACCGGGTCATGAACGACCTCATTAGCGAACGCGGCGGGCTCAAGGTTGCCGAAACTTACCTGCCGCTGTCTGCGACGGCAGAGAGCTATCTGGACATCGCACGCCGCATCAAAGCACAGGCACCGGACTTCATTTTTTCCACCGTCGTCGGTGATGGCATTGCCCTGTTCTACCGGGCCTTTGCCGCCGCGGGCTTCGATCCTTATGTGACACCCATTGCCAGTCATATGACCAGTGAGACCGAGGTCGCGCTGATGGGCGCCGATCTGGCCGAAGGTCACATCACTTGCGCCACGTATTTCCAGTCCATCGAGACGAGTGAAAACCGTCGCGCCGTGCGCCGTTATCAAGACATGTTCGGTACCGACGCGGTGACCAACATGTGCTGGGAGGCGGCGTATTTTCAGACCCATCTGCTGGCGTGTGCGATCACCAAAGCCGGCAACGAAGAGCCCGATCGCTTGCTTGAAGTGCTGCCTGGCATGGAGATTTCCGCACCACAGGGCATTGTGCGTCTCGACGAAGTCAACCACCATGCCTATCTGCATCCGCGCATCGGTCGGGTCAACGTCCGCGGCCAGTTCGATATCCTGGCCATGGCGCCGGGGCGCGTAAAGGCCGATCCGTATGTGGTGTCACACGCACCGCCGCGCTGGGCGTCTGGCGCGTCACTTTACTCAGCGGCCTTGATGGCTACCGGAGAGCACTGATGCCATCTCCCCCGTCCTATTCCCTACTCAAAGATCTGCGCAAGCTCAAAGTGGCGATTATTCATCCACCTGATGCAGACGGCGATGAGCTGATTGCACAATTATCGCGTATCGGTTGCATGGTGGACGTGTTCTGGCCGGAGGCGCACGTGCTTCCATCGGAATGCGGTTTGGTCTTGCTGGCAGTAAGGCCAGAGACGCTGTCGATCAGCTATCCTTGGATTGGTGTGGCAGGTGCACCGCCCATCATCCCGGTGATCACGTTCGAAAATCCGGTGACGCTGGAGGCCGTGCTGCAACTCGGCGCATTTGCCACCATCGCTTCGCCGGTACGCGCATTTGGCCTGCTCACAGCTATCGCAGTGACGCTCAGCCAGAGCCGCGCGATGCGGGTGCGCGAGAAATATATCGAACGTCTGGAGAAAAAATCAGCAGACCAGCGAGTGATCCACAAAGCGATATTGGTACTGATGGAAACTCGGGCCGTGACCGAAGAACAGGCTTATCAATTACTGCGATCGCAAGCTATGTCACGGCGTGAACATATCGAAGTGATTGCCGGTCAGATTCTCAGGGCGCAGGCCGTCCTGTCGTTTTAAATCTCTGCAGCCCATCCGGTGCAATGCCCTGCGGTTATTGCACCCTACGTCACTGACGGATATTTTCGGTTCGCGCGCGTGGGCACATGAAGCCGTGCCCACCCTACGATAAGTTTGGGCTCGATGTCGACGTGGTTTTTAGTCAGGTAATTTCCTCGGTTAGCGGGCGTGTGCTCCCATTGAGGCGTCCGGTTTCATCAGACCACTACACAATTTCTAAGCACTAAAAGCACTATCCGGAGATAGGCGGGCGCCGCTGGATGCGGTGTGTTTGCAATAGCAATGTCGATTGCGTCTGGCGCGGGTAAAATCTGTCCCTCGATTCCTTCTTTCTAGCAAAGTGCTCATGAAAATCCTGATGCTGCACGGTATCAATCACAACTTGTTTGGCAAGCGCGACCCAGCCCAATACGGCACCGTCACGCTCGCTGAGATCGACCAGCAACTACATGTTCTGGGTCAAGAACTCGGCGTCGATGTAGTCAGTTTTCAGACCAATTGCGAAGGCGCCCTGTGCGATCGTATCCACCAGGGATTTTCCGATGGTGTCGATGCGGTACTGATTAATGCCGGTGCATGGACCCACTACAGCTACGGCATCCGCGACGCACTGGCGATTCTGACCGTGCCGATTGTCGAACTGCATATGTCAAACATCCACGCGCGCGAAGAATTCCGCCACAAGTCCGTCTTTGCCGACATCGTCAAAGGCCAGATTTGCGGCTTTGGCGTCGACAGCTATTTGCTGGCCTTGCGCGCTGCCGTATCCGCAATAAACACTTCACAGAAAACCTGATCTACATGCCTACTATCGAACAACAAGCCCTCGCCTACCATGCCCTCGGCCAACCCGGAAAAATCGCCATTCAAGTCACCAAGGCGGTCACCAACTCAGCGGACCTAGCGTTGGCGTATTCGCCCGGCGTAGCCGCGCCCTGCCTGGCAATCCAGAAAGATCCAGCCAAAGCTTACGAGTACACCTCCAAAGGCAATCTGGTTGCTGTGATCACCAACGGTACGGCAGTGCTTGGCCTTGGCAACATCGGTGCGCTAGCCAGCAAACCGGTGATGGAAGGTAAGGCAGTACTCTTCAAGAAATTCGCCGGCGTCGATGCTTTCGATATCGAAATCGACGAAACCGATCCCGAGAAGCTGGTCGAGATTATCGCAGCGCTGCATCCGACATTTGGCGGGATCAATCTCGAAGACATCAAAGCGCCAGAATGCTTTTACGTCGAGCGACAATTGCGCGAACGCTTGTCGATCCCCGTCTTTCATGATGACCAGCACGGTACGGCCATCGTTGTTGGCGCCGGTTTGATCAACGCGATTGTTCTAACGGGGCGTGACATCGCCGACATCAAGGTGGTTTGCTCTGGTGCGGGTGCCGCAGCCATGGCCTGCCTCGACATGCTGGTGGATATTGGTGTGCAGCGCAAAAACGTGATTGTCTGCGATAGCCGCGGCGTGATCACGACCAAGCGTACATTGACTGCTGAAAAACAGCTTTGGGCACAAGACACTATTGCCACTACGTTGTCACAAGTGATCGAAGGGGCGGACGTGTTCCTTGGATTGTCCGGCCCCGGTTTGCTCACCCAAGACGATGTGCGCACGATGGCTGCCCGTCCGATCATTTTTGCGCTGGCTAACCCGGAGCCAGAATTACGGCCTGAGCTGATCCGCGAAGTTGCACCAGATGCCATCATTGCCACCGGCCGCTCGGATTATCCGAACCAGATCAACAACGCGCTGTGCTTCCCGTATCTGTTTCGCGCTGCGCTCGACTGCGCTGCCAGCACCATCAATCAGGACATGAAGCGGGCCTGCGTGGTCGCTCTTGCCGAGATGGCGCAAGGCGACAGCGACTTCGGCAGCGATTACATCGTGCCGACCTTGCTTGATCCACGCTTGCTGACGAGTGTCACGCCAAAAATTGCAGCCGCAGCTTTCGACAGTGGCGTCGCCGGACGTCAACTCGACAAAGCGCTGTACACAGCGCAGCTGTCGGCATTGGCACTGACGTTGATTTAAAAACCAAGCGGCTAGGTCTGATGGGAGAGACGCTCACGCTGCCAACCTCGAATGGCAGCAGTTTGCACAATGCGCCAGGCTACGAATTACAGGCATACTGAACCTGATCCGCTCGTGATCCGAGCGGACATGCTTTGCCGCCGTTCCTTTTCCGGGAGTAATTTGATGCTCGACCTGATTCTGCGTAACTGCGCTCTGGCTGATGGCCGTACCAATATCGATATTGGTATTGAAGATGGTCGCATCGTCGCTGTCATGCCGCACCTTGCCGCCCATGCCGCCGAGACTATCGATGCCAACGGGCAGCTAGTTACTGCACCCTTTATTGACGCCCATTTCCACATGGACTCAACGCTGTCATACGGGCTGCCACGCATCAACCAATCAGGCACGTTGCTCGAAGGGATTGCGCTGTGGGGAGAACTCAAACCACTGCTGACGCAAGACATGCTGGTCGAGCGTGCACTGGCATATTGCGACTGGGCTGTCGCCAAGGGATTATTGGCAATCCGGTCGCACGTCGATGTCTGCGATCCGCGCTTGTTGGCGGTCGAGGCGCTGCTGCACGTACGCGACAAAGTAAAACCTTACCTCGATCTGCAATTGGTGGCCTTTCCGCAAGACGGCTTGCTGCGGGCTCCCGGAGGACTGACCAATTTAACCCGGGCGCTCGACAAGGGTGTCGATGTGGTTGGAGGTATTCCGCATTTTGAACGCACGATGAGCGATGGCGCAGAATCTGTCCGCATACTGTGCGAACTTGCTGCTGACCGCGGCCTGCGTGTGGACATGCATTGTGATGAGTCGGACGATCCGATGTCACGCCATATTGAAACCCTAGCGTTCCAGACACAGCGCCTTGGTTTGCAGGGTCGAGTAACTGGCTCTCATTTGACGTCGATGCATTCGATGGACAATTACTACGTTTCCAAACTGATCCCGCTCATACGCGAGGCAGGTGTGGCCGCCATTGCCAATCCCCTGATTAACATCACCTTGCAAGGTCGCCACGATAGCTATCCCAAGCGACGTGGTATGACTCGTGTTCCAGAGCTGATGGCGGCGGGTGTCGTTGTCGCATTCGGCCACGATTGTGTGATGGACCCGTGGTATCCACTTGGCAGTGCTGACATGCTGGAAGTGGCACAAATGGGATTACACGTCGCACAGATGACTGGCCAAGAGGCGATGCGCGGCTGTTTCGATGCCATCACGGTCGCGCCGGCAACCATTCTTGGTCTGGAAGGCTACGGCATTGCGGTCGGATGCAAAGCCGATATGGTGCTGCTGCAAGCCCACGACCCGGTGGAAGCGATTCGATTGCGTGCAACCCGTTTAGTTGTCATCCGAGCGGGCCAAGTGATTTCGCGGTCGCCAGCAACAACAGCGATGCTCAACTTGCCAGACCGGCCTGTGACGGTGGACTGGGTGGCACGCCGTTAAGTTTCTCCTGCTGTCGTCATGAATTTTTCTTGCACTATTCTGTCGCCCAAATGCAAAAAGGCCCTTCTTTCGAAGGGCCCCTCTGTTTGCTGCTTGTAACTTAGCCTGACGATGACCTACTTTCACACGTGTTGACGCACTATCATCGGCGCAACGTCGTTTCACGGTCCT
>JBLHLW010000083.1:0-14455 GCA_047621345.1 Minisyncoccia bacterium | reverse complement strand
ATGGCGGCGTTGGTAGGGTGGGCACTGGGGGTATCGTGCCCACGCGTGAACCTCAGCAAGGGCCCGAATTGGCCGAGATTTCTGCGGCGCTCGCGTGGGCACATGATGCCGTGCCCACCCTACGAACTGTGCGCGCTTGTTGATCCATGGCGGCGTTGGTAGGGTGGGCACAAGGGGTATCGTGCCCACGCGTCAACATCGTCAGGCAGATCAGGCCTCCTTATTGCGGCAAATCAAACACCAATACATGTGCTTGAGTTGCATTGGCCAAATTGAGGTCGGTTTCTGCCGTCACCCGCACTGCATCGCCAGCTTCCAACTGCATACCATTGACCGTAACGGACCCGGTCGCAACATGCACATACGCGAGGCGTTGCGGATCGAGCGACAGGCTGGCGCTTTCGGTGCCGTCGAACAAGCCTGCGTACATACGTGCGTCTTGATGTACGAGGACCGAACCGTCCTGCCCATCGGGACTGGCGATGAGGCGTAAGCGGCCACGCTTTTCCGTATCGGGAAAATACTTTTCTTCGTAACCTGGAGCGATTCCTTTCACATTGGGCTCTATCCATATCTGCAAGAAATGCGTCTGGCGGTCCTTGGCATGATTGGATTCCGAATGCGTGACGCCGGTCCCGGCACTCATGCGTTGCACGTCACCCGGGCGGATCACGCTGCCGTTGCCGATATTGTCCTTGTGGGCTAGTTCACCGTCGAGGACGTAGCTGATGATTTCCATGTCGCGATGGCCGTGCGTGCCGAAGCCCGCACCGGCATCGACGCGGTCTTCGTTGATGACGCGCAGCGGACCGAAGCCCATGTGAGCCGGATCGTGGTAGCTGCCAAACGAGAAACTGTGGTGAGAATCAAGCCAACCGTGGTTGGCATGGCCGCGGTCGTTACTTTTACGAATGGTTAGCATGGTCGTATCCTTTTATGAGGGCTGAGATGAGCGCAAAGCCATCACTATAAGCGCTGGCAACGTCGCCGTTAAGGCACTGCTTTTCGACATATCATTCAATCTTTCTGAACAAGTGGGCTGTGATGAATCTGACACTCGAAGCCTTGCGCATCCTCGACACCATCGACCGGCAAGGAAGTTTTGCAGCAGCTGCGGTGGCGTTGGACCGCGTCCCCTCCGCGCTGACCTATACCGTGCGCAAGCTCGAAGGCGATCTGGATGTGCTGCTGTTCGACCGGCGCGGCCATCGTGCTCGCCTGACTGAGGCGGGTATCGAACTGCTGACAGAAGGCCGACATTTACTGCGCGCGGCGGAAGAACTGGAACAACGTGTCAAACGGACGGCCACCGGATGGGAGGTGGAGTTACGCATCGTTGTCGATAGCATGATTCCGTTCGAGATGATGATTCCGCTGATCGCGCAGTTCGGACAGGAGGAGTCCGGCACCCGCTTGCGTTTTGCCGAGGAGGTCATGACCGGCGCGTGGGAATCTTTGCTGCAGGGACGCGCAGACCTGATTCTAGGTGCGGGTGACGAATGCCCTGAGGAGATCCTCATGAGCGGCGAGTTCACGGTCCGTTCGCTGGGGCTGGTGGACTGGATATTTGCCATCGCACCGGGGCATCCGCTAGCACTGGCTAACGAGCCTATCGCGGCTGCCGAGTTGCAGTTGCACCGCGCGGTGGCGGTCGCCGACAGCAGCCGGTCAATGGCGGCACGGACCTCCGGATTACTGACTGGGCAGGAGACGCTGACGGTGCCGTCCGTACGCGCGAAACTGCTGGCACAAGTCGCCGGTTTAGGCTGCGGCTATTTGCCACGGGCGGTGGCAGCGCCGTATCTGGCGGCGGGGACGTTGATTGAAAAACAGACCACGGCGACCAAGCCGGCTGGGCATTGTCAGCTGGCTTGGCGAACCTCAGCGCGGGGGAAATCGCTGGGGTGGTTTTTGGAGAGGTTGAGTGAGCCGGGTGCGTTGGCGGGGATGTTGGGATAACGGCGTGTGTTGTCAGTGCCGTAGGGCGGGCACGGCTGCACCGTGCCCACGCGAATGCACCACCGGAGCTGGATTCGGCCGACATTCTTAGTCCGCTCGCGTGGGCACAAAAAAAGTGCCCACCCTACAAAATCGCTGCGTGTCATTTGACGGTCTCCGTCGGTTCATTCGGTGCAATGCCCTTCGGTTATTGCACCCTACGGGAATGGCTAGACATCCCAATGGCCACCTGCACATCGCAAAACGGGAGCACAGGGACAACCGCATTGAATTTGCGGATATTCCTGTGCTCCCGTCAGTCCGTCCAACAAAACGTCTTACCCCTTCGGCACGCCACCCAGCAACACCGCCCTACGCGGCTTGTTCTTGTTTGCTGCTGCCGTTGCACCAACTGATTCAACCGGTGCGGCAATGCTAGGCTCGTACGGCTTGGAAAACCAGGGGTCGACTTTTTCGCGGCGCTGGAAGGACGGTCGCGAAGCGTCGTTACGGGACGACTCCGAGTGGCTGGAGTCCTCGCGGAAAGGACGCGGTGCGCGAACTGGCCGCTCTGTGGGTGTCTCCGCGGAGGCTGTACTTGGCGCAGCTTCTGCATCACGACGCGGACGCCGTTCACCGCGCTCCGCTGGCGGTGTATAGCCAACCAGCTCTGCCGGTACGAACTTGTGCTTGATCAGCTTTTCAATATCTAGCAGCAGCCGCTCATCCTTGGTCGTAAAGAGCGAAATCGCATCGCCCGACGCACCTGCGCGACCGGTACGACCGATGCGGTGAACATAGTCTTCAGCGTTGTAAGGCAAGTCGTAATTGATCACGCAAGGCAGATCGGAGATGTCGAGACCGCGGGCGGCGACATCGGTCGCCACCAGCACATCGACTTCGCCGCTTTTGAATGCCTCGAGGGCGGCCATGCGTTCTGACTGGGTCTTGTCGCCGTGGATTGCAGAAGCCTTGACGCCGCCTTTTTCGAGTTCGCGCGCCAGTCGTGATGCGCCGATCTTGGTGTTTGAAAACACCAGCACCTGTTTGAGCTGGCGACCGCGGATCAGGTGCGCAACGATATCGCGCTTGGCGTCGTCGCTGTCGACCTTGTAGACCACTTGCGTGACACGGTCAGCGGTCTGGTTGCTGCGGGCGACTTCGATGGTAACGGGATTATCAAGAAAACTGCTGGCGAGCTTTTTGATGTCCCCGGAGAAGGTCGCCGAGAACATCAGGTTCTGGCGTTTCTTAGGCAGCAAATTGATGATGCGTTGCAGGTCCGGCAAAAAGCCCATGTCGAGCATGCGATCAGCTTCATCCATGACAAGAATCTGGGTTTGCGACAAGTTCAGTGTTTTTTGTTGAACGTGGTCAAGCAACCGGCCCGGCGTGGCGATGACGATTTCGACGCCCGCACGTAAGGCGGCAGTTTGCGGCGCCATATCCATGCCGCCGAATACGACGGTCGAACGTAAGGGTGTGTGCCGGCAATAGGCTTTGACGTTTTCAGCGACCTGATCAGCCAGTTCGCGGGTAGGCGTCAGGATCAACGCACGCACCGGGTGGCGCGCAGGCGACGCGCTACTGTTGGCATTGGCTAGCAGTAACTGGATGATTGGCAGAGAAAAGCCGGCAGTCTTGCCGGTTCCTGTTTGCGCGGCACCCATGACGTCACGGCCTTGCAGTACGACGGGAATTGCTGCAGCCTGAATCGGAGTGGGATGTTCGTAGCCCTGGTCAGCCAGGGCACGCAGAATTTCGGCGGACAGCCCGAAGTCCTCGAAGCGGAGAGCGGGTTCGCTGTCAGGAACAGCGTCAGTCGATATGTCAGTCATGATATATGGTGGGCCTCCCGTGAGTCGAACACGGCACCAACGGATTATGAGTCCGCTGCTCTAACCAAGCATGAGCTAGAGGCCCATTTTCTTTCGTGCAGATTTGCATCCGCAAGTTGCGTCTGGTTCAGTGAACCAGACAAATAATCAGGTCAGCCACTGCGGAACGAACTGTACCGTGATTCTACCCGGTCGTCCCACATGGCCGTCATTAATTTCCTTCGAGGAAGCTCTTCAGGCGATCAGAACGCGACGGATGGCGCAATTTGCGCAATGCCTTCGCTTCGATCTGACGAATCCGCTCACGCGTGACGTCGAACTGCTTACCGACTTCCTCAAGCGTATGGTCGGTCGACATCTCGATACCGAAGCGCATGCGCAGCACCTTGGCTTCACGTGGCGTCAGTGAATCAAGTACATCCTTGACCACGCCACGCATCGAGGCATGCAATGCCGCATCGGCCGGCGCCAGCGTATTGTTGTCTTCGATGAAGTCACCCAGATGCGAGTCGTCGTCGTCACCGATCGGCGTTTCCATCGAAATAGGCTCTTTCGCAATCTTCATGATCTTGCGGATTTTTTCTTCCGGCATTTCCATTTTGATTGCTAGCGTCGCCGGATCCGGTTCGGCACCCGTTTCCTGCAAGATCTGGCGCGAGATACGGTTCATCTTGTTGATCGTTTCGATCATGTGCACCGGAATCCGGATCGTGCGGGCCTGATCGGCAATCGAACGCGTAATTGCCTGACGAATCCACCACGTGGCATAGGTCGAAAACTTGTAGCCGCGACGGTATTCGAATTTATCGACAGCCTTCATCAAACCGATGTTGCCTTCCTGAATCAAGTCGAGGAATTGCAGGCCACGGTTGGTGTACTTTTTCGCAATCGAAATCACCAGCCGCAAATTGGCTTCGGTCATTTCACGCTTGGCTTTGCGGGCCTTCATTTCACCAGCGGCCATGCGTCGGTTGATCGCGCGCAAATCCAGCAACGGCAGGACAACGCGCGCTTGCAGGTCGAGCAGTTTCTGCTGTAACTCTTTGACCGTTGGCACATTGCGGCCAAGGATCACGCTGTAAGGATGATTGCCGCTGACTTCACCATCGACCCAGTCGAGATTGGTTTCATTGCCTGGAAAAACTTTGATGAAGTGACTGCGCGGCATACGGCACTTGTTGACAGCGACATCGAGGATTTGCCGCTCGATGTGACGGACTTCTTCGACCTGACCGCGCAACGTGTCGCACAACTTCTCAACCACCTTGGCGGTAAAGCGGATCGCCAGCAGTTCGCTGGAAATGGCTTCCTGCGCCTTGATGTAAGCCTTGGAGTTGTAGCCCTCTTTTTCGTAGGCCTTGCGCATCTTGTCGAACTGCGTCGAAATCGCCTGAAACTTGACCAGTGATTCGCGCTTGAGCTGTTCGATCTGCTCGGCGGTGAAGCCTGCTGCACCAGAAGCATTGGTTTCTTCTTCGCTGCCGGATTCTTCTTCTTCGGCTTCCTCTTCGTCAGCTTCCTCGTCGTCGTCTTCGCTAGCGACTTTCGGCGGCGGCGGCACGACAACTTCAATCACCAGCATGTCGACCAGGCCATCGACAATTTCATCGATCTTGGTTTCGCCATTGGTGATGCGCTCGGCCGCCGCGAGAATTTCGGAGATGGTGGTTGGACAGGCGGAGATCGCCTGAACCATGTCTTTCAGGCCGTCTTCGATACGCTTGGCGATTTCGATTTCGCCTTCGCGGGTCAGCAGCTCGACCGAACCCATTTCGCGCATGTACATGCGCACAGGATCGGTGGTGCGACCAAAATCGGAATCGACTGTCGACAACGCCGCTTCGGCAGCAGCTTCCGCTTCATCATCACTGGCGACCGTGGCAACGTTGTCGGTGAGCAGCATGCTCTCGGCATCCGGCGCATGTTCGTAGACCGCGATACCCATGTCATTGAAGGTACCGATGATGCCTTCGATGGCTTCCGGGTCGACGATATTTTCTGGCAGGTGATCGTTGATCTCGGCGTAGGTCAGGAAGCCACGATCTTTACCGAGCTTGATGAGGGTCTTGAGTTTTTGGCGACGACGCTCTAGCTCCTCTTCCGTGGCCTCGGTGTCCGACGAAAACGCATCCTTGAGCAAGGCCTTTTCCTTGGCCTTACGATCCTTGGCCTTGGCCTTGTCGACCGCTTTCAGTTCAGCGCGCTCAACCGCATTGAGTGCGGCGACTTCATCGTTTTCGGGCTGAAATTCTTTTGGCTTGCGCCCGCGCCGACCGGGCACTTTAATCGATGGCAGGATATAGCCAGAGGTATCGATGGCCGCCAGCGTCGCGGCGTCGGTGGTCTGGCTCACCGTGGCGGTGATCATCACGTTGACACCAGGTCTGTTTTCGACCTTCACATCGGCATTGACATCCACCTTGGAAGAGGCAGCCTTAGCGGCGGGCTTGACGGCGGTTTTGGTTTCGGATTTCTTGGTTGTCACAGGAGCTTTCAATTGCGCTGACACCGGGTTGGCAGCCAATGCAGAGGCAGCATTGGGCGTTGCCTTGGAGCCGGACTTCAGGGCGGCGTTAGTCGGTGGTGTTGTTGACTTGCCGGACGCCACTTTTCCTGACGCGACGCTGGCTGCCTTCGTGGGCGTTACCAGTGAAGACTCATCGACAGGGGACGTCGCGGTTTTCGCGGTTTTCTTCATTGCGTTTGCCATGGATCAACTACCAAAAGGTTCTGGATACGGGATCTCGTTGCACGTCACTTTACGAACAACGCCTCGGGTATCACAACTACGCACTATTCTTGTTTCGCCCTGCGCTACGACTGTCGCGACGCCGGACAACTGCTCTGCGGCCTTGAATCAAAGGCCCGACAGAATACCATATGACGGTGTTTTTCCTGTCCAAAGTGACCACTTCGCACAGTGAAAAAATTCCCGCCACCACTCATTGCGTTGCTCGACGCGCGGGCATTTACTCTTACCGCCGGCCGATTTCTGCCTCGGCTTCGCGTCGCAACTGCTCTTGCTTCAGGGTCAGCTCACGATAACGTGTGCGTGCTTCATCATGTCCCATTCCACTCGCGGCCAGCTGATCAAGCTCGGCCTTAAGCACCTTCATTTTTGTCTGCCTGACTGCGCCCGCAAGCTCCAGCCGCGCCGCGTCCCGGTCTGACTCCGGCTCGGCAGCGACCTCAGCGATCATGCTGTCGAACTCCGGGCCACCTGCCCGCAAATGCTCGGACAACATCGCGAAACTGGCTTGCGCGCCCATTTCCTGCCCGGCAACCACCAACTGCATCAACATCACCGCACTGTCTGGCACAAAATGCAGCATCGCATCCAGTGCCTCCTGATCCAAATCGGACGCCAGCACAGGGTGCGCCACCAGCAACCGCATAACCTGCAGCTCGAGCCCGACCGGCGCAGTGCGCTTTCCGCGCGGCGGTGCAGCGCGAACACGTGCTGCGGGACTGGCCAAGTCAAACAACGTCTCGATCTCGGTGGGCGTGGTCTGCGTCAACTGCGCCAACCCGCGCACGATCTGCAACCGCAACGACGATGCCGGCATCGCCTGCAACAGCGGCTTGGCCTCAAACTGCACCTTGGCCCGTCCTTCCGACGTGCTCAAGTCATTCTCTTCGCTAACAACTTTCAACAAAAATTGCGACAGCGGCATCGCATCTTGTACCTGCTGCTCGAAACCTGCTGTGCCATGCTCACGTACGTAACTGTCGGGATCATGCTCCGCAGGCAAGAACAAGAACTTGATCGTCTTGTTGTCGGCCGCGTAAGGCAAGCTCGCTTCCAGTGCTCGCCGGGCGGCACGCCGACCGGCGCCATCTCCATCGAAACTGAAAATCACGTGATCGGTCTGACGCGACAGTTTCTGAACATGTATTGCCGTGCATGCCGTACCCAGCGTGGCGACCACTTGCGGAAATCCCAGTTGGGCGAGCGCTACCACATCCATGTAGCCTTCCGTCACCAACACATATCCCGCATCGCGAATCGCCTGCCGGGCTTCGAACAACCCATACAACTCACTCCCCTTTTGAAATAAGGGCGTCTCCGGGGAATTCAAGTATTTCGGCTCACCACTATCAAGAATACGGCCACCAAAACCAATTACCTGCCCCTTGGTATTGCGTATTGGAAACATTATCCGATCACGGAATCGATCGTAACGCTTCCTGTTGCCGCCTTCTTCGTCGGTCCGATCAATCACTAGCCCGGCTTCGACCAACGCAATCAATTCATAATCCGGAAACACGGAACGCAAACTATCCCACCCCTCAGGCGCGTAACCGATTCCGAACCGGGCAGCAATTTCACCGGTCAGGCCACGCCCGATCAGATACCCCTTGGCCCGCTCGGCGGTGCGTAACTGCAGCCGGTAGTAATCACAGGCTTGCGTCATTGCATCCGACAAGGCCAAGCTCTTTGCCTGATATTCAGCGCGCTGAGCTGGCGGCATCTTGTCGTCACTCTCGGGGACCACCATACCGACGTTTTGCGCCAGGTCCTTGACCGCATCAACGAAACCCATACCCGAGTATTCGATCAGGAAACCAATCGCCGTGCCATGCGCCCCACATCCGAAGCAGTGATAAAACTGCTTGGTCGGGCTCACCGTAAAACTGGGCGATTTTTCATTGTGAAACGGGCACAAGCCCATGAAATTGGCGCCGCCTTTTTTGAGCGGTACGTAGCGCCCCACCACGTCAACGATGTCAACGCGATTGAGCAAGTCCTGAATGAATGATTGCGGTATCAAGGTTGCGGTATTACGCCTTGGTCAGCGCAGCTTTCACCAGTCCCGACACGGCAGTCATGTCAGCACGACCGGCCAGCTTTGGCTTCAGGATAGCCATTACCTTACCCATATCCTGAGGCCCGACTGCGCCGCTTGCAGTGACTGCGGCAACCACTTCGGCCTGCACCTCGGCATCCGACAACGACGCAGGCATGTAAGCGACCAGAATTGCCAACTCGGCCTTCTCGATATCCGCCAGGTCCTGACGGCCGCCCGCTTCGAACTGACCAATGGAGTCCTTGCGCTGCTTGATCATTTTTTCGATGATGGCGAGGATCATGGTGTCGGTGAGCTCAACACGCTCGTCAACTTCCTTCTGCTTCATCGCCGCGGTGATCAAGCGAATCGTCCCCAGCTTGACGACTTCCTTGGCACGCATGGCGGCCTTCATATCGTCGGTGATCTGTACTTTCAGGCTCATGGTGGCTCCGGTCAGTCAAAAAGCGAAAACCCGCTGCGGACTTGCACCGGAGCGGGCTTGCGTCTTAGCCGCAGTACTGAACTACCGTACTTGCGGCCAAATGAATCAGAACAGTTTTTTAGGCAGTTGCTGACTGCGAATGCGCTTGTAATGACGCTTGACGGCGGCGGCGAGCTTGCGCTTGCGCTCTGCGGTCGGCTTTTCATAGAATTCCCGCGCACGCAGTTCGGTCAACAGACCGGTTTTTTCGATGGTGCGTTTGAAGCGGCGCATGGCGACTTCGAAAGGCTCGTTTTCTTTTAGGCGAATAGTTGTCATGTGTTAGGGTTTTAAGCCGACGATTCAAGGGAAGACGGCGAGTCTATCAGAGACTTCGCGCGAAAGGAAGCCCGCTCGTCGAATTATCTGCGTTATTCACACCGCCGAGCCTGCGGCAAAGCCGGATGCCCAAGCCCACTGAAAGTTGTAACCTCCCAGCCAGCCAGTCACATCCACCGCTTCGCCGACGAAGTGCAAGCCCGGCACGCGGGTCGCCATCATGCTCTGCTGCGACAGTTCGCGGGTATCGACACCGCCAACGGTGACTTCCGCCTTGCGGTACCCCTCGGAGCCACTCGGGATGACGCTCCACGCATTGAGCGAATCCCCGAGCCGACGCAATTGCTTGTCTTGCATGTCCGCCAGCTTGGCTTCCGGATCGAAACCATTGGCAGCGAGCCAGCCCGCCGACAACCGCGCCGGTAGCAGCTGCGCCAGCACATTACCCAAATTCTTTTTGATGCTGCCCTTGCTAGTGATCAGCTCGGTACCGAGGTCGGTTTGCGGCAAGAAATTGACCATCAACGGCGTACCTGGCTGCCAGAAACTCGAAATTTGCAGGACGGCCGGTCCGGATAACCCACGATGCGTGAAGAGCAGGTCTTCCAGAAAGGCGGCGCACGTTTTTTTACCTCCCGTGCTGACATCGACTTCGAGCGCGATCCCGGCCAACTCGACAAACGGCTGCCAGGAATCCGGATCAAAGGTCAGTGGCACCAACGCCGGTCGCGTCGTGATCATCTTCAGGCCGAACTGGGTGGCAACACGATACGCAAAATCGGTGGCGCCAATCTTCGGTATCGACAGCCCTCCGGTGGCAATGACCACACTGGCGGCCTCGATCAGGCCTGCACCGGTATCGATCGCAAAACCGCCCTCGCCCTTGGCAATGCCATTGACCTTGCACGGCATGCGCCAGCTAACCTGCCCCACATCACATTCGGCCTTGAGCATCGCAATAATGTCTTCGGCCGAGTTATCGCAGAACAACTGACCCTTGTGCTTTTCGTGAAAACCGATCCGGTAGCGCTTAAGCAAGCTGATGAAGTCCTGCGGCGTGTAGCGCGACAAAGCACTTTTGCAAAAATGAGGATTCTGCGACAGAAAATTAGCCGGTCCAGCTTGCAGATTGGTGAAGTTGCAGCGACCACCGCCAGAGATGCGGATTTTTTCGGCCAACTTTTCGGCATGATCGATCAGCACGACCTTGCGCCCACGTTGGCCAGCCACGGCGGCAGCCATCATGCCGGCTGCGCCAGCGCCAATTACTGCAACGTCAAAATGCTCTGCCATCAACTCGCCCGGGTTCAGAAAAACCGTGATTGTAAGCCAGCAAGGGGCTAGGTGACGGGTACCGTATCGGTCATCCACAACTGCGACGACAAGCGCATCAAGTCGCTATGCGACCCCCTCTGGCGGAAGGTGCGGCGCAGCCAGCCGGCGTCATTCAATTTCTGATAGGCCATCTGGCGCAAACGGTGCAACGCATCGACCTCGGCAGCATTCTGCGTATAAGGCGCGAGGCCTTGCAGGCGCTCTAGCAAGTCGGTCGCGATGGCGGTCTTGGCCATTGGCCGGCCATTTTCATCGAGCAAGGCCATGCAGCCTTCAAGCCCATAGCGACTGGCTTCAAAGCGGTTGTATTGGTACAGCAAATAAAAATCGTCATTGATGACCAGCGGTCGCTCTGTGAGCAACCAGCGCGCCAGCAATTGCGCGTAACAACCGAGCAAAGCGGCATGACCAGTTGTCAGGGGCGTATCGCAGACCCGGATTTCGACAGTACCGAATTCAGGCTTGGGTCGGATATCCCAGTACAGATCCTTGATGCTGCCAATCACACCGATCTGACGCAGGTTGTCATAGTAGCGCTCGAACTCGGCCCACGTTGTCATTACCGGCATCGTGCCGGACATCGGAAAGGCCCGCACCACGGTGCTACGCGACGAATCGAATTCGGTATCGACACCTTGGTAGAACGGCGACGCCGCCGACAGCGCAATAAAGTGCGGCGCGTAGCGCGCAAACCCATGCGTCAGATACATCGCATCGTTCCCGTTTTCGACACCCACATGAATATGCTGGCCGAACACGGTGAAGCTTTTAGCCAGATAACCGTACTTTTTATGCAGGTAATGGAAGCGTTCATCAGGCGAAATACGCTGCTCGTTCCAGCGCTGAAACGGATGCGCACCGCCACCGGCGACATCAATATTGAGCCGCTGTGCACCCTCGACCAGCGCCTGGCGCAGCTGCTTGAGTTCGTCGTCGAGTTCGTCGACGCGCGTGTGCACTTTCGAATTCAGCTCGATCATGCCCTGCGTGATTTCGAGCTTGATCTGGTCCTGTAATGCGCGCGGCTCAATCAAGCCCCACAGGTCGACGGCATCGGTGGCAAGGTTGTAGTTGCGCCGGTTCACCAATTGTAATTCGAGCTCGATACCCATCGTGAATGGCGTTGATGGCGTGAATGGCAGGATGGCAACTGGCAAGTCAAGCTCGGGGGCATTCATCGGTATCTCCATCAGGTTCGACCGCTTTCACCGGACAATTTCAGTGCCAATTGCGTTGCCACCGGTCCGACAAATTCCAGAACAATCAGACAACCAGCCAGCAAAGGAGCGACTTCGGCAGCGGTATGCGGATACAGGTAACTGATTTGCGCCAGACCCAACCCGGCTTCCGCCATGGGCAAGGAGGCCAGCGTCAGCAAGGACGAATGTCGCAGACTCAGCCTAGCTGGCTTCGAAAACAGGAAAATCCCGCACGCATTGGCAGCGAAGCGCGCCAGAATCAGCACGGCCACTATGCCTCCGATCGTGGTCAGGCTCGACAGACGCATGCCAGCACCGATGCTGATGAACAGCATCACGATGAACAGTTCGTTGGCGATGCCAAATTCGAGCTCCATCAAATCATATTGCCGGTCGAGGTTCTTCGACAGGATCGCAAAAATCAGCATCGTCAGCAAGACCGGCAATTGCAGCGCGTGGGCCGCGCCGATAGTGAGCGTAATCACCGCAATGACCAGCACGAACTGGCTGCTGCGCCGCCGCCCCAGCCAACGCGCCAGCGGCATCATCAGCCAGTAAGTCAGCGTTGCCAGCAAGACCGCACCGAACAGCGAATACAGCGTATGCATGACTAGCATCGTCAACGGTGAGCCGCTCTCGGACGCCACTACCGGCAACAAGGCGTAAGCGACCAGCAAGGCGACGATATTGTTGAGCGCCGTCATCGCGGCCAGTCGCCGCGTGATCTGCCCCTCTGCCTTCAGATCGCGCAGTACGACCAGCACCACTGCTGGCCCGGTCGCAATGGCCAGTACGCCTCCCAGCAATGCCAGCGTGGTCGAGGTGCCGTACCACAGCAAGGCCACCGACACGAACGTAAAGCACAGTGCGGCGCATGCCAGCACGGTCGCCAGTAACCATTTTTCGCGCAGCAGCCAGCGCACGTCGACATAACGACCCAGTTGGTACACCACCAGCGCCATCGCCATATCGGCAAAAATACTGGCTACCTGCAGCACATCACCCGACAGCCAGTTCAGTCCGCCACCACCCAGCGCGAAGCCAATCAGCAGGTAACCGGTAAGACGGGGTATCCATCTACTTTTTTGGACAATATGACCAGCGATCAAACCAAACAACAGCAGCGTACCGAACAGCAGCAGCGCATTCCATTGCAGCGGCTGCGGCGAAGATAAAAAAGGGAGAGACCATGACGGCATGGATGCTCCTGGAATGAAATATAGAGGGTATTGGGCGGCGAAAACCGGACTGAAACTACGACAAGTTTGGCAGAGCATACTCCAGCCTCGCAAGCGATTTGACGAGCGTGTGGTTTGGTCAGCACTGCACGGCGAAAGTTCCGGGGGGCAGCATGCGGCTATTTACTGACGACACAGATGGACATTTGTAGGCGTTCGTGACGGTTACTGGTGCATTTGGTGCAATGCCCTGCGGTTATTGCACCCTACCGCCACGACAGATTAGCCAAGAAAAAAATAGGGTCAGAGTCAATTAAAAAAATTAGGGTCAGAGTCAATTAAATTTCCAAAGCATTGCCAGTTACAGGGGCGAAGTACGGCCGTTCAGCAGACTCAAGACCAGACAGACGAAATTATGCTTTTCAAGTCCACTGTGGTTGCTCCTGGAACCCTTGAAAGGAACTGTTTCAGTAGTTTTGTTACTCAATGCAAGCCGACTTAACCAGATGCTGAAAAAAGCCCAGCACGAGCTTGTTTACTGGCCCACGAGCGCTCACCATGCAATGCGAAATGAACCCTGGTGGGGGCTTTCGTTTATCCGGCTTTGCGCGACCGTGGTGGCAGAGGCTCTTACTTCAGCCGTGGGAATTGTTGTCGAATTCAACTTCTTTATAAAAATCACATGAACATTCCAGCAATTAGTTCACCGCTCCGTCGGTCAAAGCGACCATCGACGATTTCAGCTACGGACGCTATTAACAACCTGAGGCCAGTTACTGCCGCGGGGAATCACGGCACGCTGCGTGCTACGGACAATACTCATCGCGTACGCCAACGCACGTCAACTACCGGATCTGCCACGCAGCGGGTATTGCTGGCGCAATTCGATGGCATCGGTGCCGCTCAGCCTAGCGAGGCACACCGGCCAACTGAGGAAGCGCAAGCGAGCTCGACTGAGAAGCATGCGGCGACCGCCTCCGCGCCGGATAACATCGACCTGCATGCGATCTGGTATTCGCCGTCGGCATTGCAACCATCGTGCAGCCGATCTCCGGCTTTTCAACGAGAGCTAGCGACGGCTTATCTGCAGCTCGTTGACAGCATGCATGGCGCGCCTCGCAATGTGCAAGCCCATCTCTGGACTGATCGGGTCAGCGAGTTCGCCTTGCACCTGCCCATGGTCGGGCCTAACGGTTCGGATATCGAGATTCCGCACTCCATGCTGCGCGCGGCGCGTGTGACCGTTCACCCGGAGCACGACCTGCACGCGTTGGTCGATGCCATTTCCGCCCCGGCTCTACGCGACACAGCCAAAAAGCTTCTCCACCACCCGGCGGGCGAAAACATTGGGTTACGCGCCGATATCTTGCGTCAGATCGTGACGACGTTTCACCATCGCCAACCGGCAACTGGCCGG
>JBLHLW010000082.1:0-14480 GCA_047621345.1 Minisyncoccia bacterium | reverse complement strand
GCCCACCCTCCCAACGGCATACGACGCATTGAGCGCGCGCCACCAAGGCCGCTTGCACCGCTCGACAAAATTCTGCGCAATAAAGCGCCCAATAACAAACAGCGCTCGCATTGAAAGTGACTAATCAGTAGATTTTTTCGACCCGGTAGCCGCGCCGTGCCAGCAAGGTTGGCACGCTGTCTGCGCCGGTCAGATGCAGCAGGCCGATGGCAACGAAGTGCGTTGCGCGTTGCTGCCCCAATTGCGCGATCGACGCGGCCAGTAGCGGATTGCGCTGGTCCAGCAAGACACGTCGGGTGAAGCGTGCTGTGACGGTAGATTCGGCCAACTCCTGCTCGATCAGACGTTCCAGCGCCGCGCCATCGGCACGCCCCCAGGCCGTCATCATTGTCGCCGCTTGTTGCACGGTCTTGCCGTTGAGTAGCGATTCCAGACATTCACGTAAATAGTGTTCCTGCTGCGACGCATCAAGTTCGTCAAACAGCCCGAGCTGGTAGTCGGCGCTTTCCAGTGCGATCACCGGTTTTCCCGGCGCCTGTTGCTGCAGATAGGTTTCAATGCCCTGCGCGCGTGCATAGCCGTTACGTTCCAGCGTCACTGCCAGCAGCAAGTTGGCAATGGCCCACGGTTTCATGCCGGCGACGGCGGATGGTGCGACGCTGAGTTTGTCGAGTACTTGTTGCAATTGCCGTTGTGTGTCAGCGGAGAGGACTTGCCCGATGGTTTGCGGCGGCACCAGCAAAGCGTGCCGCGCAAATGCCGCTTTCAAGGCGCTCTGGTCGGTCGGATCGAGTTCCAGCACTAGCTGATCGGCCCCGGCAAGGGCGCGCATGACAATCGGTTCAAGCGGATAGAATGAAGCCTGTCCGACATGCACGGTGCCAAACAGCCAGACAATGTGGTCCTGCTGGGTGGCGCGGTACAGCGTGCCGCGCTGGGGAATGGCAGGGACTATCGGCGCCGCAGTTGCTGCTCGCGCCAGTGCATGGCCGCAGCCTAGCAATACCAACGAAATAATGATCAAGGCAATACGCATGCACGCTTTCAGAAAAAAATCATGGGGATAACCTGGCTGTTCGACCTCGACAATACCTTGCACGATGCCTCGCATGCGATTTTCCCGGCCATTAACGTCAACATGAACCGCGTGATCGCGCAGGTGCTGTCGGAAGCCGGTGCGCCGGCGGCGGCGACCGATGTGGATGCCGCCCGGATTGCCTACTGGCAGCGCTACGGCGCGACGCTGCTCGGCATGGTAAAGCATCACCAGATGCGGGCCGACACGTTCCTGCATGAAGCGCACCTGTTCGAGGATTTGCCGTCGATGATACGCGCTGAACGCGGTTTGGCCGGACTGCTGCGTCGCCTGCCGGGACGCAAGATCCTGCTGACCAATGCGCCGCTGCGCTACTCGCAAGACGTGATGCGCCACCTCGGTTTGCAGCGTCATTTTTTTCGCCATGTGGCGATCGAATCGATGCGCGTGCACGGCCAATTGCGCCCCAAGCCGTCGCGGCCTATGCTGCGCAGATTGCTGGCGCGCGAAGGTTTGCAGCCCAGCCGGTGCGTGCTGGTCGAAGACACCACGATGAACCTGAGAGCAGCACGCGTACTTGGCATCCGTACGGTGCTGGTGACCCAATACCTGCCAGCGGCACATCGAGCTGGACCATCGACGTTTGTCAAACGTCCGGCCGGCATCGACGTCAAGGTGCGCTCGGTGAAACGGCTGGCCGGACACCTGCACCGCTTGCGCTCAAACATGGCCAATCATGACGACTGACCATTTTGCCGCCTGTTTTGCACTGCTCGATGACAGCAGCGCTAGCGCCGCCGAACCGCGTTCGCGCCTTTACACGGGCTGGTTGCGTACGCTGTCATGCGACACGCTCGAGGCGCTACCGGCACTGCTGGCCGATTTGCAGCAGCCTGGCCAGCATGCCGTCCTGCTCATGACTTACGAACTGGGCGCCGCATTGCACGGCGTGACGCCGCGCTCCGGCACCGGCGCGTTGGCGCAAGTGCTGCTGTTCGCGCGCTGCCAGCCGTTGTCCGCAGACGCCGCGCACGACTGGTTGCAGGCCCAAGCCGGTGCGGCACCGGCCGGTATCGCTGGCCTGCGCGACAGCATCGATGCTGCGAGCTTCGCCCAGCACATCGGGCGCATCCGCGAGTACATCGCCGCCGGCGACACCTATCAAGTCAACTACACCTACCGCGTACGCTTCGATGCGTTCGGTACGCTCGCCGCGCTCTACCTGCGTCTGCGCGCGCGGCAGCCGGTACCCTTCGGGGCACTGGTCGCGCTGCCTGATGGCACAGCCGTTCTATCGCTGTCGCCCGAGCTGTTCGTCCGGCATGTCGATGGCGCCTTGCTGGCGCAGCCAATGAAAGGTACGGCAGCGGCCACGGGTGACCCGGTGCAGGATGCCGCCAGCGCCACACGGTTAGCCGCCGATCCCAAGAATCGCGCCGAAAATCTGATGATTGTCGACCTGCTGCGCAACGATCTCGGCCGTATTGCTGCGCTCGGTTCGGTCGCCGTGCCGCAGTTGTTCGCGGTCACGCGTTTTTCCGATGTGCTGCAAATGACGTCGACGGTGACCGCTCGCTTGCATCCCGAGGCGACGCTCGCGCATGTGGTCGATGCGATCTACCCGTGCGGGTCGATCACCGGCGCGCCCAAGTTACGCACGATGCAGATCATCCGCGAACTCGAACCCGATGCGCGGGGTATTTACACAGGCGCGATCGGCTGGTTCGACGCGGCGGCCGGAGCGGGTATCGGTAACTTTTGCCTGTCAGTGCCGATCCGTACGCTGGTGCTGCAAGCGCCCGATGCGGGCGGTGTGCGGCGCGGCGAAATGGGCATCGGCGCCGGCATCGTCCACGATAGCGTGGCCACGGACGAGCATGCTGAATGTGCTTTAAAGGCGCGCTTCCTGACCGCCATGCCGAACGAGTTTGCGCTATTCGAGACGATGGCCGTCACGCGCGATGGCGGTTGTGTTTTGCTGGAGCGGCACTTGCTCAGACTGACCACATCGGCGGCGTATTTTGGATTTGCATGCGATGTGCTTGCCTTGCGTGCCGCCGTCACGCAAGCCTGTGCAGCATTGCCCGACAACGCGCCGCGCCGCCTGCGTCTGGCGCTCGACCACCGTGGCGACACCACGCTTCAGACGGGTGCGCTGCAGCCATGGCCGGGCGTCGCGCGCCTGTTGCTAGCGCCACAGCCGACCGCATCGACCGACCTGTTCTTGCGTCACAAGACCACGCAGCGCGCGGACTACGACGCGGCCTGGCGCGCGGCCGAAGCGCAGGGCGCGTTCGACATGCTGTTCTGTAACGAGCGCGGTGAAATCACTGAAGGCGCGCGCAGCAATGTGTTCGCACAGATCGACGGCCAGTGGTTCACGCCGCCGCTGTCGGCTGGCGTGCTGCCGGGCGTGATGCGCGCCCATTTGCTGGCCGATGCGCAGTGGGCCGCCAGAGAACGCACATTGACGCTGGCCGACCTGCAGCAGGCCGACCGGCTGGTGCTGTGCAATGCGTTGCGCGGCGTGCTTTTTGCGGTGCTGGTCAGTCCGGCGACAGACTGATTAGCGCGTAGTAAGCGGTCCGGACGGACGTGGTCCGAACGTCACCAGCCAGGTCGCCAGCACCACCAGCGCGCACCCCGCCAAAGTGGTCTTGTTGATCACTTCACCGAGGAACAGCGCACCCCACAGCAGGGCAAACAGCGGGATCAAAAACGTCACTGTCATGCTGCGGGTCGGGCCGATATCGGCCAGCAGCCGGAAGTACAGGAAGTACGCCACCGCGCTGCACAGCACCGCCAGCACCACGACCAGCAGCAGGATGTACGGCGTCAGTGCGCCGCGCATCGGTGAGAGCGGTACCGCCGGGATTAGCACCAGCGCCGCACCGAGTTGCGAGCCGGTCGCCATCAGCCCCGGCGGGATGCCGGCTGCGCGCAGTTTGGAATAGGCGCCCGAACAGGCATAGCAGATCGCCGCCAGCGCGCAGGCCGATGCCGCCAGAAGCACTTGCGGCGTGAACGTGACGGGTCCGAGCCGTACCAGTAGCGCTACGCCAGAGATGCCGATCAGCAGGCCGATGGCTTTGCGCAGCGTCATTGTTTCGCCCAGCACGGCGATGCCGACCAGTGCCCCCCACAGCGGCGTGGTCGCATTGACGATGGCCGAATAACCGGATGGCAGTGTCAGCGCGGCATAGGCATAGAGCGCCGCCGGCAGTGCCGAGTTGACGCCGCCGATGAGCAGGTACTGACGCCAGTTGGCTTTGAACTGCATCGCTTGCCGGGTCGCCAGCATGAAGGCCAGCATCACCAGTCCGGCAATGCCGACGCGCAGTTCCGCCGTCCACAGCGGGCCGAGCACCGGCGCGATCACGCGCATGAACAGGAACGACGCGCCCCAGATGGCGGCGAGGGATAACAGACGGATCAGATCGATGGGGCGCATGGATAACTCGGCAAAGGGGAGGGCGGTGCAACGGCGCGAGGATAGCTGATCAGCGCGCTGCGTGCGGATTCAGCGCGACAACCTTAATCGTAGGTTGGGCACGGCTTCATGTGCCCACGCGTGCGAACCGTAAACGCCCGTCAATTACGGTGGGTGCAATAACCGAAGGGCATTGCACCAAATGCGCTGACTGCGGTAACTGAACCGGTTCATGCTCCGTCGGCCAAAGTGACGTAGGGTGGGCACGGCTTCATGTGCCCACGCGCGCGAACCGAGAGCGCCCGTCAATTGCGTAGGGTGCAATAACCGAAGGGCATTGTACCAAATGCTCTGACGGTGGTTGCTAATTCTGCGTGCGCTCCGTCATGACCAAGCCGGGTGCGGCCCGGCAGCCGGTCACTTCTTTTTGCTTCGCCAAAAAGAAGTAACCAAGAAAAAGGCGACCGCGAAGCGGCTGCCCTGCGGGTTCCCAAAAGCCGGAGCCAGTCAGGGGGAGGGACGCAAACTCGCTTCGCTCAAACATGCGTCCCTCTTATCCCCTGCCTGACTCCGACTTTTGGCAGCTGCTTCAATGCGGGGTACGTCAAAGGCCACGTCAAAATCAACTTCAACGTCAACGTCAACGTCAAAGTCAACGTCAACCTCAACCTCAACCTCAACCTCAACCTCAACCTCAACCTCAACCTCAACCTCAACCTCAACCTCAACCTCAACCTCAACCTCAACCTCAACCTCAACCTCAACCCCACAACTACCGCTCAGTCGCAGGGTGCAATACCCGCAGGGCAGTGCATCAATTGCGCTGACTGCGGTCGCCGAAACGGTTCATGCTGCGTGTCTCGGAGAGCCGAACGCGGAAGATCACGTTTCGACCTTCAGCGTATCGTCCGGCCCCGCCTGCGATGCTGACAGCACCAGTCCCATCGCCATGAGCACAATGGCCGCGCCGGCCAGCGTCGCCATGCCGACCGGTTCGCCGAGGAACAGGTAGCCCCACAGCATGCTGAACAATGGAATCAGAAAGGCCACCGACATCGCCCGGGTCGGTCCGATGCGCACGATCAGCGGAATGAATAGTGCCTGCGCGACGCCCGACGAAAGCAGCGCCAGGCAAGTCACGCTGAGGATGGTGCGGGCCGATGGCCACACCGGTGGTAGCACAAACGGTAGCAAGGGCAACATCACCAGTGCACCCAGCACCATCGAGCCGGTGGCCATCGCAATCGGGTGGATGTGACGGCCATCGAGACTTTGTCCGGTCTTGCGCACAATGATGCTCGACACCGCATAGCAAGCTGCCGCGAACAGGCAGGCGGCCGCTGCCAGCAGGACGTGGGCATCGAGCGCCAGCGCACCGGCACCGACCAGCACAGCCACGCCGGTAATCCCCAGCGCCAGTCCGGCCAATTTTTGCACCGACAAACGTTCAGCCAGCCAGAGCATTGAAAACAGCGCGCCGAATAACGGGCTGGTCGAATTGAGTACCGCCGAGTAGGCCGCCGGCAAATATTGCGATGCATATGAAAAACATGAAAACGGAATCACTGCCGCGAACACTGCCACCATAAAATACGGCCGCAGATTACGGCGCCAGTGCATCGGTACGCGAATTAGCCGCGCATACGCCAGCATGGCCACGCCGGCCAGCGAGACGCGCAGCAGCGCTGTCATCAGCGGGCCAATCTCGGGCACGGCAACGCGTAGAAAAATGAACGAGCAACCCCACAGCGCCGCTAGAAAAATCAGCTTGATGACGTCCGCTGGCGTCATCATCCGAGTGCCCGTTGACGTGAAGCCAGCAACGCCGCAACCAGCAAGGCGAGTGCCGAAAAGACCAGTCCGCGTTGCAGGCCGCCCGCACCGTCGGCGATCCAGCCGACCACGCCGGGACCGACGATCTGGCCAAATGCGAACACGCTGGTGAACGCGCCGATGCCGCCAGACCACGCGGCCATTGGCGCGTTGTGTCGCACCAGTGCGGTCGACGACGCCACCACCGACAGGAACACGCCACCAAACAGCAGACCAGAGGCGAACACCAGCAGCGGTTGCGCGGTCAGTGCCGGCAGCAGTGTGGCGATTGCCAGCAAGCCGATGAGCAGCGCCATCGCCCGGCCGCCACGACTGCGGTCAAGCAAGCCCGCCCAGATGCGCGATGACGCCATCACCGCCAACCCGAGGCCGGTATAAAACAGCGTGATCAGTCCGGCCGACATGCCCTCTTCGCGCAGCAGCGCGACGACGAAAGTCATGTAGCCGATATACCCGACCCCGTACATGAAATAGCCGGCCAGACCATAACGAAACGGCCGCCAGTCAAAGCGGTCATGCACGCTGGCCGGTGCTGCCTTGCCATCGATGCTGCGCACCGGCAGTGCCATCACCGCGGTCCCGAGCAAACACGTCGCCCCCAGCGCCAACCAAGCCCATTGCCAGGCGTGCGCGCTGCCGTGCGCCAGCAGCGCCGTGGTCGGTACTAGCAAGGCCGACAGCACAATGCCGAAGCCGGTACCACCGTAATAAATCCCGATCAGTAGTCCGGCCCGTTGCGGGTGTAGCGAGCCGAGCCGCGCCGCCAGCACACCTCCGGTGACGAAAATCAGCGCGCTGGCAATCCCGGCCAGCAGGCGCTGCACGAGCAGGATGGTGGCATCGGTGACGAGTCCCGAGGCAATCAAAAATAGTGCTGTCAGCAAGGCACCAGCGAGCAGCACGGTGTGCGCGCCGTAACGTCGCATCAGCGCGGGTGTGGCCAGCGCACCGATCAGATAACCGAGGGCATTGGCGGTGTTCATTGCACCGGCCAGCAGGTACGACCAATCGAGATCGGCACGCATCGGCGGCAGCAGCAGGGCATACGAAAAGCGCGACATACCCAGCGAAATCGCCGCACCCAGCGACAGGGCAAAGGCAATCGCCAGCGGGTGAGTGTGGGCGCGGTTGTTAGGCATCGGGGAAATGGTGGGTGCAGGGAAGCGCACGAGTGTAAGGGTTTTCCTACGAGGCGTCGTCATTCGAGACGCTGTCGGGTAAATAGTGGGCGTAATAACCGATAGGCATTGCGCCTAATGGCCTCAATGAATTCGGGAAATTAACGCGTATTTCGGCGCGCTGAAAAGAAATGAAAAATATTTTCACGCCACTGCATCCGATCAAAAAAGCCCGGCGTAGTAAGGGGTAAGGCGCCGCACTGTGCGCCCTCAACCCTCACCATCTCAGGAGAATTCCATGACCCGTCCATTGATCGCTGTCGCCGCTGTTGCCCTCACTACCTTGCTGTCCGCCTGTTCCACGATGGCCCCCATGCCCATGCCCATGTCGATGGCCACGCCGCAAGCTCCTGCTGCCGTGACCGCTCCTGCCGGTAACAAGGTCGCGATGATGGCCGTCGGTGCCGGCGACCTGAACTACGAATGCCGCGTCAAAGCCGATATGCCAGGCGCGTTCGCCTGGGTCTTTACGGGTCCGGATGCGCTGCTGCTCGACAAGAATAAAACCACCGTCGGCAAGTATTACGGTGGCCCGACCTGGGAATCGACCGATGGCAGCAAGGTCTCGGGCAAGCAGCTTGCCGTCGCTCCGGGTGTTGCCGGTGCGATCCCGCTGCAGCTGGTTCAGGCCAGCCCTGCCATGGGTAGCGGTGCGATGACCGGTGTGACGTACATCCAGCGTCTCAACACCATCGGCGGCGTGGCCCCCGCTGAAGTCTGTAATCAAGCCGTTGTGGGTAGCAAGAAACTGGTCAAGTACCAAGCGGATTACTACTTCTATAAAGCGATGTAATGGCACTCCGCACTGCCGCTACTCATTGGTGGTGCAGAGATAAAAAGTAACCAAGACGGGTAAGAAACAGGGCTGACTGCGTCATTGAAAGTAGCGCCAATCAACGCTATCGTTGGCTTCTTTTTCCATTTCACGGATAGCCCTGTGCAGACGATTTTTCCGAATACGATGAACGGCATGGCGGTTTCCCGACGGGATGCGCGATGCTGATCCACGATACGACGTTCGATTACGAAGCGCAGTTATTTGCCTGCGCCGGCGGTGATGAAAAAGCATTACGCCGTTTGTATGATCGCGAAGCCAGTTGGCTGCTCGGCATAGCACTGCGCATCGTCGTGCGGCGTGAATTAGCCGATGAAGTGGTGCACGATGCCTTCCTGCGCATCTGGCAGAAATCGGGCACGTACAGCCCGGCGCTGGGTTCTGCGCGCGGCTGGATATATAGCGTGGTGCGCCATCGCGCGCTCGATGTGGTGCGCCAGTTACGGCGCGATCCGGCACTGCCGGGGGCCGAAGAAGCGTTGCTCGATGATGTCGCCGATGAGGCCGATGATCCGCTGCAAAGCCTCACGCGGGGACGCGACAATGGCGTATTGCACCTGTGCCTGCAACAACTCGATGACGACAAACGGGCCTGCATTTTGCTGGCCTATGTCGACGGCTTTTCGCAAACCCAGATCGCCAGTACGCTGGCACGGCCACTGGGTACCATCAAGGCATGGACCCGGCGCGGCTTGCTGGCCTTAAAGGACTGCCTATCATGAATTTTCAGGATCCCGAACAACTTGACTTGCTAGCTGGCGAATATGTGCTGGGCGTGCTGCCGCTGGAACAGTTGGCCGCGTTTGAACAGGAGTTGCTGCGTAACCGCGCACTGGTCGTCGCGGTCGGCTTCTGGCGGGACCGTCTGCTGGAAATGGCACCGCCGCCAGTGCCGGCCGAACCGGCCGCCAGCCTGTGGCCGCGTATCGAGCGCAGCTTGCGCAGTAATGCCCGCGCCCGTAACAGGGCGCCCGGGAGCGGTCTCTGGAATAGCTTGTCGTTCTGGCGGTTCAGTGGCGCGATCGGCATCGCCGCATCGGCCTTGCTGGTCTTGAAGCTGGTCACTGTGGTGCCGCAAGAGACGCATGCGCCACAATTTATCGCAGTGCTGCAGGCGCCGGCCACTGGCACCAACTGGCTGGTTGAAATCGATGACCGCGTGGTGCGTTTGCGGCCGCTATCGCCGACCACCGTCGTGGCCGGCAAGTCGGTGCAATTCTGGACCAAACCGGTCGGCGCGGCGGGTCCAACCTCGCTCGGTCTGGTGCGCACCGACCGGCCGACGGAGATCGCCCTGAGCAAATTGCCCGGCATGAGTCCGAATCAGCTATTCGAAGTGACGTTGGAGCCGCAAGGCGGATCGCCGTTGCCGCGTCCAAGCGGACCGATCCTCGCCGTGGGACGCGCGGTTCTGCTGTAGGTGGCGTGTTGCTTGTCCGTGCTGCACTGAACCGCTACACTCTGGCGCTGCAGTCCGGTCACGGACTAGCGACAATTCAAACAATAGCGGAGCGCCCCATGAACATCAAAACCTTGCTGGTCCCATCCCTCGTTGCGCTGTCGGCAATGGCCTTGTCCGGCCATGCCGCAGCCCAGATCAAGATCGGCGTGACGGTATCGGCCACCGGCCCCGCCGCCTCGCTCGGTATCCCTGAAAAAAACACCATCGCACTTCTGCCGAAAACTATCGCCGGCAAGAGCGTCGAGTACATCATTCTCGATGACGCGACTGACACCACCACCGCCGTCAAGAACACCCGCAAGTTACTCACCGAAGACAAGGTCGACCTGATCATTGGCTCGACCATCACGCCCAACTCGCTGGCGATGATCGAACTGGTCGCGGATGCCGGCACGCCGATGATCTCGATGGCGGCGTCGGCGTCGATCATCGAACCGGTCGAAGGCAAGCGCGTATGGGTCTTCAAGACACCGCAAAACGATTCGCACATGTCAACCGCGATCACCGCGCGGATGGCCGAAGCCGGTATCAAGTCGGTCGCCTTCATCGGCTTTAATGATGCGTATGGCGAAGGCTGGTACCGCGAATTTGCCAAGCTGGCCGAACTGCGTCACATCAAGATCACGGCCAGCGAACGTTTTGCTCGCGCCGATACCTCGGTGACCGGTCAGATCCTGAAAATCCTCTCGACCAATCCCGAGGCCGTGCTGATTGCCGGTGCCGGTACGCCAGCCGCTTTGCCACAAAAAACCCTCAAGGAACGCGGCTACAAGGGCGTGATCTATCAAACCCATGGAGTGGCTAACAACGATTTCCTGCGCGTGTGCGGCAAGGACTGCGAAGGCACCTTGCTGCCATCAGGACCGATGCTGGTGGCCGAACAACTGCCGGTCACCAACCCGGTGCGGGCCTCGGCGCTGACCTACAAGGCAGCTTACGAAAAAATGTATGGCGCCGGTACCGTCTCGACCTTTGGCGGTCACGCCTGGGATGCTGGTTTGCTGATGGCCAACGCGGTGCCGGAAGCGCTCAAGCACGGCCAGCCGGGCACCAAGGAATTCCGCAAGGGTCTGCGCGATGCGATTGAAAATACCCGCAACCTCGCTGGCGCACATGGGATTTTCAACATGAGCCCGACCGACCATCTGGGCTTTGACCAGCGGTCGCGCGTGATGGTGAAGATTGTTGATGGCAAGTGGAAGCTGGCGGAGTAAGACGTTTTGCAGGGAATTGGGTGCAATGCCCTTCGGTTATTGCACCCTACAAAATGTTGACGTTGGTAGGGTGGGCACACGGTGTATCGTGCCCACGCGAATGGCGCGCCGAATGAGGGATTTGGCAGCGCATAGGGTACTTCTCGGACAAGTTTTTTCGGTAAAACGACGATGATTGATCTTCCTGCTACACAAGCACCAAACCGAATTGCTGCGCTACTGGCTGCAAAAGAGTCTCGTACACTGGATTTCAAACGCATCAGCGCCAAGCACAAAGGCATCATCGAAACCATCTGTGCGTTTGCCAATAGCGATGGTGGTTTGCTGGTCATTGGTATTGGTGACGCCAAAGATCAGGAAGCCGCGAGTAAACCTGCAAGTCGGCTGTTTGGTATCGAAGAGAATGCCGAGGCATTCGATGACTTGCGTCGTTTGACGATGCAACGCTTCGCCCCTGCGGTCAATGGCATTCACTGGTTGCGTGTGCAGTGATCCACCGTGACTACCGTTTGAACCGTGATATTTTTGTGCGCATTTTCGATGATCGGATTGAGGTTGAAAGTCCGGGTACCTTTCCTGGAAACATCACGCCGGGCAATATTGCCCGGGCTGGAAGCAATGCCCGTAACCCGCTAATTGCGCAAAATTTACGTGAATTTCCGAGTGCGCCGAATATCGATGCCGGCGAAGGTGTCAAAATGATGTTCGCCGAAATGGCGGCTGCAAAATTATATCCGCCGAAGTACCAGCAACATACCGAGGTAGCGGTCGAAAGCGTGACGGTGACGTTGCTCAATCTGGCGCGGCCCAGCATGTGGGATGTCGTCAATGACTGGATCGACCGCAATGGGCCGATCGCCAACGGCAAGTTGCGTGAGATTTCCGGGTTCGACACCTTGGCAGCCTCGAGACAACTGCGTCAGTGGGTTGCGCAGGGCGTATTGGTGGCCCTGCCGGCGGCGTCGCGCCAGCAGGCTGCCTATACCAAGCCCGAGTTGCTGGGAGTGGTGGCTGAATCATTATCTTCAGAGATGGATAATGACTTGGAAAATTAAAAAAAATAGATACAAATCATAGGCTTGAGCGGTTATTCATTATCCGTTGACCTGCGCATCCGTTGTTTTTACGGTTTTAAACGTCTCATCGGGTGCTACCACCGTTCATTCCGGCGACGCTAATGCAACGGTTGCACCTTGGGATCAAGGACCGACCGCATTCAATTTAAGGAACACCCCCGCATGGATTTTTCAATCGCTGCCATCCTCGCTCAGGACGGCATCACCAGCGGCGCGATCTACGCCTTGCTGGCGCTCGCGCTGGTGCTGGTTTTTTCGGTCACGCGGGTGATCTTCATTCCGCAAGGCGAGTTCGTCGCTTTTGGCGCGCTGACACTGGCGGCCATGCAATCCGATAAATTTCCGCACTCGGCAACGCTGCTGGTTGCACTCGGTGTGGCGGTATTCTTGCAGGAAGTCGTTACCTCGCTGCGGCGTGCGCCGCTGGCCTTCGCCAAGTTCATCGCCTTGCCGTTGCTGTTATATGGCCTGACGCGCCAGTTTGGTCATGCGCAATTACCGATGCTGCTGCAGGTCGCGCTGACACTGGCACTGATCATACCGATGGGACCGATGATCTACCGGCTGGCTTTTCAGCCGCTGGCCGAAGCCAGTACGCTGGTGCTGCTGATCGTCTCGGTCAGCGTGCACTTCGCGCTGCTAGGAACCGGCCTGGTGCTGTTCGGCGCCGAAGGCTCGCGCACCATCCCGTTCTCGGAGGCCCGTTTTGAATTCGGTGCATTGCAGATCAGTGGTCAGAGCCTGGTGATTCTGGTCGTGTCGGCGTTGCTGATCGGCGCGCTGTATCTGTATTTCGATCGCACCTTGTCCGGCAAGGCCTTGCGCGCGACTGCCGTGAACCGGCTCGGCGCGCAATTGGTTGGGATCGGTACCACGCAGGCTGGACGCACGGCCTTTACGCTGGCGGCAGGACTCGGCGCGCTATGTGGCGTGCTGATCGCGCCGCTGACAACGATCTACTACGACAGCGGATTCCTGATCGGCCTGAAGGGTTTCGTCGGCGCGATCATTGGCGGCCTCGGTAGTTATCCGATTGCCGCCGCCGGTGCGGTACTGGTCGGCTTGCTGGAATCGTATTCATCGTTCTGGGCTAGCGCCTTCAAGGAAGTGATCGTTTTTACGCTGATCATCCCGGTGCTGCTGTGGCGTTCGCTGCGGAGCAAACATGTCGAGGAGGGCGAGCAATGAAGCGCCATGTGCCGGTGCTGCTATTCATTGTCGTCATGGCGCTGCTGCCAGTGTTGCCGACGCCACCATTCTGGATCACGCTGGCCAATTACATCGGACTCTACGCAATCGTTGCGCTCGGGTTGGTGCTGCTGACCGGCATCGGCGGCATGACTTCGTTCGGACAAGCGGCCTTCGTCGGACTGGGTGCATACGCGACGGCCTACCTGACCACGCAGCTCGGTATGTCACCGTGGCTCGGCCTGCTGGCCGGATTGGGCATCACGGCGCTGACAGCGTTGGCGCTGGGGGCGATCACGATGCGACTGTCCGGCCATTACCTGCCACTGGGTACGATTGCGTGGGGCCTGTCGCTGTTCTACCTGTTTGGCAATCTCGACTTCCTGGGCAAGTACGATGGCCTCAATGGCATCCCGGCCATCGAACTGTTCGGCCTGACGCTGAAGTCGGGACGGGCGATCTACTACCTGATTTGGGCAGTGGTGATCGTGGCCTTGCTGGCGCTGCAAAATTTGCTGAATTCGCGCTCCGGCCGCGCGATGCGCGCGCTCAATGGCAGCGCGTTGATGGCCGAGGCGATGGGCGTCAATACGACATGGATGAAGATCGTCTGCTTTGTCATTGCGGCGCTGCTGGCCTGCCTCTCCGGCTGGCTGTATGCGCACATGCAGCGCGCCGTGAACCCGACGCCATTTGGCTTGAATGCCGGCATCGAATACCTGTTCATGGCCGTGGTTGGTGGTGCCGGCTATGTCTGGGGCGCGTTGCTCGGATCGGCATTGCTGACCATCTTGAAAGACCAGTTGCAATCCATTTTGCCGAAGCTGTTGGGCAGCAATGGCAATTTCGAAATGATTGTTTTCGGTGTGATGATGGTGCTCTTGCTGCAGCGGGCACGCAGTGGACTGTGGCCGTTGCTGCGCAGCTGGATGCCAGCGCGCATCGGCGTGCAGGCACCGGCCAGCGCCGACTTGCTGCCGCAGCGCGTGCGCCCGGCCTCGGGTGCCGTGCTGCTGCAAGTGCAATTGGCGCGCAAGCAGTTCGGCGGACTGGTGGCGGTCAACGACATGGAATTTGTTGTGCATGGCGGCGAAATCCTCGGCCTGATCGGGCCGAACGGCGCCGGCAAATCGACGATGTTTAATCTGGTGACCGGTGTCTTGCCGCTAACCTCCGGCCAGATCCTGTTCGAGGGACAGCGCATCGACACGCTGCCCTCGCGCGAGAT
>JBLHLW010000081.1:0-14540 GCA_047621345.1 Minisyncoccia bacterium | reverse complement strand
ATATTGCGCACCTTTCTTCGCGTTTCGCGAGATTAGCGGGTTAGCTTAACCTTCCGCGACACGGCCTGACCGGTTAGCGGATTGCACATCAAGTTGTGGGGAAGGGCTGGGTATTCGGGTACTTTTTTGAACAGCCGACAGAATAGCACGTTGAGAGAACGTGATGACGGGCCGCGACGATCATTCGCGCAACGAACGCAGAGGTTTTCCTGCGTTCGTTGGTCCGATTAGTGCGCCGGTGTTTGCGCCCTGACCAACTGCTCGCGGGCATCCTGCACATTGAGCAATTGCGCCGGCAGAGCAATTTGGGCGTCATGTCGCGCAATGATGCCTACTATTTCCAGCATGACATCCTGCTTGATCTCGTGGAACGCGACCCATGCCGTAGTGCGGGTGAACGTGTAGACAAGGATATCGAGCGACGATGCGCCAAACTTCAGTAAGTTGACGATGGTGGTCTGATTTTGGTCGATCTCCGGGTGGGCGGCCAGCATGACTTTGATGTCGGCGACGATGATGGCGACCTTGTCCGTATCGTCCAGGCGCAGCCGGACTGTTTCATCTATCCGGCGGTTAGTCATGCGCGATGCGTTTTCGACAGCGATTGTGTTGAACAAGCCATTGGGTACGTATAGCGGCCGCGAGTCAAAAGTACGTATGCGTGTCAAGCGCCAGCCGATGTCTTCGACCGTGCCTTCGATTTCTTTGTCCGGCGAACGAATCCAGTCTCCGACTTCGAACGGGCGATCCCAATACACCATCAAGCCGCCGAAAAAATTCGCCAGCAAATCCTTGGCAGCAAAACCAACCGCGATTCCGCCAACCCCACCGAAGGCGAGCACGCCAGAGATCGAAAATCCAAGACTCTGCAGCATCACCAGCGCCGCCGTGATGAGCACCGAGACCCGCAGCAGCTTGCCGACCGCATCGATGGTGGTGCGATCAGCCGGCTTGTTACGGGCGGTGCGTTGCGCGATTACACCATCTTGCACATTGCGAATTAAGCGCAACAGAAACCAGGTGAGACAGGCGATGACACCGATTGTGCGCGCCGGCGCGACCAACTCGAACAGCGTTGCATCGGTCTCGGCATCGAGCAGTCGTCCGACAAACGCCAGCCCGATGATCCAGGCCAGCACGGTCAGCGGCTTGCGCAGCGCCGACACCAGCGCAAAATCCCATGGCGTTTCGGTCAGACGGGTACGCTGCTCCAGCTTTGCCAGCACGCGGCGCAGAAAAAAATTGAACACGACGACGATCAATACAACAATGAAAATTTGCAGTACGAGGGCAAACAGCGCGTCGCCACGGGTCAGGCTTAACAGCCAGGCTTGCAGGAAATCTACGGACATCAGGGGGGTCAATACAAAGGGTGAATGGAGGCAACATTGACCATTCTAACGCCTGCCACCACCGCGACCTGCGATGGCCGAGGATGCAAAAACACCATTGCAGCCAAGTACAGGCGACAATGCCACCCCGTCACTGCCCTCCCCTCCGATGAAACACCTTGCACGCGCCCTACCCCTGATGCTTTGGCTGACACTATCGTCCTCGACCGCCCTCGCCGGCGACCAGCTCGTCGACATTCCGGTCCGCCAACAAGTCAGCGTCCCCGTATTCTGGATGCCTCGTCCTGATGCCGTCGCCACCGTCATCTTGCTACCCGGCGGCAACGGCGGCTTCGGCAAGGTGGTCGATGGCGCACCGACTGGCAACAACTTTCTGGTCCGTAGCCGCAGTGATTTTGCTGATCGAAAACTCAATGTCGCCGTCGTTGGCAGAGCATCGGACATCGACGATCTCAGCTACGTCTACCGGATTGGCAGCGAGCATACCGGCGACCTTGAAAAAATCGTCGCAGCCGTGAAGCAACTCTCTGGACAACGACCATGGCTTGTCGGCACCAGTCGCGGCACCGTCTCGACCGCTGCTGCGGCAATCGCGTTCGGGAATGCGCAATTGGCCGGCATCGTACTCACGTCGAGCGTCGTCAACCGCGCCAAACCTGGCAATGTCCCCTCACAGAATTTGGCCGCTCTCCGCATTCCGGTGCTGGTTTTGCATCATGCCAAAGACGCTTGCCACCAATGCAATCCGGCCGACGCGCACCGCATCACCGATGCACTGGCCAATGTACCGGTGCCGGACAAACAATTAATCCTTGTCGATGGTGGCAGTAGTCCGACTGGCGACGTCTGCCATGCACAGCATTGGCACGGCTACATCGGAATGGAAAAAGAAGCCGTTGGTGTGATCGCAGATTGGATTAGCGCACATGGCAGCAGACAATAAAAAGCCCCGGGAGCATCGGCAGCTCGCGGGGCTTTTTGTTGCGTGATTGAACACGCATGGGGCACCGACCGAACTTCAGTCCGGTCGAGCCAGAGCAGGTATTACCGCTTGGCGATCGGTGTCACATCACGAGCGACTTCACCGACAAACAACTGGCGCGGACGGCCAATTTTCTGCTCGGGATCGGAGATCATTTCGTTCCATTGTGCAATCCAGCCAACGGTGCGGGCCATTGCGAAAATACCCGTGAACAACGAGACCGGGATACCCAGTGCCGATTGCACGATGCCCGAATAGAAGTCGACGTTCGGATACAGCTTGCGGGTAACGAAGTACTCATCTTCCAGCGCGATTTTTTCGAGTGCCATTGCGAGCTTGAACAGTGGGTCGTCTTGCAGGCCCAACTCTTCCAGCACTTCGTAGCAGGTTTCGCGCATCAACTTGGCACGCGGGTCGAAGTTCTTGTAGACGCGGTGACCAAAGCCCATCAGCTTGACGCCGGAGTTCTTGTCCTTGACCTTGGCAATGAACTCGGGAATCTTGTCGACGCTGCCGATTTCCTTGAGCATGTTCAACGCTGCTTCGTTGGCACCGCCATGCGCAGGGCCCCACAAGCACGCAATACCCGCAGCGATACAGGCAAACGGATTGGCTCCGCTTGAACCAGCCAGACGCACCGTCGAGGTCGACGCATTTTGTTCGTGGTCAGCATGCAAGATCAGGATGCGGTCAAGTGCGCGCACCAGCACGTCATTGACCTTGTACTCTTCGCACGGATTCGAAAACATCATTCGCATGAAGTTGGCGCTGTACGACAAGTCGTTGCGCGGATACACGAATGGCTGGCCGACGTTGTACTTGTACGCCATTGCTACGAGCGTTGGCAGCTTGGCGATCAAACGGATTGCTGACACTTCGCGGTGATGCGGATCAGTAATATCGAGCGAGTCATGATAGAACGATGACAGCGCGCCGACGGTACCAACCAGAACCGCCATCGGATGCGCATCGCGGCGGAAACCACGGAAGAAAAATTGCATCTGATCGTGGATCATCGTGTGCTGTGTGACGGTGTCAACGAACTTGCTGCGCTCTTCGACAGTCGGCAGTTCGCCGTGCAGCAGCAAGTAACAGGTTTCAAGGAAGTCACAGTTCACCGCCAACTGCTCGATCGGGTAACCGCGATACAGCAGTTCGCCCTTGTCGCCATCGATGTAGGTAATGGCCGAGTTACAGGCCGCCGTCGACATGAAGCCCGGGTCATAGGTGAACTTGCCGGTAGCACCGTACAGCTTGCGTATATCAATGACATCCGGTCCGACAGTACCTTTGTAGATCGGCATTTCCAGCGATGGACTGCCGTCGGAAAATGACAGGGTAGCGGTTGTATCAGCGGTTTGGGACATGGCTGTTCCTTCTCTTGAACGGTGAGTCGGTGAATGGGTAAAAACTGGACATACAGGGAAACGGGTGCTTCAGGCTGCCCGCAAACGGGTCAGCAAAGCATGGACTCGAGGCAGGTCGTCGGCACCATCGGGCTCTTTGCGAGCCAGTATCAGGTCCATCAGGTCGTTGTCGGAGACATCGAGAATGCGGGTCAGTGCGTCGACCTCATCGTCGGTCAGACCGGCTTCGTGGGCGTCGAGAAAACGGGTGAGGATCAGGTCATTTTCCAGCAGGCCACGGCGGGCACGCCAGCGCAGGCGGGCACGGTTGGCAGGATCGGACTGATGCGTGGTGGACATGGGCTACGGTCAATCTTGTCAGATGCCCCGCGTCGCTTGCGCGAGCGCGGGGCAGTTCGGTAAAGCAGTCTGCTTCAGACTGCGCGACGCACCATCATCTCTTTGATCTTGCCGATGGCCTTGTTCGGATTCAAACCCTTCGGACAGACATCAACGCAATTCATGATCGAATGACAGCGGAACAAACGGTACGGATCTTCCAGATTATCGAGTCGCTCGGCAGTCGCTTCATCCCGGGTATCGGCGATGAAACGATAGGCTTGCAACAGGCCGGCTGGTCCGACGAACTTGTCCGGATTCCACCAGAACGAAGGGCACGACGTCGAGCAGCACGCGCACAGGATGCATTCGTACAAGCCATCGAGTTCTTCGCGTTCGGTCGGCGATTGCAGCCGCTCTTTTTCCGGCGGGATCGTCGTGTTGATCAGGAACGGCTTGATCGAATTGTATTGCTTGAAGAACTGCGTCATGTCGACGATCAGGTCGCGAATGACGGGCAGGCCCGGTAGCGGACGCAAGACGATCGGCTGTTTCAATTCTTTCAGGTTGGTCGTGCAGGCCAGACCGTTCTTGCCATTGATGTTCATCGCGTCGGAACCACAGACGCCTTCACGGCATGAGCGGCGCAGCGCCAGCGAGTCATCGACATCGGCCTTGATGCGTTGCAATGCGTCAAGCAGCATCTTGTCGGTGTCTTGCAATTCGACAGTCAGCTTCTGCATGTACGGCTTGGCATCCTTGTCCGGATCGTAGCGATAGATTTCAAAATTCAGAGTGCGTGGCATAAATACCTTTTTTTGCGGAACCAGGTCGCGCGCTGCGCGGCTAGGCTCTCGACATTCAATCGGTGGGCGAAACAAGCTCTGGCAAAGCCAGAGCCGTTCGCCGGCATGTTAGAACGTACGGGCTTTCGGCTGAAACGTCTCGACGGTCAGCGGTTTGGTCACTACCGGTTTGTATTCGAGACGATTTTGTTCCGAGTACCACAGCGAGTGCTTCATCCAGTTGACATCGTCACGCGTTTCGTAATCGCTTTGCGCATGTGCGCCGCGCGATTCCTTGCGTGCCAGAGCCGAAGCAATGGTCGCCTTGGCAGCTTCGATCATGTTATCCAGTTCAAGCGCTTCGACACGGGCAGTGTTGAAGACCTTCGACTTGTCCTTGAACGACACATTTTTGCGCCGCTCATCGAGTTCCATGATCGCGTTGTAGCCGCTCAGCAGCAGCGCATCGTTGCGGAACACACCGCAATAACGCTGCATCGCCGCCCGAATGTCATTGGCAACGTGTTGTACTTTTTCGGTACCAGTCGACGTTTCGAGTTTGTTCAGACGATTCATCGCGAAGTCCGCAGCGCCCTCTGGCAACGGCTTGTTGCTGCGTTCTTTCAAACCGCTGGCAACGATATGATTTCCCGCTGCGCGACCAAACACCAGCAAGTCGAGCAGCGAGTTGGTACCGAGACGATTGGCGCCGTGAACTGACACGCACGCACACTCACCGATCGCATACAGGCCATTGACCACGGCGTTCGGATCGCCGTTTTTAGGAGCGACGACCTGACCGTGAATATTGGCCGGGATACCGCCCATCTGGTAGTGAATTGTCGGCACAACCGGAATCGGTTCTTTGGTCGCGTCAACGTTGGCGAACTTGTGACCAATTTCGAGAATCGATGGCAAACGTTTCTTGATCGTCTCGGCACCGATGTGACGCAGGTCAAGCAGCACGTGGTCCTTGTTTGGACCGCAACCCCGGCCTTCCTTGATTTCCTGATCCATCGAACGGGACACGAAGTCGCGCGGAGCCAAATCCTTCAGGGTCGGCGCGTAACGCTCCATGAAACGCTCGCCTTCGCTGTTAATCAGGATGCCGCCTTCGCCGCGTACGCCTTCGGTAATCAGTACGCCCGCGCCGGCCACGCCGGTCGGGTGGAACTGCCAGAATTCCATGTCTTCCAGTGGCAAGCCGGCACGTGCCGCCATACCCATACCGTCACCAGTATTAATGAAAGCATTGGTCGATGCGGCCCAGATACGCCCCGCACCACCGGTCGCCATGACGGTGGTCTTGGCTTCGAGGATCATGCATTCGCCGGTTTCCATTTCCAGCGCAACCACGCCGATGACATCGCCGTCGGCATCACGGATCAGATCCAGCGCCATCCACTCGACGAAGAAATGGGTCTTGGCGCGCACATTGCGCTGATACAGCGTGTGCAGCATTGCATGACCGGTACGGTCGGCAGCGGCGCAGGCGCGCTGAACCGGCTTTTCGCCGAAGTTAGCGGTGTGTCCACCAAATGGACGCTGGTAAATCGTACCGTCCGGATTGCGGTCAAACGGCATGCCGAAGTGTTCCAGTTCGTAGACCACTTTCGGGGCTTCGCGACACATGAATTCAATCGCATCCTGGTCACCCAGATAATCGCCACCTTTGACGGTGTCGAACATGTGCCAGAACCAGCTATCCTCGGACATATTGCCGAGCGAAGCGCCGATGCCGCCTTGCGCAGCGACGGTGTGCGAACGGGTAGGAAAAACTTTAGAAAGAACGGCGACGTTCAGACCTGCTTCGGCAAGCTGCAGTGAAGCACGCATGCCCGAACCGCCGGCACCGATAATCACAGCATCGAAGCGGCGGGTGGGAAGGGCTGATTTGATAGCTGACACGATTAAGCTCTCCAGATAATTTGTGCCGTCCATCCGGCACAAGCGATCAGCCACAGGATAGTGGCGACTTGCAAAGAAATACGAATAGAGACGGGCTTGACATAATCCATCCAGATATCGCGCATCCCGACCCAGGCGTGATAAAACAGCGCAAGGAAAGTGACAAAAGTAGCGACCCTGAACCACTGCTGGGCAAACAACCCGGCCCAGCCTTCATAGCTGAAATTTTGTGCTTTGAAAAAGACCACCAGCAAGATTACCGTATAGATCGCCATCACTGCAGCAGTAATGCGCTGAGCCAGCCAATCCTTAAGACCGTAATGCGCACCGACGACCAGGCGTTTTGGTCCGATATTATTGTTAGCCATTAAAATGCTCCGAACAGTTTCAGTGCTACCAGCGCCGCCAGCGGCAAGCTCACGGCAAATACGGCGACAGCGGATTTGCGAGCGGAATCTTTTTCGATACCAATATGGTTATCCATGAACAGATGACGGATACCAGCGCAAAAATGATGGATGAAGGCCCATGACACGGCCAGCAAGACTAATTTGACGAACCAGTTGGCTGTGATGCTCTTGAAGTACTCGAAAGTCCCTTCGGACATCAAGCTCTGGTCCAGCAAATACAGAATGAAAGGCAATAGTGCGAACATCATGAAACCGCTGATACGATGAAGGATCGAGATCAATCCCGCCAGCGGCAGGCGGTAGTTTGCCAGTTGCGTAACGTGAATATTCCTAAATTCCGGCCTGTTTGTTTTTGTAGCTTCAGACATGCAAACATCTCCCCGACTTGATAATTCCGTGATTTTACCGATTTTGTGCGCCACACCAAAGTTAATCAGCGAACACGCACAATATAGCCCTTTACTGCCATACCTGCTCGGCATGGGATTACTCTAGATCAACTCACTTTGATAGTGATGGCTATCGGTCCGATACAGCCCGCGCCTAACTTCAACCGGCTTGTCGCCGTACGTGAATGACACTCTTTCGACGCTCAGCAACGGCGTGTCGACCGGCACCTGCAGCCAACCGCACGCCACATGATCAGCATGGACCGCGCGGATTTTTTCCGCTGCCCGAATCATGCGCGTCCCAAATTCAGTTTCAAACAATCCATACATCGGCCCTTTATATTGAACCAGCCGCTCGGAAGTCAGGCCCTTGAAGATAGCCCCGGGCAGCCATAACTCTTCGAGAATAGTCGGAGCGCCGTCAAACGATTGCACACGCTTGATGAAGATCACTGCGTCGGTCGACTTAATATCGAGCAAACGGGCCACGTCAGCCGGTGCGCGCTGACGCTTGACTTCAATGATCACGTTGTCGGCCTGGTGGGCAATCCCCGTGTCAGGTGTCAGGCGCAAGAACCGGAACTGGGCGCGCACTTCATGGTGCGTCGCAACAAAAGTCCCTTTGCCCTGGCGTCGCACGACCAAATTTTCGTACGACAGCTCATCAATTGCCTTGCGTACTGTTCCCTGACTGACCTTGAAGCGACCCGCCAACTCCACTTCACTCGGGATCAACTCCCCGGGCTTCCATTCACCCGCCTGCAAACTCGCCGTGAGCAGCACTTTGATTTGCTGATACAGCGGGCTGAACGTTGGCGCCACGCTGGCACTGGCGGGCGCGGCAACTTGACTGGCAGGAGGAGGCATCGGATTACTCATAGGGCCGGATTTCATCACAAAAACACCCTGCTCGTCCAGCTAAAACTGTGTTGTGATATGTCTTATATAAGACATAAGATGAAGATTGACAGGCATCATTTGCGCGCCTACACTCGCGCTCAATTTTGGTACCGAACCAGTCCTTGCAGGATGCCACGCCAACGCGTTTTTTGTTATCCGGTACATAACAGATTTGCGAAGACTGGCTGACCAGCCAGTCTTTCAGCGGTATCATTGCGAGCTGTCGGAAACCGGCAAACCGGTTTCCTGCATCGTTTTTCACCCCACTTGGAGATTCATCATGGCAAAAGCCCCAATGCGTGTTGCAGTGACCGGCGCTGCCGGCCAGATCGGTTATTCATTGTTGTTCCGCATCGCCAACGGCGACATGCTCGGCAAGGATCAACCCGTCATCCTGCAATTGCTTGAAATCCCTGACGAAAAAGCTCAGAAGGCCCTCAAGGGCGTCATGATGGAAATCGATGACTGCGCATTCCCGTTACTGGCTGGCATGTCCGCGCACAGCGATCCGATGACCGCCTTCAAGGACATCGATGTTGCCCTGCTAGTTGGTGCTCGCCCCCGCGGCCCCGGCATGGAGCGCAAAGACTTGCTCGAAGCTAACGCTCAGATTTTCACGGTACAAGGCAAGGCACTCGATGCCGTCGCATCGCGCAATGTGAAAGTACTCGTCGTCGGCAACCCAGCCAACACCAATGCGTACATCGCCATGAAATCGGCACCTAATCTTCCTGCCAAGAATTTCACTGCCATGCTGCGGCTCGACCACAACCGTGCCCTGTCGCAAATCGCCGCCAAGACCGGCAAGCCAGTCGCTTCAATCGAAAAATTGTGCGTCTGGGGCAACCACTCGCCAACGATGTACGCTGACTACCGTTTCGCGACCATCGATGGTCAGTCGGTCAAGGACATGATCAACGACGCTGCATGGAACAAAGATACGTTCTTGCCCACCGTCGGCAAACGTGGTGGCGCAATCATTGAAGCGCGCGGCCTGTCGTCAGCCGCATCCGCCGCCAATGCCGCCATTGATCACGTGCATGACTGGGTGCTGGGCACCGCGGGCAAATGGACCACGATGGGCATTGCTTCCGATGGTTCGTACGATATTCCTGAAGGCACGATCTTCGGCTTCCCGGTTACGACCGAGAATGGCGAATACAAGATCGTCGCCGGATTGACCATCGACGAGTTCTCGCGCGAGCGCATCAACGTGACGCTCAACGAATTACTCGAAGAGCGCGAAGGCGTCAAGCACTTGGTCGGCTAAACAAGTTGTCCTGATCCAGACCACCGCTGCTGCGATGTACACTGCAGCGTCGGTGGTGTTCCGGACTTTTACAGTCGTCTCTATTCTTTATTACTTATGCATCCTTCCGAGGTTTTATTTCAGGGTAAACGTGCACCGGTGTCTCTGCCGGTCTGCGATCATTACGCCGGCTCCGACAAGCTGATGCGTAAGTCGATTGCCCTGCAACAAGAACTTGGCCCGATATTCGACATCACCTTCGATTGCGAAGATGGTGCCGCCGCCGGTGACGAACAATCACACGCCGAGCTGGTGGCCATGCTCATTGCCAGCGAGGCCAATAAATTTGATCGTATCGGCGCACGCGTTCATGACGTGCACAACGAATTTTTTGTTCAGGACGTTGCCCTCATTTGCCGCGGTGCCGCCCAACGACTGGCCTATCTGGTCATTCCGAAAGCCGACAGCGTCACCGAAGTCATTGAAGCCATCGACCTCATCAACGAACATGCGCGCCACGCTGGCCGCGATGAATTGCCGATCCACGTCCTGATCGAAACGCATGGCGCGCTGGCCGACGTCTTTGCAATTGCCGCACTACCGCAGGTGCAATGTCTGTCGTTTGGCATCATGGATTTTGTCTCGGCGCATTACGGCGCGATTCCCGCCAGCGCGATGCGTACGCCAGGCCAGTTCACCCATCCGCTGGTCATGCGTGCCAAATTGGCCATCTCGGCAGCTTGCCATGCCCACGGCAAAGTCCCGTCACACAATGTCACCACCGACATCAAGGACAGCGGTATCGCTGCCAATGATGCCAGTCGGGCCGGTGCCGACTGTGGTTACACCCGGATGTGGAGCATCCATCCGGACCAGATCAAACCGATCGTCAAGTCCTTCATGCCACGCAGTTCCGAGGTCGCCGAGGCAGCTCAAATCCTGACCGATGCTCAGGCCGCAGCGTGGGGCCCCATCAAACACAATGGTCGCCTGCATGATCGCGCCAGTTATCGCTACTACTGGACTATCCTGCAACGTGCACGGGCCAGCGGCTTGCCGCTTCCTGATAGCGTTGCACATTTGTTATCCACCTGATTCCGGAGATTCATCCATGACCAAACTGTTTTCTGCCCTGCTGACCGGCCTGCTCGTATCCAGCTTGACACTGACCGCCCCGGCCGTCTTTGCTGCTACCGATACCGGCACGCCAGCGGTCAAGAAAGTCGTCAAGAAAAAATCGCATGTCAAAAAAGCGGTTGCCGCGGCTGTCGTTGCGCCGGCCGCATTCGAACTGGCTGCCCCCGACGATGACGACACAGGTGCCCCAATCGATGCGGCAACGGCGCCAGCCATTGAGTACAAATGCGATCTCGGCAACACGCTGACCATTTTCCGTAACGACGGTGACGACAACTACATCGCACTGCGCTGGCACAAGGTGCTGACCCGCATGAAGCGCGTTACGACGACCACTGGTGCGCATCGCTTCGAAAACAAGCGCTCCGGTCTCGTCTGGATCGGCATCCCGGCCAAGGGATTGCTGCTCGACTCGCGCAAGGGCCAGCAACTCGCCAACGAATGCAAGGATCCGGCCCAGTTGGCACTGGCCGCGGCCACGGATAACGCCAATAGCTAAACCACGCATACCCTGCCGGCGCAGGGCGAACGACTCTGCCCGGAAACCACATTTCACATCCCCACAATCATAGGAGAGGTCATGGCCCGCAATACGCTCAACACGCTCAAGGAATTCAAGCTATCCGATTCCAAAAAGGGCAAGTTCTACTCGCTGCCAGCGCTGCAAAAAAAGCTCGGCATCGACATTTCGCGGCTGCCAGTATCGATCCGTATCGTGCTCGAATCCGTACTGCGCAATTGCGATGGCAAAAAAGTCACCGAAGCGCATATTCACGAATTAGCCAACTGGGGTGCCAAAGCAGCACGGGTCAATGAAATCCCGTTCGTCGTCGCACGTGTCGTGCTGCAGGATTTCACGGGTGTGCCGCTGCTGGCAGACCTTGCCGCAATGCGTAACGTCGCTGCCAAAATGGGCATCAAAGCCAAGAATATCGAGCCACTGGTGCCGGTCGATCTGGTCGTCGATCACTCCATCCAGATCGATCATTTCCGCGAAAAAGACGCGCTCGATCTGAACATGAAACTCGAATTCTCGCGCAACAAAGAGCGCTATCAGTTCATGAAATGGGGCATGCAAGCCTTTGACACGTTCGGTGTCGTACCACCAGGCTTCGGTATCGTCCATCAGGTCAACCTTGAATACCTGGCGCGCGGCGTCCACAAGACAGAAGACAAGGTGTACTACCCGGACACCCTGGTCGGCACCGACTCGCACACCACGATGATCAACGGTATCGGCGTGGTCGGCTGGGGCGTTGGCGGCATCGAAGCGGAAGCCGGCATGCTCGGCCAGCCAGTGTATTTCCTGACGCCTGATGTTGTCGGCGTGAACCTGACCGGCATGCTGCGCGAAGGCGTCACCGCGACCGATCTGGTCCTGACCATCACCGAAATGCTGCGCAAAGAAAAAGTCGTCGGCAAGTTCGTCGAGTTCTTCGGCGAAGGTACCGAGACGTTGTCGCTGACCGACCGTGCCACCATCGCCAACATGGCACCGGAATACGGCGCCACGATGGGCTTCTTCCCAGTAGACGACCAGACCATCGAGTATTTCAAAGGTACTGGCCGCAGCAAGACAGAGATCGAATCGTTCGAAGCGTATTTCCGTGCGCAAGGCTTGTTCGGTATTCCGAAAGCGGGCGACATTGACTACACCAATGTCGTCAGCCTCGACCTCGGCAAGGTCGCACCGTCGTTGGCCGGCCCGAAACGTCCGCAAGACCGTATCGAAATTGGTGCCGTCAAATCGACCTTCGCCGACCTGTTTTCGAAGTCGGTCTCCGATAACGGCTTCAACAAGAAAGCTGCTGATCTTGACGCTGTTTACACCAACACCGATGGCGTCAAGCTGATGAACGGTGACGTACTGATTGCCGCGATCACATCGTGCACCAACACCTCGAACCCGAGCGTGATGATTGCCGCCGGCTTGCTGGCCAAGAAAGCCGTCGAAGCCGGACTGATCGTCTCGCCACACATCAAGACGTCGCTGGCACCTGGGTCGCGCGTCGTCACCAAGTACCTCGAAGCGGCCGGCCTGTTGCCGTACCTCGAAAAACTTGGCTTCGGCGTGACCGCCTACGGCTGCACCACCTGTATCGGCAACGCCGGCGACCTCACGCCAGCAATGAACGAAGCCATCAACAAGCATGACGTAGTCGCTTCCGCGATCCTGTCGGGCAACCGCAACTTTGAAGCCCGGATCCACCCGAACATCCGTTCGAACTTCCTCGCCTCACCACCGCTGGTCGTGGCCTACGCGATCGCCGGCAACATGACGCGCGACCTGATGACCGAGCCGGTCGGCACCGTCAACGGCAAGGACATTTTCCTCGGCGACATCTGGCCAAGCTCGAAAGAGATCGCCAAGCTGATGAAGCACGCGATGAATGCCAAGACCTTCAAGGAGAACTACGCCGCCGTCAAGGGCGCGCCGGGCAAGTTGTGGGAAGACATCAAGGATGCCGCCAAGGGTGAAGTCTACAACTGGCCAAAATCAACCTACATCGCCGAGCCACCGTTCTTCGCCGACTTCACGATGGAGCCAAAAGCGGCTGCTACCGGCATCACCGGCGCGCGTGCACTGGGCGTGTTTGGCGATTCGATCACGACCGACCACATCTCGCCTGCTGGCGCGATCAAGGAATCGAGCCCGGCCGGAAAATGGCTCAAGGCAAACGGCGTCTTGCTGGCCGATTTCAACTCGTACGGCTCACGTCGCGGTAACCACGAAATCATGATGCGCGGCACCTTTGCCAATGTACGGATCAAGAATCTGATGATCCCTGCCAAGGCAGACGGTTCGCTGGTCGAAGGCGGCATCACCCGCTTCCAGCCAAGCGGCGCCGAAATGTCCATCTACGATGCGGCGATGGCCTATGTCGAAGCTGGCACGCCAACGATGGTGTTTGCTGGCGAAGAGTACGGTACCGGTTCATCCCGTGACTGGGCTGCCAAGGGAACCCAGTTGCTCGGCGTAAAAGCCGTGTTTGCCCGTTCGTTCGAACGTATCCATCGCTCGAATCTGGTCGGCATGGGCGTGTTGCCACTGCAATTCCTGGGCAGCGACAGCACCGTCACGCTGGGCATCACAGGCAGTGAAACTTTCGACCTGAAAGGGATCGAAAGCGACATCAAGCCACAGCAAGAAGCGACGCTGGTAATCCATCGCGCCGATGGCACCTCGCAAGACGTCAAGGTCCTGCTGCGTATCGATACACCCATCGAAGTCGACTACTACAAACATGGCGGCATCTTGCCATTCGTGTTGCGCCAGTTACTGGCCGCGTAATTCATCTCAGTTTCACGTCAAACAAAACGCCGGGTTCGCCCGGCGTTTTTTTTCGCCTGGTGGTTGGTGGTTGGTGGTTGGTGGTTGGTGGTTGGTGGTTGGTGGTTGGTGGTTGGTGGTAATTGATACGTCAGGTGCTCCGTCATTATCAAGCCGGAAATGGCCAACAGCACGGACACCGTTTGATCGTGCCCATGCATGCTTTGACTCTTTTTTTACCGCAGGATCAGCAGTTAGGGGTGCAATAACCGAAAGGCATTGCACCCTACGGCCAAACGTTAAAGTTGAAGTTGATGTCGATGTCGATGTCGATGTCGATGTTGATGTTGATGTTGATGTTGATGTTGATGTTGATGTTGATGTTGATGTTGATGTTGAAGTTGAAGTTGAAGTTGAAGTTGAAGTTGAAGTTGAAGTTGAAGTTGAAGTTGAAGTTGAAGTTGAAGTTGAA
>JBLHLW010000080.1:0-14709 GCA_047621345.1 Minisyncoccia bacterium | reverse complement strand
TCGATTTCCAGAGCACGGCCCGCTTCCGCATCCTGCAGCATGGATGTTTTGAACGCACCAAGCTGGCGTGTCAGCTGCATCCTCTCTTCTCCGCTTTGCTCGATGTGGCAACCTATCCGATCTCCGATGGTAGCTGCCTCTGCCATTGCTTTCAAACAAAATTCTCGTACTAGCGGATCGTCAAGCACCTTGTCTGCAGTGGCGCCGGTGATCGCCGAAATCGGATTCATCGTCATGTTGCCCCATAGCTTGTACCAGATGTCGCGACGGATATCGGTGCTGACTTCGACATCGAAACCGGCCGCGGCAAGCAAGCTGGTCAGCGCGGACAAGCGAGCCGGCTTGCCGGTGATGACTTCGCCAAGGAGTAAGCGATTACCGAAAGCGGGGCGGATCAGGCCCGGCTCCGGTGAACTGCTGGATAAGTGGACGACGCAGCCAATCAACTGATTCGCCGGCATTGCCTTCGCAAGCAGTCCATTCGGATCAAGAGATTGAAGGCGCAAGCCGGAAAAGGGCTTCTCTGGCTGTTCAAAAAACCACCACGGAACGCCATTCATTGCCGTGACGATGATCGTCTCAGGGCCGAGTAAAGGCGCTATCTGGGTTGCCACGTCAATAAGGGACGTCGACTTGACCGCGACGATCACGATGTCCTGAACGCCGAACCGAGATGGCGTATCGTCCGCTTCTAGCATGGCGTGGTGGATGCCCGTGCTGTCTTCGATACGCAGCCCGTGAGCACGGATTGCTGCCAACGTCGCGCCGCGGGCGATAACGTTGATCTGATTAGCCTTGTCGTGCTGCGCCAGTTTTGCTGCGATGAGTCCTCCCACCGCACCCGCGCCATAAATCGCTATCTTCATTGCGAATTCCTTTGAGTGTGTTATCTCGGTTGCAGCAGTTCAGGCGCCAACTATCCAGCCCTCTAAGGGATCAAAGTCGGGTAACCCGAAACGGTCATCACGACGCTGCCAGGCCCAAGCCGCCAGCACGCCGCACAAAGCGGCATCTAGCAGATCACCACTTGCATCGTCGAGCAGAGCGTCGCGATGTGGACCCGCATCCAGTCGGACAGCAAAGCGATGATCACCGCGTTCAAGATGGTCAAGAATGAGTGCTCGTGTTTGATACCGTGCGGAGTTCTGTTTCGCGCGGTCATCACTTTTGTAGGAAGCGCGGGTAATCGAGCGTGCCAGCATGCCGGGATAGCCTTCGAGCGCGATTCGTTGCGGATCGCCCGCATCCATACCAGGCAGAGTGACACCGGCTGCCCGTAGCAACGGTACGCCCGCATGCAGCATATAGGCGACTGGTGGATTGACCCATTTCATCGAAGAAGACGAACCAGCAGGAATATCCGTTGCCCGATGGGCAAATTTTCCACCGACAGGGCGGGCATCGCAGAAGGCCTTGAACGTGAGACGCATCTCGGCGCGCGATAACGTGGCTAGATGCGTCATCAGGGCGGGCCACGTCACCGGCCAGTGCAAGTGTTCAACGAGTTCGCGTGGCAAGGAAAACGGAAAATCAAATGCTCCCAGCCAAGGACCAGGTTGTTGTAGCCATTGTGTGAAGCTGGAAAAGTCGGGCAGTGCCTGCAGGGTATGGATGCGCCACGTGTCAGCCTGCAGAGTGCCGGAAGCGATCGTGATCGTTTTACGTCGTGTGGGTGCGGAGGTGAAGTCTACGCCGTGCAATAGCCAGCTTGAATCCAGAGGGATATCCATTGTGAACAATTAAATGAAAGTACTGCCATTCTACCGGGCATAAAAAAAGGCACCCGAAAGTGCCTTTTTAGAGATCATGCATTGCAGCAGGCTTGCGCCTGCAGGCAATTAGAACGTGTGACGAACGCCGACGTTGAACAGGTTGTCGGTTTCGCCGTTTGCACCAGCGAAGCCACCAACGTTCGATGCGCCGTCATTCGACAGACGCGAGTACGACGTGTACAGGTTGGTACGCTTTGACAACGCGTAGGTGTAACCCAGAGCGATCTGGTCTGCATCTGCATTGTTGACGAACTTGTTCTTACGCTTGGTGTAGTCCACCAAGAAAGTGCTGGCGCCAAAAGGAACGCTAACACCAACCATCATGTCGCGGATGTCGACGGTCGAGTTGTCTACTTTGCGCTGGTCGTAAGCAGCGTGTGCTTTGACAACGGCGAAATCGTAGGTACCAGCCAGCAGCGTTGTTTTGTCGCTAGCGGTGTCGAGTGCATTTTTTGCATTGTGGTGTGTCAGAGCAACCAGTACTGGACCGTTTGCGTACTGCAACATGCCTGTAACTTGGCGGCTAGCTGAATTGTTGCCAGCGACTTCGCCGAAACCGTACTGAACAGCACCCTTGAAACCGCTGACGTTTGGCGATTCATAGGCAATGGTATTGTTCATACGGTTGCCAGCTGGATTGAAGAAACGTGTTGCATCGCCGGCCAAACCGATCCCGAATGGGTCAATCGCTGACAGTGTGTTGTACAGCAGGGTGGTTTGACGACCCAGCTTGACTGTACCGAAGTTGCCTTGCAGGCCAAGATACGATTGACGACCAAATGCGGTGTTGCCTTGGGCGAAACCACCGGTGTCAGCATTGATGCCTGTTTCCAGAACAAACAGAGCTTTCAGACCGTTACCCAGATCTTCAACGCCTTTGAAACCCAGACGGCTACCTGACTGAATACCGCTGTTCAGGCCGGTTGTTGTGGCGACGCCATTGTCATCACGGGAGATACCCATGTCGACAACACCATAGACCGTCACGGATGACTGAGCAGCTGCTGTGCCAGCGATGCTGCCGAGAATGGCGAGTGCGATAAGCGATTTTTTCATTGTGCAATTTCCTGGTTGTGAAAATAAGAGTTGTTGGGTACTGCCTTAACAATTTAGCGAGAAGTTACAACTCATTGATGACGTCTTGATGACTTGGCGATTGAGTATTTCTCAAGCCGTCATGCCTTCTGAGACTGATGTTAATCAAGTAAGTTGCATTGGCGCTTAAACTGTTTTCGAATGAAGTGCGCTCCTTTGTGGCAACGCAACAATCAACAGACAACAGTCTAGCCTATGTTGGCCTGATACGTTCACGACCAACGTGTAGGGTTGTCGTTAATTTACAACGTATTGGCTTTTTTCAAGAGAGTGATGCACCAGCGAGGACCCCAGTCTTGCACAAACACGTTCAGGATCGAGCGGGGTCGGGACAGCGCATTGGCTGTCCCGACGGACTGTGCAAAGTGTGTTGCCTGGGTAACTGACCTCGGATAAGTCAGGCGTCAGGCAAGACGACGTTAACATCGAGCACTTCAAGATTGCCCTGTCGATCCAGTGAAATCTTGATGTCATCGGCGTTGACCTTGGTGTATTTGGAAATCACCGCAATCAATTCCTTGTGTAGTGCCGGCAGGAAGTCTGGCCCGGAACGGCCATTACGCTCGCGCGCAATGATGATTTGCAATCGCTCTTTGGCTGCACTGGCTGTTTTCGGCTTGCTGGCAAATAGGAAGGATAAGAGAGCCATTTACTTTCCCCTGAAAATACGCTGCAGGAAACCCGGTTTTTCATAGGTCGTGAATTTCAGCGGTACGTCTTCGCCCAGGAAGCGCGAGACAAGATCCTGGTAAGCCTGTGAGACGTCGCTGCCTTCAATATGAATCGCCGGGTTGCCTTGATTCGATGCGGCCAGTACCGATTCTGATTCGGGAATAATGCCGACCAATGGAATACGCAGAATTTCTTGCACGTCGGTATAGGAGAGCATTTCGCCCGATTCGACGCGCTTTGGCACGTAGCGGGTAATCAGTAAATGTTCCTTGACGGGCTCTCCGCCGTTTTGGGCACGGCGTGACTTGGCCTGAATGATGCCGAGGATGCGGTCCGAGTCACGTACCGATGAGACCTCGGGATTGGTTACGATGATGGCTTCATCCGCAAAGGTCAGGGCCATCACGGCACCGCGCTCGATACCAGCGGGCGAGTCGCAGATGATGTATTCGAATCCCATTGCGTCTAGGTCCTTGAGGACCCGTTCAACGCCATCTTCCGTGAGCGCATCTTTGTCACGGGTCTGTGATGCAGGCAGCACAAACAGGTTGTCGCAGTGCTTGTCCTTGATTAACGCCTGATTCAATGTGGCTTCGCCATTGATGACGTTGATCAGGTCGTACACAACGCGTCGTTCGCAGCCCATGATTAAATCAAGATTGCGCAAACCGACGTCGAAATCGAGGACTGCAGTTTTGTGTCCTCGCAGGGCGAGCCCGGAGGCAAAGCTTGCGCTAGACGTGGTTTTGCCGACACCACCTTTGCCGGACGTTACAACAATGACTTTTGCCACAAATGGGCTCCTTTCGGAATGAGATGAATTATGAATTAACTGATAGTACGTCGAGACGATCGCCTACAAGCCTAATTTGTACGGCGTGGTTGGCGAGTCCTTGCGGATAACCGTTTTCGAAGGTGCGATAGATACCTGCAATCGAGACCAGTTCGGCCTCCATCAGCGAAGTGAAAATACGTGCATCGGCATTGCCGCTGGCGCCAGCCAAAGCGCGTCCGCGTAGTGGTGCGTAAATATGGATACTTCCGTCAGCGATGACTTCGGCACCGTTATTGACCGCTGCGGTAATGATCAGGTCGCAACCGCGCGCGTAGATGCGCTGTCCTGCGCGTACCGGCGTGTCAACAATCATCGTTCCCACCGCAATTGCCGGTGCCACAACCGGAGGAGCAACAGCCGGTCTTGCCGGTTCCGGTGCTGCTGTAACGCGCGGCTTGACGCTACGGTCCAGGGTCAAGCCGTGAGCCAGGATGTCGGCCTCCATGCTTGGCGGAGCGTTGCGTACCGCCACTGCATGCAGTCGATATGATTTGAGTAATCTGACCAGCATGGACCAATCCGGTGGTGCTCCGCTCAGGTCAAGGTCGCCGATATCGATGACCGCTAGCTCATCATCGAAAAAATCGGCTTCGCCACCGGTCATGTCACGCATGGCGGCGTCGAGCTTCGCAGGATCGGTCTGATGCAGGATCGCCGAGATGGCGACGACGGTCGAAATCTTGATGTCTATCGGCTTGCCAGTCTGATTTTTTTGCATGGGGAAAGTTGGTGTGGCACAAGTCATTGTTGCTGCCGCGACGTAAGCCTGACAGGTTCGAGGCCGCATTATACCGTCTCGCTTTGGGCAGATTCCTGCCTAATCGCAGGGTATGTGCAGGATTGTTGGTTTCGCAAAAACCGATCGGCTGATTTTGGCGCGCGTGTAGAATTACATTTTTTTTCGTCAGGCTGCCATGTGGTTCAAGAATCTCCAGATTTATCGTCTTCCTGCACCTTGGGATATGGATGCCGAGCGGCTTGAAGCAGCGCTCGCTCCCCAGACTTTTCAGCCATGTACGAGCCTCGACATGCAAACGCAGGGTTGGATCTCCCCGCGTGAAAACGGCATGTTGGTCCACACGGTCAACAAGCAACTGCTCCTTGCCCTCGGTACGGAAAAGAAGTTATTACCGGCCAGCGTGATCAATCAGGTCGCGAAAGCGCGGGCGAGTGACATCGAAGAGCAGCAAGGTTTCAAGCCGGGTCGCAAGCAAATGAAGGAGATCAAGGAACAGGTCACCGATGAATTGCTGCCACGAGCATTTAGCATCAATCGCACGACCTGGACTTGGATCGACCCTGTCAATGGATGGCTGGTGATCGATGCCGGTACGGCTGGCAAGGCCGACGAAGTGCTCAAGTTACTCATCAAAGGGATAGAAAAACTGCCCATGGAAAGCCTGCATGTCGTGCAGTCCCCCGTGGCGGCGATGACCGAGTGGTTGATGGCAGATGCACCCAAAGGCTTTACGGTCGATCAGGATACCGAGTTGCGTGCCGGTGGCGACAGCAAGGCGACTGTGCGCTACGTCAAGCAAACCATCGAGCCGGTCGATGTCCAGCGTCATATTGCTGACGGCAAGCAATGCACGCGTTTGGCAATGACATGGAACGATCGCATCTCGTTCGTGCTGACCGAATCGTTGACGATCAAGCGCATCACTCCGCTAGATGTGATCAAGGAAAGTGCAGATACCGGCGCGCGCGATGACGACGAGCGCTTCGATGGCGACATGATGCTGATGACGGGCGAACTGGCCAGCATGCTTGATGACTTAGTGTTTGCATTGGGCGGGCAGATGCAACCGAAGTAGTCGTCTGTGGTAAAGGCAAACAACGAAAAAGGCGAACCGCATGGCGTGTTCGCCTTTTTATTGGGCGTTGGCTTCGCCCAGTTCAGATAAGGTTGATTAAAAAGCAATTACCGAAAAGGTGCGTTGGTGCGGCTTGACGGCAGAAATGCATGAGTGCATTCTTCCACCCTGCAATGAACATGGACTCTCCTGTTCTTGCTTCGGATCGATTATCTTGCAGTGGCTTTGCTGGCGGTCGTTATTTAGTTTTCTCATTGCCGCATTTCAGGGGCGGAGTGTGATGTCCTCAATTTCCTTCAGTTCGGAATCGCTGTTCAACACCGTGGCCGAATCGGTTGGCCTGATTGTCATGGTGTGGGAACTGCAACAGGACAGAATTGCCTTCAGTGATCAGTGGACCGCACTGACTGGCTGCACCAGTTCGTCGACTAGCCTGACGTCCGCGCAATTGCGGGCCACAATGCATGAGGACGATGTCGCCAAGCTCAATGAGACGATCCTATGTTGCCTCAAAGGAGTGAGCAAATTCTATGACGCCGAAGTGCGTGTGCGCGGTGCGAGCGGACAATGGATCTGGTTGGCTGCTCGCGGTCGCGTGACCGAGCGCGATGCGGCGCAGCGAGCCGTCCGCTTAGTCGCTACTTTTATGGATGTGAGCCACCGCAAGCTTGCAGAACAAGTCCTGTCCGAGAGCGAGCAGCGCTACCGATCGATTTTCACGACCAGCCAGCACGGCATCATGCTGGCGGCACTGGACGGCAATATCTTGTCTGCCAATCCGGCGGCGTGTCAGATTACCGGTTATGCCGAGGCTGAGCTGATACAGCTTGGTCGCGCAGAGATCGTGGACCAAACGGACCCGCGGCTGAAGGTGCTATTGGAACAACGCGCGCGTACCGGCAGCTGTCACGGTCATGTCAGGATGATTCGCAAGGATCGGGTGCCCATCGAAGTGGCGTTGTCGTCCGCGATCTTTGTCAATCATGCCGGCGGCCTGAGCGCCAATGTGGTTTTGCAGGATGTCACTGAGACACGCCTCACGGAGCGTAAGTTGCAGCGACTGACCACCCTGTATGACGCGCGCAGTCGCTGCAATCACGCCATTATCGAAAGCACGACGCCGCAAATGCTCTACGCTGCCGTGTGCAAGATCGTCGTCGAGTGTGCAGAATTCGGTCTGGCTTGGGTCGCGCTGATCGATCCGGTGACGCAGCATCTCAAACCTGCTTGTGCAGAGGGTGCGCAGCGCGCTTATCTCGATAGCGCACTGATCAGTGCCGACGCCAATAGTCCTGCTGGATGCGGGCCTCTCGGACGGGCAGTCCGGCAAGGCAACACCCTTGTCAGCAATGATTTTCTTGATGATCCGACTGCGCTGCCGTGGCGAGAATTGGCGACGCATCATGGCTTTCGTGCGATCGCCGTTTTCCCGCTCAAGCAAAGCAATGTAACCATCGGTGCGCTGGTGCTCTATGCGTCTGAGAAAGATTATTTCGATGCACAGTTGGTCGACTTGCTGGCAGAAATCGCTCGTGATATTTCCTTCGGACTCGACAATATGCAGCGCGATATTGCCCTGTCGAACAACGAGGCACGCTTTCGTACGTTATGGGACACCAGCACGGACGCGATCCTGATGATGACGCACGGATCGGTCATTCGCTACGCCAATCCGGCATTGCAGGATGTGTTCGGTTACCGCCCGGAGCAAGTCGTTGGCCAGCATCTGGGCATGTTGCAACCGCAATGCCTGCATGCAGCGCACAAAAAAGGCGTCGAGCGTTACTTGCGCAGTCATCAACAGCATTTGAACTGGCGCGGTTCCAACGTCACCGGCCTGCATGCTGATGGCCATGAATTTCCACTTGAAATTGCCTTTAGCGAAGCCTGCATCGACGGCGAACAATTATTCATCGGCTTCATGCGTGATATCACCGAGCGCACGCGCAGCCACGATTTGATCACGCGCCAGAACGGGATCCTGAAGCTGATCTCGGCCGGTGCCGGTCTGGAAGTCACGCTGGCGGCGATTATCCAGATGCTCGAAGAACAGTCGGGCGACGTCATGTGTGCGGTGCAGGGCCTGCATGACAGCGATGGCAGTCAGACTTGGCATGTCGGCGTCGGCGTGCCAGACAGTTTTAGTCGCGCAATGCTGAATCAGGCGATTGCCTCTAACGCCATTCCGTTATCGGATTGGCGATTGCCATTGATCGTGATGGACATCGAGAGTGATCCTGCCTTTGCCAGTTGTCGCGCGATAGCACGGGAGCAAGCCGTGCAGGCTTGCAGTTTTTGGCCGATTCTCGGTCGTCAGGATCATCCGATGGCCACCCTAACACTGTACTACCGGCATGCACGCGGTCCCTCCGAGCTGGAACACTTCCTGTTGCCATCGGTGCTGGATCTGGCCGGATTGGCAATCGAAAACAAGCGCTCCGATGAGCGCATCCGTTACCTCGCCCATCACGATGACCTGACCGGATTGCCAAACCGTATGCGCTTTTTACAAGAGCTGTCGTTGGCACTGGCAAGAGCAGCACGTAGTGGGCAGCAGGTTGGTTTGTTGTTTCTGGACCTCGATCGTTTTAAGGAAATCAATGACACCCTGGGTCACCACGTCGGCGACGCCGTCTTGCGTGAAGTGGCCAGCCGTCTGCGGGCCAACGTGCGCGAAGTCGACATGGTGGCGAGGCTGGGTGGTGATGAATTTGTGGTGATGACCGAGGATTTCACTGACAGCACAATACTTGCCGGTATCGCACGCAAATTGATCGAGCAAATTGCCCTCCCAATTACCTACCACGATCAAACCTGCCGACTGACGGCCAGCATCGGTATCAGCACTTACCCAGATGATGGCGGCGATATCCATGCGTTAATTCGCAGCGCCGATGTCGCGATGTACCGGGTCAAGAAGCTGGGGCGAAACAGTCATCAGTTTTTTGACGGCCGGACCATCAGTATTGAATCTTCCTGATCAGGCTGCGGCAGATGAAACAAAAAAACGCTCCGCCATTTCTTCAAGTCCGACCGATCCCAGCACTTCCTGCAAGCGCTCGGCCGGCCTGCGGCGTGGCAAATCTTTGTAAGTCGCGATGATCAGCTCATTTTTCATGGAATGCTCCCAGCCGACCAGCTCGGTCACGCTAACCTGATAGCCATGGGCTTCGAGCTGCAGGCAGCGCAGGACGTTAGTCAACTGGCTACCAAATTCGCGCGTGTGCAGCGGATGGCGCCATAGCTCGGTCAGTGCACTTTTGCCGAGCGCCTTGCCTTTTAGCCGGTTCAGCACCGAAGCCACTTCCGCCTGACAGCACGGCACCAGCACCATGTGTCGCGCTTGTTTTTTTAAACCGAAATGGATGGCGTCGTCGGTCGCGGTATTGCAGGCGTGGAGTGCGGTGACGATATCGATCTGCGCCGGCAGTAACGGTGAATCGATCGAGTCGGCCACCGACAGGTTTAGAAACGACATGCCCGGAAAGTGCAAGCGTGTTGCCAATTCTTCGGATTTCTTGACTAGCTCGTCGCGGGTTTCGATACCGTAGATGTGCGAGCCATCGGTGAGGGATTTGAAAAACAGGTCGTACAGAATAAAGCCGAGATACGACTTGCCGGCACCATGGTCAACCAGTCGCACACCGCGCTCTCCGGATGCCGCTTGCACTGCCTTCATCAATGGCTCGATGAATTGATATAAATGGTACACCTGCTTGAGCTTGCGCCGGCTGTCCTGGTTGAGCTTGCCATCACGGGTCAGGATGTGCAGTTCCTTGAGCAGGTCGATCGATTGACCGGGACGAATTTCCGGGATGGTGTGCATGGCAGATTCCTTGTTGGGCGAGGCGGGAGTATACGCCGTCGCGCAGGCATAATGCGCAGGGGCGGCCTGTATTTTCCGGCGTCGTCGCCATCCCTCTTTTGAAATGTCATCCTCTCCAATGAATCTCGCACCGTCATCGCTCACCTCGCTGGCCCTGTTTTGCAAAGTCGTCGACAACTTCGGCGACATCGGTATTTGCTGGCGCCTGGCAAGGCAACTGCATCAGGAACACGGCATTACGCTAACTCTGTGGGTGGATGATCTCGCGAGTTTCCGTCGACTGTGTCCGTCAGTGCGGGTTGATCTTAGCGTACAGCAGGTCGACGGCGTGACGGTGCAGCACTGGCAAGATCAGGAGGGCGTCTTCTTACCGGATGAGATGGCCGATATCGTCATCGAATTTTTTGGCTGTGAACTTCCACCCGGTTACATCGCCGCGATGGCACAGTGTTCGCCACGTCCGGTCTGGCTGAATCTGGAAGGGTTGAGCGCCGAAGCATGGGTCGAAGGTTGCCACACCTTGCCGTCGCCACACCCACGCTTGCCGCTGACGAAGCACTTTTTCTTCCCGGGTTTCACTGCACAGACTGGTGGCTTGCTGCATGAGGCGGGCTTGCAGAAGCGACGACTGCAATTTCAGAATGATCCGCAGTGCAGCGCCGATTTTCTTGCCACGCTAGGGGTGACGTCGATGGAAATGGCGGCGTTCAAGGTGTCGCTGTTTTGTTATCCGCATGCTCCCGTAGCGGCACTATTCGAGGCGTGGCAGCAGCACGGCTCGGCCATCACCTGTCTGGTTCCCGATGGTGTCGCCGTCGCAGCGGTAGCGTCATTTCTTGGTGAGCCCGCCGTTGCAGGAGCGGTCCGCACACAGGGTGCGCTCACGGTACGCGTCGTGGCGTTTGTGGCGCAACCTGATTACGATAAATTGCTATGGGCTTGCGACCTCAACATCGTGCGAGGCGAAGACTCCTTCGTACGCGCGCAGTGGGCTGGCAAGGCGTTTATCTGGCATATCTATCCGCAAGACGAGAACCTGCATCACGTCAAACTGCGCGCATTTTTGCAGCGTTATACGGCAGCAACCGATAGCCTGATAGCTGCTTCGCTAGGCTGGAACGGCGCGACCGTCGAGGGCGCCGCCGTTTTGCCAGACTGGTCCGTGTTGTGGCCGCGATTGTTTGACGACCTGCCGGCAATCGCCGCCGAGGCGGTCGGTTGGGAGCAGCAAATGCGGCTGCAGGGCGATCTGGCGGCTAATTTGCTGAAGTTTGCCGTTGCTCTTCGGTCTGTCGCCCAAGAAAACAAGGTACAATCCGCGACCGCCCGATAGCATTTTTCCGCTGAATCGTGAGCCTACGGCGCCGGTGTCCTTGTGGCGCCTGATGATTTTCATACAACTTAATTTTTACGACCATCTCTATGAAACCTGCAAAAGAAATTCGTGTTGGCAACATCATCATGGTGGATAGCAAGCCGTTCATCGTGTTGCGCTCTGATGTCAACGGGTCAAGCCGGACCGGCTTCACCTACAAGTGGAAAACCAAGAATCTGTTGACCGGCGCGCCAATGGAAAACGTGTTCCGCGGTGATGACAAGTTCGAAGTCGTTGTCCTTGACAAAAAACCAGTCACTTTCTCTTACTTCGCCGATCCGTTATTCGTCTTCATGGACGAAGAATACAATCAGTATGAAATCGAAGAAGAGAACCTCGGTGATGCATTGCACTACCTGAAAGACGGCATGGAATGCGAAGCCGTCTTTTATGAAGGTAAAGCGATTTCGGTTGAATTGCCGATCACCATCGCACGCCAGATCATTTATGCCGAGCCAGCTGTCAAGGGCAACACATCAGGCAATGTCCTGAAAGAAGCTCGACTGGAAAATGTTATTGAAGCCAATCAGCATACGATTCAAGTGCCGCTATTTGTCAGCCAGGATGATGTGATTGAACTCGATACACGTACCAATGAGTACAAGAAGATCGTGCGCAACTAGATTGTAATCAACTAAGTTGGTGCCAATTGGGTTGATGCTGACTCAGTTGCATAAACAAGCTGCCTTTGGCGTCCAATGCCGTTCGGATAAGCGTCTTTTTCAAGAAACGAACGACATAGCGCATTGGCTTTGCTTTGACGACTCGATCGCACACGCGATCGGGTCGTTTTGCATTGGGCGGGCAACAAGACGCTGGCGCAATCGTTTCAAGAGAGCAGGGCGCTTGTCCTACGAGCGCGTCACGGCGGCCCGGCGCAGTTCATCTTAGATGAGTTGAAAGGCACGAATAAAGCGGATGCCGCTCGGTGCACGCTCAGCCCGTAAAGCAGTTGACGGTACAGCGCCAGTGCTACCTTCGATAAACAACCGGGTGACCCGGAAGGCGAGGACAACCACAACGAAAGTTCAGCACCCGGTAATGTACAGGATCAGGCGGCCATCCTTTCGGAGACCTGACCCCGCAAACCCGCATCATCCTCCGCATCTACAGCAGTCGCGAAGACCCATCAAGCAGCGATGTCGCAGGATTCAAGCCCTGGCTAGTCACACCAAATTGGGCACTTCCCAGCACGGTTTGCGTCGGCGTCATTGCCATCCCCGACAAATTACCATCCTTCGCATACTGGTATGCCAGATCGCCACCGATGGCGGCCGTATCGCTGCTAGCCAGATAAAAATTAAGCAACGATGCCGACAATCCCCAACTGGTCAGAGCCGGTGCTGCAGCCCGCGCCTGATCAAAGGCACCGACCAGTCCGTCGAAGTTAAATTGCCCGATCTTCTTGTTGACCAATTTGTCGGTAGACGCGGCGTTGTAGTCGGTGGAACCGTCGATGACGATCTGCAGGTTGGCAATGCTGTGATTGTCGACACTCCCGTACCAATCCTTGAAGGTCACTTGCTCACCGGCACCGGTCACCAGCACCAGATCATTGGCATTTTTATTGAACAGCAGGTCGGCATATTTGATACCTTTACCCAGCGAGAGCGTATTGTCCTTGCCGGTGCTGGCGTTGATGATGTCCGCACCGTCGCCGCGGTTGAAGGCGATGACGTCAGCGCCAAGCCCGGTCGTGATCAGGTCGTTGCCAGTTCCACCAATGATGAATTCGTTACCATCACCTCCGATGATCGTGTCGATTTCGCTCCCGCCATCGAACAGGTTATTGCCAACGGTATCGGAAAGCGTATCCGTGCCAGCACCTCCTTGCAGGATGTCGTTGCCAGCGCCTCCATAGAGCGTGTCAAGGCCGTTCCCCCCGTTCAGGTAGTCATTGAGCTCAGCCCCGGTCAAGGTGTCACTACCGTTCAAGCCGTTAATGTAATTAGCGTAGCCAGTCATGCCTGTAAAAGTGTCTGCAAGGGCCGTGCCATTCTGTTTGCCTGCCACCGCCGCCACATCCCAACTGGTGCCATCGGCGAAGGCAATCGTTTCGATCCGGTAATTCGGCGAATAGGCATTGAAATACTCTTTGAGCGTGACCCGGTCATTAGCATTGACACGCAACGTCAGGTCATCACCGCTGCGGCTCACCAGCGTGGCCGCTGCGGTAATGCCGGCGCCGAACTGCAGCTTGTCAGTATTGACCGTGCTGTCATAGTCGCTAATCGTATCGGCGCCATCACCGACATTGAACAGGTAGGTGTCATTACCGGCGCCGCCGTCAAGCGTATCGTTACCGGTGCCGCCGGCCAGCCGATCATTACCGGCACCGCCGACGAGGGCGTCATTGCCAGCACCTCCATCGAGCACATCGTCCTTGTCGGCACCCGTGATGAAGTCGTCGCCATCCATGCCGTTGATACGGTTGGCATAACCGCTGATGCCGTTAAGATAATCGGCACCGGCCGTGCCGGTGTAGGTGAGTTTGCCTGCCACTGTCGCGAGGTTCCAGGTCGTGCCATCGGCGAAGGCAATCGTTTCGACCCGGTAATTCGGCGAATAGGCATTGAAATACTCTTTGAGTGTGACCTGGTCATTGGCATTAATACGCAACGTCAGGTCATCGCCGCTGCGGCTCACCAGCGTGGCCGCTGCGGTAATGCCGGCGCCGAACTGCAGCTTGTCGGTATTGACCGTGCTGTCGTAGTCGCTAATCGTATCGGCACCGTCACCGACGTTGAACAGGTAGATGTCATTACCGGCACCGCCGACGAGGGCGTCATTGCCAGCACCGCCATCGAGCACATCGTCCTTGTCGGCACCCGTGATGAAGTCGTCGCCATCCATGCCGTTGATACGGTTGGCATAACCGCTGATGCCGTTAAGATAATCGGCACCGGCCGTGCCGGTGTAGGTGAGCTTGCCTGCCACTGTCGCGAGGTTCCAGGTCGTGCCATCGGCGAAGGCAATCGTTTCGACCCGGTAATTCGGCGAATAGGCATTGAAATACTCTTTGAGTGTGACCTGGTCATTGGCATTAACACGCAACGTCAGGTCATCGCCACTGCGGCTCACCAGCGTGGCCGCTGCGGTAATGCCGGCGCCGAACTGCAGCTTGTCGGTATTGACCGTGCTGTCATAGTCGCTAATCGTATCGGCGCCATCACCGACATTGAACAGGTAGCTGTCATTACCGGCGCCGCCGTCAAGCGTATCGTTACCGATGCCGCCGGTGAGCCGATCATTACCGGCACCGCCGACGAGGGCGTCATTGCCAGCACCTCCATCGAGCACATCGTCCTTGTCGGCACCCG
>JBLHLW010000079.1:0-15267 GCA_047621345.1 Minisyncoccia bacterium | reverse complement strand
GTGCCGGTCGACGGCGAGGCGATCGAAGGCGTGGCCTCGGTCGACGAGAGCGCGATCACCGGCGAATCGGCCCCCGTGATTCGCGAATCGGGTGGCGATTTTTCCGCCGTTACCGGTGGCACCCGCGCACTGTCCGACTGGCTCGTGGTGCGTGTCGCAGTGAATCCCGGCGAAGCCTTCATCGACCGCATGATCGCGATGGTCGAAGGTGCCAAGCGCCAGAAGACGCCCAATGAAATCGCGCTGACCATTTTGCTGGTGGCACTGACGATCGTGTTCCTGCTGGTGACGGTAACGTTGCTGCCGTTCTCGCTGTTTAGCGTCGGCGCGGCCAGTGCCGGCACGCCGGTGACGATCACGGTCTTGATCGCTTTACTGGTCTGCCTGATTCCGACCACGATTGGTGGCTTGCTGTCGGCCATTGGTGTCGCCGGCATGAGTCGCATGATGCAGGTCAATGTGATCGCCACGTCCGGTCGGGCCGTCGAAGCCGCCGGGGATGTCGACGTGCTGTTGCTCGACAAGACCGGCACGATCACGCTCGGCAACCGGCAAGCCTCGGCTTTTTTTGCCGCCCCCGGTGTGACCGAAGAGCAGTTGGCCGATGCCGCCCAATTGGCGTCGCTGGCCGATGAAACACCGGAAGGACGCAGCATCGTCACGCTGGCACGACAGCGTTTCGGCTTTGCCGAGCGCGACCTCGCCGCACTCGATGGCCGCGTCGTGCCATTCACGGCGCAAACCCGCATGAGCGGTATCGATCTGGGCACGCGTTCGCTGCGCAAGGGTGCCGTCGATGCGCAGAAAAAATATGTCGCGTCGCTCGGCAAGGTCTTCCCGGCCGACGTAGCGCGTGACGTCGAGACCGTCTCGCGACGCGGCAGTACGCCGTTGGTCGTCGTCGATGGCGGACGCGTCATGGGCGTGGTCGAACTGAAGGATATTGTGAAGAGCGGCATCAAGGAGCGCTTCGCCGAATTGCGCCGCATGGGTATCAAGACGGTGATGATCACCGGCGACAACCAGCTCACTGCAGCGGCGATTGCCGCCGAAGCCGGGGTCGATGATTTCCTGGCCGAAGCAACGCCCGAAGACAAGCTCAAGCTGATCCGCGATTACCAGAACGAAGGCCGGTTAGTGGCGATGACCGGCGATGGCACCAACGATGCGCCGGCACTGGCGCAAGCCGATGTCGCCGTGGCGATGAACTCCGGCACACAGGCGGCGAAAGAGGCCGGCAACATGGTCGACCTCGATTCGAATCCGACCAAGTTGCTGGAGATCGTCGAGATCGGCAAGCAGATGTTGATGACGCGCGGCGCGCTGTCGACCTTCTCGATGTCGAACGACATCGCCAAGTATTTCGCGATCATCCCGGCAGCGTTCGTGGGCACCTATCCGCACCTGAAAGCGCTCGATGTGATGCACCTGAGTAGTCCCTCGTCGGCGATTTTGTCGGCGGTGATTTTTAATGCGCTCATTATCGTCGTACTCATTCCGCTGGCGCTCAAGGGGGTCAAATATCGCGCGGTCGGTGCGACCCTGCTACTGCGTCGCAACCTGCTCATTTACGGACTCGGCGGCATCGTCGTGCCGTTCGCCGGGATCAAGCTCATTGATCTTGTGCTGTCCACCTTGTCGATTATTTAGGAGTCATCATGAACGCCATTCTTCGTCCTGCGCTCGTCCTGTTTGCCGCGCTCACAGTGCTGTGCTGCGCCTTGTATCCGGCCGCTGTTACTGGCATCGGTCGCGTAGTTTTTCCTGAACAGGTCGCCGGCAGCATTGTGCTGCGCGAGGGCCAGCCGGTCGGTTCGTCACTGATCGGACAGGCGTTCACCTCGCCCAAATATTTCTGGGGCCGGCCATCGGCGACCGCGTCGTTTGCCAACAATGGCCTGGCCTCTGGTGGCGCCAATCTCGGGCCGAATAATCCAGCGCTGATCGATGCCGTGAAAGCCCGCATCGCCGCGTTCCAGGAAGCTGATCCTGGTAATACGCAAGCGATCCCGGTTGACCTCGTGAGCACCTCGGCCAGCGGGCTTGATCCCGAGATCAGTCTGGCCGCAGCGGCCTATCAGTTGCCACGCATTGCGCGTGTACGGCACTTGTCGGATGCCGCTGTACAGACACTGATTGACCGGTCGAGTACGGATCGCATTGCCGGGTTTCTGGGCGAGCCGCGAGTCAATGTACTGGCGCTCAATATGGCACTCGATGCTGCGCGGTAAGATGCCGGCATGACCACTTTTGCGACCCCCGAGCGCCCCGATCCCGACGCGTTGCTGCGCCAGTTGCAGCAGGAGGAACACTCCGCCCGGCGCGGCAAGCTGAAGATTTTTTTCGGCGCGTCGGCCGGTGTCGGCAAGACCTACGCAATGCTACTGGCGGCGCAGGAAGCGCAGCGACAGGGTACCGAAGTGCTGGTCGGGCTGGTCGAAACCCATGGCCGACGCGAGACGCTGGCGCTGCTCGACGGGTTGCCGCAGTTGCCATTGAAAACAATTGTTTACCGCGAGCGCACGTTGCAGGAGTTTGACCTCGATGCAGCGCTGGCGCGCCAACCTGCGTTGATCCTGGTCGATGAACTGGCGCATGCCAATGTGCCCGGCTCGCGCCATCCGCGCCGTTGGCAAGATATCGACGAATTGCTCGCCGCCGGTATCAATGTGTTCACGACCGTCAATGTGCAGCACCTCGAAAGTCTCAATGACGTGGTCGGCGGTATCACCGGTGTCCGCGTCGTCGAGACCGTGCCCGACACGGTATTCGACCATGCCGATGCGGTGGTGCTGGTTGACTTGCCGCCCGATGAATTACTGCGTCGGCTCAAGCAGGGCAAGGTGTATTTGCCACAGCAGGCCGAGCGCGCCGCGCAGAGTTTTTTCCGCAAAGGGAACCTGATTGCGCTGCGCGAATTGGCCTTGCGCCGCACCGCCGATCGCGTCGATGCGGATGTCCGCGCTTATCGCGATGCACAGTCGATCCGACGCGTCTGGGAAATTCGCGACACGCTGCTGGTGTGCATTGGCCCGCGTCCCGGTGCTGAAAAAATGGTCCGCGCCGCCGCCCGTCTGGCCGAGCGCCTCAATGCCGACTGGCATGCGGTGTATGTCGAAACGCGTCAGCTACAACGGCTACGCGAGAGCGAACGCCAGCGCATTCTGAAAGTGCTGGCGCTGGCGCAGGAACTCGGCGCGCAAGCGACCACGATTGCCGGTGAAGAGGTCGCCGCTGCGTTGCTTGCCTACGCCCGCACGCACAACACGTCGCGTGTCGTGATCGGACGCGCTGGTCCCAGACGCTGGTGGCGATCTTCTGTCGCGCAGCGGCTGGCGCGGCAAGCGTTCGACCTCGATGTGATCCAGATCGCGCGCGACGGTGCCGATGCGCCGCTTGGTAGCAAAGTCTGGGCATCAGCAGATGCACAGACCCTGGCCGACGAGCCGGTGCGACCATGGCCGTATGTCTGGGCGATGCTGGCCAGCGTCGCTGCGACGGGTTTGGCGACACTACTGTTTCCGTATTTCGAGCTGGCCAATATCGTCATGCTGTTCCTGCTTTCGGTCATGGGAGTGGCGCTCTATTGCGGTCGCGGGCCGGCGGCGCTGGCGGCGGTAGTCAATGTGCTGGTGTTTGATTTTTTCTTTGTCCAGCCACGCTTCTCGTTTGCGGTTTCGGATGCGCAATACCTGCTGACCTTTGCCGTGATGCTGGCGGTGGGTCTGATCACGGGTCAGCTGACCGCGCGCTTGCGCTATCAGCTGCGCGTTGCCGAGCAGCGCGAAAGCCGCGCCCGTGCGCTCTATGAAATGGCGCGTGATTTATCTGGCGCATTGACTGCCGACCAGGTCATCGCGTTGTCGAACCGTAGTCTGGCTGCCGGCTTCAATGCAGCCACCACCGTGCTGCTGCCGGATCAGCACGAGCGTCTGCTCTTGTCGGCCGAGCCGGAAGCGCAGCGGTTGGCGGTGCTCGACGTAGCGATGGCGCAATGGGCGTTTGACCATGGCCAGCCAGCCGGTGCCAGTACTGATACGCTACCGTCGAGTGCGCGCCTGTACGTGCCGCTGAAAGCGCCGATGCGCTGTCGCGGCGTGCTGGCCATCTTGCCGAAAGTACCGCGCTGGCTGATGGTGCCGGAACAGCGTCGTCAGCTCGATACCTTTGCCTCGCTGATTGCGATTGCGCTGGAGCGCGTACATTACGCCGACGTCGCCCGCAGTACGCTGGTGCAGGTGGAATCGGAACGCTTGCGCAATTCGTTGCTGTCAGCGTTGTCGCATGATTTGCGCACGCCGCTGACGGCGCTGGTCGGACTGGCTGAATCGCTGGTGCGGACCACGCCGCCGTTGCCGCAAGCGCAGGCTGACGTAGCTTCGGCGCTGCATCGTGAAAGTCTGCGCATGAGCACGCTGGTGGTCAACCTGCTCGACATGGCACGACTCGAGGCCGGTGCGGTGCAGCTGCGGCTTGAGTGGCAATCACTGGAAGAGGTCGTCGGCACCGCACTGGCTGCCTGCGGTAGTGGCCTGGCGCAGCACCACATCGTCACCGACTTGCCCGCGACCTTGCCGCTGGTGCGCTTCGATGCCGTGCTCATCGAGCGGGTGCTGTGCAACCTGATCGAAAACGCTCTCAAGTACACGCCGCCCGGTTCGACGATCCGCATCTCGGCGGCGCCGGGCACCGACGAGATCTGCCTGACCGTGGCCGACAATGGACCGGGTTTGCCCGCAGGGCAGCTCGGCACATTGTTCGATAAATTTTCCCGTGGCGTCAACGAGTCGGCCATCCCCGGCGTCGGCCTCGGTCTGGCGATTTGTCGCGCCATTATCGACGCCCATGGCGGCAGCATCGACGGCGTTGCCAATGCCGACGGTGGTGCCAGCTTCGTCATCACGCTGCCAGCCGGCTCGCCGCCATCGCTCGATAACGAAAGTCAGTCATGAACGCAGGCCAGCATCATGTTGTCGTGGTCGAAGACGACCCGCAAATCCGGCGCTTCGTGCGCATCGCGCTCGAAGCTGAGCAGCATGCGGTGTTTGACGCCGATACCTTGCAGCGCGGTCTGGTCGAGATCGCCACCCGCAAGCCGGACCTCGTCATTCTCGACCTCGGTTTACCCGATGGCGACGGTACGACACTGATCCGCGAACTGCGCAGCTGGTCGGCCATCCCGGTGATCGTGCTGTCGGCCCGCACCGACGAACTGCAAAAGATCACCGCGCTTGATGCCGGCGCCGATGATTACCTGACCAAGCCGTTTGGCGTCGGTGAATTACTGGCCCGTGTACGCGTGGCGTTGCGACGCGGGGCGCGCGGGGCCGAGGCAGAACCGGTTGTGCGTTTCGGGAATGTGGAAGTCGATCTTGGATTACGCCGCATCAGCAAGGCCGGTGTAGCCGTGCACCTGACGCCCATCGAATACCGTTTGCTTGCGCATTTGCTAGCGCATGCCGGCAAGGTGCTGACGCATCAGCAGATACTCAAGTCGGTGTGGGGGCCGTCGTATGTCGAGCGGCCGCATTACTTGCGCATCTACATGGGACATCTGCGGCAAAAGCTGGAAGACGATCCGGCCCGGCCGCAGTTTTTGATGACCGAAACCGGAGTCGGTTATCGGGTACTGGTGTAACAGCGGCTGTAACCGCGGACGATTACTTCCCGGTCAACCGGCGAATCACGCTGACGCTGTAGGCAATCGGACGTGACAGCAATACCGGGTCAGCGGACGGGGCGATGCCATCGGTCAGCAGCAGCGGATTGAAGGCCAGCAGTTTTTCGGCAGCAGCACTGTCGGGTGACATTTTATCCAGACTCAGGATGCCCAGTTCGACTTGCGGACGACTGTCCGGCCACACGGCGGTGCCGTCGTTGATCGGATCATCTTTGCCGGCGAGTTGGGCGCTGATGCGGAACTGCACCGGGCCTTTGGCAATGCGTTGTGGCAGCTCGTCCATCAGGTAATTCGGGGCGGCTTTGGCAGCTTCGGCATCGGTCAGCGCCTGCATGCCGGCGATCGGCATGATTTGATAGCGGGCGTACTGGGACTCGCCCTTGGCATTGGTGAACTGGAAGGCATTGACGCCATAAAACGCCAGCGTGCCAAAACTGACCGGTGCGGGTTTCGGTGCCTTGACGAACTTCATGGCCGCAGGATGCGTCGCCAGAAATTGCTCGACCGGGGTCGGTTTCGGTGAATCCGGCTTGGTTGCGGCAACCGAGTTCAGAAAGCTCAGAAAGTCCTCCGGTGTCGCCACTGGAAATCCGTTGAACGAGATACTGACGATATCGGTCAAGCCGCCCTCGGGTAACTGGAAGCGGATCGCAATGCCATGCGGGCTGGCATTCGGCGATGCATCGGGCAAGGTCGGGATGCCAGTCGGATTTGAGAAACGCACGGTCACCGGCACGGCCTTGGCAAAATGTACCGCCTTGCTCAGCGACGGTGCGGCGGCACTCGGTGTGAAGGTGCCGGTCAGGACGATGCCCTTGGCATGGTTGGCGCGATAGCCGGGATACGGACCCTTGGCCAGTACGGTCATCGTGTCGACCAGTTTTTCATGCACGTTCTTTTCATCGGCAGCCTGAGCGGGCGATGTGAAGGCAAAAGTGCCGACGAGCAGGGCAAGGATTGGGGTACTGGTTTTCGGCAAGCGCGCGAGTGTGGTCATCAAAGGAATCTCCGGTTAAATTTTTTGCAAATAACTTGTGCGCAATTAAATTGCGTACACGCATCTTGTCACAATTCGGGAATGTTGGCTGATAAGTATGTTTTTTGGGGGCAGTAGACGATGGCCGGCACGTTCGTTGAGCGGACCATCCCAATGGTTGTCGCGCGGGAAAATGCATGTCTACCGTCACGCCAGAGATTCTCGCCTACCCCCGCTGGCGGTGGACAGCGTCATTGCTCTTGTCGTTGGAAATGTCTTTTAGCAACGCCCTTGCTCGTTGGTCCCGGGCATTGGCCTGTTTGTAGCAAAGTTGGTTGTCGCGTAAATACCAAAAGTATTGATTTCTTCGGCAATTCCCAACAAAGTCAGATTTCCGGGTCTGTCGTCGCACTGGCACTGACAGATCGTTGCCGTTATCAAGGAGTCCCTTTTATGCAAACCCTGACTTTGCGACTTGCCCTGCTGGCTTCGATATGGGGGGCATCGTGCGGACTTCCGATGACTGCGCACGGCGCCGATACGCTCGACACCATACGCCGAACCGGCACGATCCACATCGCCCATCGCGAATCCTCTCTTCCGTTTTCGTATCTGAACGAAAACCGTGTTCCAGTCGGCTATGCGGTTGACTTGTGCAAAAAAATTGCCAGTGCGATTCAGCGCGAACTGAAATTGTCCAAACTCCAGATCGTGTACCTGCCTGTCACATCCGTGAATCGTATTCCGGCCATTGTGGAGGGCAAGGCGGATCTGGAGTGTGGTTCAACGACCAACAATGCCGAGCGCAGAAAGCAGGTCGCCTTCACGATTCCCCACTTTGTCGCAACAGTGCGCATGCTTGTCCGGGAGGACTCCGGCATCAAGAATTGGGTCGACCTGCGTGGCAAGACGGTCGTGACGACAAAAGGCACCACCACCATCAAGTTGCTGAAAGATCGGGATAAGGTACGTGCGCTGGACCTGAAAATCGTCGAAGGAGCCGACCACGCGGCATCGTTCGCCATGGTGGAAGACGGTACCGCGGAAGCATTCACGATGGATGACGCACTACTGTTCGGGTTGCGCGCGAGTGCCAAGACGCCGGAAAAATACATGGTCACGGGAGCCGCTTTATCGGCCGAGCCTTACGCCATCATGTTGCGCAAAGACGATCCGGGTTTTAAGCGCGTGGTAGATCTTGAAATGGCACGCATGATCAATGACGGAGAAGTCAACGCGCTGTATAAAAAATGGTTCGAGCAACCCATTTCTCCCAGAGGGATCAACCTGATGATGCCGATGCATTACCTGCTGCGCACGTCCTTGCAGTACCCCTCTGACAGCGTAGCGGATTAGCAAGGGCGAGATTACGAGGTTGCTACTGGCCGAAAAATTGGCGGCCAGTAGCGGTTGTCAAGCCTCTCGATACCTGTCAGGCCGCCAGTGCGGTCAGGTCCACGACGGTTAGTCCCGCCAGTTCCTGTGTCGTATTCCCGGCAAACGCAGCCCGGTTGGGTACACCGTCTTTCAGCCAGTGCTGCACGGCTTTCTTGACTTTTGCAGCGGTACAGGTCAGCACGCCAGTACGGAATTGCTGACGGATGGCTGGCGTGACACCGCGTTGCTGCAGGCTCCATGCGGTCAGTGCTTCGGCATACGGTGTGTGCGGTTTGTCGAGTCCCTTGATGACGCAGATGATGGCTTCCTCGATAGTCTCTTGCGAGTAGTCGCTGGCCAGCAATTCGTCGACCGCACGGGTGAAGTCGGCATAGGTGGCGGCCAGACGCGGATCGCGGTAAGAGCTCATTGAGAACACGCCGGCATTCGCGCCATAGCTGGCATAGCCGCCGTACGCACCACCCTGCTCACGCAAGGCCTGATGCAGGATCTGGTGCGATAGCAGTTCGGCCGCCACGGCCAGTGCGGCAGCATCGGCATGACCGACGCTGGGGGCCGTCCAGGCGATCACGCAATGGTTGATCTGGCTGGTTGCATGCAGGGCCACATTGCCTGTCGATGGCGTGGTCAGGCCGACCAGATCAGGATCGCTGATAGCCTGGGCCGCCGGCAACTTGATCAAGGTGGCCAGCGCAGCGCCGTCCTGCTCAATACCGGCGCACAGGATGGTTGACTTGCCGGCGATGATGCGCTGATGCAGCGCGCTCAATCGCGTGCCGATCTCGACGAGACCTTGCGGTGTCTTCGCAAGTTGTTGCAGCGTGCGGTAAAACGGTAACGCAGCGGCGCCACCGGTCAGATCCGCGAAGCGGCGCAGCGCCGATAACGGTGCTGTTGCGGCGAGCGACGCGTAGTGGCTACCGGCTTCGGCCAGGCTGGTCAACTTGTCCTGAACCAGACTTTCGATCAGGAATGCCAGCCGTTCGGTTTCATCGAAACGCGGATGGCTGATCGATTCCGACAGCACGGTGGCAATCGCCGCCTGTTCTTCGCGCAGTCCGCTGGCAGAGAACGACAACTCGACGTGTAGTTTGCCATCGGCTTGCGGGATCGCTTCGAGGCTGGCATGGGACGACGGCACTAGCCGTTGACGCCATGCGCTGGCTTCTTCGAAATCGCGCTGGCCCACACCGAGTTCGCTGACCACATCGGTATAGAGTTGCAGCCATGGCCAGTTGCTATCAGCCAGTGCCGAGACGTCGTACAGTACATTGGCATAGCTGATGCCATTGGAGGCGATCGAGAAACTGATTGCACCGTCCACTGGCGCCGGGATGGGCAGGGCCGTACGCGGTGTCGTGCTGACATCACCAGGCAAAATACGTGGCAGCAGTTCGGAGTTCGTCGGCAATTGCTGATGTTTTTCGAGCGAGGCCGAATCAGCGCGAATACGGTCACGCTCGTCCTCGGGCATGATCTTCAAGTGTGCCGCCAGACTGGCTTCTTCGGTTGCCTTGCGCGCAATGAAAAAGTCGGCGTCGGGGATGACGCGTGTTGTCAGACGAGTCGGTGAATCGATCAGCGCTTGCACCAGTGCCTTGAAGAAGCCCGGATCCTGAATTTGCTGCTCGAGTGTGGCGAGGAGCGCATCGTTATCCAGCGCATTGATCACATCGCCGCCATACATCGCCATCGGCAGCACTTGCAGCAAACGCGACAAGCCGGGTGGCGTGTGACCGCTACTGACCTTGCGCTGGCTGTACTTGATGTCGCGCAGTGTCGCTTGCAGGACCGAGGTCGGGATGCCATCGACGGCCGTTTTTTCGAGCGCGGCCCAGATACGTTCGCGCGCCAATTCGACCTGCGCTTCAGTCAAGCCTTCCATGCCGAGGTGGAACACCATTTGACGCGCACCGGCATCGCGGCCGTTCATGCTCGATGGCCGGCCGTAACCCGCCGACTCCATCGCCTTGATCAGCGGTGCCGACGAATCGCCCAGCAAGCCGGCAGATAACAGATGCAGGTGGTAATACGCTTGCGGATCAATCGTCTCGCCCATGCGCCAGGCGAACTGGATGCCAAACTCATCGTCGCGGGCTTCTTGCGAGGGAACGCGGACGGTGTTTTCTTGCGGGGCGTTCCAGATCGGTGCCAGTTCCGGCAGGCGGCGCGGAGATGTTCCGGTCAGCTTCGAGAGCACGCGCTCGCTGATCTGCTGCTGGATTTCAGCGGCATCGATGCGGCCGGTCGTCATGAACACTGCTTGCGACGGGTGGTAATGCGTGGCGTGGAATTCCTTGAGCATGGCGTGCGTCAGTTCGGGAATGACCAGCGGATCGCCGCCGGACTCGACCTGATAAGTGGTGCCTTTGAACAGCGTCCCGGAAATACCCGCATCGAGTGCGCGCATCGGGCTGTTGAAGGCACCTTTCATTTCATTGAAGACGACGCCCTGATACGTCAGCGTGGTCTTGTCACCTTCACCCTCGAGGCCAAAGCGCCAGCCTTCCTGCAGGAAGTTGAGATAGTCGAGATTCGGGAAAAATGCCGCATCCAGATAGACGTCAAGCAGGTTGAAAAAGTCTTTTTTGTCCGTACTGGCGAACGGGTACACAGTGCGGTCGGCATACGTCATCGCATTCATGAACGTGGCAGTGGAACGGCGCAGCATCGAGAAAAAGGGATTGCGCACCGGATAGCGCGCCGAGCCGCACAGAGCTAGATGTTCAAGGATATGGGCGCGGCCATCGCTGACTTGCGGGACGGTCGGGAAGGCGACCAGAAAAACCAGTTCCGGTTGTTCGGTCTCAAGGTGGATATGCAGGACGCCGGAGTCGGGTTCGAGGTATTGCTCGACGGTCGCTTGCAAGACGGGAATGGTGTGGCTGCTCAGTTTTACAAATTGGGTCATGGATTTTTTCCTGGTGGGCGGTGCGGTGGGTGTCGCCCGGTGTCACTGCCTGGCTGATGCGTTTTAGTAATAACCTATCTTACCTGCCGTCAGGAAAAAATACTTTTAGGGCGACAGGCGGTGTCGTGAAACGACCTCGCCATGACGTGCCTGATAGTCTGTCTGCGCTATTCGCCTTTGATGACGAGCGCACGTTCATAGAGCGCATTCTTCTTTTGTCCGGTCAGTTGCGCCGCCAGAGCTGCCGCTTGCTTGACCGAGCAGTCGGCCAGCAGGATGCGCAGTACCCGGTCGGCTTCGACGTCGTCGGCGGCGATCGCGTTCGGTGCGCCGTCGAGTAGCACCACATACTCGCCTTTTTCACGGTGTGCGTCGGCTTTTAGCCAGGCTGCCGCGGCAGACAGATCGCAGCGATGGATTTCTTCGAACAGCTTGGTGAGTTCGCGCGCAAAGACAATTTGCCGGGTGGGTTCGAAGGCGGCGACAAGTGCATCGACGGCATCGACGATGCGGTGCGGCGCTTCGTAAAACACCAGCGTGGCGGCAACGCCGCGCAGCGTGCCGAGCACGGTATCGCGCTGCTTGCCCTTGGCCGGCAGAAAACCGACAAAATAAAATTGCGTATCCTGCAAACCACTGGCCGAGAGCGCCGTGATGACTGCCGATGGACCCGGTAGCGGTAGCACGCGCAAGCCGGCGGCGCGGACCGCCTCGACAATGCGGGCGCCGGGGTCCGAGATCGCCGGGGTGCCGGCGTCCGATACCAGTGCGATGCGCTGGCCAGCCTGCAGGCGGGCGATCAGCTTGTCGGCGACTTCACGCTCGTTGTGCTGGTGGGCGGCGATCAGGGTTTTCGAGAGGCCGTAGCGGGTCATCAGTTGCGCGGTGTTACGGGTGTCCTCGCAGGCCACCGCGTCGGCCAGTCCGAGTAGATGCAGCGCGCGCACGCTGATATCGCCGATATTGCCGATTGGCGTGGCGACCACGTACAAAGTGGACAGCGGGTACATCTGCTGCGACACTTCTTCGAGCAAGGGGAAAGTAACGGGTGCAGTCATCGGGGAGGGATCATGGCAAGGAAGTGGACAGTGAGATGGCTATTGAGGGGGCTAACACCGCAGATGGGGATGGCCATGCTGGTTGGATTGTGCGCGACTGCGGGCGCAAACACAACCGCTGCGGCCGGCCTCGCTGGGCTGCCGCCGGCTGCAGGCGAACTGATCGTGCCGACGTCGCCGCGGCAAGCGCCCCGTGTCGCGCTGATGCTACCCTTGCGTTCCGAAGCGCTGGGTCCGGCCGCCGAAGCGGTACGCGCAGGTTTCATGGCAGGTTACGAGCGGGACCGCAACGGCGCCACGCTGACGGTCTACACCTCCGGCGAGGGCATCCGCGATGTGTTGGCGACGTATGCCGAGGCAGCATTGTCCAATGACATCGTGGTCGGACCGCTGTCACGTACCGACGTGACGACGCTCATTCAGAACGACGCAATCCGTCGACCCACCATCGCGCTGAGCCCGCCCGATGGCGACAGTCCGGTACCGAAGCAGTTGCTGGTCATTGGCCTGTCGGTCGAGGATGAAGCGCGGCAAGTTGCTAGCTGGGCGGGTGCTGGTAAAAAGGATGCGCGGGCACTAGTACTCACGGGTAGTGCCGCCTGGCAGCGCCGTACTGGCAAGGCCTATACCGCGCAGTGGCAGCAATTGGGGCTGGAGTCACAGACGCTGGAATTGCTCACTAGCGGCACCTATTTCGATGCCGCTAATCTCGCTTCCTTAAAAAAGCAGCTGCAGGCGGACAAGCCGACGCTGGTATTACTGGCCCTCGATGCCGCGCAGGCACGTCAGGTGCGTGCAGTGGTCGGCAGCGATTTGTCGTTGTACGGGATTTCGTAACTCAATCCGTTCGTGCCGCAGGAGCGCACTAGCAACACAGCGTGGCCCGACCTCGATGGCCTGCGTCTGCTCGATCTGCCATGGATGATCGAACCGACCCATCCGGCCGTGATGGTTTATCCGCGCGTAGTGCCCGTGCCGGATCAGCCGCGTAGTGCCGATCTGGAACGTTTGTATGCGCTCGGCATTGATGCCTGGCGCATCGCCAATGAAGTCGGGGCGCATCACCCTCGCTTCGTCCTGGATGGCGTCAGCGGCAAGCTGGCAGTCACCTTCGACGGTAGCGAAACCAGCTTTCGACGAACCTCGCTGCAGGCGGTATTCCGTGATGGCACCGTGGCGCCACTGGTGCCGGCCTACTAACATGGCGTTGTTCCGTCTTGGACGTACCGCCCGACAGCGCAGTGGTGATGCCGGCGAAGATCAGGCGCTGGCCCATCTGCAGCAGCAGGGTCTGGTGCTGGTCGAGCGTAATTTTTCATGCAAAGGAGGAGAGCTCGATCTGATCATGCAGGCCGGCACCATGCTGGTCTTCGTTGAGGTCCGCCGGCGCGCTGAAAACAGCTTTGGTGGTGCCGTTGCCAGCATCACGCGCAGCAAGCAGCGCCGCTTGGTGGTCGCAGCACAACGTTACCTGCAGCGCTACCGTGATCCGCCAGCCTGCCGCTTTGATGTGGTGGCGATTGACGGCACGGTGATAACATGGCTGCAAAATGCATTCGACTCTTGATCGTTCCCTTGCCGTCCCGCTGGTGTTTTAGCGGCGCGCCCTGACTCCCACACCAAGCCCACACCATGATGAACCAACGCATCCTCGACCATTTTCGCGAAAGTGCTGACCTGAAAATGCAAGCTGCCGAAGAACTCGCGCTGCCAATTTCCCAGGCAGTGGAACTGATGTTTACCGCACTGTCCAATGGCAACAAAATTCTGGCCTGCGGCAACGGCGGATCGGCGGCCGACTGCCAGCATTTCGCCGCCGAACTGGTTGGTCGCTTCGAACGTGAGCGTTTGCCGTTACCGGCGCTGGCGCTCACTACCGACACGTCGATCATCACAGCGGTCGGCAATGACTACAACTTCAATGAAATTTTCAGCAAGCAAATACAGGCTTTTGGCCAGTCAGGCGATGTGCTGCTGGCCTTGACCACATCGGGTAATTCGGCCAACGTGCTGGCGGCAATTGATGTCGCACTCGACCGTGACATGCGCATTGTTGCCCTGACCGGTAAAGGCGGAGGCGCTGTCGGCGCCATGCTCACTGACGCGGACGTCCACATCTGCGTGCCGCATGACCGCACGGCACGGATTCAGGAAGTCCATTTATTAACGATTCATTGTTTGTGCGACGGCATTGACGTCGCACTTTTCGGAGGAGATGCAAATGATTGATTGGTCACGTCTGACTTGGCCTCGCGCCAGTCGCCCGTTGGCGACCATCCTGCTATGCGGTGTCGTCGCTACCAGCTTGCAGGGTTGTATTGAAATGGCGATCGGCACCGCCGTGATGGGCACCATCGCCGCCACGGACCGCCGCACGTTAGGTGCACAGACTGAAGACAAGGCGATCGCCGTCAAGGCCGAAACCCGCCTGCCGCAAATGTTCGGCGGTACCGCCCACGTCAACACCAACAGCTTCAATCGTCGCGTACTGTTGACCGGCGAAGTCCGTGACGAACGAACGAAGGCTGAGGTCGAGCGTGAAGTCACGGCGATCCAGGCCGTCAAGTTGGTGGTCAACGAACTGGTCATCGCGGCGCCGTCAAGTTTCAGCGACCGTGCCAATGACACGCTACTGACCAGTAAGGTCAAGGCCTCGTTTATTGACACCAGAGATTTATACGCAAACTCGATCAAGGTCGTGACCGAGCGCAACGTGGTGTACCTGATGGGGCGCGTCACGCAACGTGAAGGCAACCTCGCTTCCGAAGTGGCACGAGGCGTCAATGGAGTACAAAAAGTCGTCAAGATATTTGAACTTATCGATGACGAAGAATTGCGTCGCCTGACCACCACCACAGGCACGGCGGCTGACAAATAAGCCCGCTGGACCATACTCTGCGTTGCCCCGCTGCTGGCCGCCCGTCGACGTGACGGGCGGTTTTTTTCCGGAGAAATCATGACTGCGATGACTGTCTTGCTGGGGTTTCCACTGCTAGCGCTGTTCTGGGCGATTGGTGTGACGACGCGGTTGCTGCGCTTGCGCAAGCAGTTACATAAACGGTCCGGACAAATCGCCGTGCAACGCGAGCGCCAGGTCGCCGCTGCGGCATCAACGCCTCCCGCAGAAGACGCGGCGACGCTGGCGCAACGGGTGCACTTTGCGCTGCAGGCCTACAACGACAGCGTGCAGCATTACAACGCCGCGTTAGGCCAATTTCCCGGTTCGCTGATGGCGCGGCTGTTT
>JBLHLW010000078.1:0-15717 GCA_047621345.1 Minisyncoccia bacterium | reverse complement strand
CGAATCGGTGTGCATGAACACACTGTAGCCAGCCGATATAGCGCTGGCGTGTGTGGCAGGTAAAGATAGGTAAAGACGGACTATTTCGCCGCCGCCTTGATCTTGGCCTGATCACCTGCCATCACCACGGTCAGTTGTGCCGGATCGATCGCCTTGCGGAATGCCGCCGTTACTTGTGCGGTGGTCAGCGCGCTGATCTTGGCTTCGAACTGCTTGCTCCATGCGTAGGTCCGGTCAAGGAACAGGTAGGTCGTCCAGCCAGCCGCCACACTACCATCCTGTGCACGGGTCTGGACGCGCTGTTGTAACAAGCCTGACTTGGCACGTGCGACTTCGGCATCAGTGAAACCATCCTTGATTGCGCGCGCCAGTTCGGCCTTGACGGCGGCATCGACCTTGGCCAGATTTTGCGGCGCGGCGATGGCCCTGATGCTGAAGCTGCCGGCACGATCGAGCGAACCGGCGCTGATCGATGATCCGCCGCCGTACGACAAGCCATCTTGCTGGCGCAACCGTTCCATCAGTCGCGAGTTCAGACCGGCGCCACCGCCGAACAGGTAATCGGCAATCGCCAGCGCGGGGTAATCGGCATCGTCATCGCGCAGGTCGAGGTTCATGCGCGCCGTGTAGTAACCGTTTTCCTTATCCGGCGTATTGATGTTCTGGTTCAAAGGCGTCACGGCAAAATTGCGTTGCGGCAGGCGCGTGTACGGCGCACCACTTGGCCAGTTGCCGAATGCGTCACCGATGACCTTGGTGATGGCTGCGGCATCGAAGTCGCCGACCACGGACACCTCGGCTTGCGAGATGCCATAGAACTTCTTGTGATACGCCTTGACCTCGTCAAGCGTGATGGCCTTGAGCCCGGCGATCTGCTCGTCGATGCTCTGGAAGGCGCGCCAGTCGCCTTTCGGGTATTGGTTGAAGTGTTCGGAGATCGCTTGTCCCGCCAGTACTTGCGGATCGTTGCGGCGAGCTTCGATACCGACCAGACTCTGGTTGCGCAACTGTTCGAATTCGTCAGGCGGGAAGCTGGCGTCCTTGAGTACATGGGCCACCAGTTTCAGTGCCGCCGGCAGATGTTCGCGCGTGGTCTGGAAATTGAACAGATTGCCGCTGAATTTGAGTTTGTCGAATTCGTCGGCCAGTTGTTCGCGGCTGTATTTGCTGGTGCCACGCATGAGCATGCCGCTGACCATCGAGGCAGCGGTTTGCTGGCCGAACAGGCTTTGCTCGTCGCCCCAGTGCAGGCTGATGGAGGTTGCTACAGTGGCACCCCGAGTCGTCTTCGGCAACAGTGCGATCTGGATACCCCCGGCTTGGGACAGTGTGGTGCGCTTGCCAATGTTGTCCTGGCTAGGCTCGAAAGCTTCACCGGCATCACTGCCAATTTTGCCGACATAGCCTTGCAGGACACGGTCGGGTAACGGCGCAGTCGGGATTTCGGCACGTTGCGGCGCGTCTTCTGGCAGGAACATGCCGGTGGTACTGTTATCGCGTTTGAAATAACGTCCGGCTGCAGCCGCGACTTCAGCGCTGGTGATCTTGGCCATCTGATCGCGGTTCTGGAACAGCAAGCGCCAGTCACCCAGCGCGATCGCTTCGGACAGGCCAACGCCGACTTTCTGGTGATCGTTGAGCATTTTTTCGATCTGGTTGGCGTTGTCGCGCTTGACGCGGTCCATCTCGTCGGCAGTCGGCGGGTTGTTGCTGAAGTCTTCGATCGCGGCGGTCATCGCAGCACGGACCGGCTCGATCGGCTCGCCTTTTTTGACCACTGCACCGATCAGTTGCAGACCCGGCGCGACGCCGCTGACTGCGTAATTGAATACCTGTGCGGCCTTGCCGGTTTCGACCAGCAGTTTGTGCAAGCGGCCATTGGGCGTGTCGCCGAGGATGTCGGCGGCAAACGACAACGCATCGCTGTCGGGATGCAGTGCGCCTGGCATCTTGTAGCCAACCGCGACGATCTGGATGTCGCCCTTGCGACGTACGGTATAACTGCGGTCGCCGTCCTGGGTGGGTTCGACGGTCCAGAAGACGGGCAGCGTGCGGGAGGGTTTTGGAATCGCCCCGAAGGATTTACTGATCCAGCCCAGCGTTTTCTCGACATCGAATTTACCGGCTACCAGCAGCACGGCATTGTCGGGCTGGTAGTAAGTGCGATAGAACGCCTGCAGATTGTCGATCTTGACGTTCTCGATATCGCTGCGGTTACCGATCGTCGAATTGCCGTAATTGTGCCAGTCGAAGGCGACGCTTTGCATGCGCTTGAGCATCACGCTGAACGGCGAATTTTCGCCGCTTTCAAATTCGTTGCGGACCACCGTCATTTCGGAGTCGAGGTCTTTTTTTGCGATAAAGGAATGGGCCATGCGATCGGCTTCCATCTCCAGCGCCCATTTGAGGTTGTCGTCGCTGGCCTGAAAAAATTCATAGTAATTGGTGCGATCCAGCGAGGTCGTACCGTTCATTTGCATGCCGCGCTGGTTGAATTGCTGAACCACGCTGGGGTTCTTTGGTGAACCCTTGAACATCAAGTGCTCGAGCAGATGCGCCATTCCCGTTTCGCCGTAGTTCTCGTGGCGTGAACCGACCAGGTAGGTGACGTTGACGGTCACCGTCGGTTTGGTCACATCCGGAAACAGCAAGATTTTCAAGCCATTTTTCAGACGGTATTCGGTGATGCCTTCGATGCTGGTGACGCGTGACACGCCAGCGGGCAGGGACGCCGCGTTTGCCGTATGCGAAAACAGCGCCAGCAAGAACAGCGCGCAGATGAATCGGTGCCAGCGTTGCAGCATGATGATTGCCTCAGTGTGGATGAATCGGGAGTGTCAGTGGTGGCCGCAAACGCTGCAGGCAGCATCACGGCGAAAGGTAATCGTGTTCCATTCCATCGCGCGTGCATCGAGCATTTGCAGGCGTCCGGTCAGCGAGGTACCGATGCCGACGATGAGTTTGAGTGCCTCGGCGGCCTGCATGCTGCCAATGATGCCGACCAGCGGCGCGAAAACACCCATCGTCGCACAGTTGGCGTCGTCGAGGGTTTGCTGTGGCGGGAACAGGCAGGCGTAGCAGGGCGAGGCCGGATCGCGCGCATCGAAGACGCTGATCTGGCCATCGAAGCGGATCGCCGCGCCAGACACCAGCGGCACCTTGTGCGCGACGCAGGCCCGGTTAATGGCATGGCGGGTGGCGAAATTATCGGTGCAATCGAGTACGACCGTGGCACTGCGCACCAGTATATCGAGGCGCTGGTCATCGAGGCGTTCGTCGAGCGCGACGATGTTGATATCGGGATTAATGGCCATCAGTGCGTGTTTGGCCGATGCGACTTTGGGCTGGCCGATGCGCTCGGTGGTGTGCAGGATTTGCCGTTGCAGGTTGGTCAGGTCGACCGTGTCGTGGTCGGCTAGCGTGATCCTGCCAGTGCCTGCCGACGCCAGATACAGCGCCGCCGGCGAGCCAAGTCCGCCAGCACCGATCACCAACGCGTGGGCGGCGGCGATTTTTTGCTGACCATCGATGTCGATGTCATCGAGCAGGATGTGGCGGGAATAGCGCAGCAGCTGGTGATCGTTCATCAGTCGGTTGGGTCCTGTAAAAGAAAAAGGCCGCATCGCTGCGGCCTGTTCGGACGTTCAGCGATTACTTGCTGGCGTCGCCTTTTTTGTCGTCTTTCTTGACGCCGTTCTTTGCCGCTTCTTTGTCGCCGTCCTTGCGAATTTCTGGCGTTACCTTGGACAATTGCACCGGCAAGCCCTTGAGCTGGTTAAGGGCCTGAGCTAGCTGAAAGTCTTCCTTGCTGCCGAATTCAAGTGGCTTGCGTTTCTTTGCGATGGCTGCCGCACGGCGCGCTTCTTCGGCTTCATCGAACGCTGGCTTTGCCGCTTCGGCGGCTGCCTTGTCGGTATCGTTGCTCAGGTGTTTTTGCAAGTCCGACTCGTGCAGGCGGAAGCTGTTGAGGCCATCGCCATCGGCGTATTCATCGACCATCATGTCCGGGACGATGCCTTTGGCCTGAATTGAACGACCATTCGGCGTGTAGTAACGTGCAGTGGTCAGCTTGACGGCAGTATCGGCAGATAACTGGCGGATCGTCTGCACTGAACCCTTGCCGAAGCTCTGTGACCCCATGATGATCGCGCGCTTGTAGTCCTGCAGTGCACCGGCAACGATCTCGGAGGCCGAGGCAGAGCCTGCATTGATCAGCACGACCATCGGCACTTTTTTGACGGCGTCGGGCAGTTTTGCCAGCGAGTCGCCAACGCCACGTGCACCATAGAATTCACGCCGGGCATAAAACGTCTGCTTGGAGTCGGCCAGTTGGCCGTTGGTCGAGACGATGACGGCATCCTTTGGCAGGAACGCTGCCGATACACCGATTGCACCCGGCAAGACGCCACCCGGATCATTGCGCAAGTCGAGCACCAGACCCTTGATGTTCGGATCCTGGGCATACAGTGCGGTGATTTTTTTTGCCATGTCGTCGACCGTCGGCTCCTGGAACTGGGCCACGCGTACCCACGCATAACCCGGTTCGACCATTTTCGATTTGACGCTCTGGACGCGGATTTCCTGGCGGGTAATGGTGACAACAATTGGCTTATCTTCGTCCTTGCGGGCGATGGCCAGCGTGATTTTGCTGTTCGGTTCGCCGCGCATCTTCTTGACGGCTTCGTCTAGTGTCAGGCCCTTCGTGGGCGTGCTGTCGAGACGGGTAATCAGGTCACCTGCTTTCAGGCCAGCGCGATAGGCCGGTGAATCTTCGATCGGCGAGATCACTTTGACGAAGCCATCCTCCATGCCGACTTCGATACCGAGACCGACGAATTTGCCCTGCGTACCTTCACGTAGCTCCTTGAAGGCTTTCTTGTCCAGGTAGGCTGAGTGCGGATCGAGCGATGCGACCATGCCGGAGATGGCTTCGGTCAGCAATTTTTTGTCGTCGACGGTTTCGACGTAGTCTGATTTGATCAGGCCAAATACATCTGCCAGTTGGCGCAACTCGTCGATCGGCAGCGGCGCGCCGACACTTTTTTGCGCCATGGCGTCGAATTGCATCGAGCCGGCAATGCCAGCGACTATGCCTAATCCGATCAAGCCGATATTCTTGAGTTTAATGCTCATTTTTCACCTGGTAGTTACCCATCCTAGTGGGTCAAACGCACGGCCTTGGTGCCGCATTTCAAAGTATAAGCCGGATTGTTCATTGCCGCCGCTGTTGCCTGCCGTGGCGATCGTATCGCCACTTTTTACCACATCGCCGGGTCGCTTCAGGACGGACTGGTTGTTGCCATAAATGGTCAAGTACTGATTGCCATGATCGACGATGATCAGGTTGCCGAAGCCGCGCAACCAATCCGCGAAAACCACTTTTCCTTCAGCGATGGCGCGGATTTCGGTCCCTTCCGCTGCGCGGATAAACAACCCCTTTGAGTCCGGCCCTTCACCACGCGTGGCGCCGAAACGGGTCACGATGTCGCCTTTTACCGGCAGTCGCAATTTGCCGCGCAATCCGTTGAAATTACGCCCACTCGTACCGTCTCCGACTCCGGTTTCCGGCTGAAGTTCATTACGTAGGGCAATTTTTTTCGGCGGCTCGTCATTGTCGATCGCATCCGGATTGTTCGCTGGCGCTGGCGTTCTCGGAGGCGCATTTGGACGTGCGCGCTTGCTGTCTTGCAGCGCCTGCTTGCGCGCTTCTTCTGCTTGCGCGGTGCGCTCGGCAGCCAGTTGCTTGAGCTTGCGCTGTTCGGCCGCAGCGGCATCGGCCTTGCGCTGGGTTTCGATTAATTCGTCAAGTTTGTTGACCAGACTACTGAGACGCTGGTCGTCGCGCTTCAAGTCGCCCGCCTCCTTGCGTTGGGACGCCAGTTTGGTCGATAGTGATGCCAGCAGGGTCGCGCGGCGCGCTTTTTCATTTTCCAGCGCGGTGCGCTGATCGCGTGCTTCGACGGCAATTTCAGCGAGCGCACTGTGCGCCTCTTCTGCTTCGGCCTTGTTGCGCTCAATGGCTTGTAGATTGCTGCGCAGCGTACCGATCAAGGCAGCCTGCGCTTGCGAGACATAGCCCAGATATTCGAGGTCACGATTGATGCGGTTCGGATTGTCGCCTGAGAGCAGTAGTTTGATGCGGTCATCGTTGCCGGCCACATACTGTTTGCGCAGCAGGTTCGACAGTTGCGTCTGCTGGTCGTCGACGAGTTTGGTCAGGCGAGCTTGCTGTTGCGATAGTTGTATCAGCTTGCGTTCGGTCTGGCCTTGCTCTGCTTCGAGCTCATGTAGCGTGCGGTTGGCCTCCGAAATGGCTTTGGCTGATTTTCCCAGCGCCTCGGTGGCCTTGTCGGAATCCGCGACGGTTTTGCTGATGCTGCTTTCCAGTGTATCGAGTTGGCGTTGCAGCTCGGTGCGCTGGGCTTCGGCCGCTTCTTTTTGCTTGCTACGCTCGCTGACTTTGGTAGCGCTGGCCGGCGCCACGCAGGTGCCGGCCAGCGCTACCAGAAGAAGCAGTTTTTTGAAGTGATGCATTGGCCGGCGCGTCAGCGCGCCTTGCCTTGATTGGCGACGGCATGCAATGCCGCATCGATGGCTGCCGTATCGCCGAGGTAGTAGCTGCGGATAGGCTTGAGGTCGGCATCAAGTTCGTACACCAGCGGCTGACCGTTAGGGACGTTCAGACCAACGATGTCGCTGTCGCTAATGCCGTCGAGTGATTTGATGAGTGCGCGCAGGCTGTTGCCGTGGGCCGAGATCAGAATCTGTTTGCCTGCACGAATAGCGGGTGCAATGGTGTCATTCCACACTGGCATGACGCGTTCGACGGTATCTTTCAGGCATTCGGTTAACGGGATTTGTGCACGCTGAAGTCCTGCGTAGCGCGGATCCTGATACGATGCACGCGGATCGGCGGGATCCAGCGAGAGGGGAGGCGTGTCGTAACTGCGACGCCACACCAGGACTTGCTCGTTGCCGTACTGCGCGGCTGTTTCGGATTTGTTCAGGCCCTGCAAGGCGCCGTAATGGCGTTCGTTGAGGCGCCAGTCATGTTCGATCGGGATCCACATCAGATCCATTTCGTCTAGCGTCAGCCAGAGCGTGCGAATGGCGCGCTTGAGTACCGAGGTGTACGCCAGGTCGAAGCTGAAGCCGGCTTCACGCAGCAGTTTGCCTGCTTGAGTAGCTTCGGCGCGGCCCTTTTCGGTCAGGTCGACGTCGGTCCATCCGGTAAAGCGGTTGTCGAGATTCCAGGTGGATTCACCGTGGCGCATCAATACGATTTTGTACATGGCAGATAGGCAGTAGAGGAGAAATTGGAAGTGCATGGCAACGATTAGGATTCGCTGTGCCGCTTCTATTTTATAATGCGGCGATTGTTTTAAACCATTGGACCCTTGTGAAATTCTTGATCGATAACATTTTCCTTATTGCGCTGGTCGTTATTTCTGGTGGCGCGTTGCTGGTTCCCTTGCTTCAGCGACGCGGCACCAAGGTCACGACACTGCAAGCAACCCAGATCATCAATCAGGGCAAGACGTTGATTCTCGACGTTAGTGATGCCGCTGATTTTGCTAAGGGCCACCTGCGCGAAGCGAAAAATATTCCCCTGAAAGACCTGACTACGCGCCTTGTCGAAATTGACAAGTTCAAGGCCAAGACGGTCATCGTCGTGTGCCCTAATGGCGTGCAGTCATCGAAAGCGACAGCGCGTCTCAAGAGCGCCGGTTTCAATGATGTCCACAGTCTGAGCGGTGGACTTGCAGCTTGGCAGACCCAAGGTCTGCCGACTGTGAAATAACAGGAGTTACCATAATGACCGCACATGTTTTGATGTACAGCACGGGTGTCTGCCCGTATTGCACGATGGCCGAACGGCTACTGAAATCGAAGGGCGTCGAGGAGATCGAGAAAGTGCGCATCGACCTCGATATGGAGCAGCGTAACGTGATGATGCAAAAAACCGGTCGCCGCACGGTGCCGCAAATTTACATTGGCGACACCCACGTTGGCGGCTTCGATGATCTGGCTGCGCTAGAGCGTCTCGGTACCCTCGATGCGCTGCTGCAGGGCACCTGATTTTTACTGGCCGACGGCATGCGCCGCGGTCCCTTCAACCCAACTGAAAGTGCTTCATGGCTGACGAAATCCTGCAACCGATATTCCAGATTCAGCGCGTCTATCTGAAAGACTTGTCGCTCGAACAACCCAATTCCCCGGCGATTTTCCTGGAGCAGGAAGCGCCAACAATGGAAGTCGCCGTTGACGTTGGTGCCGAGCCACTGGCCGAAGGCATCTTCGAATCGACCGTGACCATTACCGTCACCGCCAAGATCGGCGACAAGGTGGCTTTCCTGGTCGAGGGTAAGCAAGCTGGTATTTTTGAGGCGCGCAACATTCCTCAGGATCAGCTTGATCCCCTGCTTGGTATTGGTTGCCCGAATATCGTGTACCCGTATTTGCGCGCCAACATCGCCGACGCGATTACTCGTGCCGGTTTTCCGCCAGTTCATCTGGCGGAAATCAACTTCGAAGTGTTTTACCAGCAGCGCCTGCAAGCCTTGGCAGAACAGCAAAACGCCGCCAATCTGGAAATGCCGGACGGTACTGCTACCACTCACTGATGTCGCCACTGGCATGGCGCACCCATGCCGGTTCTTCATCCCTCTTCGGAGTTATGTCATGAAATGTGTTCACATGCATGGTGCCGTGGCATTCCTGTCGCTGTGTGCGATCGGCCCGGTTCACGCACTGGATTACAAATCAATCGGCGCTGCGCCGGCAGTGCTGTACGACGCGCCGTCGCAGCGCGGACGGAAAGTATTTGTCGCGCCGCGAAATATGCCGGTCGAAGTCATCCTTACCTATGGTGAATGGAGCAAAGTGCGTGACGCCAGCGGCGACTTGTCGTGGGTCGAATCGAAACAGCTGGATGCAAAGCGTCATGTCATCACCAAAGTCGCTGGTACGCGCGTGCGCAGTACGGCGGATGACACCGCGCCCGTTTTATTTAGCGTCGACAAAGGCGTGGTGTTAGAAATGACTGAGTCGTCGATGGCGGGCTGGATCAAGGTCCGGCACCGTGACGGCCAAGGTGGCTTTGTCAGGGCTGCCGATGTCTGGGGCGAGTAAGTTGGTCCTGCGACTGCAGTGGCGATGAACATCACCTTGTTGGGCGCCGGCGCTTGGGGGACAGCGCTCGCTGTGGCACTGGCCGAGCGCCATGCAGTCACGTTGTGGGGGCGCGATGCTGCTGCAATGCAAATTGCCTCCGAGCGGCGTGAAAATGCCGTCTCTCTGCCCGGAGTCACGCTGCCGCAGTCTTTGTCACTCACAGCCGATTTTGAGGCTGCTGTTTCCCATTGTGCTGCCAGCGACTCGCTGCTGATCGTGGCGTCATCGGTGGCGGGGCTGCGCCCGATCGTGCAGCGACTTGTCGGGCGATCCCCGACTAATCTGATCTGGCTATGCAAAGGATTTGAAGAAGGCAGCGGTTTGCTGCCCCATCAAATCGTCCAGCAGGTGCTGGGTATGGACTGGCCAAGCGGTGCGTTGTCCGGGCCGTCGTTCGCAATGGAAGTGGCGCGCGGACTGCCTGGTGCTTTGGTGATCGCCTCGGGCAGTGCCCCATTGCGCGACTGCGTCGTACAGGCGGTGCATGGTCCGCAGTTGCGGGTCTACGCAACCGATGACGTCACCGGTGTTGAAGTCGGTGGCGCAGTCAAGAATATCCTCGCGATCGCTACTGGCATCGTCGACGGCATGGGCTTGGGTCTCAATGCCCGAGCGGCGCTGATCACGCGTGGCCTTGCCGAGATCACGCGGCTAGGTGTCGCGCTTGGCGGGCGTGCTGAAACCTTCATGGGATTGGCGGGTATGGGCGACTTGATACTGACCTGTACTGGCGACTTGTCGCGCAATCGCAAAGTTGGTCTGGCACTGGCGCAAGGAAAAACGCTGGATGCGATTGAGCGTGAGTTGGGACATGTGGCAGAAGGCGTGCGGTGCGCGCGTGCGGTACGCACGCTGGCGACCTCCTTGCAGGTCGAGATGCCGATCACTGACGCCGTCGCCGGCGTGCTGTTCGATGGCAACGCACCGAGCGACACGGTGGCACAACTGTTGGCGCGGGAAGCGCGCAACGAGACCACTTAAATTCCTTGCTGCAATTTAATTGCGGCAGTTAAGTTAAATTGTGTCAAATTATTCTAAAAAGCATGGGTTTTTACTATCAATTTTCCAAAGTCGGGTTATTCTGATGGCGTGTGTAATTGATAACTGAAAGATGCCATGAAAAAATTCATTACAGGACTCGCACTGTTTGCTTTCAGCTTGATGGCGCAGGCGGCTCCCCTTGTGGTCAACGGTGATTTTGAAAATGGTGTGACTGGCTGGGCCGAATCGGCCGTGCCTACCGGTGGCGATCCTCTTGACTATGAACTTCGCGGTGTCATCAGCTTTCCTGATGTAGGTTCTAACCATTTTTATTCTGTTGGTACAACTGTCCCGGTATCGTTGTCTCAGTCAATCAGTACCGTTGCCGGCACCTTTTACGACCTCAGTTTTCAGGCGAGAGGTTTGACGGCTCCAGAGCCAGTAAATAATTATTTAAACGTTGTATTTGGTACGACATTGTTTTCTCCGGTTAACTTTACTACTGGTACTTTCACCACGTACCTTTATAAAGGTCTCCAAGCTGGCGTGGGATCGAATACCCTGCTGACGTTCACGGCAAGCAGCGCCGAGAGTTTCATACACTTCGATAATGTTGCCATTCAGGTCAGCGCAGTTCCCGAGCCCGAAACCTACGCAATGATGCTGCTCGGCCTTGGTCTGATTGGTTACTCGATACAGCGTCGTCGCAAGGCCTGAAGACGCGGGTGTTGTGCGCGATGTCAGTAAAACCTCGATGAGTCGAGGTTTTTTTTCGCGTGCGCCCGGCATGGGCGTACTCTTCGTGCAACCGGAGGCACGGTGGCGCGCCGACCGAGCCCATGTCGATCGTGCAACATCCATTGTTGCGGCCAGTCCGTACAAGAGGATGAGCGTTTCTTTGCGCGGATAAAGTCGGCAGGGCACTTTTTACGCATTTGGCACTCGTATCGCTGATACCGTTGTGCAAATTACGCTCAGAGCGGTATCGCTGGCCAGTTTTGATGCGGTGCTGGCAGCCTTTCCCTTATACTTAAACCGATTCCACAACCCAACTCCCAATTCTTATGACTCCAGTTTTCCATGTTCCTGATCGTCGTACCTTCCGCGCTGCCGTAGCCCGTGGTTTCACTTTGATCGAGATCATGGTGGTCGTTGTGATCATGGGTATTCTTGCCGCGCTGGTGGTGCCTAAGCTGATGGGCCGTACTGACGATGCCCGTGTTACCGCTGCCCGTCAGGATATCGCCACGGTGATGCAGGCATTAAAGCTCTACAAACTCGACAACCAGCGTTATCCAACCACCGAGCAGGGCTTGTCCTCACTGGTGAGCAAACCGACAAACGGCCCGGAAGCACGTGGCTGGAAGACCGGTGGCTACGTCGACAGGTTGCCGAAAGATCCATGGGGTAATCCCTACCAGTACCTGTCGCCTGGGATCAAGGGTGAGGTCGACGTGTTTTCGTTTGGTGCCGATGGTCAGAGCGGTGGTGCCGGCAACGATGCCGATATCGGTTCCTGGGATCTGTAGCCCTCGCGATGCTGAGTCATTGTCGTTTGCCCAGTCATCCACCGCGCGGTTTTACACTGCTGGAACTGCTTGTCGTTATGGTGATTGCTGGCGTGATGCTTGGCGTCGTGTCGTTCAATGCCATGCCTAGTTCGCGTCAGGTGCTGGAAACCGATGCACGGCGTATCGCTTTGCTACTGCAACTCGCCCGCGATGAAGCAATTGTGCGCAACAGTCCGGTGGCGTTCGAGGCCGATGCGCAGCGTTACCGCTTTCTTGTGCGCACTGACAACGTCTGGCAGTTGATCGAAAAAGACGATCTGCTTCGCGAGAGGGAGTTCGCGCGCACGCCGCTGACCTTGTTGATGAATCCGCCGCTAGCGCCTGTCAGCGGTCCGATGCGGATTGTCTTTGGTCGCGAGCCGGTCGACAGGCCATTCGTGTTGACGTTGGCCGCCGAGGACGCGCGGGTAGACATCCGTGCCGATGGCATCGGTCACTTCGTGGTGGACTGAGATGAACATGCGGAGATACCCTACCCGTTGTGCTGGTTTTACGCTGCTCGAAGTACTGGTAGCGCTAGTGATCGTTGGCACTGCGCTCGGTGCGAGCTTGCGTGCGGTGGGCAGTCTTACCCAAAACAGCAATGACTTGCGCGCCGCCATGATGGCGACCTGGTCGGCTGAAAATCGCCTGACTGAAATTCGTCTTGCGCATATTTATCCACCACTCGGAAAAACCGCATTCGAGTGCCCGCAAGCAGAAATGCGGCTGGTGTGCGAACAGGAAGTGTTGTCGACGCCGAACATCAATTTTCGCCGAGTCGAAGTCAGTGTCTACGACGCCCGCTTGCCAACCCGTCGCATCATCAAATTGAATCAACTTGTCAGTGCATAAATCCACTTTTTCTTCTCGGCATTCGCGGCGTGGTTTCACGCTGGTCGAGTTGCTGGTTGCCATCTCGATACTGGGGATCATCGCCGTACTTGGCTGGCGTGGACTCGACAGTATCGTACGTGCACGTGTGGCGTTGACCAGCGATCTTGAACAGACGCGTGGTATGCAACTGGCCTTCGCACAAATGCAGAGCGATTGCGGCTTGATTGCTGACGCAATCGTACTTGGTGATCGCCCCAACCTGCGATCGGATCAGGGGCGCTTACTGATCGTGCGCAAGGTTTATGCAGAAAATCAGCCGACCCGGCTGCAAGTGGTGGCTTATCGATTGCGTGAAGGTGCGCTGATGCGCAGTGAGTCGGCTGCCACGCGTGATCTTGATCAGCTCGATCAGTTCTGGCAGGCTGCCAGCGCCGATACGGATAACAGCAATATCGTGACTCTCAAAACTGGCGTTGATGCAATGACGATCAAGTCTTGGGACGGTAATGCCTGGAGCACGGTGCAGCCTGCGGCGATAGCGAACAATGTCACCGCTCCTGTCACTGTGCCTGGGGCTGTGGCGCCCGTGTCCACGGTGATGAAAGGCTTGCAAGTCACGTTGCAGCTCAATGAGCAACAAGTCCTGCTGGTCAAGGCGTTCCTGCTGGGGGCGGTATGAATTTCGGCCTGCACCAGCAACGCGGCGTTGCCGTGATCACCGCATTGTTGTTGACGACACTGGCCGTGACCATTGTGGCCAGTCTGTTCTGGCAGCAGCAGGTTCAGGTGCGCTCGATCGAAAATCAGCGTACCCAATTGCAGAAACAATGGATTTTGCGCGGCGCGCTCGATTGGTCTCGTTTGATCCTGCGGTCAGATACCAATCAGGTCGATTACCTTGGCGACCCGTGGGCTATCCCGCTGGAAGAAGTCCGGCTCGATGAATTCGTCGAAAATGGCAAGCAGGATGCCGATGCGAGTAGCGCGGTGCTGTCCGGCTACATTGTCGATGCGCAATCACGGTTGAATGTGAATGCCTTGGTACGCAACGGCGGTGAGCTTAGCCCGGTCGATGTGACCGCTTTTGCAAAACTGCTCACTAACCTGAGAATCCCATCGGCCAACGCACTCACTAATGCGACGGTGAGCTATTTGCTGACAGCGAGGCAGCCGAAAGCGGCGGTGGTGCCCACGAGCGGATCGACGACTCCGACACCAGGTACTGCAGTCAGTACGCAGTCGCCATCCGGCGCGCACATGATGCCATTGACTCAGTTCGACGACTTACTCGCAATACCCGGTTTTACCGAAGAAATCTTACTCAAGCTCAAGGATTACGTGACAGTGTTGCCCTTTAGCGATAGCAAGATCAATGTCAATACCGCCTCCACTGAAGTCCTGTCGGCGGTGATTGCTGGGCTGGGCTTGTCAGACGCTGCCACGCTGGTTGCCAGTCGAGAGCGTGCTTATTTCAAGGATGCCGCCGACTTCAATAATCGCCTGCCAGCAACAAATGCAACGCAAGAAACCAGCGCAGTTTCGCTTGACGTCAAAACCGAGTACTTTCTTGTTAATGGCAAAGTGAAGCTCAACAACGCGGTACTGGAAGTCCAGTCGCTTGTACAGCGACGCGGGGCAGCGGTCACGGTCCTTTGGACCCGAGAAACCTAAAAAGCGAACGGAACCTCTTGAGCACACTCTACATTCGCCTGTTACCTAAAGCCGCAACCGACCGTCACGACGAACTCGGTCAGTTGGAATGTGCGTTCGCGCTGGTTACCGATGGCGGTGCCATCCAGCGCGAAGGCACGGCAGCGCTGTCCGACTTGCGCCCTGTCATTGCCCAGTCTCAGCGAGTGACGCTGCTGCTTGCTGCCAGCGATGTCACTCTGTTGCGTATTCGTGTGCCACCGTTGTCACCTGCTCGGTTGCGCACCGCTCTGCCCAACATGCTGGAAGAAAAGCTGATGTCGGACCCCGCCGAGTGCGTCATTGTTGCTGGCGGCGTTGCAGACGGCTTGCGCACCGTTGCGGTCGTGCAACGGTCTTGGCTGGAACGGTTGGTGCAATTTTTTACCGGACTGGGTGCAAGCCATCTCAGTGCATTGCCGTCCCAGTTATGTGTGCCGTTCCAGAGCGGCGTCGTGTCCGTCGCTATGTTCGAGCATGCGACGGATCTGGAACTGGTCATCCGCCTCAACGAGCAGGAAGGTATCGGTATTGCAGTATTGCCTGACCAGGCTGAGAGTGCGTTACAAGACGCTCTGCAAACGCTCTGTGCGGTGGTGCCGCAGGCCCCGGTAGCGCTGTACCTCACCCAGTCCAGCATGGCGGCCTTTCAGGCTTTGCTCGACGACGGCCAGCACGACCGCATTACGCTGTTTTCCGACAACTGGCTGCGCTGGGTGACAGCGGCACGCGGCGTCACGCTCAACCTGATGAGTGGGCTTGGCGTGGCCGGCGGAAATGGTCTGAACTTGCAGCCGTGGCGTTGGGCCATCGGTCTTGCCGCAGTTGCCCTGCTGGTCAACGTGACGGCACTCAACGTCGATTGGTTGCGCATGAAACGCGAAGCCGATGTGCTGCAAGGCAGCATGATCCAGGCCTACAAGACCGCGTATCCGAAAGAGACGGCGATCATCGACCCAATCGTCCAGATACGGCAGAAAATCGCCGCCGGTCAGCGTGCCTCTGGCCAGGCGGCACCAGATGATTTCACGAGCCTGCTGGCCGCGTTCAGTGATGCCTGGAATAGTGTCATGCAGGGTGGCCAGTCGCTGGTGATTGCCGGCATCGAATACCATGACCGCGGATTACTGATCAAGCTCAAGCCAGATGCGCAGCCGCCGCTAGATCAAATCAAAGCTGCGCTGGCCCAGCGACAGCTCAGTCTGTCACAGCAGAACGCTGGTGTCTGGCAGATCAGGAGCAGCAAATGAGTAATGCGACGAGCTCGGCCAATTTACGTAGCAGCATCCAGAGTGCACGCGCCTCGGTGGCCACATTCTGGAATGACCGCAGTGCGCAGGAGCGCAAACAGTTGCTTGCCGTTAGCAGCGTCATCCTTCTGGCGTTGCTGTTTTTATTATTGATTGATCCAGCCTTGTCGGGGCGCGAACAGTTGCGCAAGAGCCTGCCGGAATTGCGTCAGAAAGCTGCAGAGATGCAGCAACTG
>JBLHLW010000077.1:0-16422 GCA_047621345.1 Minisyncoccia bacterium | reverse complement strand
GCGCGATGATCAGGTCCATCGCGCAACAGGCAACTGTCCGGTAGGAGGTCGTCGCCAGCTTGCACCCCGTCGCCTGTCGTCATGCCTAACGTGGCATGATCACGTTAGGAGTTCATCACAGGAGCCATCTTGTCCAGCATTGCCCCCGACACCATCGCTGCCTACGCCTCGACCCACTATCACGTCGATGTTCAGACGCCGATCGCGCTCGAAATTGGCATCGGCAATCCGGCATTGAAGGCATTGCTGCGGCAGGAAAAAACCGATTGCTGCACATTTATTACCGCCTGCAATCCGCTGGGCGAGGCCCTCACCGATGCGCAGAACGCCACGCTGCAGGCCAAGCTGGCTCTGACTTTGCGACAGCGCAGTCTGGTATTTTTCGATGGTATTGGCCAGCATCCGACCGGCGCCTGGCCCGGTGAGCCGAGCTTCCTCGTGCTCGACTTGTCGCTTGCATCGGCTCGCGCGCTCGGACAGACGCTGGCGCAAAATGCGATCGTGTGGTGCGGCGCGGACGCGGTGCCGCAGTTGGTGTTGCTGCGCTAGGCGCGAGCGTGTTCACTCGGGCCTGCTTGATTGGCTCGACGGTGCCGCACCTGCATACCCATTTGATTCCGCGCTACCACGGCGAACAGGACGATCCGCGTGGCGGCGTGCGCTGGATCATGCTGGGCAAGGTCGGCTATTGGACTGCTTGTTCGCTGTGGTGCTTCTTTTGCCAACACGACCTGGACGATGAGCACGACGAGCATTTGCGGCAATGTAGCCGAATCCTTGAACGGCCCAATGACGAGCGCTACTTGATCAGCAACGATTCTGTGCCACGCAGGTAGTTACTAAAATACAATCCAGGCAATCAACCACACACTGAGTCTTCCTGATGACGCTTCCGCAAGGCTTGTACGAACGCTTGATCATGCAAGACGAAGCCGCCACGCTCGACGCGCTCGCATTGGCTAAAGGCGTACTGATTGCGACACCGACACACGCGCAGCGACGGGAGCACCTGGTTCACGCGCTCGCGTCACGTTTGCCCGAATTGCTCGACATTGTTGCTAGTGGCACCAAGAGCGATGTCGACCAATCGAAGGCTGAGCTGCAACTTATTGCTGGTCTGCTGAGGGCTGCGCGCAAGGCCAGCGGCGATGCGACGGTGGATGTTGCGCCCGCCGAACCTCTTCGCGTACTGCGTGCTGTGCATCACCCCGGTACTGTGCCGACCCTGCCGCAAACTGGCCTGCGGCATCCTTGGATTTTTACGTCGGCGCGTTCCGATCCGTCGCTGCTCAATGAGTTGCGTGCCGAACTCGGCAATGTCGACCGGGTCGATATCCTGGTTAGCTTCATTACCTGGAGTGGCGTTCGCAAGCTGCTGGATGTTCTCAAACTCGCCACAGCTCTTGATGCACAAGGTAATTCCCGGACGCAGTTACGTATCCTGACAACGACGTATATCGGCGCCACCGAAGTGCGCGCTGTCGATGCGCTGGCAACGCTACCCGGCGTGCAATTGCGTATCTCGCTCGATGGACGGCGTACGCGTCTGCATGCCAAAGCGTGGCTATTTCATCGTCATACCGGTTTCGGAACGGCCTTCGTTGGTAGTGCCAACCTGTCCGAATCAGCGCTGATCGGTGGTATCGAATGGACTATCAAATTCACTCAGTCGCACGATACGAACATGTATCAGGCTGCCTGCGCCAATTTTGAAACCTTATGGAACGATGCTGAATTCCAGCTCTATGATCCACACGATGAGGCACAGCGTGTTGCGTTGGCCGAGGCCCTCGGCCAACAGCGGCGTCGACCGGGCAGCCGTGCCGACACGGCCGAGCCGATCGCGATTCATACTTGGTTTGATTTGCGCCCGAAAGCCTATCAACTGGAAATGCTGGAACGCCTCGCGGCAGAACGTCGACAAGGACGCTGGCGTAATCTTGTGGTCGCTGCCACCGGTACCGGGAAAACCGTCGTTGCCGCGTTCGATTACCAGCGCCGTGCCATCGAGGAGGGCAGTCCGCCGCGCCTGCTGTTCATCGCTCATCGGATCCAGATATTAAAACAGGCACTGGCCACGTTCCGGCAAGTGCTGCGTGATCCGGCATTTGGCGACTTGCTCGACGGCGAGAATCAGCCGACCCAAACCACGCACCTGTTCGCAACGATGGCGACAGTCCACGCACGCCAGCTGGTTTCGCAACTCGGCACGGATTACTGGCGTGTTGTCATCGTCGATGAAGCGCACCACCTTCCCGCCAGCACCTTCGACCAATTTATTACCGCGGTCCGCCCGCAACTTTTGCTGGGCCTGACAGCGACGCCCGAGCGGGCCGATGGCCGCAGCCTCAATACCTATTTTGATTGCCGTCCCGATGGCTCGCCAGCGGTATCGCTGCGACTCTGGGACGCGCTCGACCAGCAATTGCTGGCACCGTTCGAATACTACGCAACCGCTGACGACACCGACCTCAGCCGCATCAATTGGAACCGCGCGGAAGAGACCAGTCAGCTCGAGGCGCTCATATCGAGCAACACCGTGCGAGCACGGCTGGTGGTCGACACATTGCAGCGTTACGTTGCGCACCTTGGCCAGCTCAAGGCCGTCGTGTTTTGCGTCAGCGTTGCGCATGCTCAATTCATGGCGCGATGTTTCGAACAGGCTGGTCTGCAGGCTCGCAGCCTGACCGGTGCCAATACGACGGTCCAGCGCGACGACGCGATACGCGCACTGCGGAGCGGCACTCTCCAGCTGATCTGTACCTGCGACCTCTTCAATGAGGGTGTTGACATTCCCGAGATTAATACTTTGCTGTTGCTCAGGCCTACCCAGAGTCCCGTGATCTTTCAGCAGCAGATTGGCCGCGGCTTGCGACTGGCCGATGGCAAGGACGGTTGCCTTGTGCTTGATTTCGTCGGATCTTACGGAGAAGGATTTCGCTTCGATACCTTGCTGCGCACACTCACCGGGCAGACCCGATCGCAACTCAAGGTGGCACTCGAGAATGGCTTTGGCCTGTTGCCGACCGGGTGCCATATCCAGTTTGATCGGGTCGCGCATGAGCGTGTACTGTCGAGCCTGCGCAAAGCGCTACAACTCAATGCCACCCGCTTGCGGGCGGAACTCGGTGCCTGGGCTGCACTGCGTGCGGGGCAACCGCTCCGCTTGAAGGACTTCGTGCGTGACAACGACCTGGTCCTCGCCGATGTGTACGCCAACAAGCATTCGTGGACCAGTTACAAACGCGAAGTCGGGCTGGTGGTGCCACTGGCCGGACCGCGCGAGGCGGAATTGTCGCAACGGATGGGCAGTCTGTTGCATGCAAACGATCCCGCATTGATGGGGGCGTGGACCGATGCATTCTCCACGCAAAAAATCCATCAAGTCCGCCTGCAAATGCTGGCCTATCAGATCTTGCCGGAGACGAAGCAGTTGATCGCACCGACGGCGTTTGTTTCGCTGATGAACGCACATCCGGCGTTACGCGACGAGGTACTTGAAATTGCCGAGTATCTGCAGGAAGAGTCAACGACGGGTTGGAACCCATTGCCGGACGCGCCGACGGCATGGCCGTTGTCGCTGCACGCGCGTTACCAGCGACGCGAAATCCAGACGGCGATTGGTCACTTGAGCGCGACAGCACGGCCACAATTCAGGGAAGGTTGCTTGCCACGCCTAGCCGAGAAAATCGAGCTGATGTTTGTCACGCTCGACAAGCGCGAGGGTTTCGGTGACGGTGTCCAGTATCACGATTACGCCATCAGCCCGGAGCGATTTCATTGGCAAACCCAGAATCGTGTCGGGCCCGGCAATGCGACAGGACGACGCTATCTGGAGAGCCGCACCAACGGCTGGCAGTTTCAGCTATTCGTTCGGGAAAATCCGGAGTGTGCCTTCCTTGCGCTGGGTCCGGTCACGCTGGAAACGCACGAAGGAGATCGGCCGATTTCGATCATCTGGTGGCTGAAAGTCGCGATGCCTATTGACGCGTTCCGGCGCTTCAGCGTCGTGCGGGATAGTTGACAGACAAAGGATTTTGGATGAGTGCGGATGTGACGCATGATCCACCAGCCTCGCCATAAGCCGTCTATCCTGACACAATCACCCTCGCCAAACCCCACCCATCCGCCGGAGACCCCCCTGTGAATAAGCGCCACTTCCTCGCCGCAACCGGACTCGGTCTTGCCACTGTGGACAGCTTCGCCACACTGCTGCAAAAAACCGCGACGATCGCCGGGCCGACCTTGCTGACATTGCCCGGATCATTCGGCCCGGGCAATCGCGGTCCGCTCGATCCGGCGTTGGATCAGTTGATGAAAAAGCAGGGCGTGACGTTTGACCGTGCGCATACCTTTGACTTCACCGCGCTGCGCGCTTTGCCGGAAATAATGATCAGTCCCACGCTGGAATATGACGGCAAAGTGCACGCGCTTGGCGGCTCAAGCAGGCGCTGCGCGATATGTACACCCAAGGCGTGGAGGCCAACTGTGAACAGAGCTGTCGAAGGGTGTAACGCCGATACTCGAAACCAGCATGATTAACCCGAATCGTGATGGAGACCATCGTGGATAAATATCGAAACATCGAAAACGCTCGCGGCTGTAGTGAGCTTCCAAATCGAAGTTCAGTATGACGCGGATTCGTGGCGTCAGAATTATGGCTTCGCCGTGTTGCGGGGCCCAGTATTCCTTTCCCAGCTATATGTCGATGAACTTTTCGGCATCCGAACATTGGACCGACGGCTGGCGAGAGAACTCGCTCATGCCTAACGATGTAGGGCTTCGGCGCTGCACTTGCGGTCAGTTTGTCCTGGTGAAAAACATGACCGTAGTCGATGCCGCTGACTCCTCGGAGCTGCCGTATATGGGTCGTGTATCAGATGAGCTTTTATCCGAGTGCATTTCCAAGGCATCAAGTGAGGAAATGGAGGTTGCGGCAAGGCTCGGAGACTGGCGACATCGCAATCACGTATATCGACAAGCTTATCGCCAGCACAGGGATACGGAAGAAGCCGCCACCAAGACGTCATGGGTGGCAGCCAATCCCGACCGCCGGACTTGGTGGGATAAGTTGCGCCGCCGGAAGCCGCCCAGCTACAGCAGGCAAGTGGACAGCCCATTTACGTATCCAGCGTTCGAAGCCACAGACGCGCAGCTTGAAAACATGAAGCGACTGAGCGAGATACTTCAAAAGTGGCGCGTTGCCTCGCGTCCTGAGCACACCATTGAGCTTGCAGAGTTGTACCGAGAGCAGGGGCGCTTTTATGAGTCCCTGCAGGTGATTCTGACACTTGAGCAACGAAATGTCAGTGCAACCAGCAACCTCATTGGCAAGCTGATCAAAGAAAAGGAATCGGCACCAATGTGCTACTCGTTTTATTTTTGACGTACGCAAAGTCCGCACTTCACGTTGGACCGGGATGCGGGCGGTCAGGCCAACGTGTCTACAAGCTCTCTGCGAAAGAAGCACTCCGGCAAGATGGTCTGGCTGATGTACTCAATCGAGCGCTCTTCCACACCGCACAGGAAGAAAAGTTCTTTCCAGCCGCGCACTACCTGCGCCATCTGGGCAATGACGGTTTCAGCTTCCTCACGTGATAGTCCGAAGATAGGTGCGGTTGAAGGGTTTTGCCGGCCCGGGCGGCTGCACCGGAATTGAGACCGAAATCGAACCTATTAATGCCTTAAAAATAGTGTCAATTATGAGTAACCTACTTCAACTTAATCCGCGTGGATTTCCCGGAGACCTCCAGTGCACAAACGCCACTTCCTCGCCGCCGCCGGCCTCGGTCTAACCGCCGCGCACAGCTTCGCCACACCGCTGCAACCACCCGCGACAATCACCGGGCCGACCTTGCTGACACTGACCGGAGCAATCGGTCCAGGCAATCGCGGTCCGCTCGATCCGGCGTTGGACCAGTTGATGAAAAAGCAGGGTGTGACCTTCGATCGTGCGCATACCTTTGACTTCACCGCGCTGCGTGCTTTGCCGGAAATAACGATCAGTCCCACGCTGGAATATGACGGCAAAGTGCACGCGCTGGGTGGTCCTTTGCTGGCCGAGGTGCTCAAGGCTGCTGGTGCTCCGTCCACGGGTCAAGGGCGCGTATTGCTGCGCGCAATTGACGGTTACGTGGTGGCCGTCTCTTTCGCCGACATGGTGAAATACCGCTTCATCGTGGCGACCACACTCGATGGAAAAGCGCTTCCGCTCGGCGGCCTCGGTCCGCTCTGGGCGGTGTACGACGCCGACCGTTTTCCGGATAGGGCGGCAAGGCCGCTTGCTGAAAGATTCACGTTATGTCCATGGGCGGTGTATCACATCGCAGTGCAGGGGTAGCGGTCCTGGCCTGCTTTTTCTGATCACGTGATCGGTCGCGAGGCAGGCCATCCTTGTTTTGTCTCAAGACCGGATGCGCCAGATTGTTCACACTAGCTTTTCTTTATGTTCGCGCAAAAGCCGTCCGGTTTTGCCGCTGCTTACGAGGAGAAAAACATGCGTCGGACCGCACTTGTCACCGGGGGGACACGAGGCCTCGGAAAAGCCATTGCCATTGCGCTTCAAGCGGCAGGTTATCAGGTGGCCGCTGTTTATCACAGCAATATCAATGCCGCCCAAGCGTTTTCCGAACAAACATCGATACCGGTCTACCAGTGGGATGTGGCTGATTTTGACCAGTGCCATGCGGGCATCGCCCGGGTCGAACTGCAGTTGGGGCCGATCGATATTCTTGTGAATAATGCCGGCATCGCCAGTGATGCGGTGTTGCACCGTATGACACCAGAGCAGTGGTGGCGAGTCATCCACACGGATCTCGGCTCGATGTTCAACATGTGTCGTCATGTCGTCGAAGGCATGCGCGAGCGTCAGTTCGGGCGCATCGTCAATATCAGCTCGGTCAATGGACAGAAGGGTCAATTTGGCCAGACCAATTACGCCGCGGCCAAGGCTGGTGTGCTTGGTTTTACGCAGGCGCTTGCGCTCGAAGGAGCACGCAAAAACGTCACCGTCAATGCAATCACGCCAGGTTATTGCGATACCGAAATGGTCGCTGTGGTCCCGAAAGAAACAATGCAAGGCATCATCGGTGGGATTCCGGTCGGACGTCTGGGTACCGCCGACGACGTCGGGCGCACGGTTGTTTTTTTGGCCGCCGAAGAGGCAGGATTCATTACTGGTTCGACCATCGATGTCAACGGTGGGCAATACATGCGCTAGCGGTGCAAACAGTCAATGCCGGTCACCAATGCAAAACGACCCGGTTGCATCAGCAATCGGGTCGTTAGTGCAGGGCCAGCAGACTAGGTGGTGGTGTTTGGTTGCGTCCCGCAGAGGATGCTAGGCCAATCCACCTTACCACCTAACCCGCTATCAGACAGCAGGTCAGATCAAGAATCAGAACTGGTTCATCGTGTTGTCTTTACCCGATGCTTTCAATGCTGCGTCGCCGCTGAAGTACTCTTTGTGATCGTCACCGATATCCGAACCGGACATGTTTTGATGCTTGACGCAAGCGATTCCCTGGCGGATTTCCTTGCGCTGAACGCCGGCCACATAGCCCAGCATGCCCTGCTCACCGAAGTAGTCTTTGGCCAGATTGTCGGTCGACAAGGCGGCTGTGTGATAAGTCGGCAGCGTGATCAGGTGATGGAAAATACCGGCTTCGCGGGCTGAGTCAGCCTGGAAAGTGCGGATTTTTTCATCGGCAGCCAGCGCCAGTTCGGTGGTGTCGTAATCGACGCTCATCAGTTTGGCGCGATCGTAGGCCGAGACATCTTTACCAGCGGTTTTCATGTTGTCGAAAATTTGCTGGCGGAAGTTCAGCGTCCAGTTGAACGATGGGCTGTTGTTATAGACCAGCTTGGCGTTTGGAATGACCTTGCGAATCGCGCTGACCATACCACCGATCTGGGCGATGTGCGGCTTTTCGGTTTCGATCCAGAGCAAGTCGGCACCGTTTTGCAGGGCGGTAACGCAATCGAGTACGCAACGCTCTTCACCCGTGCCAGCACGGAACTGGAACAAGTTGCTAGGCAAACGCTTCGGACGCACCAGCTTGCCATCGCGCTTGATGACGACGTCACCATTGCCCATTGTGTCGATCGAGACTTCGTCGGCGTCGAGGAACGAATTGTATTGGTCGCCAAGGTCACCTGGCTCGCGGGTCACCGCGATTTGCTTGGTCAGGCCAGCGCCGAGCGAGTCGGTACGGGCAACGATGATGCCGTCGTCGATGCCCAGTTCCAGGAAGGCATAACGCACTGCGCGGATTTTGGCGAGGAAGTCTTCGTGAGGAACGGTGACCTTGCCGTCTTGATGGCCGCACTGCTTTTCATCGGACACCTGGTTTTCGATCTGGATACAGCAGGCACCCGCCTCGATCAACTGCTTGGCCATCAGGTAGGTTGCTTCAGCATTGCCGAAGCCGGCATCGATGTCGGCGATGATAGGCACGACATGGGTGATGAAATTATCGATCTGGCTTTGAATTGCTTGCTTGGCGGCGCCTTCGGCACTATCAAGCTGGCGGAACAGGCCGCCCAGTTCCCGTGCATCGGCCTGACGCAGGAAGGTGTAGAGCTCGCGGATCAGGTCAGCGACGGCGGTCTTCTCGTGCATTGACTGGTCTGGCAGCGGACCGAACTCGGAGCGCAACGCGGCAATCATCCAGCCCGATAAATACAGGTAACGGCGCTCGGTGCTGTTGAAGTGCTTCTTGATCGAAATCATCTTCTGTTGACCGATAAAGCCGTGCCAGCAACCCAGCGACTGAGTGTATTTGGACGAATCGGCATCGTAGGCGGCCATGTCATCGCGCATGATCTTGGCGGTGTACTTGGCAATATCAAGGCCCGTCTTGAAACGGTTCTGCGTGCGCATGCGCGCAGCGGACTCCGGGTTGATGGCATTCCAGGCACTGCCTTCTTTGTCTTTCAGGCCGGCAATGATCTTGATGTCGTCTTGATACTGTGACATGGCATATCCTAAATAGTGAGGTGAGATTGAGAAAAAAGGGTGGTTCGTCGGTGCCTCCGATCACGCTAAGCCTGAGAGCACTTGCATGAATTCGAAGCGGGACTGCATGGGAAGAATCATAGCGATTTTTTTTCAAATCGACTAGGTCTTATATAAGACAGAGGACTTAAATTAATCGTAGTAATTACAACGGCTTACGTTGAGTATTTTCTAATGTGAAATGTATTTTCAATTAATGAAATGGATTGAGTGATTTATTGTGAGTGATATCACGCGATATGAAATTCAGTTTTCGCATCGTGGGAAATGGCGATGCCAATCAGCGGCTGTCCTGTGATGCAGAGGACCGGTATCGGGCGGATTCGCTTTTAGAACAACGACGGGAGAGCGCGATGGCGATATCACGTCAGTAGCACCAACATGTTTGCTATGCTTCATGCCGCCGCTGACCCTCTGATGTGCACGGGTTGGCTCACCTATTACTTACGGATCAGCAGATATGGCCTCGTTACAAGAACAGTTTTTGAAAGCCGGCTTAATCGACAAGAACAAAGCCAAGCTGGCTAATCAGGACAAGAACAAGCAGAAGAAGGTGGAACGCCGGACCGGCACGCAGAGCGTCGATGAAGTGCGCTTGGCGGCTCTTGAAACACAGCGCAAGAACGCCGAGCGGGCGCGTGAACTCAATGCGCAGCGCGATGCCGCCGCGACGCAAAAGGCGATCGTGGCGCAGATTGCTCAGATGGTGAAAAAAAATCGCCAGAGCAAGGGCGCCGGTGACATTGCCTATAATTTCACCCACGGCAACAAAATTGAACGGCTCTACGTATCGGCGGCGGTCCAGTCACATTTGATGGCGGGACGGTTGGTGATCGTTTGTCAGGGGGCTGTGGTCGAATTGGTCCCGAGGATTATTGCTGACAAGATCGCGGAGCGAGATGCCTCGCTGGTCGTGCGGGTGAATAAGGCCAGTACCGAGATCGACGCGGACGATCCGTATGCGGCGTTCCAGATTCCTGATGATTTGATGTGGTAGAACTGGCAACTATCTGGCACGTTGCGATCGTCTGCATTAAATATAGGCAGTCCTGCAAGTGCCGATGAATAGTGGCATGCGAAAGTGTTCCACATGGTTATGCACAATGTTGTTCACAAAAAACGGGCATAAGTGCAATGCCAGCTTTCGCTATTTGATGGTCTGGTTTGTGGCGCAGGAATTGGCGCGGCTCCGCCACGGTGCAGGCCGCCTGTAACCCGGTCAGTAACATGCTGCATGGTGCCTGCCGATCGTGCACCGTATCCGTTACTTGTGCGTCTACTTTGTCGTTGTCGCTATGCCGATCTGCCGAGCAGGTTCGTTGTTCCCAGCCGGAACGTGTCGGTCACCATGGTTAGATTGCTGGCCTGTTCATGTAACGTACTCGCCGCAGCAGCCGCCTCTTCTACCAGGGCGGCGTTTTCTTGCGTGCTCCGGTCCATATCGGCAATGGCCAGATTAATATGCGCGATGCCGGTGGCCTGTTCGATGCTCGATTGGGTGATATTGCCGATGACTGCAGTCACCCGCTGCACGCTCTCGACGATTTCCTGCATCGTTTCGCCAGTCTGGTTGACTAGCTGTGCACCGCTATCGACCTGACTGACTGCGTCGCCAATCAACACCTTGATTTCCCGGGCTGCCGATGCCGAGCGCTGTGCCAGGCTGCGTACCTCGGTGGCGACGACGGCAAAACCGCGTCCCTGTTCGCCAGCCCGTGCCGCTTCGACTGCGGCGTTGAGTGCCAGAATATTGGTTTGGAATGCGATGCCGTCGATGGTGCCGATGATGTCGGCAATGCGGTGCGAGGCCGCGCTGATGGCATCCATCGTGTGCTTGACGTCGATGACCATCGTGCCGCCTTTCGTGGCGATCGCTGAAGCCGAGCTGGCCAGCGCGCTGGCAGCGCGCGAGTTGTCGGCATTGAGGCGTACCGTGCTGGTGAGTTGCTCCATGGCCGACGAGGTTTTTACCAGCGCACCGGCCTGTGCTTCGGTACGGGCAGACAGGTCGAGGTTGCCGCTGGCGATTTGTGATGCGCCGGTGCTGATCGAGTCAACCGCCTGTTTGATGTTGCCAACAACGCCCGACAGGACTTCCTGCATCGTTTTCATCGCAAACAGCATGCTCGACTGGTCGCCAGGTTTCAAGACAATATGCAACGATAGGTCACCGCCGGCAATCCGGTTACTGATGTCAGCTGCGTAGCCCGGCTCGCCGCCCAGGCTTTTCATCAAGTTGCGCAGAGTGCCAATGGCGATGACGATGCTGGCCGTCAGTGCCAGTGCCAATATCGCCATGAGCCACAAGGTGGCGCTGCGAATTTGTGCCGCAGCGCCGGCCTCGTCGTCAACACCGCGTTTGGTCGCCAGTTGCACGATCTGGTCGATCGCTTGACGGTGGGTTTCGTAGCTTAGTTTCATGTTTTGCATTGCTGTTGCGGCGGCGGCAGAATCTTTTTTCTGCAATGCCGGTATGTAAGCATCAAAAGCGAGCTTGTAGAATGCCTCGGCCGGTTCATGTGCCTGTTTCAGCAAGAGGGTGGCGATATCCTGATCAAGCGATTGGCCGGTCCAGAACACATGACGGGTCTGGTAATCTGCCTGTAGAACTTTTAGCCGCTCGACCAGCGCAGCCTGATCGGAATCGGTCGTTGTACTGCCGATCTGCAGGCAGACCAGATACGATTCGATTATGTATTTGGGAGGAGGCAAGATGTCAGCGATCAGATCCTTGCCTTGCACGATGCGTTCGTACAGCTTGCCATTGACTTTGAGCTCGTCAAGTGTGCGGAACGACCAGACGCCGTATACCAGAAAGCCCAGCGCGAATACGCCGATCAGGATAAGGAAGCGGCTCGATAATGTCAGTTGGTGTGTGGGTAACGCTGGCATGGGTTCTCCTGTTATGTGCTGGCGGTTTGCGCACTCCTGCTGTCTGGTCGCGAAGTCGCATGGACTGTTGACAGGGTGATCAGGTGAAGAACGATTACCAGTGGTTACTCAGCTTTATAGCCTAAAAAGTACTATTAAGAAATACATTCGACGTCCAATGTTGTAGAAGTGATGACAGTTGTGAAGAAGTCGGGAGGAGGAACCGACAATTTAGGTACGGCGTTTGAGACCGCTTGTCTGGCGGGCGTGCAATTAAGTCGCCAGTGCGCCCTTGAAGTCCGCTAACCAGCGCACTAGTTCGGTGGCCGGCATCGGCTTGGCGTAGACGTAACCCTGAATTTGATCGCAGTTCATCTGCGCCAGCAAGTCCAGCGTGGATGCATCTTCGACACCTTCAGCGACCACTTTTAATTTGAAGTTGTGGGCCAGGTCGATGATGGTGCGTACCAACTGAGCATCTGGCTCGGAACTGCTCATGTGATTGACGAACATCTTGTCAATCTTCAGTTCGCTGATGGGAAACCGGCGCAGATAGGCCAGTGACGAATAGCCGGTACCGAAGTCGTCGATGGCAAGTGCAAAGCCGCGGCGAGTCAGTGCATGCATCATTTCAATCGATTGTTCGATATCGCCGATGACCGCACTTTCGGTGATTTCAAGACCGATCGCTGCCGCACTGGCTGACCAGATGTCGAGCCCTTGCTGCAAAAATTCGGGGAGGTCAGGATCGGCCAGCATACCGGCCGACAGGTTGATCCAGATGCGTTGCAGGCCAGTCGCCGCCAGCAGTGTGGTGTATTCCCGTAACACCGTATGCAGCACGTGGCGCGTCAGTTCCTCGATCATGCCGAATCGCTCGGCAATTTCGACCGTCACCATCGGACTCATCACCGGCACCAGATCGACCGGCCAGCGGATCAATGCTTCGACACTGACGACCCGTTGGGTAGCGACATCGACCTTGGGCTGATAGGCCATGATCAGCCGGTTTTGTGTCAGCGCATTGGCCACTGCGGCGATCAAATCCTTGCGATGGAGGTCGATGCCTTCGGTTTCTGTGGCAACAAAAAATAACCGATTTAGGCTGCGCGCTCGCTTGCGTGCTTCGTTGGCCGCTTCCAGCAACCCCAGTGACGTCCCTTGCGAGGCGGTAGTGGCGGTGGTGACGGCAATCCCGATGCAGGGAGTCACCGTGACAGTGAGCGCATCGGTCTGCAACGGGGCTTCCAGCACGCGCCCAATATGGGTTGCTGCCAGATTGGCGATGGTGGCCGAGGCCAGCGCCGGCAGGATGATCCAGATTTCGTCAGGCGCTACCAACGCCAGATAATCATCTGGGCGCAAGGTGCTGCTGATGCGTTCGATCAGTACAGCATTGATGCGCGTTGAATCGGGTAATCCGAGCGTCGCACCGATGGTATCGCTGCGCGAGAGTGACACGATCAGTACGGCCAGCGAAGTCGTTGCGCGCGGGATTTGCAGATCATGATTCAGCCGGCCTATCAGTGTTTGGATAGGAGAGACCGGACTGTTACCGAACAGACGTGCGGCAAAGCTGCCGGCAGCCATCAGTCCTGCCTCAGATAGAAGTCCTGCATGGCGATACCATGGGCGCCATCGGGCAGGCCGGTAGTGATGCGAAGTACATCTGGAGCAACACTGAAATTGTGTTTCAGCATGTCCAGTTCGCGCGGTGCTGGCAACGTGGCCTTGGCGGTATCGGTCAGGATCAGGATCAGCGGTTCTAGCCGTCGGTACGGATTGTGCTGCACCACGATGGCGACTTCACCGCTGGACAATTCAACCAACGAGCCGACCGGGAAGATACCGATGGCTTGAACAAATTGCTCGATGAGCGGGGCAAACCAGCGCGACTCGCTTTCGGCAAACAGTTGCTTCATCGCTTCGTAGGGTGCATAAGCCGGTGCATAGGGACGGGGGTTGACCATGGCGGCATAGGCATCGGCAATCGCGGCCATCTTGCCAAAAATGGTGAGTGAACTGCCCGGAATGCGCGCCGGGTAACCCGTGCCATCAACACGTTCGTGGTGTTCGGCAATCGCACTCAGGATCAGGCTGGATGTGACGCCGGTGGCCATCAGCATTTCGATGCCGCGATGGACATGGGTCTGCATTTCAAGGATTTCCACATTGTCGAGTTTGCCTGGCTTGTCCAGTAGCGCGTGGTCGAGTTCCATCTTGCCGAGGTCGAGCAGCAAACCGACCGTGGCAAGATCTGCCAGCTGCTCGCGCTGGAAACCGAGTTGGCGTCCCAGCGCTGTCAGGTAGATGGCCACTGCCAGCCCATGGTGGTACATACGATTGTTCTTGTCGCGCATTTTGGCCGCCCAGATCATCGTGCTGGGACGGCGGATCATGTTTTCAGCGAGTACATCGGAGGCGGCTTGCAGTGCTGCCATGTCGGTATCGCCACGGGCGCCCAGATCCTGCGCCACACGCACCAGTGCGGCTTCCACCAACGCACACGCGGCAATGGCTTGCGGCAGTGAGGTAGTGGTTGCTTCCGGTGAGGGATAGATCACGAGCATGACATCGTCCGGTATGTAATCGGGACGCTGCGCCGCGGGCATCGGACGGGGCGTCGAGCGGCCCAGCAGGCGCCCTATCCAGTTGCGCAGTTCGCGCCACAGGTGCGCAATGCGGTCGGGACTGCTGGCGCGATCGCCATCGTGTTGCCGCACTCGGTCGCGGTATTGCTGCAGACGTTGATCTGCTGGTGCATCGGTCACCGTGGCGCTAGTGGTTGTTTCGTAGAGCGTCGCCTGATCCAGTTCGGCCAACGCCGCGAACAGGCTGCGGCCCGGATCAATCGTGACCTGTTGCGCCAGCAAGGCCATCGTGCCGATATCTTCCGGGTTTTCCAGCAGCAGGCCGTGCAGCAAAAATGGTGTCGCGGCCCAACCGCAATCGAGATCCGCGACATACATGCCGGGACGCAGCGCATCGACAGGTAACAGCAGACTGGTCCTGAGCGCACTGGTGGAAAACGGAGGGGGGGCGGAAGAATGGTCGTTCAAGGTCTGCATGCCTTCTTGGTCAGTGCTTTGGCGGAACAGTCAGCACAATCGACGTGTGTTTCTCGATGGTTGCGAATTTTAATGCTAGATGGTTTCCTCTGGCAGGTTTATTTATTTGCCATCATCCATCGTTACAAACGCATGTTGCCATTCGCTTCTAGGGAAAACCATCGTGCAGCAGGATAATCTCTTTTTAATATGATTGTCAGGCGCCATGTCCGATTCTTCGCTCTACAACACGCCGGAAATCCTCAACTTGCTTAAGCTGGAGCCTGCCGGTACCGATCGTTATCTCGGTCAGAGTCACTTTATGGGTAGTCCGAACGTATTCGGCGGTCAGGTGCTGGGTCAGGCGCTGCATGCTGCAGCGCTGACCGTACCGCAGCGCCGTCCGCATTCGCTGCATTCCCTGTTCATACTGCCCGGCAATCACCGGTTACCTATCGAGTTCGAGGTCGAGCGCGTTCGTGATGGTGGTAGTTTTAGCACTCGTCGCGTCGTCGCCTTTCAGGAGGGAAGACGCATCTTTGTGATGTCGGCATCGTTTCAGGATGACGAAGTCGGGCTAACACATCAGAAACCGATGCCGGTGGTGCCGAACCCGGAAACACTGCCTTCGGCGATTGCTGGGTGGAAAGAGCGTGCGATGGCAAGTGGCCGGCAGTTCATGCCGGTACCGGCCGATTTTCGTGTCGTTGGCGGCGCAGATCTGTACGGGAATCCGTCACGCGAGACCGGCAAACAAGTCTGGATGCGTGCGCCCGTGCCTTTGTCCGACGAGGCGTTGGTCCACGAATCCTTGTTTGCTTATTTGTCGGATTACAGTTTTCTGGTAACGGCTTTGCAGCCGCACGGCATCACGCTAGGCGACCCGCGACTGCAAATTGCCAGTCTCGACCATACGATGTGGTTTCACAGGCCCTTCCGCATGGATCAATGGCTGCTCGTCTGCATGGACAGCCCGAATGCGTCCGGCGGACGCGGGTTGGTGCTTGGGTCGGTCTATGACCAGCAGGGCCAGCTGGTCGTGACGATGGCGCAGGAGGGATTGTTGCGGATACGGCAGAAAAAGTGATTCGGCGGGGGGGGCTGCGTTGCCGTGCCCACGCGAGCGCACTGCCGAAGCATGGAATTGACAGGCGTTGGTGGTGTGCGCGCGTGGGCACAAAGATCTGTGCCCACCCTACGGCGTGGCGGTTTGCCGGTCGGTCTGCAACGGCTCGTAGGGTGGGCACGGGTTCATCGTGCCCACGCGAGCGCACTGCCGAAGCATGGAATTGACAGGCGTTGGTGGTGCGCGCGCGTGGGCACAAACATCTGTGCCACCCTACGGCGTGGCGGTTTGCCGGTCGGTCTGCGACGGTTCGTAGGGTGGGCACGGGGTCATCGTGCCCACGCGGGCGCATTGCCGAAGCATGGAATTGACAGGCGTTGGTGGTGCGCACGCGTGGGCACAAAGATCTGTGCCCACCCTAC
>JBLHLW010000076.1:0-16935 GCA_047621345.1 Minisyncoccia bacterium | reverse complement strand
AAAGGCCTCGGCCGAAAGAAATCATGACGGCCACTATGTCGACCATCATCGTCAACTACAACGCCGGCGCCTACCTGCGTGCCTGTGTCGATGCACTGCTGGCTTGCCCGCTGGAGATCGACATCATCGTCGTCGACAATGCCTCCGCGGATGGCAGTTTGAACGCGCTGACTGGTTTGCCACGCGTGCAGCTCATCCGCAATGAGCGCAATCTGGGCTTTGCGGCCGCCTGCAACATTGGCGCACGGACAGCGGTCGCTCCTTACCTCCTGTTCCTCAACCCTGATTGTTATTTTGCCCCGGGCACCCTGTTGACGCTGCTTGATGCCTTGCGTTCGGACGCGCAGGCCGGGATGGCTGGCGGACTTCTGATCAACCCTGACGGTACCGAACAAGCAGGCGGGCGGCGCGCCATTCCGACTCCCTGGCGTTCTTTTGTACGCGCCTTCGGCTTGAACCGTTTTGCTGATCGTTGGCCCAAACTGTTTTTTGATTTCCACTTGCACAAGCAGCCGTTGCCGGACCAACCGATTGAAGTAGAGGCTATTTCCGGTGCCTGCATGCTGGTTAGTCGTGACGCAGTCGAGCAAGTCGGCTTGTGGGACGATGCCTACTTTTTGCATTGCGAAGATCTTGACTGGTGCATGCGTTTTCGACAGAAAGGCTGGACGATACTCTTCGTTCCCGCTGCAAAAATGACGCATGCGCTTGGCGTGTGTGGTAGCAGTCGCCCCATCTTTGTTGAATGGCACAAACACAAAGGCATGATGCGTTTCTATCGTAAATTTTTTCGCCATCAGTATCCATTCATCTTGATGGGTCTGGTTGCGGTCGGTGTTTGGTTGCGATTTGGATTAGTGACGGCGGGTTATCTCTTTGCAAGGTTGCGTCGCTCACTGAGTTCGAACCATGGCTGATCGACAAATGAATGAGGCTGTTGGTGTGTTCGGTGCGTCTAGCCTGGTCGGTGAATGCTTGCTGACGCTACTGAAACAAGGCGCCATGCCCATCACTGCTTACACCAGGCGTCCAGTGGGGCCGATGGATGATGGGATCGACTGGCAACAACTTCGGCCCGCGTCATCGGCACCACTTTCGCAGGGGTGGGAGTACACGATACCGCTCTGGATTTGTGCGGCGCCGATCTGGGTTCTTCCTGATTACTTTGATTTACTCATTGCACATGGGGTGCGTCGGATCGTCGTTGTATCCTCAACCAGCCGCTTTACCAAAAAGACGTCGACGGATGGTCATGACCAAGCCGTCGCACACCGACTGGCGCAGGCGGAAGAAAGGTTACAGCGATGGGCAGAATCCCATCAGGTGGAGTGGATTATCTTGCGGCCAACATTGATTTACGGCTTAAATCGGGACAAAAATATTGCCGAGATTGCCGGCTTTATTCGCCGTTTCGGCTTTTTCCCCGTGTTTGGCCAGGCGCAAGGACGGCGGCAGCCATTACATGTCGCTGATTTAGCGCAAGCTTGTTTGTTGGCCTTGGGGTCAAGGTGCGTGGCCAATCGCGCCTACGATATTTCCGGCGGAGAAACATTGACTTATCGCGCAATGGTGAAGCGTATTTTTATAGAACTGGATCGGACGCCCCGGTTGGTCACTATTCCACTTTGGATGTTCAGGGCGGTGTTGTATCCGCTCAAGCTGATTCCACGGTATCGAAACTGGTCAGTTGGCATGGCCGAAAGAATGAATCAGGACATGGTGTTTGATCACAGTGATGCGATGTGCGACTTCGGATTTTCACCTCGACAGTTTTCGATTTTAGATAATGGTGCAGGTAATTAATCGGGTCATTTATCCATGAAAAGAATCTTTGATTTAGGCCTGTCTCTATTTACATTATTTATTTTCTTTCTGCCTGCTTTGATCTTGGCTGTTTTTATAAAAGCCACGTCGACGGGCCCAGTTCTTTACTGGTCTGATCGGGTCGGGCGCAACAATAAAATCTTCCGCATGCCCAAATTGCGCACGATGCAATTAGGTACGCCGGCCCTTGCCACGCACCTGCTGGCGGATCCCGATCAATTCCTGACGCCCATCGGATCATTTTTGCGCAAGTCCAGTCTGGATGAATTGCCTCAGCTATGGAGTATCCTTGTCGGCGACATGAGTTTTGTGGGGCCCCGTCCAGCATTATTTAATCAATACGATTTAATTACTCTGAGAACAGAGCATGGCATCGATCAATTAGTGCCGGGGCTCACGGGGTGGGCGCAAATTAATGGCCGGGATGAATTGCCGATTCCTGAAAAAGTGATGCTCGACAAGTTTTACTTGAGTCATCAATCTTTTCTGTTCGATTGCCGAATTATTGTCAGGACTTTTTTGAAAGTTATTCGCAAAGATGGTGTAACACATTGACAAAACGGTTAGCCTGTTCGTCCAACGGGGCATAATCGGGTTCAATTTAAAGTTGTTCAGATCAATGTTTGTTATTCACTTAATGGGTTGCTCACCATGATGACGTTGTCTGAATTCTCTCGCTCGCAAAAAAAATTCCTGTTTGTGCTGGTCGATCTCGTGTGCCTGCCGCTGACTTTTTGTCTGGCGGTCTGGCTGCGCTACGATGGTTTATCGATGGCTCTCGCTCAAGCTTATCTGTGGCTGATCGTTCTTGCGCCACTAATTTCCATCCCGATTTTTATCAAGTTGGGCCTGTACCGCGCCGTCATCCGCTTCATTGATCACAAAATCATGTACGTCGTGGCCGGTGGCGTAACGCTGTCGGTGATCCTGCTGGTGATGTTTGTCGTATTCACCACCGGAATGAACGGCATCTCGCGCGGCGTCTTCGGCATCTACTGGATCGCGACCATCATGTACGTTGCCGCCGGACGCTTTCTGGCACGGGGCTATTTCGTACTGGTCAGCGGCGCGTCCGGCGGTCGGCGGGTCGCCATTTATGGGGCCGGTGCAGCCGGTAATCAGTTGGCCATTGCCTTGGCGAGTTCGAATGAATATCGCCCTGTGGCCTTCATCGATGACAAGAAAGAACTGCAAGGATCAACAATCGCCGGAATCCGTGTGTACTCGCCGGAGGCGTTGCCAGAGTTGGTCGCCGACAAAGAGATCGTCAAGATATTAATGGCGATGCCATCCTTGTCGAGAGGTAATCAGCGCCGCATCCTCGATAAACTCGAACCGCTGAAAATTAAGACGTTAGTGACGCCACCTTTCCAGAGTTTGATCAGCGGACTGGCACAAGTGCAGGACGTGCGTGAAATTGAAATCGAAGATTTGCTCGGACGCGATGCCGTCGAGCCGATGCAAGAGCTGATGGCGAAATGCATTACCGGCAAATCGGTCATGGTCACCGGTGCGGGCGGTTCGATCGGGTCGGAATTGTGTCGGCAGATAGTGCGACAAGGCCCGTCGCGGCTGATCTTGTTCGAGATGTCGGAGTTCGCGCTCTACACGATTGAACAAGAATTAAATTCTTTAAAGAAGTCCCTGAAAGTGGAGCTAGAACTGATCCCCTTTCTCGGCTCCGTACTCGATTCGGCCAAGACCTTGCAAGTAATGCGCAGCTACCGCGTGGAGACGGTGTATCACGCCGCTGCCTACAAGCATGTGCCGCTGGTCGAGCACAATCCCATCGAAGGGATACGCAACAATGTGTTTGGTACCTTGCATCTGGCGCGCACAGCGATTGCTGCAGGCGTGTCCCACTTTGTGCTGGTGTCGACCGACAAGGCAGTGCGGCCGACCAATGTCATGGGAGCGACCAAGCGACTGGCCGAATTGATCTTGCAGGCATTTTCGCGCACGCAAGATAGAACGCGGTTTTGCATGGTCCGTTTTGGTAATGTGCTGGGGTCGTCGGGATCGGTGGTGCCGTTGTTCCGGCGTCAGATTCTGGGTGGTGGACCGGTGACGATTACCCATCCCGATATCACACGGTATTTCATGACGATTACCGAAGCAGCGCAATTGGTGCTGCAGGCCGGCGCGATCGGCGAGGGTGGTGATGTGTTTGTGCTCGACATGGGCGAACCGGTGAAGATTATTGATCTGGCCAAGCGCATGGTGCATTTGAGCGGGCTGGAAGTGCTCAGCGATGAGACGCCTGACGGCACGATCAACATTGATTTTGTCGGGCTGCGCCCGGGTGAAAAGCTGTATGAAGAATTGCTCATCAGCGACAACGTCATTGGCACCGGTCACCCGTTGATCATGCGTGCACAAGAAGACGAATTGCCATGGGACGTATTACAGGATGCCTTGGCCAGACTCGACGCCGCCTGCACACAGTTTGACCACGAGACGGTCCGCGCCTTGCTGCGACAAATCGTGCAAGAGTACGCCCCGCAATGCGGTATCGAGGATTTCATTTGGCGGGTTCGCCACCCGGACGGTCTGAGAATTCGCGCGGTGAAATAAGCCAGGCGATGCAGCGTGCAGGCGGCCGGCCAACACGAGTTGCCAAGCCTGTTGGCGCCACTTGCAAGAAATCTGCCGTGACGAACCGGTAGGTTTGCCTGTTTTGATTAGATGTAACGCTTCCGGCAGAGCCGGTCGACTAACGTATTATTCTCACGATTGACTATCGCCTGATACGCCACCTGCGAGCGGAGCACCCTGTGCAGACCACACTATTTCAAGAAAACCTGACTTGCCGGTAACTGAAACAAATGACCCCGTTAATGGAAAAAAATGAAGCGTCCACCGTTATTGGCGCACTTTTACTGCAACGCGGACTGATTTCGCAACCGGAGCTCGACAAGGCGCTGGCCTTTCAGGCCCAGTTCAAAGGTCGGCTCGGCTCCATCCTGATCCGGTTGGGTGCCTTGTCCGAAGACGCCTTGCTGCCCGTGTTATCGGCACAACTAGGGCTCACCCTGCTCGAGCCGGACCAGCTCCCCGCCAGATCGACCGACATCCTCAAAGCTGTCGAAGCCAGTGGCTTGGCTCCGGCCTGGTTTGGCGATCAGCAACTGGTGATCTGGGAGGACCTCGATGGCGTGATCCACTGCGCGTCGCGCAACCCGATCAATAGCTATTTGCAGGAAACCATCGCCGCTGTCTTCAGCACCCACACCCGCGTCTGGCACTTTGTCCGCAGCCAGGATCTGGCGCGCATGCTCAAACTCATTGAAAGCAGTCAGCAATCGGCGGTCGGTGACGAGGTCGCCCACTTGCGCGAACTGGCCGAAGAAGCGCCGATCATCGAACTCGTTAGCAATGTGCTGGCCCAAGCCATCGACGAGGGCGCCTCCGATATCCACATCGAACCGGAAGAAAATGCGTTTCTGGTGCGCTACCGCGTGGACGGTGTTTTGCAGACCCGCATGACGCAAGCGCGCGACCGCTTCGACGCCGTCGCCTCACGCATCAAACTGATCTCCGGCATGGACATCGCCGAGCGCCGCTTGCCGCAAGACGGCCGGATTTCGATCCGGGCCAGCGGCACCGACATGGACATTCGCGTATCGGCCTTGCCCGGCGTGACTGGCGAGTCGATTGTCATGCGGCTATTGCCCAAAGAACGTTCCAACCTGAACCTGCAATGGCTGGGCATGGATGCCGACCACCACGAGCAATTCCAGCGCTGGGCGCAGGAACCGCACGGCATCGTGCTGGTAACCGGCCCGACCGGCTCCGGCAAAAGTACCACCCTGTACGCGGCCCTCGACAGCGCCAACGATGGTAAGAAAAAAATCATCACCGTCGAAGATCCGGTCGAATACAAGCTCTCCGGCGTGACCCAGATACAGACCCACACGGAAATCGGCTACGACTTTGCCCGCGCCCTGCGCGCCATCTTGCGACAAGACCCCGACGTCATCATGATCGGCGAAATCCGCGATCTGGAGACCGCCGAAATTGCCGTGCAATCCGCACTGACCGGCCATCTGGTGCTATCGACCCTGCATACCAACGATGCCCTGAGCGCCTTTGCACGCTTGCTCGACATGGGGCTGGAGCCCTTTCTGGTGGCTTCGTCGGTGCGTGCCGTGCAGGCGCAGCGACTGGTCCGGCGCTTGTGCGATGCCTGTGCGGTGCCGGCCGAGCCGCCGGTGGCGATCCAGCAATTGGCACTGAGCCTCAAGCAACAATATCCGCACTTGCTGACCGAACCACCAGCATGGCGGATTCCAAAAGGCTGTCCGCAGTGCAAGGGCAACGGCTATCGCGGACGCGTCGGGATTTATGAGCTGGTCGAAGTCAGCATCCCGATCCAGAACGCGATCACCCGGCGGGCCACCGCTGGCGAAATGGTCCGCATTGCCAAAGCCGAAGGCTATCGCAACCTGCGCGAAGACGGCCTGATCAAAGCCTGGCGCGGCATCACCAGCGTCGACGAAGTGCTCCGTGTCACGGGCTTTGACGAAGCCGAAGCCGAAGCCGAATCATAGGCCGAGGAATAACACGTGGATTTCCAGTACAAAGCCATCAACGCGCAAAGCAAAAGCGTCAGCGGACAAATCAGCGCCACCAGCGAGCGCGAGGCGATGCGCCTGCTGCAGCAAAAAAATCTGACTCCGCTTGAACTGGTTCAGGCCGGTCAGCATGCGGCGGCGTCCGGGCAACCGGCGCGCCGTGCCGGCCATCAGGAAAAAGCCATCGTCATCCGCGAACTGGCCATCCTGTTGCAAGCCGGCGTGTCGCTGGCCGAGGCCGTGCAATCGATTGGCCAAACCCATACCGATAGCGTTATCGGCGTGACCTTCAGCCAGATTTACGACCGCCTGCGCGGCGGCGAGAGTTTTTCGCAAGGCTTGCGGGCGGCGGTGCTGGATTGGCCGGATTTTCTGTACCAACTGGTGGCTGCCGGCGAAAAAACCGGCAAGCTTGCGCTGGCACTGCAAAGCGCCGCCACCCAGATGGAATACGAGCAAAAGGTCCGTACCGAAATCCGCAACGCGCTGATCTACCCGGCCATCCTGGTGTTCTCGGGCGTGGCCGCCACCTTGCTGATTTTTATTCTGGTCGTGCCCAAGTTCGCCAACTTGCTCAAGAACAGCCGCGCCCAGATTCCCGACATCTCGGTCTGGGTCTTGACCATGGGCTTGTTCGTTAAAGAAAATTTGCTCTGGGTCGGCTTGGCCACGGTCGGCTTCACGATGGTCATGGTCAGTATTTTTGCCAACGCCGCGTTGCGTTCACAGGCGCTGCAAAGCGTCTCAAGGATGCCGCTGGTCGGCCGCTGGCTGGTCGATACCGAAATTGGTCGCTGGGCCGCGATGCTCGGCACCTTACTGGAAAACCGGGTGCCAATTTTGACCGCGATGGAACTAACGCATGACGGCATGCATCTGATCGCGGTCAAGCAAAAATTGCATCAAGCGATGCGGGAAGTGCGCGGAGGCAAAAAACTCGCCGATGCGCTGACCGATGTGCAAATGCTCAGCGTCACCGGGTTGAACCTGATCCGTGTCGGCGAGCGCACCGGCGAGTTATCCACCATGTTGCGCACACTGGCCACCATCTACGAAAATGCCGGTCGCGAGCGACTCAAACGGTTCCTCATTCTGCTTGAACCCATCGCCATCCTGATCATTGGCAGCGTGATCGGCACCATCATGATTGCTATCATGTTGGCCATTACCAGCCTGAGCAACATCCCTACCTAACTTATTGGACGTCCACCCATAATGAAAAAATCGGCAACGCGCGGCTTTACCCTCATCGAAATGTTGGTGGTGCTCGTCATCATCGGCCTGCTGGCCGGACTGGTTGGCCCGAAACTGTTTTCCAAAGTCGACTCGTCCAAAGTCCAGACCGCACAAACCCAGGTCAAAATGTTGAAAGGCACACTCGAAGCCTTGCGCCTTGATATCGGCCGCTTCCCGACCGAAGCCGAAGGATTGGCGATATTGAATTCGCCGCCGACCGATGAGCGCGTCGCCAGTCGCTGGCGCGGTCCGTATTTGGACGATCTCATGCCGATGGATCCATGGGGCGCGCCGTATCAGTACAGTATTCCGGGAGCCAACTCGCAACCCTTTGCGCTGTATTCGCTCGGCGCGGACAACAAACGTGGCGGCGAAGGCCTGGATGCGGATGTCGGATACCTGCCACTTAAATAAGCACGGGCGCTTGCCGGTGGGCGATTCCGGCTACACGCTGGTCGAAATTCTGGTCGTGCTGGCCATTGCCGGGATGCTGGTCGGCGTGGCGCTGCCACGCCTGTTCAACTTTTACGACAGCATGGAATACGCCAACCAGCGCAGCAGTTTGCTCGAACAGATAGAAGGTCTCGGCTACCGCGCCTACACGACAGGTAAAGGGATGACCCTCGCCTCGACCGTCGATGAGGTCAACGCAGCCAAAGCCAATGCCAGTACCAGTAACACCAGCAACACCAGCAACACCAGCAACACCAGCAAACCCGGCATCGACAGCAAAACCATTCCCGAAATCCCGGTGCTGCTGATGCCGGCCAACTGGCGCATCACGCTGGCCAAGCCAGTGCAGTATTCGCTGACCGGTTTATGCAGCGGCGGCCAATTTACGCTGGCTGCGCCGGATGGCCGCAAGGAAAGTTTTCAGCTAGTCGCGCCGCTCTGCCGCGTGACGCCCGCTACCAGTAGCAGCGGTTTATGACGGGCCGGTTGATGAAACACCGGTTGATGACACGCCATCAGCAGTCCGGTTTTTCGTTGCTCGAAGCCATTGTTGCGATGGTGCTGATCAGCGGTGCAGGCATGGCTTTATTCAGTTGGATCAACAGCAGCATGATCGCGCTGGCGCGGGTGCAAGATGCCAACGCGATCTCGCTGGCGACGCAAAATGTGATGGAATTCATGGACACAGTCAATCCGATGCTCAAACCCCGTGGCGACACGGTGCTCGGTAATGTCGACGTCAACTGGAAGTCCACCCAAAAAAGCGAATTACGTGACGGGGTTATTTTCCCGATGGGAACAGGGCTGTATCAATTCGCGATGTATGACACCGCCATCGAGATCAGTCAGGTCAAGGGAACCATCTGGTTCAAGCTCCTGTTGCCACAGGTCGGCTACAAGCAAGTGCGCACACTGGAGTCCACGCTGTGACGCGCCATCGCCGCCGCGTCCCGGCAAACAACGGCTTTACGCTAGTCGAAATCCTCGTCGTGCTGGTACTGACCGGCTTCATCGTCACCTTACTGTTGCAGGGATTGCAGCAAGTCATGCGCCTGCAAACGCACTTCGGTGCCGAGATCTTCAGTTCGCAGCGCGGTGCAATGCTCACCGACTGGTACCGCCAAAGCATCGCCGGCCTCACGCCGGATTATGTCGAGGGCAAGAACCGCTTCCGTGGCGAATCCGCGCAAATGCATGGCCAGACGCTGCAGCCGGTCACTGCCGACAGCGGCGCACCGACACCTTTCGCATGGCGCATCCAGTTCGATGCGCAAAGCGGCACCACGCAGGTCCGCTATGGCGACGATGCCGCCGCGCCGGTGATCCTGTCATGGGAAGGCAGTACCGGCCGCTTCATCTACATCGCCGCCGACGACAGCACGCACGATGTCTGGCCGCCGGTATTCGGCACCTGGCCGCAAATCCCGAAGGCGATTTATCTCGAACATGGCAAATCGTCTGCCGTTGAATTGATCGTGGCATCGCCGAAAGGGCCGCTGCAACCACTGATGCGGCGACTCGACCTTGAAAAATTCTAGGCCCATGCATCTGCCTCGACGCCCACGCCATCGCCAACAGGGTTTCGTCCTCGCCACCACACTGTGGATACTCGCCATCATCACGATAGGCGCGTCGTACTTTGCCGTGCGGGTCGGCAATTCGCTCGAGCTGGCGCGGCAATCACGGCGCACCTCGGAAGCGCTGGTGGATTTTTCCGGCACGCGTGCCGAGTTGCTGTTCCGGTTAGCGACCACCTATCCGGGCCTGGCCGGCGTCGGCCCGACACCGGCCACCGCCATCGTGCTGGACGGCCGGCGCTATCAAGGCACAGGGCAGGGCGATACCGTGCGCTTGCAAGATACCAACGGCCTGCTGAACCTGAACTTCATCCAGCCCGACCCGCTATTGCGTTTGCTGGCCCAACTCGATGTACCGTTCGAGCGGCGCGGCCCCTTGCTCGACACCCTCAACGACTACATCGACACCGACGACTTGCGTCGTCTCAATGGTGCCGAGTCGCAAGAGTACAGCCGGCTAGGATTACCGCCGCCCGCCAACGACTGGCTGACCACGCCGTTGCAGTTGCGCCGGGTAATCGGCTGGCGCGATGAAGCCGGGCTCTGGAAAGGCGACCGTCTGACCAATCTGGTGACGACCTCGCGCAGCCTGTTTTTTAATCCCAACGTCGCGCCGCGTGAATTGCTGGCCGCCTATTTTGACGTCATCCCGGAGGTCGCGGACCAGCTCATCCTGTCCCGCCAGATCATCCCGTTTTCCAATGACAAGCAAATCACTGCGATCACGCAGATGCCGGTGCGCAGTGTCGACAGCCTGTATTTTTACCCCGGCACGACGATCCGCTTCACCCAAGAAAGCGAGAAAATCCCGTGGGCCGTGCAATCCCAGGTCATGTTCACCCTGAGCAGCTCTGACGCACCCTGGCGCATCGACTACACCCTGAAAACCAGTTCCACTACGACCACGCAAAATGCCAAAGACAGCTTCCCCCTTCCAGAACGCGCTAAAGCACCTCCGCTTACCTTCGAGGCGTTTTAACCAGCAGCTGCACAAAGTCGATGATCTGGGCGGAAAGTTTGGATCGGTGCGCTGGGTGGTCAGTCGTGCGCTATGCCGCTACCGTTTTTTTGACCTGAAAACCATCCCGGTCAACAACCGGCCGCAAGCGCTTGAACTGCAATTGCAACAATGGTCGCCCTTCATGCGACGCGGGCAATACGGCGTCTGGACTGACGACGGCGCGATGGTCTGGTGCTGGGATGCCGAGCGGGTGGCGATGGATGCGGCGTCGCAGTCACTCAATCCCAAAAAAATGACGCTGGTGCCAGAGCCGCTGATGCAACCGCGTCAGGTCGATGGCCTGTTTCTGGTGCGCGGCCTCGATGGCGTCGAAGGCCAGTTCTGGCGCGAGCAGGTGCTGGCAGATTGCCGCTGGTGGGCCGAAGCCCCGTCCGAAGCCGAATGGCGCAACTTCCAGCGCGATGCCGGCGTCATGCCCGAGCAGCAACAGGTCGCCGTGCCCGCGCCGCTGGTACCGGAAGAATTAACCGCGCCATGGGCCAAGTCAGCGCAACTGGGTTTTGCTGGCAGTTCCAGCCAGCAACTCGAGGGTGCCGTGGTCTTCATGGCCGTGCTGGGCTTGGTCGGTGTTACTGCCTGGTACGGCAGTACCTGGCTGCATACGCGCCAGGCAATGGAATTACGTCAGGCCGAACTGAAAAAAGCCGAGCAACAAAGCGTCCCCAACCGCGAGGCGCGCCAGCAAGCGCTGGCGGCGCTCGCCCGCATCCGCACTGTCCAGAACATCGACATTTACCCGCAGCAGATGGAAGTCATGGCGCGCATTGCCAACAGCCTGCCAAAAGACGGCACCTATCTGACGGAATGGGATTACCAGAACGGCCAGCTCAAGATCAGCGTCGCTTCGCCCAATAAAATCAATCAGGGCGATCTGATCAAAAGCCTGCAAGATGCGGGTGTCGTCACCGGCGTGCGGGCCGTGCCCGGCGGCGCGGCGGGTGTGCTGACCGTTGGCATGGAGGTGCTGCGCAAAGAGCAGACCGCGTCCTTGCCTGCCTTGGCGTCGGCCTCGACCTCGACGGGCGCTTCTGCCTCCCCGGTCGCGGCTCCTGCCTCAGTCACCACGAATAAAATTAGCCCACTCACCCCCTCGACCACGAAAAAATTGCCATGAACCAACTCAACATGCAGGCAATCCGCAGCAACCTCAGGAACAATCCACGCCTGCGCATCGGCTTGTGGATCATCGCCGGTATCGTCTGGCTTTACCTGTTGCTATCGTTGCGCGACGAAGTCGATGCCACCACTTCCGACTATCGCGCACTGGCCGTCAAAACCGCCCGCGCCGAAGCTATCGCCCGACAAAGCGCGTGGATAGAGCGTGCCGCACCCGCCAAGGCACTGGCCTTCAACGCAGAAAACCGGCTCTGGCAAGAATCCTCACTCGGGCTGGCGCAAGCGGCGGTGCAGGACTGGCTCAATCAGGCGGTGCAACAGGCCGGCGTTGTAAAGCCCGTGCTAACCGTCGCCGCACAGGAAGAAGTGCGTGCAGACACCAGCGATGCCAGCAACACCAACAACGCCGCCAAACCGGCACCCGAAGCCGACATGTGGAAAGTCAACGCCCGGCTGGGTTTCGATTTTTCACCTAAGAGTTTTTACAACATCATGGAAAGAATTTCCGGCAGCGAAAAAACCTTCGTCATTGAATCGATGAGCGTCAAAAGCACGCCAGGCCATGTCGACCTGCTGTTGGTCGCCTATTTCCGGCCATCAACCAAAGCGTTATCCGCGGCGATCCGCCAGCCATGAGCACGTGCTGTCCGTCGTCAAGCTCTTCGTCGCGTAGCCGAAAATGCTGGCCAATAAGCGGTATGATCCAGCCCATTCGCCATCTGGGAAAAATGCCTGTGTGCCGGCAACCCGCTCCGGGACATCGTCTGGCGCGCATCGCGCACGCGCTGTTTTACCGGCGACAAGTTGGCGGGCGCTGCCTGATACGACCTTAATCAACTCATTCATGGACCGTCAATGACCCCTCGCACAGCCATGACCATGGTCTTCGCGATCTGTGTCGTCAGCTATGGTGCCTGGACCAACGCGCCGCTGCCCGAGAAGCAAACCGCCAAAGCGGTAGCTGATGAGCCATGGAAACTACCCGGCGATGAGGCCTACGATCCGAAACCAGCCACCGAAACCTTGGTCCTGTCTGGTCTGTGGGGCAAAGCAATCGAAAAAGCTGCGTCTGAGCCGCCGATAGACGCCTCCTGGGTATTCCTCGGGGCGATGGCGCGTGGCAAGGAAAGTTACGTCATCGTGCAGGTCCTGAACAAGCCACCGCAGCAATTAGCCGTCGGCAGTGAACTGCCGGGCGGCAGTAAGATCCTGAAAATCGAGAATAATCTTGTCCAGATATTGGTCAATGGCAAGAAGCAATCACTCAGCATTTATGCAGAAGGTCGCCAGACTTTATGAAATACCTTGCCACGTCGCAGCGTCCCAAGACAGAAAAATGGCCTGCGGTTGCGCAGGCCTCATTCTCCACCATCATGGCAAGCGCTATCGCGATCGCGCTCGCCGGTTGCGCGGCCCCGGCGGCGATGATTCCGACGTCGATCGACCTGCCTAAAAAAGTCAGAAATTTCAGCCAGTTGCAGGCCGAAGGCAACGCCGCTACGGCTACCCGCATCGGTGCCACACCGACCCCGCCGGTAACCGACAAACTCGACAACACCCGCGACAAGCCAACGGCGAATTCTGCCAACGGCAAGCCGGAAGTCGCCGATATCACGCTGGCCTTCGAGCAGATTCCGCTCTCGACACTGATCCAGTCGATTTACGGCACCATCCTCAAGCGCAACATCAACGTCGATGCGACCATCGTCGCCAAGCGTGATCTGGTCACGTTGCGCTCGGGGGCGCCGCAAACCCCGTCGCAGGTTGAGCAGACGATGCGTCTGTTGTTGTCGAGCTACGGGATCGCCGTCATCGAAGTCAATGGCCTGACCCGCATCGTGCCCAACAACACCAACCTCGGTTACTTGCCGGAAATCCGCCGGGGCCGGGCTTTGCCTGAAACGCCATTGCCTTTGCGGCCTATCTTCCAATTGGTCGAGCTTGAGTCAGTGCGTAACAGCGATGTGGCTGGTTGGCTTCGGGCAATGTTCGACAAGAAGGTCGATGTCAAGGAAGACGTCACGCGTAACGCAGTCCTGCTCAGCGGCACCTCCGGCGATGTCGCGGCAGCGTTGGAAGCGATCCATATTCTCGACCAGCCGCTGATGAAGGGCCGTCAAAGCATGCGGATATCGCCGTCGTTCTGGTCGGCCGATGAATTGGCAAAACGGTTGAGCGAAATCCTGCAATCGGAAGGCTATTCGGCAGGTTTGCCGACGCCGTCGGCTACCTTGCCCATCACGGTATTGCCGGTGACGGCGGCCAATGCGGTGTTCGTGTTTGCCGCCAGCCAGAAAATTCTCAATCACGTCGCCGACTGGGCCAAAGAACTCGACAAGCCGAACGAAAAAAGCGTCGGTCGCAACCTGTTCAGCTACAAGGTCAAGTACATCGATGCCGAAGCCCTCGCCAGAACATTGCAGCAATTCATTGGTGGCACGGCGGCTCCTTCGGCCGCTCTTTCGGCCGCTCCGGGCGCGGTTGCTGCCCCGGGAGCTGGCGCAGCATCGGCGCGTGCCCCGCAGGTCGTCGTCGACCGTGGAAGCAACACGTTGATTTTTAGCGGCAGCAATGAAGATTACGGCAGCATCCGCAACTTGCTGCAAACGCTGGACAAACCGGCGCTGCAGGTCATGATTGAAGTCACCGTCGCCGAAGTCACCCTGTCCGATAACAACCAGCTTGGCGTTGAGTGGCTGGTCAATCAGGCCAATTTGTCCGGCGGCCGGTCGGCCAGTTATGGCACGCAGGGCGGTCTGAGCCTTGGCAGTGCCGGCTTCAATTTCCGCTTGCTCGATAACCTCGGCGACGCCCGTCTGGTCATCAATGCACTGGCCAGTTCCAACCGCGCCACCATTCTGTCGAGTCCGAAGATTGTCGCCCGCAATGGCGAAGCCGCCGTCATTCAGGTCGGCCAGGAAGTGCCGATCATTACCAGTCAGCAGGTCGCTACCACCGGCAGTAACAATACAATCAACAATACTTCTACGGTGCCGCAATCGATTCAGTATCGCAGCACCGGTGTCATCCTTAATGTCAAACCGGTCATCCATTCCGGCGACCGGGTCGACCTTGATGTCAGTCAGGAAGTCAGTGCAGCGCAGGCCACCAACACTGGCGTCTCGACGTCACCGACCTTCAGTACCCGCAAGGTCCAGACCAAGCTGTCGCTCAAGGACGGCGCGACCATCTTGCTGGGCGGGCTGATGTCGACCAATAAAAATGATGGCACGGCCGGCATCCCGTACCTCAAGGACATTCCGTGGATAGGCCAGCTATTTCGCAACGACACCGGCAAAAATGACCGTACCGAACTGATCATCCTGATCACGCCGCACATAATTGCTGACGACGACGATGCCGAAGCGGTCACGGACGCTTTCCGCAACATGCTCGGTGCGTGGGCCAGACCCTCTCCGGCAGCGGGTAAATTACCTGATACGAACAAGGGCGCTGCCGGAGAGGCTGGTAGTAGCAAGCCAGTGATGGATGCACCGTCACTAACGCAGCCACTTCTGCCGCCATCCTTGTTACCAACGATGCTCTCAACCCCCAAGCCTGCCTTGTTGCCTGCTATTCCGGTACCAGGCCGTTCCGAAACTTTGCCAACTGCGCGTTTGCCGGTCCCGTCGCAGTGACGGCGGTCTGCAAGCAGGCCTGATCTGCGCCTGTACACAACGGCGATTTTGTATCTTGTGAATAACTTGATCACGCTGTTGGCAAGGAAAACGCTGAATCTTCTCGGTGCAATGTTTTCTCAAAGCATCTACTAACGCCTTTTTGCTATCGCTTCGTTTTTACGATTAAAAGAATTCATCACGATAAATAGGCGGCCTGTTGCGCTGCTTTATTGGCGTGCTCTGCCGAACAAAAGACACTCGCGCTGCTTCTTATGGGCAACATTCAGTATGCAAACTTCTGAGAAAACGGCTTAATTTTTTTGGTAGTGATCAGCTAGTAGTGGTTGCTTGATGAGTTTTGTAAATAATTGAGTCGTCGCTCGGCGAGTTTGTGTAATAAATAAGTGGTGACTTCAGTATATTTAATGCCAGCGACAAATGCGGTATTAATTGCATTTGGTTCATTAATTCAGTGAATTTTGAACATGTCCGTCCATTTATCATCAAATGTGTGGGTTGACACACTTCTGACAGCAGCAATAGACTCGCCTCGTGTTAGCACAAAACACACATGATTTGCAAATCATGAAACAGCGCGCAGCCCTCATAGCCGTTGCCTCCAATCTTTATGGACCTGTTCAAAATGAAAAAAATTAACTTTGTAATGCAAGCGGCTGTTGCTAGCGCGATGTTGTTTTCGGCGAGTGCATTTGCTGTAGTGGATATCGATGCAGTCACACCGGTCCCACTTATTTATGCGAGTGAATTGGTTGCTACGGTTGCTGTGCCAGTGACGTTGACAAACGCTGGCAATATTTTGGATCTGACCGTTTTGACGGGTTATTCATTGGCAGCAGGTGAAGTTCGTTACATTCGTGTTTCACTGGATAATGCCTCGATATTCAGCGGCGTTTCTACAGCCGTAGCTACGACACCCGCAAACTGTACTCTTGGTGCAGTCAATGGACAGGGTACGGATGCATTGTATTTCTCGGTAACCGGTGCTGGGACCGGTTGTACGGCAACTGACGTTATCACCGTCGCTAGTGCAGTTGCGATTTCAACGACTGCAACGGCAACAACTGTTTCATATTCAATGTTTGACCAGCCATCACAAGCGCAAGCAGGTGGTGCTACAGGTCGTATCGTCAACAAAGCAAGCAAGCCTTACCTGACGTTTGCATCAAGTTATGCATTAGTCGGTGCTGCTGGTACCAACGTTGTTGCTGATGTCGGCGCTACGGTTCCTTTCAGCCAGTTTATTGTTGCTGCTCCAACAACCGCGGTTGCTGCAGCACTGGGCACACTCACCTACAGGTTGGCAACCGTTGTGCCACTTAAAGCTTCCGGTGTAGCGATCACCCTGGCAGATTTGATGGCAACAGGGGCAACCGGTACAAAACTGGTTGTTACCGGGGATTTCTCGGCGGTTGCCGGTGCCAATGCGGCGGCTAACCTGACCAACGTGTTCCTCGCTACTAACGGTACATGTACTTCAGTTCAGCCAGCAACTG
>JBLHLW010000075.1:0-17001 GCA_047621345.1 Minisyncoccia bacterium | reverse complement strand
GAGGCACTCAAGGAAAAGCTGGTCGCTAGCGACCCGTACGTGCAACGCCACCGGCCACGGTCGCTGCTAATCCTGCCGATCCTGCACCAGGGCGAACTGACTGGCATGCTCTATCTGGAAAACAATGAGGTCTCAGGTGCGTTTACTGAAAACCGGTTGAAAGTACTGCAGCTGCTGGCATCGCAGGCGGCGATCTCGATCGAGAATGCCAGTCTGTATGCGGACATGGAAGCGCGTGTGGCGGCACGCACGGCCGAATTGAAAGCGATGTCACTGCGTGACGGCCTGACAGGCGTGGCAAACCGGCGCGCCTTTGATGAGCGACTCCAGGAAGAGCTGGCCCGCAGTCGCCGCAACGGCCGGCCGTTATCTCTGCTGATAATCGACATCGATCATTTCAAACGAGTCAACGATACGTATGGCCATCCGGTGGGCGACGCCTGCCTGAGGCGCATGGGGGAAACACTGCTGGCGAAATGCCAGCGTGCTACCGACTTCGTCGCACGCTACGGGGGGGAAGAATTTGCGATCGTGCTGCCGGACACGGATATCAAAAACGCACTTGCATTTGCGGACCGGGTACGCAGCGCCATTGAACAGATCGTGCTCGAGGTCGGCGATATCCGGCATCCGATCACGGCCAGTATCGGGGCCGCGCAAGCAGGCCCTAAGTCGTTGACCGATTCAGCCTATTTGATTGCCGCGGCCGACCGTGGGTTGTATGCGGCCAAAGCGGCGGGCCGCAATTGTGTCATGCATGTTGCGTCGAATACGGAAGTAAATTCAGTCTAAGATCGTTGCCGAAGTGAAGATAACATCGGTTCTGCTGACTCGGCCAGTAGCAACAGGCGCAGGCGATTGGCAAGGAAGCTGGTATAGAAAGTACGGTCAGCCGCCAGGTCGCCCTTGAGATACTTGATGTAATTTTTGGTCTGGCCACGCCCGCAATAAATCTCCTCGTACTGCGTACTGGCATCAAGGCCCGGCAGCGATGTGACGATGAACCGCGAGTTCTGGCCCAGCGCCATGACTTCGGCCTTCAACAGCACGCACCAGGTGCGGGGCCACGATCTTGTGCGGTAGTCAAATTCGTCGAACAGACGCACCGCCTCTTGCACCACTTCGTGCGTCTGCACGTCAGTCCGCAGCTCACAGGCGCTCAACCGGGTTGACTCGGCCAGCTTAAGCAGTTTGGGGTTGCCAGAGAAACCAAAGACGAAGTCGACATTCGGCCTTGCATCAATGAGCCCTATCAATTCTGGCCCGCTAAAATGTCCGTCGCCCCGCGATTGCTCGACCAATGATTGGTTGATGTGGTGAATGGCATTGCTGGTGGCTGCATGATCAAAGCGCGACATCGTCGCCGTCCTAATAGCCGCAGTCGGTTTGAAAGATTCGCTGCGTCAGCAAGTCACGATAGGAATCGGATGTAACTTTGGCGGCGACGATCGCCCAAGGCAGCCGTGAGGCGCTCGGTCAGTCCGATCTGGTGATCAACACCGCGTAGCAGCAGCGTACCAAGGTCAGATGACAAATCACCGCCGGCAAAGTCTGCGCGAACGGAATGTCCAGGAATGGTTGCAAAACCGAGCTGCTTTGAAGTAGCGCATGTCGGGCGCGGTGGGTTTTTTGTTGATGAGTTTGTTTCTCGATAACTCACATTTAATCAATTGCTTACGGAATAGTTGTCCTTTTTTTACGCAAAATTCAGGCTAGCAAAAATTGATCAATTAAATTTGTGACACTAATTTCAATTCAATTTTCTTATTCAATTTAATTCAATACGAATGATTCGATATATCTCGATTCTTATTGACATAAAATATCAGGGGGGTATAGTTAGCCACTTGAAAGCGAAACTGCTTAATGAAATGCAATATTTTCTGGCGGTTACTTAAAAACCAAGGAAAAAAGTTGGGTCTGCGTAATGAGCGATGCTCCGAAGTTCGTTGCTAGAAGTGATTCACTCCGTGTTCTACAGAGTGTGCGGAGGATTACGCAGCGCGTTGAGCAGCACTCAAAGCACCTTAATACGACATACGACATTACCTCGCCGCAATTAATTGCACTGCTCGCAATTGCGCAACTCGGACCAAGCACTCTGAAATCGATCGGGTTAGCAATCCACCTGAGCCCAAGTACTGTAGTGGGCATCATTGATCGGCTGGAAGAAAAAATGTTAGTTATCCGATCGCGGGATGCACATGACCGGCGAAACGTTTTTGTAGCACTCACCCCTCAGGGGCAAGTGCTCGCGGATAACGCGCCGTCAGCGATGCCCCCTGGTTTCGTTAGCGCACTGAACGCCTTGCCGGAAAGTGACAGGTCCGCGCTAGTGGCAATGTTGGAGCGATTCGCTGGGTTGCTTGAGATTTAACATTGTCGAGTAACACAATTTGCACCTTGCTCTTCTGGTTGAAATCCTCCGGATTAACGAGCTTTTAAAAAAAGGAGACTGCATGAATGACCGACTAGTTAGAAAACAGAAAAATAATCACTCGGCGGTTATCCGTTCAGTGAGAAAGCAAGATGGCCCGGCGCTGCATGATTTAATCGCTGCGTGCCCACCACTGGATTTGAATTCCCGCTACGCGTATTTGCTGCTTTGCCATCATCACGCTCAGACCAGCGTGATTGCCGAACTCGATGGCGTGCTTGCCGGGGTTGTAACAGCCTACATTCCGCCGATGCAGCCCGACACATTATTCGTTTGGCAGGTCGCCGTTGATCCAGACTGTCGCGGCCAGCGATTAGGCAATCTCATGCTCGAGTATTTGCTGCAAGAAATATGTGTCCAGCATCAGTTGCGCTGGATAGAAACCACCATCAGTCCTGATAACGCGGCTTCGCATAAGTTGTTTACCAGCTTTGCGTCACAGCACGCAGCAGGCTGTTCCATTACCACTTTATTTACCGCCGAAGATTTCGGCGAAAGTGGCCACGAAGAAGAGCGCCTCTACAAAATCGGTCCGCTGGACCAAAGAGACTAACTCAACGACGTTCTTCACCGTCCATCCCATCCGTAAGGAGAAGCTTGATGCGTATATTTAATCGACTGGAATCAGAGGTTCGCGGCTACATCCGTTCCTTTCCAACTATTTTCACCAAAGCCCAGAATGCAGTACTGACCGACGAGAGCGGCCAGGAATACATCGACTTCCTTGCAGGCGCAGGCAGTCTCAATTATGGTCACAACAATCCCGTCATCAAGAAAGCATTGGTGGACTATTTAGCCACCGATGGGGTTGTGCACGGACTCGACATGGCAACCTCAGCCAAGAAGAAATTCTTGCAAACCTTCGAAGAACGCATTCTGAAGCCGCGGAAGATGCAGTACAAGCTGCAGTTCACGGGTCCTACCGGCACAAATGCAGTGGAAGCCGCAATCAAGCTGGCCCGCAATGTGACGAAGCGCCAAAATATTATTTCATTCACCAACGGCTTCCATGGTGTCAGCCTGGGTTCGCTGTCGCTGACGGGCAATCGTAAATACCGTGATGCCGCCGGAGTCACTTTATCCGACGTGCACCATGCGGCCTACGCGGGCTATTTCGGACCTGACGTTGACACTATCGCCATGCTCGACAAGCTCATCTCTGATCCAAGTAGCGGTGTCGATCATCCTGCAGCCGTCATTGTCGAATCCGTGCAAGGCGAGGGTGGCCTGAATGTCGCCGGTTTGAATTGGCTGAAAAAGCTGGAAAAGCTCTGCCGCCGTCACGACATCTTGCTGATCGTCGATGATATCCAGTCAGGCTGCGGACGGACCGGAACGTTCTTCAGTTTCGAGCCGGCCGGTATCTCACCTGACATTATTACCCTGTCGAAATCCCTGTCCGGTTACGGTCTGCCGTTATCGCTGGTGCTGATCAAGCCCGAGTTCGATATCTGGAAGCCTGGTCAACACAACGGTACTTTCCGCGGTAATAACATGGCTTTTGTCACCGCCGCAGCAGCTCTCGATCACTATTGGAGCGACAGCAAATTCCAGTCTGCTATCGAGAAAAAAAGTCAGACCATGACGGCCTACTTGGACAAGCTGGTAAAAAATTATCCCGCAGCCGAAATGACTCGTCGTGGTCGCGGTCTGATGCAGGGCCTCGCCTTCAAGGATCCCGAAGTCGCCGATCGCATCACTTCGCTGGCGTTCAAGAATGGATTGATCATTGAAACTTCCGGCGGCCGCGATGAAGTCATCAAGTTGCTTGTACCACTGACCATCGAGCCGGAGAGATTACTGGCTGGCCTGGATATTCTGGAGCAAGCGATGGCCGACACCGTCAACCAACTCAGCGCTACCGACGCAGAGCCAGTCGGGGTGACCGTATGATTGTCCGCCGCCTGAAAGACATCCTCCACACTGAGCGCGATATCGTCACAGATACATGGGCAAGTCGCCGACTGCTACTACGCGAAGATGGCATGGGATTCTCGATGCATGAGACCACCATTTTTGCCGGTACACAGACGCACATCTGGTACAAAAATCACTTCGAAGCAGTGTATTGCGTCGAAGGATCAGGCGAGGTCGAACTGATCCCGTCCGGAGAAATTTTCCGGATCGAGCCCGGCACCATGTACGCGCTCAACAAGAATGACCAGCATTGGCTGCGTGCCGATGCGGGTGGCGACATGCGTGTCGTCTGTTCCTTCAATCCACCACTGGTCGGTACGGAAGTCCATGATGCCGACGGCGTGTATGCCGTCGCTGCGGAAACCGCCGGCCAATAAGAGAAAGGGTTCTCTATGTTGTTATCCCAAGATGCTTACAAGAGTCGTGCGCAGAGCACGGCTGCCATTCTGAAACGCAATGAGCCGGTCGTCTACGACGAAGTCGAGACCACGAGTGCTCCACAGCTCAACCTGGCGCAGCGCGATGTTTACCGTGAAAATGGTTTCCTGATCCTGCCCGACCTGTTTTCAGCCGACGAAGTTACTGGTTTATACGACGAAATGCAGCAAATGCGCGGCGACTTTACCAAGACCGGACGCGCCGAAGTCATCGCCGAACCTGGCAGCGGAGAGGTCCGCTCGATCTTCGATGTGCACAAACTCAACGCGCTGTTTGCCAACCTCGTGCGCGATCCACGTGTCCTCAATGTTGCCCGCGAAATCCTCGGCAGCGAGGTCTACATCCATCAGTCACGTATCAACTACAAGCCGGGATTTACTGGCAAAGAGTTCTACTGGCATTCAGATTTTGAAACCTGGCATACCGAAGACGGCATGCCTGCCATGCGCGCCTTGAGTTGCTCGATCCTGCTGACTGACAACAGCGACATGAATGGTCCGTTGATGCTGATCCCTGGTTCGCAGCGGCACTTCATTTCTTGCCTGGGTGAAACACCTGATGACAACTACAAAAAGTCATTAAAAAAACAGGTGGCAGGTGTACCGGATGACTTCCTGCTCAGTTATTTGGCCGACCTCGGTGGGATCACTTCCTGTACCGGTAAGGCCGGATCAGTCGTATTTTTCGATTGCAATACGATGCATGGTTCGAACGGCAACATCACACCGTATCCGCGCAGTAACTTGTTTTTTGTCTATAACAGCGTCGAGAACCAGCTGCAAGCACCGGTCGATGGCCTCTCGCCACGCCCTAACTACATCGCTGCACGCGATGACGTCGCGGCGCTAGAACCCGAGCCGTTCGTACTGCCCTGATTGAGGCCGCCCGCATCGTGTTCTGCGATGCGGACCAAATTAAAATTCGAAAGGCATCGTCATGAAATCATTCATTAAATCTCCCGTGCTCGCTTTACTCTCAGTGGCTGCACTTGCCATTGGAACATCCGCAAGCGCTGAAACCACGCTTGAACGCGTACAGCGTACCGGCGAAATTCGTATTGCCTATGCTAACGAGGCACCATTTGCTTACACCTTGACCAACGGCAAAGTAACTGGGGAGTCGCCAGAAATTGCAAAGATCATTTTTGGCAAGATGGGCATTACCAAAATCAAGCCAGTGCTGGTGGAGTGGGGTAGCTTGATTCCAGGGCTGATGGCCAACCGCTTCGACGTCATTGCTGCTGGCATGTACGTCACGCCCGAACGTCTTCAGCAAGTTTTGTTCACCGATCCGCACTACCAGCTCGCTGATACGCTGCTGGTGGCAAAAAGCAATCCAAGCAAGCTGCGCAGCTACGCGGATATTGCCAGCAACAATAAGGTCAAGCTAGCCGTGATGGCGGGCACTGCCCAATATGCCTACGCAGTCGCTGCCGGTGTGCCGGAAAGCCGTATCATGCAAGTGCCCACCACCACAGCGCAGTTGCAGGCTGTTCGTACGCGCCGCGCCGATGCAGCAGCAGGCACCGCACTGACGATGAAGGCGCTGGCTGTCAAGGGTGGCAAGCGTGTTCAAGCCATCAACGACTTTACCGATGACCCCTCCCATATCGGTTATGGCGCACTGGCTTTTCGCAAAGAAGACCAGACCTTGCGCGATGCAGTCAATGTCGCACTCCACGAGTGGCTAGGCAGCCCTGAGCATCTGGCAACGGTGGCACCATTCGGGTTTGATAGCAGTAACTTGACCACAAAAACCGCGGCCGAGATTGCGGCGCAATAAGTGAGTGATGCACTGACGACGCTGCTGCCGCTACTACTGCAAGGAACGCTGGTCACGTTACGTATCACTGCACTCGCGGCGGTGCTCGCCGGTGCGCTGGCGCTGTTGGCCGCTGTGGCGAAGGTGTCGCCATGGAGAGGTCTTCGCTGGCTGGCCAATGGCTACATCGAAGTCTTTCGCGGGACATCATTATTGGTGCAACTGTTCTGGTTGTTTTTCGTATTGCCACTACCGCCTTTCAATGTGACGCTCACACCGTTTTCAGTGGCGGTACTTGGTCTCGGACTCAATATTGGCGCCTATGGTGCTGAAGTCATGCGTGGTGCACTCAGCTCCGTTCCGCGCGGACAAATTGAGGCTGCGATCGCGCTCAATATAGCGCCAATGCATCGTTTCTTTCATATCGTGTTGCCGCAGGCGCTGGCCAACGCAATTCCGCCGGCAACGAACCTGCTGATCGAACTGTTAAAAGGCACGTCACTGGTGTCGCTCATCACGCTGGCAGACCTGACATTTCGCGCCAACCAACTGGTCGAAGCGACCTTCCGCACGACTGAAATTTTTACGATGGCATTAGTGATTTATTTTGTCATTGCACAAGTAATCAACCTGCTGATGCGTCTGCTTGAGCGCCGGTTAACGCGCGGCATCGTCAGGGGGCATGCATGAATAACGACACCCTGTTCGACTGGCAATTTGCCTGGCAGATATTGCCCGACCTGTTGCATGCTTCACTGACGACGATCGGCATCACGCTGGTGGCATTTGCGCTGGCACTGGTACTTGGCTTGGCGTTGGCGATGATGCGACGTTCCCGATTACGGGTGTTCTCATGGCCAGCCACGAGCGTCATTGAATTCATCCGTAGTACGCCGTTGTTGATCCAGCTGTATTTCCTGTTCTATGTGTTGCCGGAATACGGTGTAACGATGTCGGCGCTGACTGCCGGGATGGTAGGACTAGCGCTGCACTACGCATGCTATGTTGCAGAGGTCTATCGGGCCGGACTCGATAGTGTGCCGCGCGGTCAGTGGGAAGCCGCCAAGGCGATGAGCCTCGGACCATGGAATGTCTATCGCAGCATTGTCCTGCCGCAGGCTATCCGGCCGATCATCCCGGCACTCGGCAATTATCTGATTGCGATGTTTAAAGACACACCGGTGCTGTCGGCCATCACCGTAGTTGAACTCATGCTGCAAGCCAAAAATATCGGCTCGCAATCGTTTCGCTACATCGAGCCAATCACGCTAACCGGCATCTTTTTCTTGCTGATCAGTCTGGTTGTCGCGGTGCTGGTACGTCGGCTCGAAGCGCACATGCGCATGCCTTAAAGGAATTCCGAAGATGACATCTCCCTTAGTCCGCTTTCGCGGCGTAACAAAACGGTATGGCCCGCTGACGGTACTCGACAATCTGGATCTCGATGTCGAACGCAATGAAAAAGTCGCCATTATCGGCCCCAGTGGGTCCGGTAAATCGACCTTGTTGCGGGTGCTGATGATGCTTGAACCCATCGATGATGGCGTCATTGAAGTCGATGGTGAGCCGCTCACACACATGGAACGTAACGGCGTTCTAGTGCCGGCCAGCGAGAGTTACAAGCGCAATGGCCGCCGCAATATCGGCATGGTGTTTCAGAATTTCAATTTGTTTCCACACATGACCGTGCTGCAAAACACCATTGAGGCGCCCTGCAAAACGCTTGGTCTGACCAAGCAGGCGGCCACCGAGCGCGGGGTTGAACTGCTTGATATGGTGGGCTTGTCGGACAAGCTCGATCACTATCCGTCGCAACTCTCCGGCGGTCAGCAGCAACGCGTCGCGATTGCGCGAGCACTTGCCATGCGACCGCAAGTGATGTTGTTCGACGAAGTGACCTCGGCGCTCGATCCCGAGCTATGCAGCGAAGTACTCAACGTGATTCGTCGCCTCAGTGACAAGCACGACCTGACCATGCTGATGGTGACGCACCAGATGGGATTCGCACGTGAATTTGCTGACCGGGTCTGTTTCTTTTCGGAAGGAAAAATTGCCGAACAGGGCACGTCCGAGGAAATCTTTGGCGCGCCAAAAAATGAACGGACACAAGCATTTCTCAGTGCTGTACTGGACGCGGCATAAGCGGCATAAGTCGCACAAGTAATCAATGGTTCAGCCGTACAATCTGCTTTTAAAAAAAGGAGTCTGACCATGAAAGCACGTACCCTGATTTTACTCATCGTGCTCGCTGCGATCGCCTGTTTTGCTGTACTGAACTGGAGTGCGTTCATGACTCCCACGACGCTCTCACTGGGGGTTGCCGACATTCAGGCGCCACTCGGCATCGTGATGCTCGGCTTAATGGGCGTGCTCATCGCTTTTTTTCTCGTTTTTATTCTGTATCTGCAGACGTCGGTGCTCTTTGATACGCGCCACCACGCGCGTGAATTGCGCAGCAACCGCGAACTGGCGGACCAAGCCGAGGCGTCGCGTTTTACAGAACTGCGCGGCGTCCTCGAAGCAGGTTTGAAGCGGCAGTCGGAGGCTGGTTTGGCCGCGCGGACCGCCTTGCTAGAGCGAATGGATCAGCTAGACAAAGAATGGAAGGCTGCGCTCGAGCAGAGCGAGCTTTCACTTAGCGCCAGTATCGGCGAGCTCGAAGATCGTCTCGACCGGCAGACCGGTGGCGTGATCCTCGATAAAGCTAACTGATCAAAATCCCAGGCGCAGTCGCGTCGCTTCTAATAGCGCCGTGTTGTACGGATGCAGGTTCTCGATAAACAGCATTTCGGCTTCGGCCGGTTCGGTCAGGCACATCTCCAGCATGACCGGGCCGTCGTCTTCGACACCCAGAAAATCTTTGCTCCAGCGATTCTTGCGATGGGTGCGCATAATTTCGCAACCCAGTTCGGCCAGCGGGGTTGCAACGCCCGCTTCGATGGCAGCCAATTGCCATTCATCCCAGAATGCGTTGCTACTACTGCTGCTCGTGACTTGTTCATTCATGCGTTGGTGTGTCCTTGAAAATTGAGGGGGGAGTGTCCGTGCGGACAAGATGTTGTTCAGGTCGGACGGCTCAGCTTGAACAATTGTTCCGGCCCGACCGAAAAATAATCCGCCGGACCGCCGCCGCGTAGTACATGACCGGCGCGTCCCGTATTGTAGACGCCATCCACGAGCAGGGCATGCGCAATGTGCACAGCCACGACTTCGCCCAAAACCAGCCAGGTCGGGACTTTTTCTCCATCGATGCCCTGCAGTTGAACGACTTGTGTGCAACGGCATTCGAACGACACCTGACTCTCAGCCACGCGCGGCGGCTTGATCAAGCGCGATGCGATTGGCGTCAGGCCGGCCAGTTCGAACTCATTCACCTCTGCCGGGACTTGCGCACTGCTACGGTTCATTGCATCGGCCAAGTCACGGGTAACCAGATTCCAGACGAACTCGCCCGTCTGCTCGATATTGCGCACCGTGTCCTTGTAGCCAACACTCGCAAAACCTACGATGGGCGGCGTGTAATTGAAGGCGTTAAAGAAACTGTACGGAGCGAGGTTCAGCGCACCGTCTGCATTGCAGGAAGAAATCCAGCCGATGGGACGCGGCCCAACGATGGAATTGAAGGGATCATGCGGTAGGCCGTGGCCATTGCGCGGTTCGTAAAAATGAAAAGCAGCAGACATGTTTGCTCCGGGGTGCTGCGATGGCCGACCAGCAGTCGAGTCCATCGCGGGGTTGGCAGGATTAAACGTGTTCTCAGAATTTATAGCCGACACGCACTAGTGCAAGGTTGACGCCATTGTTAGGCTCCTTGATGCCGCCGTTTGAAAAATGCGTGACCCGCAAGGATAAGTCGAGACCACTGACCGTTGCGTAACCCAGACCCAGATGCGTGCCGAATTGTAGATGGCTCGACAGGCGGCGACCGAAATTGTCGTAGACGTCCGAATTCAGATGTGGCCCCAGACCGGCTTCGGCATAGACACCTTGATGTTTCAGGCCCTGCCAGCGCAGGGTCGGCGTGAAGCCGATGTCCGCAAAAGTCTGGGTTGCACCAGGGCGATTTTCGAACTGGTTGCCGCGCCAGACGGCACCAGTCAGGTCCCAGTAGCCCCAAATTTCGGATTTATCAGAACGCATCCACGACTGTTCCATATTCCATTGCAAGCCGATGCGATAGAGTTGCGACTTGTTGCCGGTGCCGACTTCTGCCGAGACGGAGTCAACCGCCAACGCTGAACTGCTGGCGGCGCAAAGGAAGCAACCTATGACCAATGCATTGAGACGTGTTGTAGTGCGCATGCTAACTCCCGACAAATATTGAGATGAGATGGTTTCCCTTCGAGGAATCCATAAGTTGTGACTGAAATAGTGCTGCTTTTAATGGGGGCCATTATTGCCAATAACCGCCAGACAATGCAATGGAATGCCGCCCTGTCGAGGGCCAAAAAAATAAAATAACTTTCCGGACAGGGCATTACGGAGGACGTATCCTTCAACATCGTCCGCCGGTCTTGCCTCTTGAAAGTAACCTTTGACTCAGCATAAATACTCCCCAGACAACGCACCACGCATCGCCTTCCTCGGTACCGGATTAATGGGCGGACCGATGGCTGCCCGCTTGCTGTCGGCCGGTTACCGGGTGACGGTCTGGAACCGTACGGCGTCTAAAACAGACGCACTGGTTGCCGCCGGTGCTGTCGCGGCGGCCACGTCTGCCGAAGCGGTTGGGGCCGCAGACCTGATCATCACGATGCTCGAAGCCGGGCCGGTTGTTGCGCAAGTCGTCGCTGCGTCCATCGGATCGTTAGTACCCGGGGCGCTGCTTATCGACATGAGTTCGACCAGACAGGATGAAGCACTGGCATTGCATGCAACGCTGGCTGGACACAACATTGCCTGCCTCGATGCCCCGGTGTCTGGCGGCGTGCTCGGCGCACAAGCCGGATCGCTGGCCATCATGGCAGGCGGTGCGGCCGCAGATTTCGAGCGCGCACTCGCCGTATTGCAAGTGCTGGGTCGGCCCACGCTAGTTGGCGGACCTGGCTCTGGTCAGGTCGCCAAATTGTGCAATCAGTTGATCGTCGGCGCGACCCTCAATGTCATCGCCGAGGCGCTGTTGCTGGCGCAGGCAGCGGGTGCCGATCCGGTTGCCGTCAGGCAGGCGTTGCGCGGTGGTTTTGCCGAAAGCCGGTTGCTCGAAGTGCACGGCCAGCGCATGCTGGATCGGGATTTTCGCGCTGGTGGTCAAGTACGCAGCCAGGCCAAGGATCTGGACAATGTGTTGATTGCCGCTGCCGATGCGGGTATTGCGTTGCCACTGGCTGCGCTGGTACAAGCTTCGTATCAGGCCTTGCCTACAGCGTTGGCGGGTGCCGATCAGTCCGCGATTCTGCTCGGGCTGGAGCTGGCCAATCCCGGTTGGCGACTCGGCCAGGACGACGATCAACTAACCTAACCTGCGCTCAAGTCAGTGCCAGCGCCGCAAAGCTGGCCAGCCAGTGCGTGCCGACGTAATCGCCACCCACAGCATGGGGCAGTGATGCAGCCAGATGCCGCTCGATGGCCAGCGCCACCGGCTCTTGCAGCGAGACCGGTATATCCGGGCTGAGCATGCTCCAGCACCAGGCCCGCGATAGATTCAACCCGTCCAGATGCGCCATTTTCGGATCGCTGCGGTCGCTCACCGCCACCGGTTTCAGCCAGCATTGCAAGGCGTCGTCGGTCGGGCAAAAACGCTGCCACCAGCCGACCAGTTCTTCGGCATCCAACACGCGACGCATCAGTGCTGCTTCGATCAACCCGCCGGAGAGGAAGTCGTCGCCACCCGGTTCGTACCCGGCGGGATATTGTTGATCTTCGCCGTACCATCCTCTACTGCTGATGTGGATCTGATTGCGCAAGGCGGTATGTTCGACGGCTTGCGCATAGTCCAGCGCCAGCAGCAAGCCGAAGGCACTGTTGGCATGGGTGCCGGCGCGAATCGGGAATTGTGCCAGCGGCAGAAAATGCAGGAAGCGCTCGACGAACGCATCGGCAAGTGGTTGCAGTGCATCGCGCCAGGGCGCAGCGCGCGGCTGAGTCCGTGCCATCTCGATCAGTTCGGCTTGTAATTTCAGCAGCCAGGCCCAGCCATAAGTGCGCTCGAAGGTGGTACGTGACGGCTGATGCAGATAGGCGATTTCAGCGGCCACATGCGCGCTGCTGAACTGACGGTCGAACAAGCGCGATATTTCAACGGCTTCCGGCAAATCAGGTTGCCGGTGCAGCAGGCGCGCTAGCAGCCAGTGCATATGCACTGCCGAATGCCAGTCATAGCTGCCGAAAAAAATCGGATGCAGATCACGCGGCGAGCGCACGTCAACCGCCGTGTTCATCACATGATCGAGCTTGTTCGGATATTCCCGCAGGATGTTGTCCAGCGCGATGCGCGCGTAGGTAGAGGCCGGCAAGGTCAGCGGCATGGCAGCGCCGCTTCGGCCAGATTCACCCAGTAGCTCGCGCCGATCGGTAGCAAGTCATCGTTGAAGTCATAACTCGGATTGTGCAGATTGCACGGACCGAGACCGTGGCCCATGTCGCGATGTCCGCCTTCGCCATTGCCGATAAACACGTAGCAACCCGGAAGTGCCTGCAGCATAAAGGCAAAATCTTCCGAGCCCATGGTCGGTTCGACGTTGGCATTGATGCCGTCTTCGCCGACCATCTGGCGCAGCACGTCAACGGCAAACGCGGTCTCGACAGGATGGTTGATCAGCGGCGGATAGTTGCGTTTAAAGTTGAATTCGATGGTCGCATCGTAGGCGGCCGCCGTGTGCGTGGCGACATCGCGCATGCGTTGTTCCATCAAGTCCAGCACCTCGATGGTGAAGGTACGCACTGTTCCAATCAGCGCTGCTTCGTCGGGGATCACGTTGGTGGCGCTACCGGAATGGATCTGCGTGATCGAGAGCACGCCCGCATCGAGCGGGCTCTTGTTGCGCGAGACGATGGTTTGCCAGCCCTGCGCAATTTGCACCGCCACCATGATCGGATCGATGCCTTTGTGCGGTTGTGCGGCATGCGCACCCTTGCCCTTGATGATGATTTCGAACTCGTTGGACGAGGCCATCATCGGCCCGGGCGTCACGCCGAACGTGCCGACTGCCTGTCCTGGCCAGTTGTGCATGCCGTACACCGATTGCATCGGACAGCGCTCGAACAAACCATCTTCAATCATCCGCTTGGCGCCGGCGCCGCCCTCTTCGGCGGGTTGAAAAATCACGTAGACGGTGCCGTCGAATGTGCCGTGCAAAGCAAGGTGTCGGGCCGCTCCGAGCAGCATCGCGGTGTGTCCGTCATGACCGCACGCATGCATTTTTCCATCAATCGTCGAGCGGTGCGCAAAGGTGTTCGACTCTTGCACCGGCAGCGCATCCATGTCGGCACGCAAGCCGATTGCGCGGTCGCTGGTGCCGCGCTTGATGATGCCGACAACGCCGGTGACGCCCATGCCGCGCAGTACCGGAATATCCCACTCGGTCAATTTATTGGCCACGACGTCGGCGGTGTGCTGCTCTTCGTAACACAGCTCCGGATGGGCATGGATATTGCGTCGTAGTGCTTGTAGCTCGGAATGGAATGCAACGATCGGGTCGATCAATTTCATGGCTATCACCTGAGATGTGGGCGGAAGGGGGAGGGCGGAGGCAGCGTGACACCGAGTTTTTTTCTTCGGGTTACGTCGAGTAATTGTGCTTTTAGCTTGTATATTACGCCAGCACCGTCAGAGTGTGTTCAACCTACTGGAGAGCTTTATGCGTTTGTCGTCATCATCGAAATTTGTCACGAAAAATTTGCTTGCCTCTGCGCTTGCCGCGCTGTTTGTATTTTCTGCCCCTGTGGCCCTTGCGCAGGAGTTCAAGTTGGCCATGAGTTCGCCACCGACATCGATGGATCCGCATTTCTATAATCTGTTTCCGAATCTGAATGTCGCCGACCACATGTTCGAGACGCTGGTCACCATGGATGCCGATAGCAAGGTGATCCCGTCCCTGGCCGAATCATGGACCCTCATCAACGACCTGACATGGGAGTTCAAACTGCGCAAGGGCGTCAAGTTCCATGACGGTAGCGACCTCACCGCCGACGACGTGGCCTGGTCGATGGAACGTCCCGGACTGATTGTCGGCAGCCCCGGCAAAATGGACGTCTACACCAAGGCCATCGTCAGCAAGAAAGTCATCGATGCCACTACGATCCGCTTCACCACCAAAGAACCGTATCCGCTGTTGCTGGCCGACCTGACCTCGATCTACATCGTCTCGCGCAAAGCCACCACCGGCCTGTCCAGCGATGATTTCTCCAGCGGCAAAGGCATGGTCGGCACCGGTCCGTACAAGTTCGTCAAATTCCAGCGCGACGATCGTCTCGAACTGGATCGCAACGACAGTTACTGGGGCAAGAAACCGGCCTGGTCGAAAGTGACTTTGCGCTTCATTCCAAATGGTTCGACCCGTCTGGCCGCGCTGTTGGCAGGTGATGTACAGGCCATCGAAAATGTGCCAACGCCGGATCTGGCACGGGTCCGAGCCGATCCGAATATTGCTTTGTATTCGAAGGTTTCGCACCGCCTCATTTACCTGTTCCCGGATACCGTGCGCGATCAGTCGCCGTTCATCACCGATAAGGATGGCAAGCCGCTCGACAAGAATCCGCTGAAAGACCAGCGCGTACGTGCTGCGTTATCGATGGCCATCAACCGTGATGCGATTCGCGACCGCGTGATGGAAGGCTTGTCCGAGCCGACCAACAATCTGGTTCCGGCAACGTTGTTCGGCAATAACCCGGCGCTCAAGGTCGTCAAGTACGATCCGGACGGTGCCAAGAAATTGCTGACGGCCGCTGGCTATCCGGACGGTTTCGGCATGACCTTGCACACGCCGAACAACCGCTATGTCAACGATGAAAAGATCGCCCAAACGCTGGCGCAGATGTTCTCGCGCATTGGCGTGGCGACCAAGGTCGAAGGACTGCCGATGTCGATTTATTCGTCACGCGGTTCCAAGCAGGAATACTCGATCGGCTTGCTCGGCTGGGGTGCGCAGACTGGCGAAGCCTCGTCGCCATTGCGCGCACTGGCGGCTTGCGACAATCCGGCCAAGGGATTGGGCGGCTTCAACTGGGCCAAGTACTGTAATCCGAAGATGGACGAGTTGCTGATCAAGGCGCTAGCCACGGTCGACGATCCAACCCGCCTGAAGTTGCTGCAGGACGCCACGGCCATTGTCATCAACGACGGCGGCCTGATTCCCATCCATCAGCAAGTGACCACCTGGGCCACTAAAAAAGGCATCGCCTACATTCCGCGTACCGACGAGCGTACACACGCTTATCAGTTCATCCAGCAATAGTCGACGCAAAACGACGCAACAATCGACTGCATCAGGCCCGCCTCAAGCGGGCGTGATGTCGTCTTTCGGATCAAGGTTTTCCAATGCTCGTATTTATCATTCGCCGACTGCTGCAAAGCCTGGTCGTGCTGCTGGTCATGTCGTTGCTGGTGTTTGTCGGTGTGTACGCGATCGGTAATCCGATCGACATGCTGATCAGCCCCGATGCCGACCAGATGGACCGCATTCGCACCATCGCCGCTTTCGGACTCGACAAGCCGCTGTGGGAGCAATATTTTATTTTCGTCAAAAATGCACTGGGTGGCGACATGGGCAATTCGTTTGCCTTCTCGACGCCGGCGCTAACGCTGATCTTCGAACGCATGCCAGCCACCATGGAACTGGCCCTGACTGCCATCGTGATGTCGATCGCTCTCGGTATTCCGCTTGGCCTATGGGCGGGATTACGGCCTAACGGCATTGCCGGCAAATCCATCATGGCCGTGTCCATCCTCGGCTTCTCGCTGCCAACATTTTGGGTCGGCCTGATGTTAATCATGGTCTTCGCGGTGCAGTTGGGTTGGTTGCCATCGAGTGGACGCGGACCGACCACTTTGCTGCTCGGCGTGCCGGTGAGCTTTCTCTCGGTCGACGGTTTGCGGCATTTGCTGATGCCGGCGTTTAACCTCGCACTGTTCAATATCGCGCTGGTGATTCGCCTTACGCGCGCCGGTGCACAAGAAGCGCTGCTGCAGGATTACGTCAAGTTCGCCCGCGCCAAAGGGTTGTCCAACGGCCGCATCATCAGCGTGCATGTCCTGAAAAATATCCTGATCCCGATCGTCACCGTCATCGCGCTACAGTTCGGTTCAATCATCGCGTTCGCCATCGTCACCGAGTCAGTGTTTGCCTGGCCGGGCATGGGCAAACTGATCATCGATTCGATCCGTTTTCTCGACCGTCCCGTGATCGTCGCTTACCTGATGCTGATCGTCGTGATTTTCATCTTCATCAACCTGGTGGTCGACGTGGTGTATTCGCTGCTCGATCCACGAGTGCGCTTGTCCGACACCAAAG
>JBLHLW010000074.1:0-17006 GCA_047621345.1 Minisyncoccia bacterium | reverse complement strand
CAGTTGCTTGCAGTTAGCAGCGTCATCCTTCTGGCGTTGCTGTTTTTATTATTGATTGATCCAGCCTTGTCGGGGCGCGAACAGTTGCGCAAGAGCCTGCCGGAATTGCGTCAGAAAGCTGCAGAGATGCAGCAACTGTCGCGCGATGCGGCGGCACTTTCTGCCATCGTCGTGCCACCGCCTCCGGTGTTGTCGAAGGAAGGCATGGAAGCTTCGCTCGCTACGCGCGGCCTGAAACCGCAAAGCGTGGTGGTGACCGAGGAGGTCGTTCGTATCCAGCTGTCAGCCGTGTCGTTTGCCGCACTGGTCGACTGGCTCGGTGAAGTGCAAAAAACTGTCCGGCTATCGGTCATTGATACCAGCATTACTGCCCAAACGGCCAGCGATACGGTCAATGCAACGCTGACGTTGCGCCAGCAAAAAATCGAGATCCGGAGTGAGTGAACAACCGCGGCGCTGGCCGCGTGTCGTAGGATGGTTGCTTGCAGGAATGTTTGCGATGGTTCTGACGGTGCTGGTATTTTGTCCGGTCAGCTGGATGGCACTGCTACTCGAAAAACAGACTGCTGGTCGCCTGACGCTGGGCGATCCTCAGGGTTCGCTGTGGCGTGGTTCCGCCTTTATCGGGGGCGCTGCGGGTATCAACGAACCAGTGACAGCGCTGTTGCCGGGGAGGTTTTCATGGCAATTGTCACCGCTGGTGCTGGTGGGGCAAGTTGATTTGACACTGGAAAACCCGGCGGCATTGACCAGCCCGGTGCAGGTTGTCGGAAGTTGGACGGCGTGGACTGTCAGTCCGTCCGTGCTGACTTTGCCGGCCGAGCGTCTGGCTGGTTTGGGTGCACCACTCAATACGGTGCAGCCCTCTGGGGTGATGCAGTTATCGTGGGGGCCGCTGGATCTGGTGCACAACGGGCCACAAATCGATCTGGTCGGCAGCACGACGCTGACCTTGCGTGATGTCGCTTCGCGGATGTCGCCGGTGCGACCGCTGGGCAGTTATACAGTACAGATGGACTGGAAAGGCACTAAAGCTACGTTGCAACTGAAGACCCGACGTGGGCCATTACTGCTCTTTGGGAATGGTTCACTTACCAACGGCCGATTGCAGTTTTCAGGCACGGCAGAAGCCGAAGCAGGCCACGAAGACAAACTGTCCAATCTGCTCAATTTGCTGGGCCGGCACCGTCGAGACGGTGACCGCGATGTTATCGCGTTAGAGTTTAAATAATGGAAAATTACCCCGTGCACATACACCACTCCGTTTCCCCTGTCCCGCCAAGATGGCGCCGGATCAGTGCCGCTGTCCTGCTTTTGTGCGCAGTAGCCGGCATTCCGCAACCGTTGCTGGCGGCCGATCCACCAGCTGGTTCCGCTGTGATGAATTTCGTCGGAGCCGATATCGAGTCCGTTATCAAGGCTGTCGGTCAATACACCAGCATGACCTTCATCATTGATCCGCGCGTGAAAGGCACGATCAATCTGGTGTCGGAAAAGCCGGTGACGAAGGCGCAAGCCTTCAGCCTGCTGACCTCGGCGCTGCGCTTGCAGGGTTATGCGGTTGTGATCGGTGAGGACTTCGCCAAGGTCGTGCCGGAAGCGGATGCCAAATTACAAGCCGGCCCGTCGCAGGGGCTCAACGTAAAGGGTGACCAGATCGCGACGCAGATTTTCCGTCTCAATTACGAGTCTGCGGCCAATCTGGTGACGGTATTACGGCCGCTGATCTCGCCGAACAATACGATCAATGCCAACCCTGGCAATAACTCCCTGGTGATCACTGACTACGCCGATAATTTGCGCCGGCTTGGCAAGATCGTCGCTGCACTGGATGCGCCGGCCAGCGGTGATGTCGATATCGTACCGATCCGCTACGCCATTGCCAGCGACCTCGCGCAAATTGTCTCGCGTCTGCTCGATGCCGGTGCGACGCCTGGCGTGGCCGAGGCAGGCAAAGTCAGTGTGCTGGCAGACAGTCGCACCAATGCGCTGGTTATTCGCGCACCGTCGCTGGCACGCGCCAATCTGGCCAAGTCACTGATTGCCCGTCTTGATCAGCCGACCGCTCAACCCGGTAACGTGCATGTGGTGTATTTGCGCAACGCCGATGCGACCAAGCTCGCGCAGACTTTGCGGTCGGTAATGAGCAACGATACCTCCGCACCACCGCAGCAATCGCAGCAGCAATCGCAGCAACAGCAAGGCATCGGCCAGAGTCAGGGCGGCGGCATGAGTGGAGGCAGTTTGCAGCCATTGCAGCAAAGTGGTTCGCTGTCCAATCAGTCCTCATCCGGTAGCTCAGGTGGTGGTGCCGCTGGTTTTATTCAGGCCGATGCCACCACCAACACGTTGATCATTACGGCCAGCGAAGCGGTGTATCGAAATTTGCGGGTAGTCATCGATCAGCTAGATGTGCGTCGCGCTCAGGTGTATATCGAATCACTGATCGTCGAAGTCTCGGCCAAGAAGGCAGCCGAATTCGGTATCCAGTGGCTCGGACTGACCGGCAATTCGGGGAGTAATTATCGCGTGGGAGCGGCCAGCACGTTTTCGACCGATAACATCGCCGGCCTGGCGGCTGCCGCCAAGGCAGGTACCGTCCCGGCGGTTGGTGCTGGCCTGACGCTGGGTGTGTTTCGCCAGATTAATGGCGCGCTCGGCCTTGGCGCGCTGGCACGGGCGCTTGAATCGGACGACGGCACCAATATTCTGTCGATGCCGAACCTGATTACTCTGGATAACGAAGAAGCCCGCATCATCGTCGGCCAGAACGTACCGTTCATTACCGGCCAGTACACAACACAGGCGTCGGGTGGTGGCAGCGGTGTCAATCCATTCCAGACCGTCGAGCGTAAGGATGTCGGCTTGCAGTTGCGTGTTCGGCCACAGATTTCCGAAGGCGGCACCGTCAAAATGGCGATTTACCAGGAAACCTCGGCAGTCCAGAGCTCCACCAACGCGGCGGGCATTATTACCAGCAAGCGCTCGATCGATACAAACGTCCTCGTGGATGACGGCCAGATTATCGTGCTGGGTGGCCTGATCGAAGATACGCTTGAAGACGGCAACGAACGCGTGCCGGGTCTCGGCGATTTGCCGGTAGTCGGTAACCTGTTCAAGTACCAAAAACGCAACCGCACCAAGACCAACCTGATGGTCTTCCTGCGCCCGACCATCATCCGCAGCAATGAGCAAAGTCTCAGCCTGTCTGGTGACCGGTACGACCTGATGCGCAAGGTCCAGCAGCAATCGCAGCCAGCTGAATCGGCCGTGCTGCCAACTATGCTCGCTCCGACCTTGCCGGTGCTGGACGATGGCTCGCCGGGAGGTGGCAAGATGGTCCGGCCTATTGCGCCCGCGCAGGGTCTGCCACCGAAGGTGTCGCCTGATCCGGCACCCATCCCCAACTAACCTGACTGCCAGCGAGCTGCCATGATAGATGCACGACTTTTACCCTACGCTTTTGCCCGCGACTTTGCGTTGCTGGCGCATCGTCTAACGCCCGACAGCGCCGTCGAGGTCTGGGTGTCCGATGCCACGCAGTCGACTGCGGTGGCCGAGGTCAGCCGTCGCTTCGGTCGCATCAAATTACGCTCGATGCCGCATGGCGAACTGGAAGAAGCCATTGCTCGGGCCTACGCGGGTTCCGGCGGCGATGCTGCGCAAGTGATCGACGAATACGAATCCGACCTCGACCTCAACAAGTTGATGCTGGACATGCCAGCGGTCGAGGACTTGCTCGAGTCAGCCGATGACGCCCCAGTGATCCGAATGATTAATGCGCTGCTGACGCAGGCGTTGCGTGAGGGAGCATCGGATATTCATATCGAGCCGTTCGAGCAGATTTCCGTGGTGCGGTTTCGTATTGATGGCACGCTGCGCGACGTGGTGCGACCGAAAAAAGCCATCCATGCGTCGCTGATTTCGCGCATCAAGATCATGGCCCAGCTCGATATTGCAGAAAAACGTCTTCCGCAGGACGGCCGGATTACGCTGCGGGTTGGCGGAAAACCGGTCGATGTACGTGTTTCGACCTTGCCGACAGGGCATGGAGAGCGCGCCGTGCTGCGCTTACTGGATAAGGAAGCTGGCCGGCTCGACCTCGAACATCTTGGTATGAGTGACGTCGTGATGCCACAATTTGACGAGTTGATCAGCCAACCGCACGGCATCGTGCTGGTGACCGGACCGACCGGCTCAGGCAAGACCACGACGTTGTATGCCGCGCTATCGATGCTCAATGTCTCGACCACCAACATCCTCACAGTCGAGGATCCGATCGAATATGAACTGGCAGGTGTCGGCCAGACGCAGGTTAACCAGCGTATCGACATGACGTTTGCCAAGGCGTTGCGGGCGATTTTGCGGCAGGATCCCGATGTCATCATGATCGGCGAAATCCGCGACCTCGAAACAGCGCAGATTGCGGTGCAAGCTTCGCTGACCGGACATCTGGTGCTGGCCACTTTGCACACCAATGATTCTGCGGCAGCAGTGACGCGCTTGCTTGACATGGGGATCGAGCCGTTCTTGCTGTCGTCGTCACTGTTGGGCGTCGTAGCGCAGCGGCTGGTGCGCAAATTGTGTGCTGAATGTCGCGTTTTTGACGGTACCTACTGGCAAGCGGTCGGGTGCGAAAAATGTGGCCAGACCGGTTATCAGGGCCGGGTTGGCGTCTATGAATTGCTGCGCACGACCGAGGCGATCCGGGCGCAGATTCACAATCAGGCTTCTGAAGCCGACATCCGCAATGCGGCCCAGCGCGATGGTATGCGCACCATGCGCGAAGATGGTGAGCGATGGCTTACCAACGGCGTCACCACGCAGGCAGAATTGCTGCGCGTCACCAAGGATTAACGCGTGCCGGCATTCCGCTACGAAGCCGTCGACGACGACGGCAAAACTAAAAAAGGTGTGCTCAACGCCGACAGCGCCCGTGCCGCCAGAGCGGACTTGCGCAGTCAGGGCATGACGCCGATTACGGTCGGTGCCATTGCCTCGCAGGTTGATGAGTCCGGCCAGACCAAGGCGCGCAGCTTCGGCGATAAATTATCAACCAACGAACTGGCCTTGTTCACGCGCCAACTGGCCAGCCTGCTGGAAGCTAGTCTGCCGCTGGAGCAGGCTTTCTCGGCGTTGCTGGAGCAGGCCGAGCGCACGTATCTGCGCGACCTGATTGCCTCGGTCCGCTCTGAGGTAATGGGTGGCGCGTCGCTCTCGGATGCGCTGTCGCATCATCCGCGCGACTTTGCCGATATTTATCGCGCGCTAGTGGCCTCCGGCGAGCAAATTGGCCAATTGGCCAAGGTGCTGTCGCGGCTGGCCGATTACATCGAACGGCGCAATGCGCTGGTCCAGAAGGTCAAGCTGGCCTTTACTTATCCGGCCATCGTCACTGTCGTCGCCTTCGCCATCGTGATTTTCCTGCTGACCTATGTGGTGCCGCAAATCGTTTCGGTGTTTGCCAACACCAAACAAAAATTGCCGCTGCTGACCGTGTTGATGCTGGCCGTGTCGGACTTCGTGCGCAACTATGGTTGGATGGTGCTCGTCGCGGCGATCGCATTCGGGCTTGCCTGGCGCACGGCGTTGAAAAATGCCGACATCAAGTTGCGCTGGCACACCTGGCTGCTGACCGCGCCGCTGTATGGCAAGTTCGAGCGCAGCCTTAATACCGCCCGTTTTGCCAGCACACTGGCCATTACTACGGGTTCCGGTGTACCGATCCTGCGTGCCTTGCAGACCAGCAGGGATACGCTGTCAAATGTCGCGATGCGATTGCAAGTGGAAGAGGCTGCCAATAGTGTGCGCGAAGGGGTCGGTCTGGCGCGTGCACTATCGGCGCACAAGCATTTCCCGCCCATGTTGATCCACATGATCCGCGCTGGCGAAATCACCGGTGAATTGCCGGCGATGCTGGAACGTGCTTCGAACGCCCAAGAGCAAGATCTCGAACGGCGCGCGCTGACCATTGCCGGCTTGCTTGAGCCGGCGCTGATTCTGGCGATGGGTGTTGTGGTCTTACTGATTGTACTGGCGGTACTGATGCCTATTATTGAAATTAACCAGCTGGTGAGGTGATGATGAATACCCGAGTAACTCTTCCAGGCAATTGGTCGCATCCGGAAGGAATCGCATGAAGCACGTGCCGTTAATTGCCAGTTTTTTTCTGTTCATGGCGTTGTGCGCGTCAGCGACCTACTGGGCGCTGCAATTCGTGAAGCCACCGCAACGACCGATGGTGGGCGTCGTACAGCCAACTCAAGGCGATGCCTCCTTGGACGCGGCTGCAGGCCTGTTTGGCGGGCGTGCCGCAAAGGTGGCGCTGGCCAGCAATTTTCAGCTCAAAGGCGTCGTGGTCGCCGGCAATGCACGCGAGAGCGTTGCCATCTTAGTGGCTGACGGCAAGCCGCCGCTGGCGACGCGGGTCGACAGTGAGGTAATCCCTGGTGTGATCGTCAAGGAAGTCCACAATCAGTATGTGCTGTTGTCTGAGGGGGGCATCGTCAAGCGTGTCGAGTTACAGGAGGGCGCTAAGACATCGATGCAGCAGGTGAATTTGTCTGCCGTATCGCCGCCGTTGATGATGCAGCCAGTGCCCGATCGGACGCAGGCGCAGGTTGCACCAGCGATGCCGGCAACGCTAGTGACACCGACGGATCAGCAAGCTTTGCCTGTCATGCCACCACCGCTCGACGAGCCGCCCTCGGAGACACTTCCAAATGTTCCGCCGGGCACTCAGCCTGGCCAGAACGGCGGCTAGGCGGGTTGCCGTCCCGACTACAGCACGTAGCGCGATAGGTCCTCGTTGACAGCCAATGCACCAAGTCGCTCGTCGACATAAGGCGCCGTGATATTGACCGTTTCGCCCTTGCGTTGCGTCGCGTCAAAAGACATGTCTTCGAGCAGTTTTTCCATCACCGTATACAGCCGGCGTGCACCAATATTTTCGGTCTTTTCATTGACCGAATAGGCGATCTCAGCCAGTCGGCGGATGCCATCATCAGTGAACGTGACGGTCAAATTTTCGGTCGCCAGCAGGGCTTGGTATTGCCGGGTCAGGCAGGCGTCGGTACCGGTCAATATGCGCTCAAAGTCTGCGATCGACAGTGATTCGAGCTCAACCCGAATTGGGAAGCGGCCTTGTAGCTCGGGTATCAGATCGGAGGGCTTCGCCAGATGAAATGCCCCCGAAGCGATGAACAGAATATGGTCGGTGCGAATCATGCCGTACTTGGTGTTGACCGTGGTGCCCTCGACCAATGGAAGCAAGTCGCGTTGCACACCGGCGCGCGAGACCTCCGCGCCGCCTGTTTCGGAACGACTGGCTATTTTGTCGATTTCATCGAGGAACACGATACCGTTCTGCTCGACATTCGTGATTGCCTTTTGCTTGAGTTCGTCTTCATTGAGGAGTTTTCCGGCCTCTTCGTCGATCAGTAACTTTAGCGCTTCCTTGATCTTGAGTTTTCGTGGCTTCTTGCGATTACCACTGACGCCAGAGAACATCGTCTTGATTTGCTCGGTCATTTCTTCCATGCCGGGCGGTGCCATGATTTCCATTTGCGGACCGCTATCGGTTACTTCGATCTCGATCTCGTGGTCGTCGAGTGAGCCTTCGCGCAAGCGTTTGCGGAAAGTTTGCCGAGTGGTGCTGCCGGCGGCAGGAGTGCCATCCGCCGCGACTGGCTGGATGCCGAAGTCGCGTGCCGGCGGCACCAGAATATCGAGGACCCGTTCTTCGGCAGCCTCGCTGGCACGGTCACGGACCTTACGCATTTCGGATTCGCGGGTTTGCTTGATACCAATATCGATTAAGTCACGGATGATGGTGTCGACATCGCGCCCGACGTAGCCGACTTCGGTGAATTTGGTGGCTTCAATCTTGATGAACGGCGCATCGGCGAGACGCGCAAGTCGGCGCGCGATTTCAGTCTTGCCGACGCCGGTCGGTCCGATCATCAGGATATTTTTAGGGGTAATTTCGTGACGCAACGGTTCGGCAACTTGCTGACGGCGCCAGCGATTGCGTAGCGCGATGGCAACCGCGCGTTTTGCGTTGGCTTGGCCAACCACGTGCTTGTCGAGTTCAGTCACAATTTCTTGCGGAGTCATGTTCATTAGCGTGTGGGCGATGGTCATTCTAGTGTCTCGATCGTCTGGGAAAGATTGGTGTAAATACACAGTTCACCAGCGATCGTCAGCGATTTCCGGACGATATCGGCTGGAGACAGATCCGTATTTTCCTGCAGTGCCTTGGCCGCAGATTGCGCAAAGGCACCGCCCGAGCCAATTGATCCGATGCCGTCTTCGGGCTCTAGGACATCGCCGTTGCCTGTGATAACCAGTGTAGTTTCATGATCGGCGACCAATAGCATCGCTTCGAGGCGCCGTAGCATACGGTCGGTGCGCCAGTTCTTGGCCAGTTCCACGGATGCACGCATCAAGTTGCCCTGGTATTTTTCGAGCTTGGCTTCGAACAGTTCAATCAAAGTGAACGCGTCTGCCGTACCACCGGCAAATCCGGCCAGTACTTTGCCGTTATACAGCTTGCGCACTTTGCGCGCGGTACCCTTCATGACGATGTTGCCGAGGGTAACTTGACCGTCTCCGCCCAGTGCTACTGAGCTGCCGCGTCGTACCGACAGGATGGTCGTTCCGTGAAATTGTTCCATGCCTACCTTTCAAAAGTCGTGTGCAGCGAGAGGCTCTCGAGGTGCCGAATCACTGTTTCATACTTGGAAGTGGGGTTGGGGTGGTCGATTGCAAGCCGGAGTCGGCAGCAGTGGCTATTCTTTACGTGGAATGATGCGGGCGATTTCGCGCAGTCCCATGACATTAAACAGCGCGGTAACCAGTTGATTAACATTGTGCAGTTCGATCACGCGATCGTCCCCGACCAATGGAGCCAGGCAACTTAACAATTGGCCTGCAGCGCTGAAATCTACCCGTGCGAGATGTTTGCAATCGATGATTGCCGGATTATGCCTGGCCGCAAACAAGGTGATATCGTTGATCAGGTCGGACTTGCCATCGACCAGAACAGGCATCAGAAAAACATCATCCTGAGTAGGCGTCACTGTGACGGCGGGCAGTGCTGGCCGATCAACGAACGCGGGTGGTGAGACTTCGAATGTCACGCAGTAATCGATACTGGCGTCTTCAAAGTCTTGTTGCCGATCTTGTAATTGCAGAAGTTCCAGCAATAACAGCCATGCCACCTCGGTGTCGCCACGACGACCGATTTCACATGTTGCGCGTACCCTATCCGATAATTCTCTTGCATGGGTGAGCCCAATGGAGCAACCCGCTTGCTGCAGTTCTTTCAAGGTCTCAAGCAACATCTTGCAGCCTTCGGTGGTGATAGCTGCGAGACGCGTGAAGTCGAGTTGTATTTGCCCTTGACCAACGCTTAGGTTTCGGATGCGCTCGAGCTGTTTTTGAATGGACGCATCAAGATTGCCTGAAAGAGCGATCGGTTTTCTGGCGGATTGTGTGACTGCAACAGAATCGGACTCCCCTTGCGCAAAGGTAATCCAGGTTGGCGGGGAGCGTTCAAATTTGCTCGCATAAGCCGCTGCCAGTTTCTCGAACGCCTCCTGGCGTCCGATAATTTGGTACAAGTCGAAGAGCATGGCCCACACCGTTTGTGATGCTTCGCCAGCGTGGTCCTCTTCTATCGCATCAAGCAACATACTTTCGACGATTTCATTTTGATCATTAGCAAATAAAATTGCTGCCTCTTCAATGATCGGTGCGGTTTCAGACAACGGTAAACCGATCTTATGCAGTCCCACGTCACCGCCCAACATGAAGTCTGTTGACATGGCCAATCCGGGCAATGTTTCGAGAAATTCGTCGTCAGGAGGTTGTTTGGAGGCTTTGCCGGCGCCAGTAGGGATGTTTCCCAAATTTTCGGGGGGCTGCAGCGTCGGTGCGATTTGCGCCCCGGACATTGTGCCGGGCGGGCGAGTCAGTTCGTAGGACATCTCGCTTTCGATCGCATCAATCTTCAGCGCCGTTTTTCTTGCGGCGTCCCGCTGGACACCCTGGGAATTTGCAATGCGCTCTGCTGTGATGGTTGAGTTGACCCGAGTTACAGGCGCGCCTCGCTTTCGCCGGGGCGCGTCGATTTCCGAGATTGGAGAGACATCTCGATGATTTTTCTTGCCTAGAAATGAAAAAAAACCCACGGCATTCCTGAAATGTTAAACAACTGCAATTACCTCTAAAAGTTCCTGCTTCAATAGATTGTTTGTTGTGTGAGTACGGTCAAAATCCTGCCATACTCATCTTTCTTGCCGTGTTTTTGTCTTGATGGACTAGTGAGTCTTTGACGATCCGACGCTCGTCTGCAGGGACACAGGAAGCATTTTCGTCATTTTGCTTTCGCTTAGTCACCGTAAAGTTTTTGCTTCAATTCGCGCCGTTGTTGAGCTTCTAATGACAGCGTTGCAGTTGGTCTTGCCAGCAAGCGAGGAATGCCAATCGGTTCACCAGTTTCCTCGCACCAGCCATATTCTCCGTTCTCGATAATAGCAATGGACTGTTGGACTTTTTTTAATAGTTTGCGTTCACGGTCGCGTGTACGCAGTTCCAGTGCATGTTCTTCTTCAATCGTTGCACGATCCGCGGGATCAGGTACCAGGACAGTCTCACGCAAGTGTTCGGTTGTTTCGCCGGCGTTCTTGAGCAGGTCTTTTTCGAGTTGCTGCAAACGAGACTTGAAGAAGGTCAGTTGCGCCTCATTCATGTAATCCTTCTCGCTCATCTTAAGCAATTGCTCTTCGGTCAGCAGAGTGCCGTCGGAGGACGCAGAAGAATTTGTTTTGGTTGTTTTGGTTGCCACTTCGGTTACTTTCGAGACTGCAGTTCGTTGAATATTACCCTCAAATCCCGCGCTGGCATTGTTTATGCGCAGAGGTGTGCCGGATCGGGGTGCTTTGGCTCTGAAGCGCTCTGTTGCAACTAACTGATATAGATCTGGGTGATGCCTGTGTTAAAAATACATCATGGCGTACATTGCTCATGACATTCATTTTTAGTGATGGCCGTTTGCATCACCTCTGGCAGGCCCTTGCTGCATCAGGTACGGACTCTAATGCCAGCAGCGAACCATGATGCGGACCTCTACGACAGTTTATACCAAACACTGTTCCAGTCCGCGTATAAAAATTTCTTCGGGTAAGTTTTTGCCTATAAAAACCAACTTACTCTCCCGCTTTTCGGTCTCTCCCCAGCGTGCGCCAATGTCGCTGCCCATGATTTGATGTACGCCTTGAAACAACACTTTCCGGTCGGCCCCATCCATGACAAGTACACCCTTGTAGCGCAACATGCGAGGGCCATATACCTGCACGATGCCACCAAGGAAGTCATCGAGCCGTGCCGTGTCAAAAGCGCGCAGGCTTTTAAATACAAATGCTTTGATGTCGTCCGTATGGCCTGAGTGATGGTGGTCGTGACCTGCGTGCGCATCGCAATCATGCTCATGCTCATGATCATGCTCATGAGCATGAGTATCTTCCTGGCTCAGGAACGCCGGATCGATATCGAGTTTGTCATTGAGGTTGAAGCCGCGAATGTCGAGGATATCTGCGATTGGAGTGATCCCAAATGCACTTTTACCGATTGCGGCACGCGGATTAATCCGCTGTATGCGTGCGGTCAACCGTTGTAGTGTTTCGTCGGTGACCAGATCACTTTTGGAAATCAAAATACGATCAGCAAAGCCGATCTGGCGTTGCGCTTCTTCGTGATCGTCAAGTTGCTGCATTGCGTGATTGGCATCAACGACCGTGATCACGGCGTCCAACATATATTGGCTGGCGACGGCATCATCGACGAAGAAAGTTTGCGCTACGGGCCCAGGGTTGGCCAGTCCGGTTGTTTCAATCACGATGCGGTCAAAGTGCAATTCACCAGCGTCGCGGCGTGCCGCCAGTGCTGTCAAGCCGACAATCAGGTCGCCGCGTACCGAACAACAAATGCAGCCGTTGTTCATTTCGATGATCTGTTCGGAGCTGTCTTGAACAAGAATTTCGTTGTCAATATTTTCAGGGCCAAACTCGTTTTCAATGACGGCGATGCGGAACCCGTGCGGTTCTTGCAGGATGCGATTGAGTAGCGTCGTTTTGCCGGCACCAAGAAACCCGGTCAAGATGGTTGTAGGAATGAGAGCCATGGATCAGTTCTGTGCGTCGAAGCGCTTAATAGACATGAGTGGAGTTATATGGAGGCATTTTTTAAATTTCCAATGGCCGGTCAGTGCAGTATCACTTTCATATCGCGTTACCGACATTCGCGCGAAGCAGATAGTTTTTGGAGTTAAATTTTTTTTCTGGCGCGGGGATGAGCTGCGTCATAGACCTGCGCTAGTCGCTGAAAATCCAACGCAGTATAAACCTGTGTTGAGGTAATCGAAGCATGTCCCAGCATTTCCTGCACAGCCCGCAAATCGCCGGATGATTGCAGTAGATGGGACGCAAAGGAGTGACGCAACACATGCGGATGCACGTTAGCCGGAATGCCGACCTTGATGGCATGGGCTTTCAGGCGCAGCTGAATTAATCGCACCGAGATGCGGCTGCCGCGGCTACTCAGAAAGAGAGCATCGGGGTCTGCGTTCATCACCGATGGGCGATTGGCGAGCCAAATTTCGATGGCGGACAGTGCGGCACGTCCGACCGGCACGCTGCGCATTTTGTTCCCCTTACCTGTTACGGTGACTTCTGCCCCCGCAAGATCGATCCAACCGGCAGATTGATGACGGGCAGTTTTTGTGTGGCGAATGTCGAGTGCTGCCAGTTCGGAGACGCGCAAACCGCTTGAATAAAGCAATTCGAACATCGCATGATCACAACTGCGCTGGACCGTCTCGTTACTGTCAAGGTTTGCTGCACCTGCAACCAGTCGCACGGCATCATCAGCGGATAAGGCTTTGGGTAAGGGGGCGCCGCGCCGGGGTGCCTTCACGCCATCGACAGGATTGACGCGCACGGTGTCTTGTTCGGCTAGCCAGTTAAAAAAACCACGCCAAGCTGACAGCTTGCGCGCAATGGAACGTGGGTCCAGGCCGCGCGCATGCAAGTGCGATGTACACCGTCGTATCTGTAGCGTTGTGAGGTCCGTTAGTGCAAGTCCTGGCTCCAGTAGCGCGGCCATTACTGATAATTCTGCCAAGTCTCGTCGGTAATTGTCGATCGTCAACGGTGCCAGGTGTCGCAAGTTTTTCAGTGCATTCAAATAGTCGTGGACCGACTTTTCTGATGTTGTTGTGACCATCTGAGTACTCGGCTTTATTCCAGCAGGCAAGTCAGTGATGCGCTAGAGGTGGTGCCGATATTCACCAGAAAGTCTGTCGCCATCTCCGACGAAAACCGCTGGGGATCTGCCGAACCCAGCACGAGCATGCCAAATACACCCGGTGTGGCTCCTCTTCGCAAAGGCAGCATTGCGATCGATTGAATAGTAGGGCTGTCATCGAACCACGTTGCTGCCTCGTAATCATCATTGCTGCCACAGAACGGCCCATGCAAGCTGCCGGCAAACAGGCGGGCATCTTGCGATACCGGAGCAGCAAACCAAGTATGGGAAAAATCTGGTGCAGCCTGCCAGATACGGAGTGCAACGTGCGGCACCGAAAAAATGGTCTTGAGTCCATCGACGAGCGCATGGGGCAGGTCCACATCGCTACGTGCCAAGAGCAAGGCGCGCGTCCACTGCTGAAACTTCTCTGCAATAGCATGATTTTCCTGCGCAAGGCGAGTGAGTTCGGCAAGTCGTAACTCCATGGCTTTGACTTTTTGCCGGAGTATCTCCATTTGTCGTTCCTGCAGCGACAACGTGCGCCCGCCGAGTGCGCTGCTTAATTTAATTTTTCCGAGCAGTTCGGCGTGTTCTTCAAAAAATTGTGGCGTCTGTTCTAGGTATTCGGCGATGGCGCCTGGGTCTAGTTTGGATGTCATGGGATAGCGTTCTTATGAAAGTTCCGCTGCGCCTCCACTCGTCGCTTCGAGTGGAAGGGCGCCTGCGAAGGAGTGCCAGAATTCTAACCGACAACGGGTGGCCAGATTAGCGAGTTGGTTTTGGGTAATAAAAGTAGGGCTATTACCCGTTCGCGACACAAAGATGTTCATACCAAATAGCCACACCAGGAGGTATCAAATGACACGGGGAGCGTGGTATTTAAGGCAACGTTGATTTTAATCATGGCCTGCTATGTGTTCGTGATAAATCCTTGCAACTAGGAATATAAGTCAATCACAACCAAAAGTTCAAAATGGCAAATCGGGAAGAGTTACTCGTCATACGGGCTGCGCGTGCAGGCCAGGCCCCTGCACAACTTGCCCTAGGCAAGCGTTATTTGTTCGGGGGCGCTGGTTTGCCAAAAAGTGTGGCGACAGCGTTGTACTGGCTCGATCGCGCGGCACATCAACAGCAAGACGAAGCGTGGTTATTAATTGGTAGTCATATTCCTTTCGAAGCCGCCTCACGCGTCGCGCAACCCGCTTCACTCTGTGTCTGGTACGAAAGGGCATTTGATTCCGGTGTCCTGCAGGCAGGACTGGTTCTGGCAAAACTGGTCCTGGCGCAGACCGGTGATTGCACCAGCGATATCCTGCGGCGGAAAGCGTGGATGGCGCTGGAAGCCGTGGCGAATGCGGGAATTGGCGAAGCGCAATGGCTGATGGCGCAGTTGATCGGCCATGCCAATGGTTGCGACGGAGGTGACCTTCGCGCACTTTCCAGTCACTCTTTCCATTCGTCTACCCTGAAAATGCCAGCCAATGACACGGCAAAAAAATCTGTTTTGAGGTGGACAGTTCTTGCTGCCGATGGTGGTGTTGCACGAGCGCAGTACGCACTTGCTGAACATGCTTGGCAAGCCGGAAATCAAGATATTTTTTTGCAATGGGCGTTGCCATTAGCCCGCCAGGTAGTCGATAGGCGGCAGTCACGTTACATGATCGAGCCATCAGACGAGGGGGTGCTTGATGAAGGGCCGTTGCTGGCTCGCTGTTGTCAAATATTAATGGCTCGAGGCAATTTCGATGCATTAGAGCTTGAGCGCTTCCTTGATGCTGCCGCTAGCGGAGGTGATCGTCAGTCATGCTTTGCGCTCGGATTATGGTTTGGACGCATGGATTGCAACGGAACACGTTTGACAGAAGTACGTGGCTTGGCCAACTATAAGAAAGCGCTGCGCTGGTTGATCGCTGCGGGTGAGCTGGGATTGGCAGAGGCGTGGTTTGCGACGTCCCGGATCTATCTGAAGCCGGAGTTTTCGCAACGTAATTTGCTTGATTCTCAATACTACGTCCAGAAAGCGGCTGAAGCCGGGCATACGGTAGCGCAACTGGAATTGGGTGTGGCCGCCTGGCGAAGTCGGCGCAGCGACCATTCCAAGGATGTGGAAGCTGCCTTCTGGCTTCAGAAAGCGGCGGCGCAAGGGAGTCAGCAAGCGCAGCATCTGCTTCAAAAAATTGCCGATGTGGCTGCTCGTGCGTTGTGGGCGGAAGCAGCGAGCAAAGAACTGGGTTGTGACAGAAACCAGCCAGTTTCATTTCTGGCTGCGCGCCTTGAGTTGGCAGTTGTTTTTGGTTTGTCTCGCGCCGAGGCCTTGTTACTCAACGTGAATGCTGCGGATTGCGGGCATTGTCTGCTGATCGATATTCGTGACATCCATCCGCGCAGTAAGCGACGTCTGATATTGATTCAATCGAACGAACAGCGACAGACCTTGAGTCGGATCGCGCGGTTGTTCGAAGATGTCGACTGTGGCATCAAAGGTCCGGAAGGTAATTATCGGCAGCGGCTATATCGACTCAGAATGGCGACGCCAGCCTAGTCCTCAGTCTGGCAAGGTAATTTCACCTTCGAACACTGTTATTGCCGGTCCGCTCAACATCACATGAGAAGTTCCCCCATTCCATTCGATCGAAAGCGTTCCACCAAGTGCCTCTACGCGCACGGGGGTATCTAGTTGTCCACGCCTGATCCCTGTTACCACTGCGGCGCATGCGCCGGTACCACAGGCTAGGGTTTCTCCCGCTCCGCGTTCAAAGACGCGTAAGCGGATCGCGTGCCGATCTAAAATCTGCATGAAACCGGCATTCACGCGATTAGGAAAGCGCACATGATGTTCGATTGCTGGACCATCAAGCGACAAGTCCGCCGTGTCGACGTCATCGACGATGTGTACCGCATGTGGATTGCCCATCGACAATACCGACATCATGATCGTGCGGCCATTTATTTGTAGTGGCCACAGCGTGTCATCCCCGCTAGCGGTGCTATCAATGCCTGTCACATCAAAAGGGACTTGCGAGGGAAGTAACACCGGTGCGCCCATATCAACCGTAACACTGCCGTCGGTCTCAAGTCTCGGTACGATGACGCCATTCATCGTGGCGACCGTGAGCACTGTTTTTTTAGTCAATTTTTTTTCGGTTACGAACCGGACGAATGCCCGCGCCCCGTTACCACATTGCTCGACTTCGCCGCCATCGGCATTGAAAATGCGGTACTTAAAATCGATATCGGCCGCTCCTGATGCCTCAACGATCAGAATTTGATCTGCGCCGATACCGAAGCGGCGATCTGCCAGTTGGCGCCACTGGGCGGGCGTCAAGTTGATATGTTGGTTGATCGCGTCGATGACGATGAAATCGTTGCCCGCGCCATGCATCTTGGTAAATTTGATTTTCATAAACCGGTTATAAGTTGGCCGTATTGGAAGTTGCGACAGGTTTGTCGACGTTCGCATAGACGCTTTGTGTGTCGGCAGGCCGGGTCTTGAAGCGTTTGTGAGTCCAGAAATATTCATTCGGAGTTTCACGAATGCGGTCCTCAATAAACGCATTCATCTTGCGAGTCGCTGCCGTTAGGTCATCCCCGGGATAGTTTTCCCAGGGAGGATAGAACGTGACTTTCCAGCCACGGTAACCCGGTAGAAAGGTGGCAATTACGGGAATAACCTTTGCCCCGGTGGTTGCGGCGATACG